>NCBV01000002.1 GCA_002279355.1 Acidiphilium sp. 37-60-79
CCACCACTCCGATTCAACCCAGGTTGAGCGACAACCAAACGTTGAAAATCTAGCCTTCTCTCCGGTCCATAGGAAATCCAACTGCCGGATTTAGGATCACCGTTCCCATAAGGGGTTAAACAATCGGGCCGAGGCCTCGCATCGGCACACCAGACGCCGAGAAAAGATCATGGCGCGGCTCAAATCACCGGGCCATGCCCAGAGATTCCTCTCCGCCCATGACCAGATCGCCACCATTTTCCGCCCCAAACGCCACCGCCTCTCCGCCCGATCCTACCGCCACGCCAGAGCAGACGCATTCTCACTCTGGGACGATTATGTTGCAGAACTCGCCGCTTGAGCGACAGCAAGACTGAACCATCCGCGCATCAAATCAATAACTTGGCAGTGCGTTGCCGAGACTTAAACGGAAAAGCTTCGTTGACGCTCTCTATCCCATGAAGAAGTTTAAAACCGTTTGAAAAACCGTTTTAGTTTCAGGAATTCAAACGGCTTTTCCCCATAAGTCATTGAAAATATTGGTGCCGACACCCGGGATTGAACCGGGGACCTACTGATTACGAATCAGTTGCTCTACCGCTGAGCTATGTCGGCTTGGCGCAACGCTATAGCGGTGGTGCTGCGGTCTCGCAAGGCGGGGTGGATTAGGCGGCGACGATGCCGCTTTCGCCGGAGAGAATATGCCGGAGCGCTACGATCAGATCATCCATCATAGCTTCGGTATGTTTGGGGCCAGGGGTGAAGCGGAGCCGTTCAGTGCCTGCGGGGACGGTGGGGTAGTTGATTGGGGTTGCATACATGCCGAATTCGCGGATCAGTCGCATCGACACGGCGGTAGCGCGCGCGGCGTTGCCGATCATCAGGGGGACGATATGGCTTTCGCTGTGCAAGCGGGGTAGGTCAGCTTCGTCGAATTTGGCTTTGAGTAAGGCTGCGCGGTCGAACAGGCAGGCGCGGCGTGCGTCATCCACTTTTAGCCGACGGATTGAGGCGAGCGCGGCAGCGACGGTGGGTGGGGGCAGGGCGGTGGTGAAAATAAAGCCCGCAGCCGTCGAGCGGATGTAATCGATCACGCTGGCATCGCCAGCAACATAGCCACCATGGCAACCATAGGCTTTCGCTAGCGTGCCTTCGATAATGGTCAGACGATGGGCAACCCCGTCGCGCTCAGAGACGCCGCCGCCATGCGGGCCATACATGCCAACGGCATGAACCTCATCGAGATAGGTGATCGCGTTATATTTGTCGGCCAGATCGCAGATTGCGGCGATCGGCGCGATGTCGCCATCCATTGAATAGACGCTCTCAAACGCGATCATTTTCGGCGCATCTTCAGGGGCCGCCGCGAGTTGTTGTTCGAGATCCGCCAGATCATTATGGGCAAAGACGTGAACTTTGGCCGAGCGACCGCCTTTGATGCCCACGATCATCGAATTATGGTTTTGCGCATCGGAAAACACATGCCAGTCGGGCAGGGAGTTCAGAACGGCGCTCAATGTTGCCTGGTTCGAGACGTAGCCAGAGGTGAATAGCAGGGCCGCATCCTTGCCGTGCAACCCGGCCAACTCGGCTTCGAGGGCAACATGGATGGGCGACGAACCAGCGATATTGCGGGTGCCGCCGGCGCCAGCGCCCATGGTGCGTGCCGCCTCGATTGACGCCTCAATCACCTCGGGGTCAGTGCCCATGGCTAAATAATCATTGGAGGACCAAACCAGGATATCCTCAACCTTACCGTCCATGGTGACGCGGTAATAGGGGAACCGGTCGGCCAGCTTTTCCAACGCCACGAAGCGGCGATAGCGACCGGCGGCTTTGATTTCGGACAGAGCGCTATCGCATTGGGCGATAAATTTATGAGTCCGGTTATTGGTTTGCATCTACTTATTCCTGGTTTCCACTGAATGTGCCCACCGTTCTGCACGGCCTGCAACCCCATAACGGGAAGCCGAGCCATGCAGATGCATGTCGATTTTCGATATATTCCAATTTTTCAGCTTTTTGCCAGACATATTTTCAGCCAGGTGGAAGTCGGCCCAAAACCGCCATGAATTCGGTCCATTCGCGCTTGGAGAGGCCTGATTCCGCTTGCGTGACCGCCTCACCGGCGAGCATCAGGCGGAGCACGACCAGCATCTGAGCGGAAAAACTTACTGCCCCGAGGCGATAATCCTCAAATGCGGCAGCGCTTAGAGGCACCCAGGCGCGCACCATGTCCAGCATCGCGTCGGCATAGACGCGAATTTCATGCTGCGCGTGCGGGTCAGCGCGCAGAGAGAGAAAATGAAACAGATTATGGAGATTAATTTTCCAATACCATTGAGTGTAGTAATTCAGTGTCAGGTTCATCCGCGCCAGTTCGCGCGCCAAACCCTGTCGACCGTTGGTCGGCTCGGTGTCGGTTTCATTCAGCATATACTCATAGTGGGTATAATTCCGTTCGGCGTCGTCGCGTAGGAGTGCCAGCACGGTCTGTGCTTCATCACCTTCAAGCACCGTGCCGCGCCCTTGCCGGTTATTGACCGATTGCGCGGCGAGTTGGTCGGGGGCAGGGATATAAAATTCACGATCCATCACTGAATAGCGCGCGGAATATTCGTTCACGCTTGCCGTTCGGTGGCGAATCCATTGGCGGGCTACGAATATCGGCAATTTCACATGAAATTTGATTTCGCACATCTCGAAAGGCGTGGAGTGGCGGTGGCGCATCAAATAGCGGATCAGCCCTGCATCTTCCGAGATTTTGCGGGTGCCGCGGCCATAGGAGACGCGTGCGGCCTGCACGACGGCGGAATCATCGCCCATATAATCGATCACCCGCACAAACCCATGATCAAGCACCGGAACGGGCTGGTATAGCATGGCTTCCAAGGCCGGCACCGTGGCACGGCGGGTTGGTTCAGATTGGGCGCGCGCGGCTTCCAGCGCCGCGTGGTCGGTTTCGGTCAATATCATGTCAGGTCCCTTTCGCAGGCGCTCGCAATACCCTATATACCCTCCTGTCGGGCAACCGACTATGGCGATAAACGGTGCGTGGAATAAGCGTAGTGGACCCGGGGGCAGTACCCGGCGCCTCCACCATTTCTCTCCGCGAATTTCTCTCGTTCGCGGATTAATGGGGGCGAAACAGGCTCGACACGCGCGGTAAAGACCCATCTTTCGCTCGGCATTGTACCGCCGTTATCGGGCTATATCACAAGTGCCAACGATAACTTCGAGGCATTCGCTATCGCTGCATAAGCGATAAGCGCGGTTGGGGGGGCACCGGGCAACAGAAGCCCCCCGCTTCGCGCCAGACCTGCTCATCGTGAAGAATCTAGGCGGTCGGGTCGGTTGTTGATATGAAGAGCCATGCTTGACAGTATTTCCCTCGATCATGCCGATCTCGACACCGTCATCGCAGCAGCGTCGGCGCGCTTGCGTGCCGAACAGCGCGACAATGGACATTATGTCTATGAGTTGGAGGCGGATGCGACGATTCCCGCCGAATATGTGTTGCTTGAACATTTTCTGGATCGTATCGATCCTGCGCTGCAAGCCAAACTCGGCGTGTATTTGCGGGCGATTCAGGGTGATTCGCCGCAAAATCCCGGTGGTTGGCCGCTCTTTCACGATGGCGCGATGGACTTATCTGCGAGTGTCAAAGCCTATTTTGCCCTGAAGGCGCTTGGCGATGATCCGCAGGCGCCGCATATGCAGCGCGCACGGGCGGCGATACTCGCACGCGGCGGGGCGGCGCGGACCAATGTGTTCACTCGGATCCAACTCGCCTTGTTCGGTGCGGCGCCGTGGCACGCCTGCCCGATGATGCCAGTGGAAATTATGTTGCTGCCGGGCTGGTTTCCAGTTTCGATGGACAAGATTAGCTATTGGTCGCGCACGGTGATTGCCCCGCTTTTGGTGCTGATGAGCAAGCGGCCGGTGGCGGCTAATCCGCGTCAAATCCGCATTGATGAGTTATTCGTGACCCCGCCGGATCAGGTGCGTGATTACATCCGTGGTCCCTATAAATCGGCGTGGGGTTCCGTGTTCAAAGCGATCGACGTGGTGCTGCGCCCGGCGGATCGGCTGTTTCCAGCGCGCACCCGCGCGCGGGCGATCCAGGCAGCGCTCGATTTCATCACGCCGCGGTTGAATGGCGATGATGGGCTTGGCGGCATTTATCCGGCGATGGCCAACACGGTGATGATGTATCACACGCTTGGCTATGCCCCCGATCACCCAGATTATCAGACCGCCTGGCAGTCGGTGCGCAAACTGATCACCGATGCGTCCGCCCGGATCGAGGGGGGGATCTATGTGCAACCGTGCCTCTCACCAGTTTGGGATACCGGTTTGGCCGCCCATGCGCTCGCGGAGGCCGAGGGTGATCAGAGTCCGGCTGTGGCGGCAGCGTGTAATTGGTTGATTCCGCGACAAATTCTCGACGTGAAGGGTGATTGGGCGATCCGCAAGCCCCATGCTCCGCCGGGCGGCTGGGCGTTTCAATATAATAACGCCTACTATCCGGACGTTGATGATACCGCCGTGGTGGGCATGATTTTGCACCGCACGGGCGACCCTGCCCATGAGGCGGCGATTGAACGGGCGCGGCTTTGGATTCTGGGCATGCAAAGCCGCTCGGGCGGCTGGGGTGCGTTCGATTCGGATAATGAATTTCATTATCTGAACCATATCCCCTTCGCGGATCACGGCGCGTTGCTCGATCCACCAACGGAGGATGTAACGGCGCGTTGTGTTGCATTCTTGGCCCAACTTGGCCATCCGCAGGACCGCCCGGCGATTGAGCGGGGTGTCGCGTTTTTGCGCGAAACCCAAAAGCCTGACGGGTCGTGGTTTGGGCGCTGGGGCACCAATTATATTTATGGCACGTGGTCTTGCCTCTGCGCATTGCATGCGGCTGGCGTTGATCACGGCGATCATATGATCGTTCGTGCTGTGCACTGGTTGCTGAATCGGCAACGTGAGGATGGTGGCTGGGGTGAGGATTGCGAGAGTTATGCCTATGCAGAACCGGGGCGCTATCATGAAAGTCTGCCCTCACAAACAGCGTGGGCGTTGCTGGGGCTGATGGCTGTCGGCGAGACTGACCACCCGGCAGTGGCGCGTGGCATGGCCTATTTGCAAGCGAGCCAGGGGGAGGATGGTTCATGGCGCGAGCAGGCTTACAACGCGGTTGGGTTCCCGCGGGTATTTTATCTGCGCTATCATGGGTATCCGCGCTTTTTTCCGCTGCTCGCCTTGGCACGGTTTCGCAATCTCACCCGGAGCAATGATCGGATCGTGCCGTATGGTTTCTAGCGCCATCATGCGCGGAAGCTTTGGTGGATTGCTGATTGAGTTTTTGCGCCATGGCAGCAATGCGGCGCTAGGATTGGGGATTGTGCTGTGGCTGATCGTCGCGGCAATTGGCGCCGTCACGATCAATCCGCTCCTGGTAGTGGCCGGGGCATTGATGTTTTTTTTCAGTGAATATGGTTTTCATCGCTTTGCGTTTCATGCGCGGCCGGTGCGCCGCGTGCCGTTCGTTCTGAAATTACAGCGCCGGTTGCATTTTGATCATCATGAAACGCCAGAACGGCTCGATTTATTATTTTTGCCGTGGTGGTTTTTGGCTCCCATGCTCGCCATCACCGCCGGCGCGATCGCGTTGATCTGGCCAAATATCTCGGCGATCAGCGCGCTGATCGCAGGTTCAGCCTTGGCAATTCTTTATTATGAGTGGGTGCATTTTCTGGCGCATATCCCGTATCGGCCGCGCACGGGATATGGGCGTTGGATCAAAAAATATCATCTGCGCCACCATTTCAAAAATGAACAAGTTTGGTTCGGCGTAACCAATCCGAGCTTTGATAGGCTGCTCGGCACCTGCCCGAACCCGGAGACAGTGCCGCGCAGCGCGCAGGTGCGCCATTTGCATCCCGACGATTAGGGCCGGTTGCAAAATCTCTCGTTTGCGCCATGTTTAACGCAAAGCAATGGAGGGTACGATGAGTTTTGAAATGATCACTACTGAAACCCATGGCCGCGTAGGGTTGATCCGGTTGAACCGGCCGAAAGCGCTCAATGCGCTCTGTGATCAGCTTATGACGGAGCTGGGTGTCGCCCTGCGCGGCTTTGATGCGGATGAAGCGATTGGCGCCATGATCATTACGGGTAGTGAGAAGGCGTTTGCCGCAGGCGCGGACATTAAGGAGATGCAGAATCGCACCCATCCGGAGACGGCGCTTGATGATTTCATCGGCAAAACCTGGGAGACGGTGACGAGCATCACCAAGCCAGTGATTGCCGCCGTTGCCGGTTTTGCGTTGGGCGGCGGCTGCGAGCTGGCAATGATGTGTGACATGATTCTCGCGGCCGATACCGCCAAATTTGGCCAACCCGAGATCAAGCTCGGGGTCATTCCCGGTGCGGGCGGAACCCAGCGTTTGACCCGCGCGATTGGTAAATCCAAAGCAATGGAGATGATCCTCACGGGGCGGATGATGGATGCGGTGGAGGCTGAGCGGGCCAATCTGGTTGCCCGCGTGGTGCCCGCTGATGCCTTGATCGCTGAGGCGATCAAGGTGGGCGAGACGATTGCTTCGCTTTCGCCGGTTGCGAATGCGCTGGCCAAGCGGGCGGTTAACCGGGCGTTTGAGTCCTCGTTGGCCGAGGGCGTGCTGTATGAGCGGGCGACATTTCTCTCCTTGTTTGGCACGGCGGGTCAGCGCGAGGGGATGACGGCGTTTGTTGAGAAGCGGGCCCCAAAATTCTGAGATGATTCGGCCTGAGAGCCTTGCGACTCTGCCAGATCTTCAATATGTTGCGTGAGTTCCTTCGTTGACCACTAGATATAGAGGCTTTTCTGTATGACTGCGCCCGTTAAAGCGATCGATACCAGCCCGGATCAGCACCCGGTGCGCTTTGATCTGCTCACCGAAAACCCGGTCTATAAGCCGTTCCGCTATCCATGGGCTTACGAGGCTTGGTTGACCCAGCAGCGCGTGCATTGGCTACCGGAAGAAGTGCCACTGGCCGATGATGTGAAGGATTGGCACAAAAATTTGACCGTCGGAGAGCGTAATTTGCTCACCCAGATTTTTCGCTTTTTCACCCAGGCGGATGTTGAGGTGAATAATTGCTACATGAAGCATTATAGTCAGGTGTTCAAACCCACCGAAGTGCTGATGATGCTTTCGGCGTTTTCGAATATTGAGACGGTACATATCGCGGCTTACTCGCATCTGCTGGATACTGTAGGGATGCCTGAACTCGAATATTCGGCCTTCATGAAATATAAAGAGATGAAGGATAAATACGATTACATGCATGGCTTCAGCGTGGACAGCAAGCATGAGATCGCGAAAACCCTGGCAGCGTTTGGTGGATTTACCGAGGGGCTCCAGCTTTTTGCCTCATTCGCCATTTTGCTGAATTTCCCGCGCTTTAACAAAATGAAGGGCATGGGCCAAATTATTTCGTGGTCCGTGCGCGATGAGAGTCTGCATTGCATTTCGATTATCCGGCTATTCCGCACGTTCATTTCAGAAAATCCAGAAATCTGGACCGATGAGCTTAAGCATGAGCTTTATGTATCGTGCGCCACAATCGTTGATCATGAGGATGCGTTCATTGATCTGGCGTTCGAGTTTGGCGCGGTTGAGGGACTAACGGCGGCGGAGGTGAAAGCCTATATCCGCTTTATCGCCGACCGGCGGTTGATGCAGCTTGGCCTGAACCCGTTATTCCATGTCGAGAAAAATCCACTCCCATGGCTTGATGAAATGCTGAATGCTGTTGAGCATGCGAATTTTTTTGAGGCGCGATCCACTGAATACAGCAAATCATCTACCATCGGCGAATGGGATGATGCATGGACGTCGCTTGAGGATAAGAGCCACGGCGTCACCGCGTCCGCTTGACGCCAATTGACATACGGGGCGTCGTTTTTGCGGCGACCCGAGAGGGATAGTTAGGTTTGATTCGTCGTACTGCTGCGCATCAATAGTGGTCTTCACCATATTCAAGGCTTCGATAACCAATAACGTTGAGGAGTTGCTTCTGGCTGTAGGGGCGATCTCATGAGCAGCGCGTCATCGCCGTTCGGGTAATAGCGAAGGCGTTTCCCGGTTTCGAGAAAGCCCTGCGCACGATAGAGCGCCTTGGCAGGTTCGTTGTGTGCGGCGACCTCCAAAAACAACGTCGCCGCACCGCGCAGGCGGCATTGCTCGATTAACCCTAACAAAATCGCTCGCGCATATCCTTGGCGCCGCGCAGTGGGGACAATTCCGAGGCTGATGATTTCGGCTTCATCGACTATTACGCGTGCCAGCGCGAAGCCAATGGGCGAGTTGTTGACGGCCAGGAGGCCAAAGCCCGTTGGGGCAATCAGCAATGGTGCTAACGCTGTTTCTGGCCAGGGGTCTTCGGGGAAGCTGGTATTTTGCAGGGCGGCGAGCAGCTTCACATGAGCAAAGGATGCAGGAATAATATGCACCATTGGGGCGTCATACCGGCGCGGGGCGCAACCCAGCCGCGGGGAGTTTGGCTTCGGGAGGGTCCACATAAAGCGGCAATGGCGGGATTGTTACCCCACCCGCACCAAGGCGGTCGCGCAGGGCGCCGGCAATTGCGCACAGGCTGGGGACGCGCGCACTGGTGAGTAGTATGTTGGCATCACGGGCGGCAAGGCGGGCGGCAACCGTAATGGCGCGCTCACCGGCAAGTGCGATGGGGAGCGATGGGCTCGGCAATGCGTCTTCGGCGAAACTTGCTGCAATCCCATCGCGCTCCAAAAATACTTGGCTGCGCCGGGCGGTAGCGGCAACCCACAGCGGGCGGGTCAAGTTGGGCAAATCCTGTTGGAACGATTCCGTGAGCCGGACACCATGAACTGGAATATGAGCGGTCTGGCCAAAACCATGAGCGAGGGCGAGGGCGGCGCGGATCCCGGTGAAGCTGCCGGGGCCGACGATAACGGCAATTGCGTCGATTGTTTGCGGATCAATTGCGGCATCTCTCAGAGTTTCCGCGAGCATCAAGACCAAACGATCGGTGAGCCCTGAGCCACTTTGAGATTGCCGGTGGGCGAGGAGACTATTGCCATCGACAATCCCAATCGATGCCTGCGCGCCCGACGCATCCAGCGCAAGAATTCGATGCGGCGGGCCTCCGGACATCATCAGACGAGCCGGCAGGCTTCCTCGAAATCGAGGCGTGGGCTGCGCGGGAACATATCTTCCGCGACGCCATAGCCCAGATTGATCAGGAAGTTAGATTTCCAACCATGATCCGCGAGAAAGGCCCGATCAACCTTGTCTTTATCGAACCCTGACATCGGCCCGACATCAAGCCCGAGGGCACGGGCCGCCATGATCAAATAACCGCCTTGCAAGGTGCCATTCCGCATGGCGGTTTCTTCGGCGAGATCAGGATTGCCAGAGAACCAGGCGCGGGCATCCGCATGCGGGAAGAGCCTTGGCAAATGCTCATAAAAGAGTGGGTCATGCGCCACGATCACCGTGACCGGCGCCGACATGGTTTTCTCTATATTACCAGGGTTGAGCGCTGGTTTCAGCTTTTCGCGGGCCTCTTGGGTGCGGATAAATACGAACCGCGCTGGTGAGCAATTGGCCGAGGTCGGGCCGAATTTCAGAATATCGTAGAGGGCGTGCAGGGTCTCATCGCTCACCAGGCGATCGGTCCAAGCGTTTTTGGTGCGAGCGGCGCGAAAAAGCGTATCGAGCGCGGAATCATCGAGCAGCATTCATCTCTCCATGCGGAAATTCAGACTCAAGCGGCGACTTGCTGCACCGCTTTAACTTCAGGGACATAATGGCGAAGCAGGTTTTCGATACCCATTTTCAACGTTGCCGTCGAGGACGGGCAGCCCGAACACGCACCCTGCATATGCAACGTGACGATACCATCGCGAAAGCCACGAAACACGATGTCGCCGCCATCGCCGGCAACAGCGGGACGCACGCGGGTATCGAGCAATTCCTTAATTTGGGCGACGATTTCATGATCGGCAGGATCAACATCTTCGGCCGTCAGCGCGGCGTCGCTGGCCATCATCGGATGGCCGGCGAGAAAATGCTCCATGATGGCGCCAAGAATCTGCGGGCGCAGGGCGGACCATTCGACCGCCTCGGACTTCGTGACGGAGATAAAATCACCGCCAAAAAACACGCGGCTGGTGCCAGGCAGGGCGAACAGGGCGCTGCCAAGCGGGCTGACCGCAGCCGCCTCCGCATTGGCCAGATCAACCGTGCCAGACTCCAGCACGGTATGGCCGGGCAGGAATTTCAGCGTCGCGGGATTGGGGGTTGGTTCGGTTTCGATGAACATGGTTGCTCCTAATCAGGACCGGTAGGGTCCTCTCTATACATCATGGGGAGCCAAGATTCAAACGGCAAGATACCCAGCAATGCGTTCAGCCCAGTTGACCATCGCGCTGCGCTGACCCAGTTACGGGCAATCGCTGAGCCTACGAAAATGGCGACGCAGCAAGGAGCAAAAAATGGCTGAGCAGGACGAGATTTTTGCACCGTATGACGCGCCAGCAGGTGGCTGGGGCGCATTGGCGGCAACGGCCAAAGCGCTTCGTCGGCAAAGCGTGGTGGCGCGGGGGAGCCGGGCGCTGCTCGCCGCCAACCAGCCGGAGGGGTTTGATTGTCCTGGCTGTGCATGGCCCGATCCGAAACATACCTCGTCCTTTGAGTTTTGCGAGAATGGGGCCAAGGCGATTGCCTGGGAAGTCACCGAAAAGCGGGTCACGCGCGAATTTTTTGCGGCCCATACGGTCAGCGAATTGGCGACCAAGAGCGATCTCTGGCTGGAAGAGCAGGGCCGCTTGACTGAGCCGATGCGCTATGATCCGGCCTCGGATAAATATGTGCCGATATCGTGGGACGAGGCGTTCGCGATCATCGCGCGCCACATCAACCGGATGGATAATCCGCATCAGGCCGAATTTTATGTATCGGGCCGCACCTCGAATGAGGCGGCGTTCCTGTTTGGTCTGCTTGGTCGCTTAGTCGGGACCAATAATTTTCCCGATTGCTCAAATATGTGCCACGAGCCGACCAGCCGGGGCTTGCCGCTTTCGATCGGTATTGGCAAGGGCACGTCAGTGCTCGAGGATTTCGAACATGCTGATATGATTCTGAATATCGGGCAAAATCCGGGCACGAACTCGCCGCGCGCGATGGGCACGCTGCGCGAGGCGGCCAAGCGCGGGGCGCGGATTGTGGTGTTCAACCCGCTGCGCGAGCGGGCGTTGGAACGGTTTGCCGATCCTAAAAGCACCCAGGATATGCTGCTCAACGGCGCAAAAATTGCCCATTTATACTGCCAGGTGAAGATCGGCGGTGACATGGCGGCGCTGAAAGGCGTGATGAAGCTGGTGATCGACGCGGATCGCGCGGCGAAGGCCAATGGGCAACCAGCGGTGCTCGATGATGCATTCATTGCGGCCCATACGCATGGGTTTGAGGCGTTCCTCGCGGATTTGGATGCGACGGAATGGGACGATATTATCGAAACATCGGGGTTAAGCCGCGAGGTTTTGCAACAGGTTGCCGACATTTACTGCAGCGCGAAATCGGTCATTTTGATGTATGGCATGGGCATCACCCAGCATCGCCATGGCTCGGAAAATATCCAACAATGCGTGAATTTGCTGCTTTTGCGTGGGAATATTGGCCGCGAAGGGACCGGCATTTCGCCCGTGCGCGGGCATTCGAATGTCCAAGGTGATCGCACTGTCGGTATCGATGAAAAGCCAACACAGGCCTTTCTCGATGAGCTAGCGAAGGTGTTTAAATTCGAGCCACCGCGCGAGCACGGACACGGCGTGGTCACGAGTATTGAGGCCATGCTGCGCGGCGAAGTTCGGGTATTCTTGGGTATGGGCGGCAATTTTGTCGCCGCCGTGCCCGATACGCCGCGGGTGCAAGCGGCGATGCGCCAGATTGATTTGACTGTGGGCGTGAACACCAAGCTCAATCGCGGTCATGTGGTGCATGGCAAGGAGGCGTTGATCCTGCCTTGCCGGGCGCGCAGTGAGCTCGATGAACAAGGAGGCGTTCTGCAATCGGTTACGGTTGAAGATAGTATGAGTTTTGTGCATGCCTCCGGCGGCTTGTTAGAGCCGGCAAGCCCAGATTTGCGCTCGGAAGTTGCGATTGTCTGCGGCATGGCCAAGGCTATTTTCCCGGATCGCTATACGCATATCGACTGGGATGGTTATGTGGCCAACTATGATCGGATCCGTGATGCGATCGAGGCGGTGTATCCGGAACTATTCCAGGAATACAATAAGCGCGTGCGTGAGCCGGGCGGGTTTCGCCTGCGCAATCCGGCGAGTGAGCGTGAGTGGAAAACCAGCACCGGCAAGGCAAATTTTCTGGTATTCAACGGTGTCGCCGAAGATCCGGCGCGCATCGCCAATCCGGACATGCTCCGCCTCGCAACCCTGCGCAGCCACGATCAGTATAATACGACAGTGTATAGTAATGATGATCGCTATCGTGGGATTAAAGGTGATCGGATGGTTGTGTTCATGAATGAGGTGGACATGAAGGCGCGCGGCGTGCAACCTGGGGCTAAAGTTCGGCTGCGCACCGTATCGGATGACGGCATTGATCGTGTGGTCGAAAATCTTACTGTGATTGCCTATAACATTCCACGCGGATCGATCGGAGCCTATTACCCTGAGACTAATCCGTTGTTAGCTCTGGGGCATCATGACCAACTCGCCGAAACGCCTGCGGCAAAATCGATCCCGGTGATGGTGGAGGCCATGGCATGATGAGGGCACTAACATCGAAAATCTTGCGAACTTAACGTAGATTCTGACTTAACAACTGGGCTAAGGCGGCGATCTTCGCTTGATAGCGAGGATCGCATTATGGCAGCTTGGCGTTTGGCTTGAGCAAATCTGACAACCACTTCTGATACGGGATTTTCGCTTCCCAGTTAAGAGTCTGTCGTGCGGCGTGCGCGTCACCGACCGCTCGTGGAATATCAGATGGGCGCATGCGGGCGGGATCGGCTTTGATCGTGACTGCCAATCCCGATCTTGCGATCAGATCATCGAGCATGCTGCCGATGCGCCTTGGTTGGCCCGAGGCGAGGTTGAGCACCAGATTGTCGGGCAGTTTGCCAGCCTCGATCAGTGTCAGGGCGCGCACCACCGCAGCCGCCACATCATCGACATGCACCATATCGCGCTCGGCATCGAGATTACCGACTTCAAGTATTGGCGGCGCCGCGCCGGCCTGAATGCGCTTGAGTTGAGCGGCAAAGCTGCCCATGGCGTAGCTTTCTGGCATTGCCGGGCCGATTTGGTTGAACGGGCGCAGGCGCAGCAGCCGCAAGCCGCGTTCGGCAGCGAGAGCCCCGAGCGTCAGATCGGCGGCGGATTTCGAGGCGGCATAGCTGTTGAGCGGGGCGAGTGGCGTGGTCTCAGCGACTGGCCGGCCAGATTTGAACGAGGCCCCGTAACAATCACCGCTGCCAAAATAGATCAGCCATGCGCGGGGGGTGTGCACCAGCATCTCGTCGGCAAGATTCAACGTGCCGGTCAGATTGACGTCGAAACAACGGGTTAGATCACGCTGGGCTTGCGGCACGGCGGCGATCGCCGCGAGGTGAATGACAATATCAGCGCGCGTCTGTTCAATTGCGGCGGACACCGCGCTACGCTGCGCGATGTCGCCGATGAATGGCTGCAATATAGAATCAGGGAACGCAGCGTTGATCGCTGGAAGCAGCGCGCGGCCAACAAAGCCGGACGCACCGGTGAGCAGAATTCGCGCAGCCACTAAATTCCCTTCTTGATGCGGGCCAGATCCGCCTCGACCATCTCGCCGGCAAGCTGTTCGAGCATGACCTCGGCCTTCCAGCCCAAGGCGCGTGCCGCTTTGCTTGGATCACCAAGCAGCAATTCCACCTCGGCGGGGCGCATCAACTTTGTATCGGTGCGAATATAGTCAGCAGCTTTTAGCCCGGCCGCGCCAAACGCCATATCGGCGAAGGCGGCCACGCTGGCGGTGCGGCCGGTGGCAATCACATAATCGTCCGGCTGGTCTTGCTGCAGCATCAGCCACATGGCGCGAACATAGTCGCGTGCGTGACCCCAGTCGCGTTGGGCGGCAATGTTACCGAGCGTCAGATGCTGATCGAGCCCGAGCTTGATCCGTGCAACCCCGTTGGTAATTCGGCGGGTAACAAATTCAATGCCGCGTAGTGGGCTTTCATGGTTGAATAAAATGCCTGAGGAGGCATGCATACCGAAGCTCTCGCGGTAATTCACGGTCATCCAATGGGCGTATAGCTTGGCCGCAGCATAGGGGCTGCGCGGATAGAACGGGGTGGTTTCGGATTGTGGCACTTGATGCACTTTACCGAACATTTCCGATGAGGAGGCTTGATAAAACCGCGCCTGTGGCCGGGCGATGCGCACGGCTTCCAGCATGGTGACGGCGCCAAGCCCCGTTACCAAGCCGGTTAAGCTCGGCTGTTGCCACGAGGTGGCGACGAAGCTCTGAGCGGCGAGATGATAAACCTCATGAGGCTGGTGGTCTTGCACAATCCGGATCAGGCTACCGAGATCGGTCAAATTGCCTTCAACCAATGTAACGCGATCGAGAATACCGAGCCAGCGCAGCCGCTCACCAATCACATCCGATGAGGCGGACCGACGCATCACGCCGATGACCTTATAGCCTTTGCCGAGCAGCAATTCGCTCAAATAGGCACCATCTTGGCCGGTGATGCCGGTAATCAGGGCTGTGGGCATAGGAGCTCCGTGTGATCAGGGTTCGCGATAGCGGCGTTTTGAACGGAATTATCGTCGTTGGCTAGAGGAAGGCGGGCGATCGGACTCGACGTGGGCGATCCGTTAACGATATGTCACATCGTTATCTGTTGCGCCGGATGCCGCGCGCACTTAAGTCGGTTGTCGAACGATTGAACGCGCGATATTAGGGAAGCGACGATTGGCGTTCGAGATCGAGGTCTCGCTAAATTGCCTTTATCGCGTCCTCAATTTGACATAATCGTTGCGGATGGTGGTGTATGACAATATGGGTTGATATCGAAGACCTTCTCGCGCACTTTTATGCTGCCAGTCGGCCTTCGGGCATTCAGAGATTATCGTATGAGATTTACCGGGAATTGGCTCGCACATCGGTGCCGGGCGAGCCGATACGGTTCGTTCGGCATATCCCCAAAGGCACAGATCTCGAAGAAGTATATTGGCCCGATGTTGAAGCGCGGGTTGAGCTGGCGTTCAGCCAGGAGGCGGAATTAGCAACGGCCGGGCCACCTGTCGCGCTTGATTTGCAAAGTCCGCCCCAGAAGGCGGTGTCACAATCCAGACTGCGTGCGTGGGCGCGGCGATTGCCGATGGATTTGAGGGCCCCGCTCGCTGGCTTGGTTAATGCCCAGCGCGCGGCCTTCGCCGCGCAGGGTGATGCGGTGCGTGCGGCGCGTGATTTGTTGCGTGGATTGCGGCGTTGGGCCGGGTTTGGCGGCAGCGGTGCATTCGGTTCGATGGTTTCGGTTAGCTCGGCCGCGTCGAATGATGATCGTGCTGGAGCAGCCGTGTCGCCGATGCCGGGTGATGTGTTTCTCGCCTTAGGCGCCTCGTGGCAGGGCGGTTATTACCCTAACTTAGTCGAATCGTTGAAGCAGCGCTTTGGCGTCCGATTTGCATTTATGATTTATGACTTAATCCCAATTTTGTGGCCCGAATTCGTGATGGCGCGCATCCGTGAACCCTACCAAGCCTGGATCACCCCGATGCTGCGGGCGGCCGATGTTGTCTTCACCATTTCAGAAACAACGACTGCCGATGTGCTGGACTTTGCCACCCAGGCGGGGATTAGTGTGCCGGTGACCAAAATTGTGCCGATCGGGGTGACGTTCCCGGACCGATCGCCGGTACCGCCTCCTTTGTCGCGGCCCTATGTGTTGATGGTGTCCACCATCGAAATTCGCAAAAACCACGCTCTGATGTTCAAGGTCTGGCGGCGTTTGATGGCAGAGTTGCCAGCCGAGCAGGTGCCAACTTTGGTATTTGCCGGGCGAATCGGCTGGCAGACTGTTGATTTGCTCGCACAGATCGAGAATACCAACCAGCTTGACGGCTTATTACGCGTGATCGAGGCGCCAAGTGATCGAGAATTGGCTGCTTTATATCAAAATTGCCTATTTACCCTGTTTCCCTCGTTTTATGAGGGGTGGGGCTTGCCGGTCACTGAGAGTTTGAGTTTCGGCAAAACCGTTGCAGCGGCCCATCGTGCATCGATTCCAGAGGCGGGCGGGATATTTTGTGATTATTTCGACCCGGATAATCTGCATGACGCCTATCGGGTGGTGGTACGGCTGATCACTGATCCCGCGCATCGCTCGACCATGGAGCATCGGATCAAACAAGAGTTTCGGCCACCCTCCTGGGCCGATAGCGCTGCGGCGATCACATCTTTGTTGGCGCAAGCCCATGCAAAGATAGCAACCAACCTACTCGTGGCAGATTAGCGGCTATCGCTGCGTCACGGGCCAGGACGCAGAGCAACGGTTGCCGATAAATTAACCCGTTCAGTGACGTTGCCAGGTTGCACCATCGGTGGCGCGCCAGCCGGTGCACTATACATCACGTTGCGCATCATCGGCACAACAATTCCTCCGATTCCCATAGTGAGGGACCGAATTCGCCCCACTTTAAGGCCAAGTGCGGCGGCTATCGCGGTTTCCTGATAATGCAGGGATGTAACAGCGGCCTGGATTGCCGCATCTCGCGTGGCCATTGCAGTGGACGGCTGCAATGTCCCCGTCAGCGATTGTAGCTGCACGCCGTCGGCCTGTAATTGGCCGATCAGGTTAAGCACGGGCTTAGCGTCCGCGCTGTTCGGCGCGGCGGCGTAGGTCAGCGAAATAGATTGCGTGGCCTCCCATGTTGTGCCGTGCTGCGACGAGGTAACCGAATAACCACCCGTGGTAACTGACAGTTTGGCAACTTGATTTAATTGATGGAGCACAGTTGCCATTTGCTGGTTCAAATTTGTTTGTGCGGTCCGGCTATCGGGGCCGCGCGTTTGCACCAAGAGTGACGCGTCCATCGCATCTGGCGTGTGTGTCGCTTGTCCGCTGACGTTGAGCGACACAATCGTTGCTGCGGGTCGAACTGGCACGGCTGCGGCACGGGCACATGGCACGATGATGCCGACTCCGAGCGCAACAATCACCGGCCCGAGGGCGTGACGATTATGGTTGGATATCAAGAAACTTCCTCCTCGTGGCCAGTCTTGCCATTTTGCGCGACCGTTTTGAATTTGTCCTTGGCCTGCTGTGTGGACTTAAGCCAGCGCGCTGGTCAATTAACTTTGTCGTAAGTTGTTGATGATGGCTTGCTTATCGATGATTCGGGCTTGCGTTTATCCAAACAAGACCGCATGAATCGGTCGATGTCCAATCCATCCGATCCGCTGACCGAGAGCGCCCATTTCGATGCCGATACGCTGACGGCGGTTCATGGTCTCGCCGCTTGGGGAAATGCCTGCTTTAACCCAGCTGCGCCGGATTCGGTGTTTCATCATGCGCCGAATCGGGTGATTGGCACGTGGTCCCACTTCTTAGGTGGCGGTGCGCGGCAACCGGGCGCTGATCTGGGACATGCTGAAACGGCGGTGTGCGAATTAGCGGGGGTGAGCGCGGTCTCGCTTGCCGGCGCACTACTGGACCCAACGTCGATGACGATTTTAAGTCCGGCGCGCGGTTTTTATGCCCCGTCGGGCGGTTCGCACGCGGTGCTGCGCTGCGAATCATCGTCGCAGTATGATGGGGTCGTGACGCCGGTGGCCGGAGTCGACATTCATGATATCCGACATTTTTTATATAAAGGCCTGCCTTCGGCAGTGATGTTGCGCGGCATGTTGGGGCCGCGTTTGCTGGTCGCGGGACCCGTTTTGCAGCCTTGGCAGGCGGAACTTCTAGCGGCCCTCGGGCTTGATCAAGGTTATTTTTCGATTGCCGAGCCGACCCGCTTTACCAGGATTATTGCCACTGACATGATGCGGCCGGAACCACCTTCGCGTTTCGCACGCGGCGCCATTGATCGCTTGCGATTTCGATTTGGTCAGGACCATGTCCGAACGCGGCGACTGCTGATCGGTGATGGCCAAAAAGCTTGGGGCGACGACTGGTCTGCAATTGAAGCAGAGGCGGAGGATTTCGGCTTCGAGCCGGTGGATCTGGCGCCGCTGAGTATGGCCGAGCGGGCGCGGCTCTTCGCTAGCGCGACGGCTGTGATCGGCCCGAGCGGAGCGGCGTTGGCGCTGGTGGGTTTTTGCGATCCGGGGACCGCGATTTTAGAGTTGCAGACTACCGCGTTGCTGGAGGGTTGGACGCGGGTTCTGTGCGCTGTGTTTGGCTTGGAGTGGTATAATTTGATCATCAGCATGTCGGACATAACGGGCGAGACGTTGCTTGATCGCGGGTCGTTACGCATCTGTCTGAAGAATATGGTGGGAGCAGCATAATGGCGCGGCTACGGCTGGACCATGCGCGACCAACCTTCTTGCCGATTGCGCCCCGTGGCTTGGTGTCCGATCAGATCGTATTCGGATTGTCGCGCGCGCCGTTCGGCGGGCAGCGCCTTGCCCGCAGCGCCGGTGTGGCAACCGAGATTTATGAGCCAGGCCTTGTGGTGCCAAACCCATTCGCCGTGAGAGCTTTGGACCCGGCAACCCAAGCGGATGCCGATTGGGCTGAATCGCCGGTGGCCACCGCTGCGCCGATCGCCTCGGGAGCCGCAATATCGTTAGGGCGATTTTTGACCGAGGGATTGGCCATCGCGCTATTGCAGCGTGATGTGATTGGCGTGGTGCCGCTCATCGGCGCGGGACCAACGCCTGCGCAGCGTGCTGCGCTGGATGCGTTGGATCTGGCGAGCGATTTCATCGCGATTGATCGAGCCACGCGGGTGCGGCGCATGATCGTTACCCAGCGCGAATCGGGGGCAATCAATGGACGTGTCCCGCCGGTTCATGCGGATCGTTTCATGCGGGTGGCTATCGAAGCGCTACGATTCGCGGTCGAACCCTATGAAATCAGCTCACAAATTGCATTGCGCCGACCGCGGCCAATCGCCGATTATGATGTAGCCAATCGGCTGAGTTTTGATAGCTGGCTGGCGAGCATGGGGGTGGTGACGATCGATCCGACGGCCATGCGGATTGGTGCCAGTGATTTGGGGCTGCTCGATCTCGCAGCGGCTTTAGCCGGGGCGCGCTGTGTGGTGATTGACGACCCCAGCCAAGCCGGTTTGCTGGGTTTTTGTGACCCTGGCACTAAGGTTGTCGAGATTGCGGTCGATGGCTGGACCGATCCACGCATTGCCGCGATGTGTCTGGTATTTGCGTTGGACTGGCGCGTTGTGCTGTGCGCCGCCCCTGCCTATTCGGTTTCCCAGCCTGTGCCATTGGGCAGTACGTCGTTGTTGCGCACCGAAATCGACATTGCTGGCGTCGCGATGGCGCTCGACGTTTCTTGACTTTGCGACGCGCTTTCCTGATATAGGAAGGGACCGTAGCACTTGGCGCAGGATTGCGTGTGGCTGCGCGAAACCCTTGACCGAATTGGTTGTTCGATTTGTCCGATACCCAGGATGTTAACCCTGATTTTGCCGATCCTTCGGCCGATGAAGCGCCCGTGAATGGCTTCGCGGAACTAGGCTTGTCCCCTGAAATTCTCCAGGCTCTTGAAGAAAAAGGCTATACCGCCCCCACCCCGATACAGGCACAGGCGATTCCGACCGTGCTCATGGGGCGCGACGTGATGGCCTGCGCGCAAACAGGGACCGGCAAGACCGCAAGTTTTACCCTGCCCCTACTGGATATTTTGTCCGGCTCACGCGCTCGCGCCCGGATGCCGCGCTCCTTGATTCTCGAGCCGACCCGCGAATTGGCGCTTCAGGTCGCTGAGAATTTTGTGCAATACGGCAAGCACCTTAAATTGAATCACGCGTTGCTGATCGGCGGCGAAAGCATGGCCGATCAGAAAGATGTGCTGACCAAGGGCGTTGATGTGCTGATCGCGACCCCCGGTCGGTTGATCGATTTGTTCGAGCGCGGCGGATTGCTCCTCTCGGATGTGCGTGTGTTGGTGATCGATGAAGCGGATCGAATGCTCGATATGGGGTTCATTCCCGATATTGAGCGGATTGTCGCATTGCTGCCGGTGTTGCGCCAAACCTTGTTTTTCTCGGCCACCATGGCGCCAGAAATCAAGCGCCTTGCCGATGCGTTCTTGACCAATCCGCGTGAAATTACCGTCTCAAAACCAGCGACGGTTGCGACCACGATTACCGAGGCGATGGCGCTGGTGGCGACGCATGACAAGCGCGAGGCGCTGCGCCGGTTGATCCGGTCGGAAGATGTGCAGAACGCGTTGATTTTTTGCAATCGGAAACGTGATGTCGATATTTTACATAAATCGCTGACGCGACACCAATTTTCTGCTGGCGCTCTGCATGGCGACATGCCGCAATCGGCGCGCTTTGCGACGCTGGAAGCGTTCAAAGCCAATACGATCCGATTGCTGGTCTGTTCGGACGTCGCTGCCCGTGGTTTGGATATTGGCGGTTTGAGTCATGTGTTCAACTTTGATGTGCCGCATCATGCTGAGGATTATGTGCATCGGATTGGCCGCACCGGCCGCGCTGGACGTGAGGGGCGGGCCTTGACCATCGCCTCGCCGGAGGATCGGCTGGCCATCGCGGCAATCGAAAAACTGACAGGTCATGCCATCCCCCCAATGCAGATTGAAGGGCTTGATCCCGTCGATTGGGCGGAAGAGGATGGCCGCCGTCGACGCGGCGGGCGGGGCAAGGCCGCACCAGCGGTCGCACCCAAGCGCGCAGCGAAAGCTGAGGTGACGGAGCCTATCATCGAGGCAACACAGCAGCCGATATCGGAGACCGAGATTGGGTCGACGGCAACTGATCCGTCGCGCGGACGCGGACGGGTGCGCGGCGGTAGTCGGCGCACTGCACGACCGGGAAGCCCAGCACGTGGGCCATCAGAGCGTGCCGAACAACCACTGGTTCCTCAAGCTACTGGTGATCATGGCGCTATCGGAACGGTGCGTGGGTTTGGCAATGAGGTGCCAGCCTTCATGCTGATCGCCCGCAGGCCCGGCCCAAGGCCGGATTTTAGTGTGACGAGCACGGAGGATGCGTCTGACGATGATGTTCATCCGAATGATGAGGGAACGGAGATTGCCGCATGAATAAAATTGATCCGTCGTTGCAAAGTCATACCACCCATAAAGGTGGTTTCGCGCCGTTTGATTGGGCAGATGCGCTCAATTTTGATGGGCAGCTGTCCGAGGATGAACGTGCGATTCGCGATGCGGCGCATGAATATTGCCAGGGCCAACTATTTCCCCGTGTGCTGAAGGCGTTTCGCGAGGAAAAATTTGATCGGGCGATCGTATCCGAGATGGGGCAAATGGGCTTTCTGGGCGCCACCTTGTCGACCCATGGCTGTGCTGACGCCTCCTATGTCGCCTATGGTTTGATCGCGCGCGAGTTGGAGCGGGTTGATAGTGGCTATCGGTCAGTGTTTTCGGTGCAATCCTCGCTGGTGATGTATCCGATTTCCGCCTTTGGATCGGAGGCACAAAAGGACAAATATCTGCCGAAATTGCGCACAGGCGAATGGGTCGGCTGCTTTGGCTTGACCGAACCGGATGCCGGATCAGACCCCGGATCAATGCGCACCAAGGCAACACCCGTGGATGGTGGGTATGTTCTCAACGGATCAAAAACCTGGATCAGCAACGCGCCGATCGCCGATATGGCGCTGGTATGGGCTAAGGACGAAACGGGGACCATTCGGGGCTTCTTGGTCGATCGTGGCTCCAAAGGGTTGGAGACGCCGAAAATCGAGGGTAAATTTTCGCTTCGTGCCTCGATTACCGGCATGTTGATGCTGCAAGACGTATTTGTGCCCGCGGATCATGTGCTCCCTGGTGTCAAAGGGCTCCGTGGACCATTCTCCTGCTTAAATAATGCGCGCTATGGTATCGCCTGGGGGGCGATGGGTGCGGCCGAGTTCTGCTGGCATGCCGCGCGCCAATATACCCTGGACCGGCAAATGTTCGGGCGTCCCCTCGCAGCAACGCAATTGGTGCAAAAAAAGCTCGCGGATATGCAGACCGAGATATCTTTGGGCTTGCAAGGTGCGTTGCGGCTTGGAAGGCTGCTTGATGTGGGGAAGGCGGCGCCAGAAATGATTTCCCTCATGAAGCGCAATAATTGCGGTAAGGCGTTGGATGTTGCGCGGGTGTCGCGTGATATGCATGGCGGCAACGGGATCGTCGATGAATATCACGTGATCCGGCATATGATGAATTTGGAGACAGTGAACACCTATGAAGGCGCCCATGACGTGCACGCCTTGATCCTCGGCCGTGCTCAGACCGGGATCTCGGCTTTTTAATCTTGGGTTCGGCGTTTGCCGATTGTCATATTTGGCCTGCATGTCTGGGTTTTTTGTCGTTAAATAGCAGGCCAGTAGCCGACGACGTTGACGCAGGTTTTTTCTTTGGTTTGCCGGGTAAGTTTGTACCTTTTGATCGAATAAATGATGATCAGAGTAAGTGCGGTCAGATTCGGTTATCCGGCCTCCGGGAGCGATATTTTTTGATTTCAACCCGTTTATTAACTTGATGTTTGGCTCGATAGATTTATAACGTTTCGTCTGTGGTTTAGATGTTTTTCACTTTTGATGTGCCGGAAATTTTTTAGAATTTTCTAAAAATTTTTTGTTTGCGGTGGCTTTGGCGATGAACATAGCATCTGGCGTAAGAAAATTTTAGGTTTCGTTGCGCTTCGATTGTCGTTGATTTATTTGGAGGATTGAGAGTTTGGTTCCGCTTCACCATAAAGCTGGAATGGAAAAGAATTCCACCAAGCTCACGGGGTGGTTCAGTCCCGTTATCATCCCGATTGAATTTTTACCCCGCGCGAAGATCATTCATCTCGATAATTGGGCAAAAAACAGCTTTTTAATAACGCTGCCAGGCTTGCTTGTAGCGTCCATGCTGCTGTGGCAATCTGATGGATCGTTGCAATATCAATATGTATTGTTTTGCTTTGCAGCGATTGTGCTAGCTTATGCGTTTCATGTCGCCCTAGCAGATTGGTGGCTGACCAGAACCGATAAATTGGTCAATCTTGCGCGTGCACGGCGGTTGGTTTTCTTCGGGCGGTTGGGGTTGTCTGTCTCGTGGGCGTTGTTGTTTAACATTGCGATACGCACTGGCGGTCATAGCGCTTCCATTATTATTATTGGAACCGAAATTGCGCTCATGGCGTCGACCGTATCGGTCGGCCCATTGACCTATGGTCTTGCTGCATTGATCCCTTTGGTCATCGGCGCCCTGACATCGGTCGGCCCTGGTTCGCCCGCATTTTCGCCCATCGTGTTCATCAGTATCTCGGTTTATGGAACCTATACATTTTATTCGTCGTTTTTTTTGAATCGCAAAATGATCACTGAAACCCTGACCACCATTCGACTGGAACAAACCAATGAGACGATCAGGATTCTGCTCCGCGACTTCGAAGAAAGTGCGAGTGACTGGCTATGGGAAGTCGATGCCGCCTTTAATCTGAAGGCCATTTCGCCGCGCTTTGCCGAGGTCGCGCAACGTGATCCCGCAACAATGGCGGGGCCGCTGATTGATGTGCTGCGCGGTGAGGGGCCGCCTGACCCTGGTTCGATCAAAGACCCCTTGGCACCGCTGCTTGATCAATTTGCCGTGCTCGCGCCAGTGCGTGATCTTGTGGTGCCGATCATCGTTGGTGGTGAGCGGCGCTGGTGGTCATTGACCGGCAAGCCGATATTTGAAGGACCAAACCAGCGGTTCGCCGGCTATCGTGGTGTTGGTTCGGATGTAACAGCTAGCCATCAAGCGCGTGAGCAAAATGCCTATCTCGCTAGGCACGATGCGCTGACCGGGCTTGCTAACCGGGTAGCATTCACCACTGCTCTTGAACGGGCACTCAGCATGGGCCGCGGTGCTCTGCTGAGCCTCGATCTCGACGCGTTCAAAGCGGTAAACGATCGATTTGGCCATTCGATGGGAGATCTAGTGCTCAGCGCGGTGGCGCACCGGATCAGGGGCGCAATTCGAGATGGTGATGTTGCAGCGCGGCTTGGTGGTGATGAATTCGCGATTTTGCTCGGTGCAGACGACGAAAATGAAGTGCTCGCAGTGGCTCGGCGGATCGTTAATCTGCTTGGTCGGTCGTTCAAGTTTGACGGCATAACGGTCGAAATCGGCACATCAATTGGGATCACCCTAGTCCAAACTGTGGCGAGATCGGTGCGCGCTGGCGCGACCGCGTTCGATGATGAAACCGGAATCGAAATGTTGATTAAGCAAGCGGATTTGGCTTTGTATCAAGCCAAGGCGGACGGGCGCGGCACTTGGCGGTTTTTCAACGATGAAATGCATCGCGATGTTGATCGGCGGCGTCATCTCCAGCGAGATTTGCGAAACGCCATCGGCGCCGGAGTTTTGGCGGTACGGTTTCAGCCAGTCGTCGGCTTGGCTCGCCGCGATATGACAGCGGTAGAGGCGGTGCTGCATTGGCCGCAGCAAGCCGCTAACCAAGTGGAGCCATCTGACTTGTTTGCCGTCGGCGAACAGATAGGCATGGCCAATATCATCGCGGAACTGATGCTCAATGAGAGCCTTGCTTGCGGGCGGGTGTTACCGTCCACGATTCGAGTTGGCCTCGATATCGTGCCTAGCTTGTTGTTTGATCGAGGCAAGATTGCCAACTTGATCGATATTTTAGCAAAATCCGGGGTTAAATCTGACCGTCTCGAGTTTGAAATAACCGAAGCCGCGCTGATCAATGGTGGGGACAAATGCTTAGAGCATTTGCGGCAGTTACGCAGTTTTGGCTGTCGCACTGCGATTGATCATTTTGGCCTAGGGGCGACGTCCTTGGCAAAGCTGCATGAAATTCCCTTTAATCGGCTGAAAATTCATGGTAATTTTGCGGCTCGAGCTGAAGTCGATCCGAGAGCTGTATCGATGCTGCGCGCGATGATCGATATGGCCCATGCATTGGGTCTGTTGGTTACGGCGGATGGGGTTATGAACGAAGCGCAGGTTTCGTTGCTGAGCGATCTAGGGTGCGATGAGGCGCAGGGACCGTTTTTTGCCCCCCCCCCTGCCCACCGCAGAAATCCTAACTTTCCCCGCTTTGAAAATCGCGCGGTTCGTGCCCCGCAGTCAGCACTTGGGCTGACTGCACCCACGCTACATAGTCAGCACTTGGGCTGACTGCACCCACGCTACAAAGTCAGCACTTGGGCTGACTGGTCGCGACCAAGCTTTACGAATTTTTTCGGCGCATCTGCGTCACATCCCGCACCGCACCGCGAGCCGCACTTGTCGTCAGCGCAGCATAGGCTTGCAACGCGGGCGATACATTGCGTGGGCGGGGTCTTGGCATGAACGCATCGGTCCCGCGCGCGGTCATTGCGGCGCGGCGTTGTGCGAGCACAGTTGGTTCAACCAGCACATTGATGCTGCGTGCCGGAATATCAATCGCGATCATATCGCCCGGCTCGATCAGCGCGATTGCGCCACCCTCGGCGGCTTCCGGCGAGATATGCCCGATCGATAGGCCGGATGTTCCGCCGGAGAACCGCCCATCGGTGATGAGCGCGCACGCTTTGCCAAGGCCCTTTGATTTGAGATAGCTCGTTGGATACAGCATTTCCTGCATCCCTGGCCCCCCTTTCGGGCCCTCATAGGTGATCACGACCACATCGCCAGGCTTGACCTGATCTCCCAAAATCGCGGCAACTGCCGCCTCCTGGCTTTCAAAAATGCGTGCGGGGCCCTGGAACTGCAAACTACCGGCATCAACGCCAGCAGTTTTCACAATCGCCCCGTCTTCGGCAATATTGCCATAGAGCACCGCAAGGCCGCCATCGACGCTGAACGCGTGGGCGATATCACGAATAACGCCCTTGCTGCGGTCCGTATCGAGGCTGTCATAGCGGCGCGATTGGCTGAATGCTTGGGTGGTCCGCACGCCGCCGGGGGCGGCGGCGAACAGGGTGGTTGCGGCTTCGCGCCCGTTGGTTACGTCCCACTGGGCAAGTGCCTCGCCAAGACTCGCCGCATGCACGGTCGGGCAGTCGCGATCGAGCAATCCGCCGCGGTCCAACTCGGCAAGAATACCCATGATACCTCCGGCGCGATGCACATCTTCCATATGCACATCGGGCACCGAAGGCGAGACTTTGCAAAGGTTAGGCACGCGGCGCGACAGTCGGTCGATATCCGCCATGGTGAAATCATGCCCCGCTTCATGAGAAGCCGCGAGCAGATGCAGCACCGTGTTGGTCGATCCTCCCATCGCGATATCGAGCGACATCGCATTTTCAAAGGCCCGCTTGCTCGCAATGGCGCGCGGCAGCACGTTCGCATCATCCTGCTCGTAATAGCGCCGCGCCAGATCAACGATTTGCCAGCCCGCTTCAACGAATAATTTCCGCCGATCCGCATGGGTTGCCAGCAGTGAGCCATTGCCCGGCAATCCAAGCCCCAAGGCTTCGACCAAACAATTCATCGAATTAGCGGTAAACATGCCCGAGCAGGAGCCGCAGGTTGGGCAGGCGGAGCGTTCCATCACCGCCGCTTGCTCATCCGTCTGGGTCGGGTCCGCAGCGCTCACCATGGCGGTGATCAGATCAACCGCACGGGTTTCCCCGGCGGCCACATATTTGCCGGCCTCCATGGGGCCACCGGAGACAAAAATAGTCGGGATGTTCAGGCGCAACGCCGCCATCAGCATGCCGGGCGTAATTTTATCGCAGTTGGAAATACAAACCAGCGCATCGGCACAATGCGCATTGACCATATATTCGACGGAATCGGCGATCAATTCGCGCGAGGGGAGAGAATATAGCATGCCATCATGGCCCATCGCGATGCCATCATCCACCGCAATCGTATTGAATTCGCGCCCGACCCCGCCAGCAGCGGCGATTTCTGCCGCCACCAACTGGCCCATATCCTTCAAATGCACATGGCCGGGTACGAATTGGGTGAAGGAATTCGCGATGGCGATAATCGATTTACCGAAATCGCCATCGCCCATGCCGGTCGCCCGCCAAAGCGCGCGCGCGCCAGCCATATTGCGGCCATGGGTGGTGGTACGAGAACGATAATGCGGCATCGGCGACTTCCTTGATTGATTTGGAACAGTTTACACCGGACGATGATGCAGCGCAAAGACTCGCAAAGCCGAGGCCAGTTTTTGCTCAGGGACGCGGATCGCATCGATATCGGCGATCAAACGCGTGAGCGGCATGGCCCGTGCTGCCGCTATAGCGGTGAGCACGAACCAGAAATCAGGCTCAAGGGCGATCGAGGTGCGATGCCCGGCGAGGCTCAGACTGCGTTTTTCCAGCATCGATCAATTATTGCGGCGCAAGGCGGCGAGTAGTGCGGGCAAAAACACGAAGGTCGCGATGAGCACAGCGAGCAGGCTCAGCAGCAATACCGTTCCCATGCTCGCCGTGCCGCGATCGGCCGAAGCGGCGAGCGAACCAAAGGCTGTGCCGGTGGTCAGGGCAGAGAACAGCACGGCGCGCGCGGTCGCCGAACCCAGCATACTGCGTAGGCCGGCGCGCCAATTCATCACAAAATACACATTGAATGACACGCCGACCCCCAGCAATAGGGGCAAGGCGATGATATTGGCGTAGTTCAGCGCCAGCCCGTCAAGCTGAGCAAACAAGGCGGTGAGCAGAGCGGACAACGCCAAGGTGATAATCACCAATGACGCATCTCGCACGGATCGCAGCACCACGATCAGAATAATCGCAATGGAGATCGAAGCGAGCAGAGCGGCCTCGCGGAAAGCCCCGAGAATGGTTCCGGCGGTCGCCACCGAAATAACCGCCGGGCCACCGACGTTCGGCACAATATGCTGGACTGAGCGGACAAATTTACCAATGCCGGGTGAGGCACCGGCCGAAGCTGTCGGAATAATTTGCAGCCGCACGCTGCCATCGGGCAGAAACCAATCCCGCTTGATCGAGGCCGGAAGGTTGGTCGCGTTGATTGGAGTGGGGTTCATCGCTTGACCGAGCCGGTCCAATTCGCCCGGCAAATTGCCGGTAAGCACCCCGTTAAGCGTCATGACCTGCTCATCCGACAAAGTAGGCAAGCGCTCCAGCGCGGAGCCGATGCGCAGCATTGGCGATCCTGAGGGTAATTTCGGCGCCGCTATTTTGATAGCATTACGCGCATCGGCGGCGGCTGTGCGAATACGCGCGGGCGTCACGGCGGGCGGCGTACCAGTTGCCAAGGCAGGTGTCAGGGCAGGTGCCAGTATCGATTGAGTTTGGCTGATCATTGCGAGCTTGGCCGATTGATGTTCAGGGATAAAATCGGCCCCGGAAATCACTGCTGCAACATCGGGCAAGGCGCTCAACCTAGTCGTCAAGCTGCGTGCGTCGGCAAGGGATGGCGCTATCGCTTCAATATAAAACGGGTTGGTCACAATATTGCCGGTGAGCGATTTCAGCGTTCTCATGGCTTCCGAATTCGGATTTTGAGTATCGAGCGGATTGGCATCGAACTGTAAAAATGCGGCAGACACCGCGCCGCCGAGGGCCAGCACCGCAAACCCCGCCAGGATCACGCGGTGATGGCGGATCAAAAATTGGTCGGCGCGCGCGCCGACAGCAAAGCCGATCGGCTCAGCCTCCGCACGCGGGCTGGTGAGAGCCAGTAAGGCCGGCAGCAGGCTTATGGTGCAAACAAACGCAATCAGCATGCCCACCCCGGCAATACCACCAAGTTCGGCAACGCCGATGAAACTGGTGGGCACAAAGGCGAGGAAGCCGCTGGCAGTGGCAATGGCGGCCAGTGCGATCTGCCCGCCGGCTTCGCGTGCGGCAGCATTCATCGACAGACCCGGATCGGAGATTCGTTGGCGAGCGTCACGCAAGCGCACGCAAAATTGAATCGCGAAATCAACCGCAAGTCCGACAAATAAAATCGCGAACGCGACCGAAATCAGATTAAGTCGCCCAATCGCCAAGGCTGCAAAGGCGATGGTCAAAGCAAGCCCAGCGACCAAAGTGATCAGGATCGGCACAATCATTCGCCATGATCGCACTGCGAGCATGAGCCAGAGGGCGATCAATGCGAGACTGATCGCAAGCCCGATGAACACGCCCTGCCGCAGGCTGGCAAATTGCTCATCTGATAACGGAATTTGGCCGGTATAATGCACGCTGGCCTGACCCGCCTGCACGAGCGGCAGCTTCGCAATCATCTGTCGCAACGCTGCCGTGGCGGCGCCACCCGGTTCGAGCGATTGATGATCAAGCACCGGATGGATCAGCACGAATTGCACCCCGCCTTGGGCATTACTGAGAGTGGGGGCAATCAACATTTGCCAGGAGAGTGGCGGTGGCGCATGGCCTGCAGGAGCAGCCATGCCGCTCTGTAATGCGCCGGCAATGCCCGCAATCGGTCCATTATATGGCCCCAGATTGGCCTGCCCGCTGCTCACCCCTTGGGCGATCAAGCCGAGCGCCTTGAATAGCCCGGCCGCACTGGGATCGGCACTGAGTTGACCGAGGAACGGCTCGGCAATGACAATCGTATTGAGCAATTCGGCCAGCTTGGCTTGCGGCAGAAGCAACAAACCATTTTGCCGATAGAACGCGCCGCTGCTGGGGCGGCTAACATCGACGAAATGGGTCTTGTCACGCGCCACCGCGTTGGCGAGTTCACGTGCCGTGCTGGTCTCGGCTTCGGGTGTTGGTGCGCGAATGACCGCCACGATCAGATTATTGAATTGCGGAAATGCCCGATCAAGGCGCATTTGTTGCTGGCGCCAAGGTAATGAGGCGGCAAATAAATGGTCCGTATCCGTGTCGATCGTGAGATGATGCACGGCAAAATTCAAACCGAGCGCAACCAAAAACGCATATAACGCCAAAATCGGCACCGCCCGCCGATGGCTAAAATTGACGATAGCAACAATCAATCGGGTCATTCGCGCCTATCCGTTCGTTCTCTCCGCACATAGGGCTTCTGCGGCGAAACGGCCAGATCAGCGGCGATTTATCGCGACTTAGCCTTTGACTAATTTGGGCAATCCGAGTGGCTTGCCAATCAGCTGGTCGGGCACCACCATACCGTGACGGCGCAAAACCGGCACAGCACCGGGATGTATCGCCACGGTGTTGATCCCCGCCTGCCAAACATCTTGCGCGGGCACCGCAATACGCGCCGCCGCGAGCAAGTTTGCCTGATGAAGTAAAGCGGCCTCGGTCAAGGCGGCGGCAATGGAGTTTGGCAAATCAGCCCGCGCGAGCGCCATCGCGGGGGAACCAATGGTCATGACCGGGCGGGTCAAGCCAGGTAGCGCAGTGCGCGGCACTACGCTGGGGCTTACACCCGGATCAACGGCCCGTGCGGCGTTGCTGGAGGGTGAGGTCAGTCCAATCAGGCGAAACTGCCCGCCCGCGGCGGCGCGGGCAATTGCAGGCAGCGGCGAGGCACCAAAAAACGCGCAGGCATCGAGCGAGCCGTTCCGTAACCCCGCAATCTGCTGATCATAGCCGCCGGCGACTAGCTTTGCGCCATGAATGCCGGTAGCGCGCAACAATCCGGGCGCCAATATCGCGCCCGTGCCACCGCGCGGGCCAACGCCAATCCGCTGGCCAGCAAGGTCGTCCAGATGCAGAATTTTACCTTCGGCGAGTGCCACAATCTGAAGTTGCTGCTGGTAGATCGGATACAAAGCGCGAAAGCCACGCATTTTCAGCCCACCGGTCCAGCGCGCACTCCCCATCCAAGCCTGATTGGCAATCGCAAGACTAGCCATGCCGAGCTGCGCTTCATTTTGTTCGAGCAGCAAAATGTTGGCGGCACTGCCGCCGGAGGCGCGAAACGCGATGGGGAGGTGCAACGACCGTTCAGCCAGCGTCGCAAACGCTGGACCGTAGAGGGAAAAACCACCTCCGGGCGCTCCGGTCGCCATAATGAGCGGCGTCGTTGACGCGGGCACTGGGAGCGATCCATTCGGCGCCATCGCTCGCGCCGTGGCCCACGACGCCAAACTTGCCCAAGAGCCATCGCGGCCTTCCCGGTTCTCATCATAGCTGTGCATCGCCCCCGAATGCGGCAAAATCAGGGCAGGGCCGTCCTGTGCCGTTCAACCTACGGTGGTCAATCGAGCCGACGGGCGCGTTCCAACGCTGCCAGCAAGGCCGCACGCACGCCGGGTTCCAGTGCGGAATGACCTGCATCCTGCACCATCGTTAGCCGGGCTGCTGGCCACGCATCAAGCAGGTCAAAGGCGGTGCAAGGCGGGCAAATCATGTCATAACGCCCTTGAACAATTTCCCCCGGCATCTGCCGGATCCGACCCATACCGCCGAGCAACCCCGATTCTGGCAGGAAGAGCTGATTGACAAAATAATGGGCTTCGATCCGCGCCAATCCCAGCGCTGTGCGATCCTGCGCGAAAGCGTGGACGGTCTCGAAGCTAGGTAGCAACGTCGAACATGACCCTTCATAGACCGACCACGCACGGGCAGCCGGGCCATGGATCGCCGGGTCCGGATCGATGAGCCGCCGATAATAGGCCGCGAGAATCTCGCCGCGCTCAGGCTCGGGCAGAAAATTGACGAAGCTGGCATGAGCGTCCGGGAAAAACTGACCAATCCCGTGCAGAAACCAATCCACTTCGCTCGGACGACCCAGGAAAATCCCACGCAGCACCATGCCCATCACCCGTGATGGCCGCGCCTGCGCATAAGCCAAGGCGAGCGTCGAGCCCCAGGAACCGCCGAACAGTAGGCAGCGCGGGATATGCAGAAAATCGAGTAACGCATCGATATCATCGATCAAATGCCGTGTGGTGTTCGCGACCAGACTGCCCAACGGCGTTGACCGACCCGCCCCACGCTGATCGAAAATAATCAGCCGCCATACGCTGGGATCAAAAAAACGCCGATGCACAGCACCGGCCCCCGCACCCGGCCCGCCGTGCAAAAACAACACCGGCTTGCCGCGCGGATTACCCACCTGCTCCCAATACAACACATGCCCATCGCCAACCGGCAAAAATCCCGATTGATAGGGGCCGAGTTCGGCGAATAAATCCCCCCGCGGCATCATCGCGCCTGGATAACAGCGGCGATAACTCGATCAACCTCCGCATCGGTCAAGTCTGGATGGATCGGCAGAGCGAGAATACGGGTGGCCACGTCTTCGGATACCGGCAGCCGCGCGCCGTCATGGGCATGCGCATAGGCGGGCTGATGATGCAGCGGCTTGGGATAATAAATCGCACTCGGCACTCCCTGAGCCTGCATCCGGGCTTGGGCATCGCTGCGCGCCGCATGATCGGCGAACAGAATCGGATAAATCGCCCAGGCCGACCGGCTATGCGCGACGCGGGTTGGAATCGTGACGGTTCCGGCAAGCCCGGCATCATAAGCGCAGGCGATCGCCTCGCGGCGCGCCAATTCAGCGTCGAACACGTCGAGCTTGGCGAGCAGCACGGCCGCTTGCACGGTATCGAGCCGCCCATTCATGCCGATCCGCTGCACGTCATAGCGCGTGGTGCCTTCGCCATGGGTGCGCAATGACCGGTATAGCGCCGCGCGCGCCGCATCCTCAGTGAACAACGCCCCGCCATCGCCATAGGCGCCGAGCGGCTTGGAGGGAAAAAAACTCGTCGCCGTCGCATGGGCGGCGCGGCCGAGCCGCGCATTATCCAACACGGCGCCGAATGATTGAGCGCAATCATCAAGAGTGAAAAGATCATAGCGTGCGGCAATCTCGTTCAACGCCGGCCAGGGGGCGGGTTGGCCGAACAAATCCACGCCGATCAACGCCCGGGGGCGCAGCCGACTTGCTTGGAGGATGGTTTTAATCCGTGATTCGAGATGGGCCGGATCGATCTGGAAGGTCGCGGGATCGATATCGACAAAAACCGGTGTAGCGCCGAGCAAGAGCGGCACTTCTGCGGTCGCTGTGTAGGTAAAAGCTGGCAGAAACACCGCGTCACCAGGGCCGATGCCCTCGGCCATCATCGCGATTTGCAACGCATCGGTGCCAGAACTGACCCCCACGCAATGGGCGGCACCGCAATAGGTCGCGAGTGCGTGCTCCAACTCAACGACTTCCGGACCAAGAATATAGGCACCATGCGCAAGCACGGCATCGATGCGTCCGCGCAGGGCCGGCCCCAGCCGTTGTTGCTGGGCAGCGAGATCGAGAAACTTAATCATCGGTGGCGTGGGTGACGTAGCGCCATTGGCATCGGGGCGAATATGGGTCATGCAACCCGCTTAAAGCAAACCAGCGCCCGATGGAATCCCGGATTGATCAGCCGGATCACCATATTCAGGCACAAGACGAGCGAGCACCGCACGCACCGCCTTCGCATCGCCGCGTGCGATCAGCGTCGCAATTTCATCAAGCGCACGGCTGACAAAAGCGGCATCCGCCGCTCGGGGAGCCGCCATCAGCAACCCCGGAAAGCCGGTCTCAATCGGCTGTTCACGACCATGAAACAGCTCCTCGAACAATTTTTCGCCCGGCCGCAAGCCGGTGAAATTGATCGCCACGTCAATGTCCGGGCGCAGCCCCGCGAGCCGGATCATTTGCCGGGCCAAATCAACGATTTTCACCGGCTCACCCATATCCAGCACAAAAATCCCACCCCGCGCCACCGGCAAAGCGGCATCGGAATAGCCAACCACCGAGGCTTGCAACACCAACGATACCGCCTCGCGCACGGTCATGAAATAGCGGCTCATATCCGGATGCGTCACGGTCAGCGGCCCACCCCGCGCAAGCTGGCGGCGGAACAGCGGCACCACTGAGCCGGTCGAGCCGAGCACATTGCCAAACCGCACCGTCACAATGCGCATCGCCCCACTATGGGGTTGCGTGCGCGCCGCAATATCCACCCCTTGGGCAAACATTTCGGCGAGGCGCTTGGATGCTCCCATGATCGAAGATGGGTTAACCGCCTTATCGGTTGAAATCAGCACCATCAACGCCGCTCCGGCTGCGCGGGCAGCCTCAGCGACATTGCGGGTACCCAGCGCGTTAGTCGCGATGCCTTCGAGCGGATTGGCCTCGACCATCGGCACATGTTTCAGCGCCGCAGCATGAAACACCAAGTCGGGTTGCAGGCCGGCGCATAGGCTGCTGATCCGCCCAGCATCGCGCACATCGGCGATAACCGCCTGACGCGGCACCGCCGGGTCGGTCTCGGACAATTCAAGATCAATACTCCACAGCGCAAATTCGCTGGAATCCAGCAAAGTCAATAACCCCGGTCCAAATCCCGCCACCTGCCGCGCAAGTTCCGATCCGATCGAGCCGCCCGCTCCGGTAATCAGCACCCGCTTGCCCTGGATCAGACGCGCCATGCCATCGCGATCAAGCGCCACTTGCGGGCGGTTGAGCAAATCCTCAATCGCAATCGGGCGCAGTGTCTGGCCCACGCCGTCATCATTTTGCGCTTGAGGGGCGACCAGAGCGGTTGGGCTGGGGGCGCGCGCGACTCGCAAGCCGCGTGGTTCGGCTTGCGCGAGAACATGGCGCAAACTTGCGCCAATCAGTTCGCTCCCGGCAATGATCAGCAGGGCAGGTGGCTCGCCAGCTTCATCCAACCGGTCAAGCACCGCCCCCAACTCATCAAGCGCCGCCAGGATCGGCACCCCATGGATGCGCCGCCCGGCTTCGCGCGCCGAGGGAAGCACGAGGCCTAAGGCGCGGTAGCGGCGGCGGGGATCGCGCGCGAGGGCAGCGAGGAATAATTCACCAGCTTCACCGTCACCGATGACCAAAGCAGGCAGTAAATCAGCATGCGGCTCGCCCCCGCCATCGCGCCGGGCGCGGATGATCCGATACGCAAGCCGTGGGGCGATCAAGCCCAAGGCAAACATCATCAGCAACAAAATCGGGAAGCTGGTCGAGGGTAGCGGCGCACCAACACCGATCAACAGCAACGTGATCAGCAGCGTCGCAAGACTCGCAATACCGATAATGGCCAGCGCATCGGCCAAGCCGGTAAAGCGCCAATGTTGCCGCCCAAGCCCGAACGGGATGCCGATCAGCCAAATCGCCCCCGTGCCGGCAAGCGGCATCAGCGTCGGCACCGGCGCCGGATGTGCGGGGTTGGCAAGCCAAACTGCCGCCAACACCGCGATCGCAGCCAACAGCCCATCCAAGCTAACATTAATCGCAATACGTTTTTGACTGCGGGTGATCACCGATCTCATCGGATCAACCTAGCCGATCAGCCTCTCGCCGTCACCGGTTGGGCCTGACAGCCAACCACGCTCAATCAAATCACCAATTAGTTTACGCGCGAACATCACGTAATTTTATGTCGCCCCCCTTTCGCTCATCCTGATTTGGCGCGAAGATCAGCGCATGGACATCACCGCAAGCCCTGATTTTGCTGCCTTCGCCTTAGCGAGCGATGATTCGCCGCTTCGCGCCGCCATTCGTGCGGCCTTTCGCCGTCCTGAGCCGGACTGCCTGCCGCCCTTGCTGGATGCCGCTTCCTGTCCGGCGGATCAGGCCGCGCAAGTGCAAGCCTTGGCCCAACGGCTGGTTACGGCGCTGCGCGATAAGGGCGAGCACGGCTTGGTGGAAGGCTTGCTGCAAGGATACGCACTCCCCACCCAGGAGGGGAAACTGCGTCGGATCGAGCTGCCGGAACAGTCGGCTGAAGGTGTCGTGACTGGGCAGCCCATGTTCAAGCTTGAGAAAGCCGCGCAGGAAGGTCTCTTTTGCTTCGGCGAACCGCGACATTGCCACCGCACTCTGCCCGCCGCACAGGGTGGCGCAGAGCGCGATCATCAACAGTTCATGAAAATCATGTAGCGCGGCATTGCCAGTTCGAGGATCTTCCAACCCCTCCCAGCGGGTGGTAAATTGTTCCAAGGCACCCTCCAGCGATCATTAACGACGCCAAAGGGTAGAATTGATCACGCCCGTGTCGCGCAAGCGTTCATTACTCCCGTCAAGCAAATTCCAAATGCGAATCCCCTGTCTTGCTCGCACAATTATCAGGCCCTGCCGCCGATTTTGTGCATATAGGCATTGATGCCAATGATTTGGCACTGGCTTTGCACGCGGGGAGCCCCGAAACCTGCGCCGAGCGCAGCCTAAGTGTGAACACCGCAGCCGCTGGCGGCAATGCCAGCCTTATGGCTTTGGCATAGCCGCGCAGCACATATTCCAAGGCGCTGCGCAGCTAGAGCAGCATCCGATCAGATACGATTATCCAAACGGATAAAGTTGCTGGCCAAAACAATGAGCTAGAGCCATCGACAAGGCGATTAGCCCTCATGCTGTGCGTGCACCGGCATTACTTGCACTTTATGCGCCGTCGCGATCTGATGCGGCTGCGGCACTGGGAAGCTGAGATTATAGGCCCGGTCCATGGCGGCCACGAGCTTCGTGTGCGCAGTGCTCGATGGAGCGGCCTGCGCCGCGAGGGGCACGAAAACGGTGAGTAACGCAGCGATTTTTACCAAGCGTGTCATTGATGGCTCCTGTCAGGCTGAGCCGGTGCAAAACACCGGCCGGTCAAACGTTTGACCTTGATCTGACAAATAAGGTGGCCGATGTCCCGGGATAATCGCCTCGCCTTATGTAGGATCCATACAGCGATCGCATAAATCCCAACGAAAAGAGACGGGGGTCTAAAAAATGATCAATCATCACAAAATATATCGTAGACAGAACGATAGTTTTGCTTTATTAATGTGCTTCTGCTCGGGGAGAAATATAAAATGTCATCAAATATTTCGACGATTCAGAGTGGCACAACGACAACACTAACAAGTTCACTGACCGGGAATATCACTTTTAGTAATACGCCGAGTGATTCCGGCGTGCTCTTGATCGATCCGACAGCGCTGAGTTTCGGCCCGAGCACCTCAAACGTGGTTTCAACCTATCTCGGCGGTAATATTGCCAATTTTTCCCCAGGCGACACGATTATTGTCGCAAATGTTGAGCAGGATTACGCTAACTTTGATAAATCGCCGAGTTCGCTAACGAATAATGCAAGTTTCGATAATTTGATCTCGGTGGCGGCGAGTGGAATTTATAGTGGATTGGGATTTCTGATAAATATCGGTCATGTAGATTTCTATATTGAGCCTGGAAACACCATTACGACAAACAACACAACGATTAACAATCTGCTCGGCACGTCGCTCAACGCAATCGCAGGACCCTATCTCGAATCCCTTGATCAAGCCCTATTCGGTGCATCCTCGATCAACGCGACATTGACGTTGAACCCGCAATTCGAGACGGGATCGACCTCAATCGTCGATGTCTCGATTACAACGAACGCCCATGTCAATGCATGTTTTACGCCTGGCGCTCGCATCACCACCATTCACGGTCCCGTCGCGGTCGAGGCGCTTAAGCTTGGGGATCACATCATCACTGCCTCCGGCGCGGTGCGTCCGATCATCTGGATCGGCTCTCGCGCCATGGATTTCACCCGCCATCCTAATCCAGCCTCGGTTCTGCCGGTGCGTATCGCCGCTGGCGCCATCGCCCCTGGTCTGCCAGAGCGGGATTTAATTCTCTCACCTGACCACGCTTTGTGGTTCGAAGGCGCGCTGGTGCCGGTCAAAGATTTGATCGATGGTGCTTTGATCACGGTGGAGCGTGATTGCGCGCAAACCGTTTATTATCATGTGGAACTCGATGCCCATGATATTTTGCTCGCTGAGGGCACCAAAACCGAAAGCTTCCTCGATACCGGCCATCGCTCGCTCTTCGCGGATCGGGATGTGCCGGTCATCTTGCATCCCGACTTGATCGGTGATGCCGCAATGCAGGAACGGCGTGTGGCGCTAAGCTGTGCGCCGTTGGTCACCGACGGCCCGATCCTCACCCAAATCCGCGCTCGCTTGGCAACCCGCCGGGCCGAGATCGGCTATCATCTCGCGCCGGTAACCCCCTGGCTGCGCGCCGGAGAAAACATCTTGGCGCCAATCATCGATGAAACCGCGGCCAATACCGCCAGCCTGACGGTGCAACTTCCCGGCCAGGTGCAACAGGTCGATTTGCTCTGCGCGAGCTTTGTACCCGCCGAGATCGATCCGGCCTCGCGCGACCGCCGCCGTCTCGGATTGGCGATCACCGACATCCTGCTCGATGGGAACAGCCTCCCGATTGATGCGGTGATCGAGGCTGCTGACCGCCATTCGCGCGCGGATGGCGATACCGCCATCTGGACCCGGGGCGATGCCCGGCTCAATCTTGGCCGCGAGGGCCGGGTTTTGACCATTCTCTATCAGGCGCGGCCACAGCTTTGGCGCCGTGCAGCTTGATGGGTTGAACCCCACGAAATATTAATTGGCGTTTTCGCTAAACCGAGCTAATATCAGCCCAGGGTCATCACTGGGTGGTAATCCGTCTTTAACTTGTCCGTCGGCTTGATTCGGCGGCGTCACGCTCACCATAAACCCGCAAGTGAAGGCGGGATAGAATAAGGAATTGCCCTGGTGGCTACTGAAAAATCGCAAAATGTGCAGGATGTGTTTTTAAACCATGTCCGCAAAAGTAAGACCCCTGTCACGGTGTTTCTGGTCAATGGCGTAAAACTCCAAGGCGTGATTACTTGGTTCGATAATTTCTCGGTGCTATTGCGCCGCGATGGCCATACCCAGCTCGTCTACAAGCACGCGATCTCAACGGTCATGCCGGGTGCGCCGATCCAGCTTTTCGATGCAACCAAAGTCGAAGGTGCTGCGGCCACAGCCCCTGGTACGGCCGGATCAACGCTCAGCCTGGCGCGGCAAGCCGCGATAGAGCAGGGCGAGGATTAAACCGGCTTGGCCAGCGAGCGCCCGTCTCGCGCCGCAATTCTGCTACCCTGGGAACAGGGCAGAGGCGGCGGCTTACATAAGCGTGCGGCCGATGCGCGCCTCGGTGAGGCCATCGGGCTGGCCGCGTCGATCGGGCTGGTCATCGCGTATGATGCGGTCATCACGCTGCGGGCGCGCAAGCCCGCCACATTATTTGGCAGCGGTCAGGTCATCGAGATCTCGGCCGAGCTGCACGAGGCCGAGATTGATGTGGCCATTGTCGATGCCGCACTCAGCCCGGTGCAGCAGCGCAATCTGGAACGCGCTTTTGCCTGCAAGGTGATCGATCGCACCGGCCTGATCTTGGATATTTTCGGCGCCCGTGCGCGCACCGCTGAGGGGGCGCTGCAAGTTGAATTGGCGCATCTCGCCTATCAACGCTCGCGGCTGGTGCGCTCCTGGACCCATTTGGAGCGCCAGCGTGGCGGCTTCGGCTTCCTCGGTGGCCCCGGTGAAACCCAGATCGAAGCGGATCGCCGGTTGATTACCGATCGTATCGTCCGCCTCAAGCGCGAACTTGAGGATGTTCGGCGCACCCGTGGCTTGCATCGTGAGGCGCGCAAACGGGTGCCGTTCCCTGTGGTTGCTCTGGTCGGCTACACCAATGCCGGTAAATCGACCTTGTTCAACGCGCTTACCGGGGCCGCCGTGCATGCCCAGGACCAACTATTCGCCACACTCGACCCCACTATGCGCCTGATCGATCTACCCTCCGGTCGCCGGGCGATCCTTTCGGACACGGTCGGTTTCATTTCCGAATTGCCCACCGAACTGATCGCCGCGTTCCGGGCAACTCTCGAAGAAGTTGCTGGCGCGGACTTAATTTTGCATGTGCGTGACGCCGCCCATCCGGACAGCACCGCGCAATATGAGGACGTGCTGGCGGTGCTGGATGGCATGGCTGCAACCGGCATGCTCGATCAAGATTGGCGCACAAGCAGCATCGATGTGCTCAATAAAATCGACCTGTTGGAACAGCCGTTGGACATGCCGCCGGAGGCTCTCGCCGTCTCCGCACTGACCGGTGCTGGGCTCGATCGGCTGCGCGACGCCATCGATGCGCGTTTAGGCGAAACCCTGACCAGCGTCAGCTACCAAATCCCCGCCCAAGATGGCGCACGCTTAGCGTATCTCTACCGTCACGGCGAGATCATCCAGCGCGACGATCTCGGTGATCTGATCAACATTACCGTGCGATTGAGCCCCGAAGATCGTGCGCGTTTCGAGCATGAGTAACCCGACCATGCTCGATCAGCGTGATCTCGCGGCTATTGAAGCGCTCATGCGTGATGTCGCGAAGCGCCACATCATGCCCGGCTTTGGCCGTATTATCGCCGCGCAAATCCATATCAAATCCGGTCCGCTCGACCCGGTGACGGACGCAGATCGGGCTGCCGAATCAGCCTTGATCGACGGCCTAGGACGGTTATTTCCCGGCATTGGCACCCTCGGTGAGGAAAGCGTCGCAGCCAATCCGGCAGGGCTCACGGCGATTGATCGAGACGATCCGATTTTTGTGATTGACCCGATCGATGGCACCCAAAATTACGCGGCGGGCTTGCCGTTATTTGGCACCATGATCGCATTGATCGTGCAAAATCGCGTGCTGTCCGGATTGATTTACGACCCAATCCGCGATGACACCGTGATCGCTCAGCCCGGTGGCGGCGCATGGCTCTGGCGGGGCGCTGAGCGAACGCGCTTGCGAACGCCACCGGCTGTGCCGTTATCCGCCATGATTGCCTCGATATCATGGCAATATATGCCCGAGCCAGAACGCGGCCTAGTGCTGCGCGGTCTGACCGCGCTCGGGCAAATGCCAAATTTCCGCTGCGCCGCCCAAACCTATCGGGCCATTGCGATGGGCGCGATCCATGCCACCTTGTCACGTCGGACTTTGCCATGGGATCATGCCGCTGGCAGCCTGATTGTTGCGGAGGCAGGCGGTTTCGTCCGCCAGCCAGACGGCGCTGCGTGGCAACCCAGTGCCCTCAACGGGGGCATTATGACCGCACCTGATGAGGCGAGTTGGCAGGCCCTGCACGCCGCCCTGTATAGCGCGAGTTAGCCCAGCTTCGTTACGACGCGACTCATCGCGGTAGAGGCTCAAGCGCCAGCCGCTTGAGCCAGAAATGCGGCATATGAGCGATATAATCGGCGCGTAATTGATCGATCGTCGCTTGCGGCAGCCCCACGGCAGCAGCCGTGAAAAACGAGCTTCGAAAATCTTGGCGTTCGGCTTGGGTCAATATCAATGTCCAGAATTGCTTAGTGTAGGTACGGTAGAACGGTAGGGTAAAGAAGGCACCATGCGAAATTTCATGGCGCAAAATAACCGCGCGGGCATGCATGCTCACCCGTTTCCCGGTCCCAGCGGCTGGCAGCGAAATCACCGCACCATTTGCGCCCCTGCGCAAATAGCCAACGCGCCCTAACAATGTCCGGAGTTTTTTTTCCTGAGCGTTGAGCTTTCGGTGATCACGCCTCGCGATGCGAAAGAAGCGCCGAAGTGAATGCGCAGAATAATCATTGCCGTAATAATAGGTGCCGATCGTCTGATGCGCTGTTGTGGCCGCTTCGGTTAGTTCCGGCCATGACAAGACCCGATCACGCGGAGCATTAGCCTTTTCGATCAGCGCGGCAATCCGGTCAAACATCAACCCTTGAACATGCAAGGTGGGACAATCGACCACCAATACCAGAGGGTCGGCCCGCAGCCGAAAAGTCATTACGTAATGTGGATGGTTGAGCGCAATCGCTTTCTCGTCGGCAAGTGGCAATCGTACCCGGCGCAGCACCACAAGGCTCAACGCGATGAGCGCGACCCCGACCACAAAAAACACACCGACGAATAACGCAAATTTCCGATGCCCAGAGCGTGGCGACTGGGGCGGGGGTGACTTGCCGACAGGGGGTCTGACCCGGATCGTATCGTCAGAATTCATGAGCAATACGATCCGCAGTCAACGGCAAAAGGCCGTGAATTACTTGCCGATATTGATGATCTGCACGCGGCGATTTTGCAGGCTCGGCGTTTGCGCGGGTGTTTGCACCAGCAGGTCCGTTTCGCCAACACCGGAGGCTTTGAGCATGGGGGCGGCGACATGGAACTTCGTCTCAATATAGCTGGCTACCGCATGAGCGCGGGCGTCAGACAAGGCGAGGTTTGCCGCGGGCTTGCCCGTTGTATCAGTATGGCCAACAATGCTGAATTTATAGCCAGCTAATTGTTGGCTGGTCAGAGCGTGGCCAAGTTGATCAAGTTCGGCCTTCGCGCGCGGGGTCAGCGTTGCCGAACCAGAGGCGAAATCTACATTCAGATTGACTGACCCATTACCACCAATCGGTGATGGGGCAGGGGCCGTCATGGCGTGATGCGCCATCATCACACCCGGATGTGCGGCGGAATGCGACATCGGCATGGCCGGCGCTGCCTGCTGTGGGCCGGGTGCGAGCGGCACGATTCCGCGCGTCGTGGTCGAAAGCGTGCCGGACGGCTTCAGCGCGTTGATAATCTGTTGCGCGTTCGGGTTGCTGCTGTTGGCTTGCGCCATCGCTGCGGGGGCAACCAAAACGATCGCAAATCCAATTGATACCTTGAGAAAAATTTTCATGATGCGCTCCTTTGCTTCGGTACCGAATTTATATCAGCTTTGTGATTGGCTTGGAATGCTGTTCAATCAGCGATGCTGGAAATAACGCTTGATCGGGATGTCGCTCGCCGGTGAGCGCCGCAGCAGGTCGCGGTAACCATCCGGTCCAAGACAGACGCGGCGCATCGGCGCCACCTAATTTCACCGTTGGGATCGCGGCTGAGTCGAGTACCAAATTAACCGCAAAATCACTTTCCATGCCCACATAGGCGCGAACCAGCGACACTAATCGGCGCAAGGTTGGTTGGTCGGGAAGCAGCGACTCAAATCCCGCCCGATCCAACGGCCCGATACGCAGAATGAACCGGGCCTGCTGATCAAACGCGCGGGTGCCGATCGCACAATTACTGCCTAACCGATTAAATTGCCCTGGAATCCGGCCCTTGGGCATTCGGCTTTGCTCGCCAGGATCGAGATTGAGCCAAAGCCCGGCAAATTCAATAATCGTTACCCGCCGCCCCAACCAGTCCGAAACAATGGCCGCAAGCCGTTCCGCAGACCGGGCCTGAGTGGCGTAAAATCCAGCATAATGCTGGATTGCTGACCCGCCCGCATCGAGCCTATCGAGCAGCCGACCGCTGCCAAACCCACTTAACGCCAGCAGGGCTGACGCCACTGGATCGGTAGCGAGTGTATTGATTACGCGCGGAGCCGCCGTACCTGACAAAGTGGCATCACGTAGGCAGGTCATTGCGCCCCGTTCGGCGGCCAAATGAGGGCGATATTTGGCTCCAGATTCAACGAACGCCGCAATCAGCCGTTGTGCAATCAGGTCGAAAAATTGCGCAACAGCAGGAGCTCGATTACGGACCGACAACGCGATTTGTTCAGTATACCAGCGTGGCATGGTCCCACTGGGGCCGATCAATCCGATCATCGCGGTCTGTAGCCGAGCGCGCTTACGCTGCGCGGACATCGGCTCGACGGCGCTGACTTCGGCGCTAGGTTGCGCCAAGCTGATGTCAGAGGCAAACCGGATCGCCTCGCCCGGATCGTCGCGCCTCGAGGCAAGCCAGAGCAGCCTTGTCGCTGCGCGAAAGCTGAATCGGCTGGGCTTGCGATGCAATTGCTCAAGCGGCGACATCATTGCAAGAGACTCATACGAGCGTTCGAGTTCCGGCGCGCGCTGGAAACCGCATCGCCGCATCGCGCATTCCCCTTAACCGCACTGTCGTTCGCACGAACGAATTAATTGTCCCGTGCAGCGCAAGAAAACGCTCAAGTACACTGGCCATCAGAAACAGGCCAGAATCGCGATAGGGCTTCGCATCGAACTCAATCGTGACATCCAGCCCGCGGCAAAAGCCGCCAAGTCGCCCATCCGGCACCCTCGCTGTGCCAGGACGCGATGTGATACTGACCAGCGCAGTAATTGCTGCCCGGCTTTCCGCGGTCTCGGCCCGATCATAAAGGCGCAAAATCTCACGCAAGGCTGCCGCCCCGTCGGCCCCGCCGGTCATCGACAAGTGACCCAGCGACAAATGCGAAATCAATTTCCAAGCGCCATGCTCGCGTAATTGCGGGCGCAGCGTCGCTGTCGGGGCCGTTAGGCAATGGATCCGCGCCACCCCATCATGCGCGGAAATCGGACTAAGCTTTGGCTGCCCTCCGCCAAATGGCAAATCAGCCGGAAGATCCCGATTAAAACAAACGGCATCAATCGCTAAAATCGTTTCCGCCGGCGCGCTTGCCGAGAAATCTGGCACGTACGGTGCGATGAAGGTCTCGCTGCCGGTCAGGCCCGAAGCCGCGTCGCGCCGACGCTCCTGGTAGAACCCGGTCGGTGGCTCGGCCTCACCCTCGGTCAAGCGATAAAACTCCCGCCATGGCTGGCTGCTGCCATCGGCCGCAATCGCGCGCACCTGCGTTATTCCCCAGATTTCAACGCCCGTGCTGCGCCTCGCATCCGGTACCACCCGATACTCGATATCGGTGTGATCGACCGCAATTGGTTCACAATGCTGATTAAACAAGTTAACCACAGGCGTACAGCCGAGAGCAAAATTATCGGCGCTCACCGCCCGTTCGAGTTCTGGCACCGCCGCATCAAGATAGATAAAAATTTCGATCCGGTCGCGTTCGGATAGCAAAGTTTTACGATCAAGCTGATCGATATCAACGAATAGGAATTTTTCTGGAAAGGCAAAATACTCGCTAATCAAGCGAAACCCAGCAAAGCTGCGCGCGGCGTAGGGCAATAATGAGTCGTCAGGATCAAAACCAACGGCGCGAAGCGCGTCGCGTCCAACCAAGACCGGCGCAGGATCTCCCGGCGCATCAGCGAGGGCAACGCCGATTGTATGTGCCATCAGCAATTCATAAAGCTGCGGCGCAAGCGCCCCCGCCCCGCGCAGATACAAACGCAATCGGTCAAGCCCAAGGGTCGCGAAATTCAAATCGGGTGAGGCGGTGCTGACCACGAGGCGCAAGACCGATGTTGCACCAAGCGCCATCGGGTTCACCGGAGCCACGAACGGCAAGCCGGTCAACCGCGCACTCTCGATCCGCACCGGCCATAATTCGACCGGGTAAACCGAGCGATACCGGCAGGCTTGCCCGCGCACCGGTTCGGTTTCCATCACGAAACCAGGACGGAGCGTCGTGTGTGCAGCCAAATCGGGCGTAGCGTGAAATTGCACAATCGAGCAGGATGGGATTGGCGCCAAAAAATGCGGATACAGTGCGCCGAGCAGCGCATCCGTCAGCTCAGGAAATTCGTCATCCAGCCGCTCATGCACCCGCGCCGAGAGAAATGCGACGCCGTCGAGCAGCCGCGCGACATGCGGATCATCGATCAAGTCCGGCGCTAAGCGAAGCCGTCCCGCGATTTTGGGGTGCGCTTGCGCAAACTCCGCCGCTAATTGCCGGATCGCAATCAGTTCGCGATTAAAATACGGAAGTAGATGATCAGACAAATGGATCGTCCTTCACCGAAACTTCTGCGGTCGCCGCATCGATGATGGTATCGAAACTGATCGGCTCGGGCGCCGGATCAGCATACAGCAGCCCCTCGATTTTCAGCCGCAAGGTCGAATCAAGCCGGGCATCGGCATCCAGAAGCCGCACATTGATCCTCGCGAAGCGCGGTTCAAAGGCACGAATGGTGCGTTCAATTTCAATACGAAATCGCTCACGTGCATCGGCGTCTGCCATGCTGCCAGCGGTATAATCAGGCAACCCGTACCCCGCATTGGAACTGATTAAAGCTGGAAACAGTCCCGGCAGCGTGCGCCAGCGGCGTTTGGCATTGAGCAACGCTTCCAAATCCCGGCGCACCGCGCGTTTGAGCAAGCTTAACGCCTCGCTCGGCGAGAGGGGCCGATCCCGGTCCAATTCCGGCGCGTCGTCAAGTAGCCGGTCGAATGGCGATAATTGCACCCGCGCGCCCGCATCCCGCACTCGGTCGGAAAAGCTGCGCGCCGAACGATCGGGCGAATCACTCATTATTTACCAAAGCGCAGCGTGCCGAGTGCCATGATCGGCACCGGGGCATCGCCTACCAAAAATTCCCGCTGACCAATACCCGTCACGACCCCTTGGTGATCCATCCAGTCCGTCGCCCGGCCCAACCGATAGGGCGAACCCAACGCAGAATCGTCAGAGAAATAGGTCACCGGCACATAAACATCGCCGTCCGGCCCCTGATTGACCGAGATCGAGGCGCGTCGCCATGCCAAATCACGCGGGCGCGTCGGCTTGTGGAATGTTATTTCTTCAATCCGCCCAATCGGGATCCAGTAATATTTCCCGGTCGTGGTCAATATTTCAAGTACGCCGCTCAGATCATCACTCGCATCACGAAAATCATCAAACGCGCCGTTATCCGATTGTCCGTCCTCATGCACGCCCGCCGTAACCTCGCGCGCGGTCTCCGCAGCGGTTGCTGCCTCGGCTGCCGCCGGATAGTCGCCAGCGCGCATCGCCACCAGACACGCGAGTAAATGTTGCTCGGCCGGGTTGGGCGCGTCGAGAAACTCGGGCACTCTCCCGTCGCGAAATAATTGACGGCGCGCCATATCCGCGCGCAGCAACTGACGGAACTCGGCTACGATCAAACTGGCCGACGGGTCTAACTGCCCAGCCGCATCAAGCAGCACGTCCGCCCGTTCCAAGTTTCCAGCCAAAAGCAGCATTTCTGCCAGCATGACCCGGGCTGCAAGGTCAGTCGGCTTAGCCTTAACGGCCGCACTGGCTGCGACAACGGCATCATCCAGACGTCCCTCGCGAAAGGCGGTTCCTGCTTGATCTGCGTCTGCCATGGTCCTATCCTATGCTCAATCGATTGTTATGCTGAGATCGTTTAGCACAATTTCAACGCGCGCCGGGAGTGGCCAGTTCAGTAATCAGTCGAAATGACGCCGAAATATCGTCGATCTGATATTGCGGTTGCAGTTGAATGGTGCATCCAAACACGCCCGGCTGCCCAGGCTTTTCACGCACACTCACCGAGGCGGCCAACAGAGGATATTTTGCTCGAACCTGAGGGCTTACATCCAGATTGCTGTTGACGAACCGCGTCAGCCATTGTGTCAATCGATCTTCGATCTCTTCCGCGCGCCGAAACGCCCCCGTCATTTCGCGTCCCATCACTTTTACAAAATGGGCAAAGCGCGAGACGCACACAATCGTGTTGAATTGAGCCGAAATCCGGGCATTCGCATCGGCTCCCTCGCCAGTATAGCGTTTGGCCATTTGTATGCTCCGCGCCGAGCCCAATAATATATCACCACCAAAATGAATAGTGCTCAGCGGCATCAGTCCTGCCTCGACGAGGCTACGCTCCTGCCGGTCGGTCAAAGCAACTTCTAGCGCAAACCGATCGAACCCCTGACTGGGGTCGGTACTAAATTCGCCTTCCAGCGTATAATCGACCAACCCGCCACCAAGCCGATCAGTATCGTAACCGCGCATGTCGGCCGGCCAGCCATAATGCATCATCGATCGCCCTACCATGGCAGCGACGGCGTATCCGGCATTGAACCAAACCATCTCTGCCGTGCTCTCAACCAATTCGTTGTAGCGCCACCCGCGCTCGGCCCGCAGAACTTCACGCCAGTTTAACCGGGCTCGCACCCGTGGCAATGCCAGAGCCATGAAGCGCGTATCGTCGCGCGTGCGTAAACTGCGCCAGCGTTGAAACGAAATCTCGTTGAACGGTGCTACCGGATCAGCTACCCCGGACAATTCCGACAATTGGTCTACGCCGAATAATCCGGGCGACGCCCCGAGGACCATCGGTGCGAATGCTCCGGCTGCAATCGCGCTCAGGCTGTTGAGGGCAGCAATGTCGTCTTGCGGTGCTCCCGGACCGGGTCGATGGCGCACCTCATAATCCAGCACCAGCAACCCAAAGGGTTCACCGCCGGCGATACCGAACTCATCCTCATAAACCCGACGAAATAAGATACTCTGATCAACTTCAGGTGCGCGCTCGAGATCGCGGCAAATCTCTGCCCAATTCACCGGTAAAATTTTTAGTTTCAACCTTTGGTTAGGATCGGTCTGGTCAATCAGCCAGAGTAATCCGCGCCAGCTACCCTCTAGTTGGAGTAGTCGCGGGTGATGCAAAATCGCATCGATTTGCGTTGAAATCATCGTGTCGAGCCACACAATGTCTCGCTCAATCAGCGCACGGCGTCGCTCCGGCTCGACGGGGCCATCGGCTCCAAACCACAAATCGGCGCAAGCGCGCAGGGGAGTAGCAATAAAAGCGGCAACACGCGCCGCCTGTTCCCGATGGGCCGAGCCAAACAGATTGCCGGACCTAACCGCGTCACGCGCCCCAAAATCCTGTGAGCGTGATAGAGTCGGTCCGGCGTCTGATCCATTCAAGCCCGACATCGGCGGGTCGGACTCCTCCGTGATGGGATCAGGCCTTCTCAGGAATTCGCGCGACCATGCGCATCGAGGTGGTCAATTCCTCCATCTGCAGCCATGGCCGCATATAAGCCACCGCATTATACGAACCAGGCTTACCCGGAATTTCTTTCACCTCAATCCGCGCCTCACGCAGCGGATATTTTGCCTTGGTCTCCGGCCCGATGTCCGGGTTGGAGTTAACATAGTTGCTGATCCACTGATTTAACCAAGCCTCAGTGTTGGAAGCCTCCATGAACGATCCGATTTTGTCGCGTGCCATCACTTTCAGAAAATGCGCGAACCGGCCGGTCGCCATGATATAAGGCAGTCGCGCTGAAATCGCCGCGTTGGCCGTTGCGTCCGGCTTGTCGTATTTCTTCGGCTTCTGGGCCGTCTGTGCACCAAAAAACACCGCATAATCGGTATTTTTATAATGACAGAGGGGTAAAAACCCAAGATTGGAAAGTTCGAACTCGCGCCGATCCGTAATGCCAATCTCCGTCGGGCACTTAGCATCCATATCACCATCGTCCGACTGGAACACATGGAACGGCAGATTTTCTACTTTGCCACCACCCTCTGCCCCGCGAATTGCCGTGCAGAACCCGTTTTCCGAGAATGAATTGGTCAAGCGCACGCCCATTGCAAAAGCGGCATTCATCCAGCAATAATCATGATGGTCCATTGCCCGCGCATTGCCAGCCGCATCATAGGGAGCTTCTTCATAATTAAACTCCTCGATCGGCTTGGTTGCATTGCCGTATGGAACGCGCGCCAAAGTCCGCGGCATCACTAACGAGACGAACCGGCTGTCCTCGGTGTCACGGAAACCACGCCATTTTGCATATTCCGCAGTATCGAAAATTTTCGCAAGATCGCGCGGTTTGGACAATTCTGACCAATCGGAGAAGCCAAACATGCCGGCGCCAGCAGCCGAAATGAACGGCGCAAACGATGCCGCTGCGACGTTAGAGATCAGTCGTAAGCTCTCGACATCATCAGGATGATGCGTCCATTCATAATCGCCAACGAGCGCCGCATACGGTTCGCCACCGGGCGAGCCGAATTCATTTTCATAGATTTTCTTGAACAGCGTGCTCTGATCAAACTCGATCGCCTTGGTCAAATCGCGATTGAGCTCCTTCTTGGACATGTTGAGCAGCTTGAGTTTAAGCCCGGTGCCAGTTTCGGAGTTCATCACCAAATGATGTAGGCCCCGCCAGCTGCCTTCCAATTTTAAAAATTTTGGATCATGCATCACCGCGTTCAACTGCGTTGATAGTCGCTGGTCGATGACCGCAATCGCCCGATCAATCGTGCGGGTCAGATTTTTGTCAAACGTTACTGTGCCAGTGAGCGCTTGCTCGACTAGCGCCTTGACTAGGTCCTGTGCCCGGTCCGGTTCGGTTTGTTTGGTTGCAGACACAACCTGATCAAGCAGGCTGAAGCCCTCTTCAGTTGTCGTTGTCGCGCCAGCGGCTTGGCCAGCAGATTGAGCGTCAGACATGGGTCATGCGTCCTTTTGACCGAGGCCGAGTTGGTCGGAGAGCGATTTGAGTTCCGTATCGTTCTGCAAAACTTTTTCGAGCAACCCTTCCAACTCGTCAGATCGGTCGGCTTTGCTGAGCAAATCGCGTAACTTGTTGCGGGTCTCCAGCAGTGATTTTAGTGCTGGCACCTGATCGATCACCCGTCCCGGCTCAAAATCGTCGATCGAATTGAAGGCCAGATTAACCGCCATTTGACTGCTATCGCCAGCGAGGGTGTTGTCAACTTTCAGCTTCAGGCCGGGCGCAATGCGCGCCATCACATCGTTGAAATTGTCCCGATCAATTTGCACAAACTTGCGCTCAGCAAGAGGTTTAAGTGGTTGTGTCGGATCTCCAGAGAAATCCCCCATTACCCCCATCACGAACGGCAACTCGCGTTCAATTTGTGCACCCTCAGTTTCGACCTCATAGGTAATATGGACACGCGGTTTGCGAACACGCTTCAACTTGTCATGAATACTTCCGCTCATCAATTTTCTCCCCAATAACGACATATGGCAGTCACGTAAACGTCACAAAATCCAGCCATCTTCGCGATCAAATCGCAAAGCTCCGTAAACCTTGCCCAATCAGCCTATTAGAATAACGCGAACTTAACTAGACGGTCAATCACTGACGCGCCAACGAATATGAAATTAATCATCCTATCTGTCAGCAGTCAGTCAATCCCAAATGATCCCGATGATAAAACTAATCGGCACGGATGCCGAGTGGAATCAGCAGCGCTGCCCGGGATTGCTCATCGGGAATTAAATCCATTAGCAACTCGTTCCAACTCAACCGTGCGCGCCGCACCGCCTCATCAAGGGTCATCGATATCGGTGATTGTGGTTCATTGCGGCGGAAATATTCAGCGATTTCATTAAGCTGCCGCAAGGCATCCTCGCGGTTCCGCGGCACGCCAGCAGGCCCCGAACCCTGCATAGTGTGAACGCCCCCGCCAGCCATACCGTCGTCAGGGCCATCAGGCGCAAACCTCGTCGAACTATCGTCATCGTACGACAAACTAGCACTTGTCGGCGCATAGCGTTGGGCAATGGAGATAATTTGCTCAAGCACCGCCGTGGCTCTGGACAGGCTTGGCGCGTCGGGCCCGGCGGCTTCGGTTAGGCATTCATCCAGCGCCCGCCACGCCGTCAAAGTTGTGCGCGCTTCATTTAATAGTTGGGTAAAATGAACACCGCCAGCAACGCGCGCCTCATTGTCCATATCAGCGAGCACCGGCGCCCCGTTGGACAGCATCTCATCGCGTCGCATCTCATCGCCGATCCCTGCAACCGCCTCGGCCTGCTGGTAGATGAACAATAAGGCCGGGGAACCATCGGCTCGCTCGAAAAGTTCGGTCTTGCGCAGCGGTTGAATCAGCGTGCCATCGCCGCCTTCGCCGCTCAAACCGGCAATCGGCGCTACGCGCGTACTAATGCCGTCCTCATCGGGTATCGGGTACAGTAAATCCCAATAATTTTCGACCAGACCGCGTAGCAACGTCGCGCAGTCTTTCAGGCCGACTAATCCCTCAAGTCGCACCAGCGCCTCAGTCATCCAAGACGCGACTTCCAGGTCTTTGGCTTTACTTGCGAGAATTTCAGTAGCCAATCGAGCGACGTCGCGCCAGTGTCGATTGGCTTCACTTGCCGCCCCAGGATCGGTATCGGCGGCGCGCTCAGCGGCCCGCGCGTCCGAGCGCGCGTCTCTTAACTTATAGTAGAGTGATTGTGGTGAATAATCCTCGCGGAGATCATGACCAGCTGGCGCATCGTCACTGATCGGCGCCAATAATCTATCAAGATCAACTGTTCCCGACATGGCCACCCCAGAATTTGAAAGACATATTGGTCAAGACATATTTATGACGATGATCCAACCGCACGACGGCGTACCCGCAGAACGCCAATCACCATAGCATAATTCCATATCGCCCGGCTTTGCAATGGCAATGAGCAGCGGAAAGAGGTGATCGATCAGCACAAAAATCGTCCCACCCGACTTGTGCGGGTTGGCCATATTCGGCTAATTAGCAAACCGGACGCGGCGATACTTGGCGCATATCGGTTCCATCAAATCAATTTTAGACGGGGCGGAAATTTATGGCAGCGATCGATCTGAAATCCCTTATTGGCCGTCTTGACGATCATTGCAGGCGCGCCCTCGAAGCGGCTGCCGGACTCACGCTGTCGCGTAGCCATTACAATGTCGAAATCGAACATTGGCTGGCTAAGCTTGCGGATGGCACTGATACTGACATTCCGATTTTGCTCCGCCATTACGATGTCGATCATGGTCGTTTCTTGATCGACCTTCATCGCGGGCTCGATAAAATGAAGACCGGTAACGCGCGTGCGCCCGCCCTCTCGCCCGAAATCATCGAACTCACCAAGCAGGCTTGGTTACTTGCCTCGATCGAGCATGGTCTTACCCGCGCGCGCTCAGGCCATATTTTATGGGCGCTGCTCGCCGATGAAACTTTGGCCCGCCGTGCGCGTGACGCCTCCAGCCAACTCGCCAAAATCCCGGTCGATGCCCTCAAGCGTGATTTGTTATCAATCACCAGCGCGAGCATCGAGGCGCAAACCGCAACCCTGGCCGCTGACGGTGCGCCAAGCACTGGCGGTGATGGGGAAGGAGCGCCGCGTCCCGGTGGCTCCGGCGCGCTCGACCAGTTTACCGAAGATTTGACCGCTCGGGCGCGGGCCGGCAAGATCGATCCGATCCTCGGTCGCGATTTCGAAATTCGCCAAGCGATCGATATTCTCACCCGCCGCCGCCAAAATAATCCGATCATGACCGGTGAGGCCGGCGTCGGCAAAACCGCCGTGGTCGAAGGTCTTGCGCTGAAAATCGCGGAAGGGGACGTGCCGGACGCGCTGAAGCACGTAACCATCCGCACACTCGATATGGCGCTGCTTCAAGCGGGTGCCGGTGTGAAAGGCGAGTTTGAAAATCGTTTGAAGTCGGTGATCGAGGAGGTAAAATCCTCGCCGAAACCGATCATCTTGTTCATTGATGAAGCCCATACCCTGATTGGCGCAGGAGGTCAGGCCGGCCAGAACGACGCCGCCAATCTCCTTAAACCCGCCCTCGCGCGCGGCGAGTTGCGCACCATCGCCGCGACCACCTGGGCCGAATATAAAAAATATTTCGAGCGCGATGCGGCGCTGGCACGCCGGTTCCAAGTCATCAAAGTCGAAGAACCACCCGAGCCGATGGCGATCGCGATGATCCGTGGTTTGGTCGGCACGCTGGAAAAACATCACAAAGTGCGCATTCTAGACGAAGCCGTGGTCGATGCCGTGCGCCTCTCGGCGCGATTCATTCCCTCGCGCCAACTACCCGACAAAGCGATCAGCCTGATCGATACCGCCTGTGCCCGCGTCGCCATGAGCCAGGCCTCGGTGCCCGCACCGATTGAGGATCGTAAGCGCCGGATTGACCTCATTGATACGGAAACAGGCATTTTACAGCGTGAGGCCGCCACCGGCGCCAATCACACTGCGCGCGAAACTGAATTGCTCGACGAGCGCGCCAAACTGGTGACAGAACTGGAATCATTGGAATCGCGCTTCATCGAAGAAAAGGAGATCGCTGGCGAAATCCGCGATCTGCGGGTTGCGCTGGAAACCCCTGCCGACGATGCAGATCTCGATCAGTTGCGCGCCGATCTCGCCGAGCGCAATGCGCGCTTCAAAACCCTGCAGGGCGAACATCCCCTGATCTTTCCGGTGGTCGATGGCCAGGCCGTTGCCGAAATTGTCGAAGGCTGGACTGGCATTCCTGCCGGCAAAATGCAGTCGGACGAAATCCGCACGGTGCTCGATTTGAAAGCGGCCATGGAGCGGCGCATTATCGGACAACCCCATGCGCTCGACGCCGTCGCCCAGGCCATCCGCACCTCGCGCGCCAAACTCACCGATCCCCGCAAGCCCGTCGGCGTGTTCTTGATGGTCGGCACGTCAGGCACCGGCAAAACTGAAACCGCGCTCACCCTGGCCGAATTGCTTTATGGCGGTGAGCAAAATCTCACGACCATCAACATGACCGAATTCAAAGAAGAACATAAAGTCTCGTTGCTGATGGGCAGTCCGCCCGGCTATGTCGGCTATGGCGAGGGCGGCGTGTTGACCGAGGCGGTGCGTAGGCGTCCCTATTCGGTCATTCTGCTCGATGAAATGGAAAAAGCGCATCCCGGCGTGCAGGATGTGTTCTTTCAGGTGTTCGATAAGGGCAATATGAAAGATGGTGAGGGGCGCGATATCGATTTCAAAAATACCGTCATCATCATGACCTCCAATGCCGGCACTGACCTGATCGATAAGCTGTTCGCTGACCCGGAAACCGCGCCAGATGCCGCCGGCCTCGCCGAAGCCCTACGTCCGGAATTACTCAAATATTTCAAACCTGCTTTTCTCGGGCGGGTAACCTTGGTGCCCTATTTCCCATTATCGGACAGCGTGATCAGAATGATTGTCGAGTTGCAACTCAAGCGCATCGGCGCGCGGGTGCGCTCGTCCTACAAAGCGACGTTCCATTACGATCCCGCTTTGGTCGATCTAATCGCCGCGCGCTGCAAAGAAAGCGCTTCTGGCGCGCGCAATGTCGAGAATATTTTGTCGCGAACCTTATTGCCGGAATTATCGGCTGAAGTCCTTTCGCGGCTCGCAGAAGGCAACGCGGTGACGCGCGTGTCGGTCGCAGCAGACGCGGAGGGTGCGTTTCGCTACGAAGTCAGTTAAACTCTAACATTCACACAGCAGGAGAACGACTATGTCGATCTATATGAAATTTGGTGACATCAAGGGCGAAGTGACCTCTGACGGCTATAAAGACCATATCGAGCTAATGTCGATGAGTTTTGGTGCCAACCGACCGATTTCGATGAGTGCCACCGGCGGGTCCGACAAGCGCGAATCCGGCCGTCCGACTCTCAACGAAATCAGCGTCATGAAATATGTTGATGGAACGTCAAGGGCGTTGTTTCAGGACAATTTGGTTGGTGCCATGGGGTCCAAGGTCGAGATCAAAATGACCCGGACCAAGCCCGATGGTGGTGAACAGGAATATCTGGTGTTGACCCTCACCAACGGCGCTGTCTCAAGCTACCAACTGTCCGACTCAGCGGGCAGTGATCGCGGCACCGAGTCGCTATCCATCGCCTATACCAAAATTGAATATAAATATACGTCCTATGACGAGGCGGGCAAAACCCCGAAACCCGACACTGTCGCCTACGACCTCACCACCGTCAAAAAGACCTAAACCGTTCAGGTTCCCACGGTCGAGACAAAAGCCCGGTCCCCGTGACCGGGCTTTTTTATTGCTTAACTTTTTTATCGCTCAATCAGCCGCAATTTCCACGGCAACTACCGTTACATTGTCATTCACGTGGCGCGCCAAGGCTGCCCCGATCAATAATTCCGCTGGCGATGCGCCGCGCGGCGCGCCTAACAAAGCATCAATCTCGGTCTCGGATAAGGTTTTCGATAAGCCATCCGAGCACAGCAAGAAGCGATCGCCCGGTTCAATAGCGCCAATCACCTTATCGATTTCAACCTCGTCAGTATCAATCCCAATCGCACGGGTAATCACATTCGATTGCGGATGATGCTCCGCCTCCTCTGGGGTAATCCGCCCCAACTCCACCAATTCCTGCACGAGCGAATGATCCCGATTAATCTGGGTCAAGGCACCGCCGCGCAGCAAATAGGCGCGCGAATCCCCGGCCCACAGACAGGCAAAATGCTGATCGCGCAAAATCAGCGCAATCACAGTGGAGGCGATCATCGTGCCAGCCCCTCGCGTTTGCGCTTCGTCCCGCAACGCACGGTGAGTTTGTGCTAACCCCGTGCGCACCGCATTCAGCAAATCAGTCGCGCTCAATCCCGGTTCAATTTGATCCAGCGCGCTCACGATCATGCTCGACGCCAATTCCCCAGCCTGATGCCCGCCCGCCCCATCGGCGACCACCCAAAGGCCCAAATCGGCACGCGCCAAGAGCGCATCCTCATTATGGCGACGCACGGCGCCAACATGAGTAATCGCCCAGTCGGTCAAGCGCGGGATCATGAAATGACCCGCTCAGTATCCGCGATCATCGCCGCAAAGTCGCGCGCTTCAGGCAAACCGGCCCAATCGTGTTGGGAAGCCGCCCGATACGGCCCGCCCTCGGTCCACCAACTATGCAGGAGCAGCGCTCCATCGGCATAATCACCGCGTAGCCGCGTCGCCAGAACCTCCGGCGTATGGTCAAGGGTGATCGCCGCAACAGCGGCATCGATTGCCCCCTCCAGCCAAACGCCACCCTGCACCAGCGCCGCCGGATCAGCCGCTCCTGCCAGCACGATCAACGGGAATTGCCGTCCCACCGCGTCAACGCTCGGCAAAAATGCTCCGATCAGCGCATCAGCGCCGCAAATTCCAGCCTTCAATCGAAAGCGCCAAATCGGCGCTGCCATCCATCGCGCGGTCCAGCCTTCGCCTAATGCCGCGCGCCCTGCATGCAAAGCCGCGCGCGCCCATCCGTCCCACGCATCCACGCAACCGCGCGGGACCGCATTCACCACAAAATCCCCCCGGCGCGGCAGCTTGCCATAAAACCCAACAAAATCAGGCCTGAACACGCAGCTCACCCGGCCAGGCTCGGGCAGCGAAAGCCGCTGAGCACGCCCGGCGTAAACGGGTTGAACACCGATCCAGCGGTAACCACAAACGTTGCCTGCAAACCGCCTTGCTCAAACACCAGCCGATATTGATCGGACGATCCATCTTCCGTCAGCGAGGCCTGATTAAACAGCCGAAATAGCGCCCAAGGCCCGCTTGCCTGAAACGTCACCGGCGTGCCGCCATTACTAGGCGTAATGGTCAGCATCGCGGTCGGCATGCCGTTCGGTTCTGGCCAGGTTATCTGCGTCGGCACCTCCGGCCCATGCGCATAGGTGATACCAATACTCCCCAATTGCAGAACTGCTTGCGAGGCTGCCGAACTCAAGCCACCCGGCGTGATGGTGAATTGCACCGTCGGCGTCGCCCCCGCGCTAAAGAAAATCTGCTGAATTTCCTCGGCGCGTTGAAACTCCGCCACCGCACCCTGACTAACGGGCGGCGTAATGCCATTCACCGGCTGCACGACCCAACTACGGCCGGTCATATTCACAAAGGGCCGCACTTGGGTATTAAAGAACGTATCCATCGCGCCACCCGGCGCAAATAAATGGGCAAAATCGGCGAGCGGCACATCCTGGGCCGAGGCGCTATTGAACGGGTAGCGACCCGCCACCGCTGCTTGGCAAAGCTGCGCTGCCCCGCCAGGCGCATTGAACGCCGCTGCGGCCGACGCTGCGGCGCTGCCGCCGCGTAGCCCATCGGCGTTGGCGGTAATCGCCTGCAACCAGCGCCTGACCGGCTGCGGATCATGAGCCGCTTCGCCTGCGAGGAGCGATACCGCATCACCACCTGCGGCTGGTGCCGCCGGCCCCGCCGAGCCAGGGGCCGTCGCGGCAATGGCCGCCAATTGTTGCTGCACCTGATTGATCAATTGCAAAGTCAGCCCGATTGGTGCGGAAGGTCCATCGGTAAAATGGCGCAATGGCGCAAATGCGGCATTCACCATCGCACCGGGCGGTGGCGCGTTCACATTGGCCGCCGGTCCGCCAATCAAGCCTTTGAGCCGCGCTGCAGCCGAGCTCACGGCCGCCAATTTCGCGGGCACTTTTGCATTGGGCGGGCCTTTTGGCAGTTTCGGCGCCTGTGTCAGCGTCAATTGCCGTGCCATTGAGGCGAGCAATAATTTCATCGGTGATTGCGGCGAACTTAAAATATACAGACTCTGTACGCTTTGCCCCGCCGTCCCCAACGGCGCCAAATCCAGATCAGCGATCATTGCATGCCAATGCGTAATATAATGCTGCTGATAAATCGCAATCACACCGTCTTCCAACGACTGCAATTGCGGTGAGTTCGGCGCGATGCTCTCCTGATGGCCAAGCACCCAACTCTCCCGCGCGACATCCTGACTAACATGGCTCAGCGCGGGGAGTAAAACCGTATAAAACCCACGCACAGTATAAAAACCAGGAATCCCCTGGGTCAATGGCTTGCCCGATGCCCTCACAAATAATGGCGCTCCGGCAGCACCCAGCGCACCCGCCGGTGTCCAAGCTGGCACGCGGCCCGCCGCCGCCGAATCTTTGATTCGCGAATATACCCGTTCCGACAAAGGTACGCGGCTGAACGTCGTGCGCGCCGTCTCGATCAGAGCGCCATCAAGCGGCACACTCGGCAAGGGGCGTGCCAGCATATCAGTAAGATTCTGCATCAACGACGCCCGCAAATCCTGGTTCGCCGGGCCCGGATACAGGCGCTGCCAGTCAAGCTTCATCCAGGCTTCAACCAGCGGCACATCCAAGGGTCCACGATTGCCGAGCATCAAATAAACCCGCGTCGCTTGGTATAAAAATTCAGGCCGATTCAAAGCCCCGCGCATTTCCGCCTCAAGCTGCAACATCAAGCGCGGCAACATCGCCCGGTCGAGCGCATTCCGATACACGGTTACCGCCGCCTGATGCAGTGGCGCGCCCTGATTAAGCCCCAAACCGGCGAAGCCCGTTGGTTGTGCTTGATCGGCAAGGGCGCGTGCCTGTGCCAACATAGGCGCAATCGGCGCCAAATCCGCACTCGCGACCGGATTAAGTGCGATTGTTTTTGCGGTTTGTTGTTCGGTGGCAATCGCGTGATGCAAGCGCGCCACCGCCGCTGCATTACGCGCATGGCTCACCAGCAACCCAATCACGGCGATTGTGGCCACAAGCCCCACCCCAGCATAGCCGCCAATGCGCAAAAGCAATCGCCTGCGCAATGCTGTCGGGTTGGCACTCGCGAGCATCGCCTCATTGAAAATCACCTCGCGCAACAATCGGCCGAGAAAATAACTCCGCCCCGCTTGCGGCCGTAGGCTCGGCGCGCGCTGCTGATCAATGCCAAAAGCCCGCGAAAGTGCCCCGGTCAGCCGGTCGATTGGCGTGCCATCCTGGGTGCCCGAACTGAAATAGGCACCGCGCAACCATGGTGCCGGGTCCAGCGTCGACCCCGCAAACGCCTCGGTGAGAAATGCCGTTAGCGGCTCCTCTAAACTGGCCACCTGAGCCGGAAACCCCGCAATCAGCGCCCGCCGATCGGGGCTACGCTCGCCCTGCAGTCGATCAATCAAGCGCTGATCGAGCCGCTCACTGAGTGCGCGAAACGCATCCGCAAATCCCGTCACCGGCCCTTGCGGCGTCGTCAGATTGGGAAAACTGGTGCCCCATACTTGCGATCGCGCGGTCGCGTCCAAATCGTCGAAAAACTCGGTAAAACCGGCAATCAAATCAAGCTTGGTAAAAACCGCATAAACCGGCACCCGCACGCCCAGCCTCGTGGTAATTTCCTTGATCCGCGCCCTGATCGCCCGCGCATGGCCCGTTCGCGCCGCAGGGTCCGCCCCAGCAAGATCGGCCACCGAAATCGCCACAATTACCCCATTGAGTGGTTGGCGCTCACGGGTACGCTTGAGCAAATCGAGAAACCCAAGCCACCCCGCCTGATCGACCGACGCATCAGAATCCTGGGTGGTGTAGCGCCCCGCCGTGTCGATCAGCACCGCGTCGTCGGTGAACCACCAATCGCAGAGCCGCGTGCCGCCAACGCCCGCCACAGCCCCCTGGCCCAACTCCGCGGCAAGCGGAAATTTCAGCCCCGCATTGAGCAACGCCGTGGTTTTGCCCGCGCCCGGTGGCCCGATGATCACATACCAAGGCTGCTCGTACAAATATCCCCGCGTGCCGCGCGCGCGCCGCAGCAAGCTCAATGCCGTGCTTAGTTTTGCCGATAATGCGGCCACTTCTTCAGCTCGCGCCGTCGCCCCGGAGTCAGCAGCAGCGACACCCGCCGCCAACGCTGCGTCGCGCTTTCGCCGCCGATGATCCAACCAAAGATTTGTGCCGAGCCAAATCGCGAGCAGCGCCACAATAATCACCAGCCGGATCACCAACCCAGCCAACGCCGCAATGAACGGCCCAAAAAACCAAACCAACACAGCGAGGATTGCAACGCCGACAAAACTCAACACCCAGCGCGACAGCAGGAACGAAACAATCTTCTTCATGACGCCGCTCCACGCTCCAACACAATTTCGATCCGCCTGTTCTGCGCTCGGCCCTGCGGTGTTGTATTCGGTGCAATCGGGTCCGCCGCACCACGTCCCACGGCGGTAATCCGGCTCTGATCGCCAATTGAACGATCCAACAACGCCGCCGCCGCCTTTGCCCGGTCTTGCGACAGCACTAAGTTATTCGGGAATTGCAGCGTATGGATCGGCTGATTATCGGTATAGCCAATGACCTGCACTTGCCCTTTTTCACGCGCCAAGGCTTGGCCAATTTTAGTCAGCAGGGGCACGGCTGGCGTCTCAACCGACGCACTTCCTGAGCCGAATAATCCTTGATTATTAATCCGCACGATCGGCGCGTTAATCGTGCCCAACACAGAAACTTTGCCGGCGGCAATCTCCGGCGCCAGAAAACCGCGCAGACGGTCCAGCACCGTCGGTCCCGCCGTCACGGGCGGCGGTGGCGCAATCACCGGGCCGCCGCGCAAAATACGCGGCATCACCGCAGGGTGAGCCGCCAGTGCGTCAGCATAAACCTTGCCAGAACTGTGTCCAAGGGAGAAAGATAATATTGCAAAAGTCAGCGCAACAACCCCAAGCCCCGCCACAGCCACCACCCATGTCGGCACCACTAACCCGCGTGGCCGGTACGGCGCGGTCGCGCCTTGCCAATGCGGCGATAGTCCTGGATCACCGGGCGGGCTCTGACGCCGAATAATCGCATAGGTATCCTCGCGCAACCGATCAATTTCGGCTGGCCCGCGCGGACTAAGCCGATAGCGGCCCATATAGCCAAGCGACAAGCAAAAATACATCAACTCCAGAACCGGTAAAAATACCCCAGGATTTTGCTTGATTTGATTGAGATAATCAAAAAACCGTTCACCCGATTGCACTTCCTGGTGAAACGTTGAAACCAGCGATCGCGCGGCCCAACCGCCCTGGCTGCCCCAAGGCGTTGCTAACACCACATCATCCAAGCTGGCGCATAGCGCATAATGCGCCGGGCGCAACTGATCGATCGGCATATTGGCTTGCCGGCAGGTCGCTTCAAACCGGCGTAATTCGGCAACGGCGCGTTCGCGCAAATCACCCGAATCAGGCGCACTGAGCGTGTTGCGCAGCCGTGCCAGCAATTGCAGCAGCGGTGCAGCAGCACGGATCAAGAGCGACCCGCCCATCGCCACTCTATCCGGCCCGATATTTGTCGCCGCTGCTGCTCCGGCCAAGGGCGGCGGGCTTGCGGGCGGCGCGGCAAATGGCGAGGGCGGTGGCGCCGCAGGTGCGCGCCGACCGCCCGGCGCCGGACGGATCACTGTCTTGTCGGAATCGTCTGGCTCGGAAAACGGATTATCACTCATCGCAGAAAAACCTTTCCCAATCGCACGGCCCTACCATTACGCTATTTCTCAGCCACGGATCGCCCAAAGCTCCAATTTCAACCCCGGAAAATCACCGGAGACATGCAGCGCAAAGCCACCGGAATTTTGCATATATTGCCAATGCGGAGAATTCCGATCGAGCTCGAAATAACTCGCCCCTGCGTAAAACGGGATCTGTCGCGGCGCCACCGGCATTGGCCGCACCGCAATCCCTGGCAGTGCCACATTGACCAATTCACGAATTTGCTCGACCGCGCCAATTTTGACTTGCGCCGGAAACAACCGCCGCAGCGTTTCGCTGGGTACATCCGCCTGGACTGTCAGCACAAAATTCGCCGCTCGCAAAATAGAACGATCGGTGATGGGCCCCACATGCACGCCATGGCGGCGCTCTTGCAGCGGAATCGCAATCGCATTTTGCTCAATCACCGTCGACAAGGTTCGCCGCAAATCGGCAATCACGGGAGCAAAACTACGCTGCAAATCCTCATGCCGATACCCAGGATAGCTATTAGGCCGCCGCGTCGCCTCGGTGAATGTCGCGAACTCCGCGGCCATCTCAACAAAAGCAGCATAGAGCGTCTCGGGATGCAGATTGGCCGCATCTGCCCAATGTTGCAACAAGGCTTGCCAACGATTGATCGCTTGAAGCAACATAAAATCGGATACTTCCGCAACGCCACGTGTCCCCGGCGCGTTCAGTCGTGCCGCCAGCGCCTCGCCGCGCTGATGGATCATACCGGAAAATTCAGTCACGAACCCCGCTAACGGCGCCGCCGCGTAACAAACCAGCGCCGGCGGTATCCACCGATCATCCAGCACCACCCGCCGATCCGAGGTAACCTCATTGATCCGCGCCAGCGGAATGCACAAATATCCAGCGCGATCCTCGCTATCGAGCATATAGCGCAGTTTCAATTTGCCAATGATCAACTCCGCCGCCTCGGGTGAAGCGGAATGGGTGTCAAATGCCTCAAATCGCGCCGCATGATAGCGCCCCTCGGTGCTGCCATCCTCGGCGGCAATTTCCGGCGAGCCGGGCTGGCGGATCGGCAAGGCCAAATGCACCAGCATCGCCCTTACATTATCGGCAAGTTCCAAAGGCGCCGGGTGATCGGCCTCGCCCGGGAGCAAAAACGGCGTGCCATCTTCAAACACCCCGCTGGCCTCAGCCAGTGCAAAACGCCCCGTCGCTAACAGGTCTCGATCAATATTGATTCGCGTCAACCCCCAAGGATACGGCCGCAATGCCGCAACACGCCCGCGCAGTAATGATTCCAGCCAGCGATCCTGCTGCTGAAAATGCTGCGAGCGCAAAAACATGCCCTCCTGCCAAACAACACGTCCCGTCCATGTCATGACTGGCTTAGCCCCTGCGATATCGATACGATCTGAGTTTGATGCGCCAACAGCAATGATTGGATCATCGCTTCGACAACATCGCTTTTATTCCAGTAATTCGCAAGACCGCCCGGTTAACCTTGTGCGCTGCGATTGGCAGCACCACCCGCCAGTGTGCTTGGTCAATGTCCCTGAAAAAAACGGCGATGCCAATAAATTGAGTGATCGGAGCCAGCTTTCGATCAACCGCCACCGTCTGGCCCGGCGCCACAATCAATTGCCCCATCGGTGCGGTCAGGGTGGTGCCTAATAAACTGCCCGGGTTACCGAGCAAAGCAAGGGGAGTCGCTGCGTTGAAGGCGCCACTGTCAGAGAGCTGAAAAATTTCAACGGACACCGGCGCGGCGGGGCCGGCATTGTCTGGGTTCTGATCCGCGCCCCCGATCACCGTCAAGGCGAGTGACGCGGCAGGCTTCGCGCCAGCAGCACAGCCACCCAAGAAAGCGGGTAAAAGCAGCAGTGGGGTCGAGACAATGAAACGCCGTCGCACGATCATCGGATTATCGCTCCTTCATGCCTCGCGGGATTCCGCATCGCGCAAGGCGGTTTCATAAGCGCGCGCGAAAGCGCGGCCAAATACACTATCGAAGTCATCCGCCAGCGCCGCAGCAATTTCGCCATAGCGCGTCTCGAACAGATCGAACGCCCGCGCTCGCTTCTGGGCGGCGAGCATCGTCCGCCCCGCTGCCTCGGCCTCAGCGCGAAACAATTCCGGGCTCAATCGTTCGAGCAACGCGCGCACTGCCGATTGCATCGCAGCCATCGTCGCAATTTCATGGAGCCGAATGTCGCGCAACGCATCGGCAATTGCAGCCGCCGGGGTCACATCAGTGCGCCGCCCGGTGCCAAGGAGCGCACCAAGCGCGTCATCATCATCGGCGGAGAATTTCAACGGATTATTGCCGCGTGCGCGAATCATCGTTTGTTCGATCCGAAACTCTCCCTTCACCGCCGCCCGCGCAATCATCGCCTGGCGCAACCCGCTCACCGTGGCACGGAACGCCGCGCCGAGTGCGCGCATCGCGGCATCGGGATCGGCGGGCCGATCCGTCGGCCGCTCAAGCGGCAAATTGGCCCCGGCAAGGAAAGCATCCATCAAATCGCTCGCGCCGCCAATCTGCGCCTGCACCATCGGAGGCGTTACCGCCGGTGGCACAACCGGTGGCGCCACCGGTGACCTAACGGACGGCACGATGGGAGGTGGTGCTGCGGGCTGCATTGGAGCGGCATGGGGCACATCAGTCAGCGGTTCCGCAAAAGGATCGGGCGAAATCGGCGGCGGCGATGGCAGTATTGGCGGTGCTGCGACTGGCTGAGGTCGCGGCGCAACGCCAAGGTCCAAATCCCAATCATCGGGCAAAACACTCGGTGCCACGGACGGCGGGCGGAACGCATCGCTCTGACTTGGTGTATGATCGGGTTGCGTTGCATGGCCAAAACCTGTACTTACCGTTGGCGCACCAAATCCACGTCCAAATGAGTCGCGATTTGGCATCGCGATATGATCAGCCTGATCAAATGGCGAGACGCCAAAACCTGGATCACCAAACCCTGACAATGGGGTAGGCGCCTGCGTCGGGGTGCCGAACGGATCATCCCCGAATGGATCATCAAACCGAGCTGGCGCGACGCCGCCTCCGTGGCCAAATCGCGGTTGGTTCGCAAGCCTGACCTCAACTTCGTAGGCGCCAAAGCGCAGCCGATCACCATCCTCGAGCGTGCGCACGGTACCCGGACCAATCGGATCAGGATCACGATTCAGAAATGTTCCATTGGTCGAGGTGTCAGCAAGTTGCCAAACGCCAGCACGGAAAGCGATTACGCAATGGCGCTTGGACAAAACCCGGTCGTTATCGGCGAGCACCCAATCATTGTCTGGTCCGCGCCCAATGCGGAACTCACCGCCCTCGATTGTCCGTGTCTGCGGCGGCACTGCATCCGGGCAGCGCAAAATGCTCAAGGTTAAGGTCATGTCGTCTCCCTGCCGATCCGCCCGCCGCCGCCTGCGGCAATATCGTGCGCCGAGGCCAAAAATTGATGCATCCGCGCCGTTTGCCGATCAGGATCGCCGCGCACCGCAGCTAACGCCACTGCGCCAGCAACGGCAAGTCCCGTCAAATGTGCGCCCGGTGGCATCGGCGTGGTGCCGCGTGGCGCGACCGAGCCGCCGGACCAGAAAGCCGCCACTGCGGCCCAGGCGTGCGCGCTTTGAAACCCCGTCTCGCCAGCCTGCTTGAATGCTGCGTAGCGCAAATCATCATCCTGCTTGCGCACCCAATCTGCCGCAATCTCGCGCGCTAGCCGATCGGCCTTGGCGATATCGGCCGGCTCGCTATAATGCGCGCATACACAAGCCCACCAGACCGCCTCGCGCTTGGGTAACGCATGTGCAAACAGCTTGCTGGCTTCGACGAGCTTGCCAGCATCTTGCAACGTCGCGATCGCTGACTCAATTCCGGCCCGCCGATTAATCAGCACATTTATCTCAGGCTGGAACTCGCACCGCCCCAGCGCCGTGGTCAAATCGATCGCACCAAGCTTGTTTTGGGTGGACGCGCTCATCCGATCCCGCTCAATTGATCTTGATCATGCCGCCGGTCAGCGTCATCATCATTTGCCCCTCATGCGTGCTATCCGGCGAGGTCGTTTTCAGCGTGGCGTCCCCCGTGATCGACACTTTAGTGCCCTTAATGGTAATTCCGCTGGTATTGATAACAATACTGTTGCCACCGACCTTCAGCGTTATTGAGTCATCAGACTCATACAAGACAGCACCGGTAACCTTGATGGTCTGCTTGCCTTTAATCGTGACGGTCTCATCCTGTTTGATCAATACAGTCCGATTGTTGTCGACGGTGAGACTCTGATCATTCTCAACCTCGGTCGTGTGATTTTTTTGGGCATGCACCAGCAGCACTTCCGAGCCTTTGGTGTCGTCAAACGAAATCTCATTATAATCAGCGGCACCGCCCTTCTTGGTCGAGCGCGACCGAAAACCAGACTTATTTTTTTCCTCTTCTGAGAAAATCGGCGTATTGCTTGAGTTGAATAAGGCACCAATCGCGACGGGACGGTCGATATCGCCTTCGAGGAAACTAATCAGCACCTCCATCCCCACCCGCGGAATGAATTGCGCGCCCCAGCCAGCCCCCGCCCAAGGCTGCACCACACGCACCCAGAACGTGCCCGAAGCCGTGGTTTCGTCTAAATGATCCCAGGGAAACTGAATCTTAATCCGACCAAGCTTGTCCGTGTAAATCTCCTCACCGGAGTCCCCGATCACCGTGGCCGAATACATCCCCAGCGGCACGGGTTTGGGTAATGGCACCGGCTTGAACGTCGTATCAGCGGTGAAGGCCGTCAGCCCCGCTCTGATCACGCTGCTACCGGCACTGAGTTGGTCGCTGTGGTCTTCAATCAAGATTGAAACGGAACCGAGCACATACTGGCTCGCCGTGCCACTCACCGGATCGTTTTCGAGCGTGAATTTGCTACCAGCATAAAGATCAGGAATATTGGCCGAACCATGATAGATCTGCGTTGGAACTTCATGCGCTTGTAGACGCCGCTTTGCGATGGTGTCGGCTGTATCAGAGGTCAAAGCACGGCTTGGCCAATGATAATGTGCGCGAGCATCAAGTCCAGAGGCCTTTTTGATTGAGGGCACCGAGGCCTTGACGGCCGTTGTGCTTGTCTCAGGGTTGTAGTCGCCCGTATCAATATTGCCGTAAGTGGTTGTATCGGTGCGCGCCCAGCGATCGAAGCCGGTAAGAATGCCCTGCTCGTTGGTGATGCCATAGGGTGATGTCGTCGTTGTCTTGAACGCGGTGTTATCGGCGCCAATGATCATCGTATGATCCGAAGCGGAGTGTTGAAAAAAGTAGAAAATACCATCTTCTGCAAATAACCGATGAATAAAATCGAGATAGGTCTCATTGAACATGGTCGTATACGAACGTTTCGGCGGCTTGACAGCGCCGCGAACCTCATATTTTTTGATGCCAAATTTGCTCAATATGCTCTCGACGATATCGAGCGACGATTGATTCTCAAAAAAGCGGCAATCTCGTGTTTGGTCGAGGAAGGCGAGCGTCGGCACAATGGTTAGGCTGTAATCCCAAGTCTCGCGCGATTCGGTAGGAAATTGCTGCACATGCGAAACCAGCCCGTTCAGAAAGCAGGCATGAACGCTCGTCTGCGCGATCGACACCGTCACCGGCTTATAGAGTAATTCATTCTCATCCAGCTTGGCGGTTCCCGACCGCAGTACAATTTGATAGCTGAATGGCTGGCTGATATGCCCGGCGCCGCTCACCGACATGATCCGAAATTTATCCGGTCCAAGAGGGGTTTCAATATCAAGAATATCAATGAGAACGGTCATAGCGCGCCTCGCCTGAATAAATACGTTTATCTTATCGATCTAATATCGCTTATCGCAGCTCGACGCTATCCTATATGCATAGGATCAATTGGGAAACGAACTCATAGCTTCTCTTGCTCGACCGTACCAGTCCCGCAACCGTGTCAACGATTCTGCGGCGCGCTATTCAAGTACACTGGGAGGCCCACCAACACGGCGGTTAAACCGCATTGATGTCAGCTTTCGGCGGGCTTGGCTCAGATCGAACCTGTATCCGTTTAGTGGCAGTATATTTTCATGGGTTTTCGCGTGATCAGAACATACGAGTCCCATTATTGCCCGCCATCCGTGGAAAATCAGCCAGCGCGAATTATGGCATCAGCCTAGCCTGCGTGGTTTTGACAGCCGCACAAATGATGTCGATCGTGCGCGGCATTCACAACAGCGTCACTTGCCCGCCGACGCCGCTCCACTGGGCACAATCATCCGAAACATATCGGCACCCTTGCCATCCCCCACCACGGTCGCCGGCATGGTGCCGTTCCAGCGCCGCGCAAACGTATAAGGAATAATCGTCGGATTTTTCCGCGCCGCCGCACCAATCTCTGCGATCGACTGCGCCCGCGCCTTCGCGACAATGCCGATTGATTGGGCTTGCGCCGTCGCTTGCAGCACCGTCGCCTGCGCCTCGCCCTTGGCCTGCGCAATCCTCGCCTTCGCGGCCCCATCGGCGGTTGCCACCACCTGATCAGCCATATAGCGCTTCTCCAGCACTAAATTTTGCTCCTTCACCGCCTCGGCCTTTGCCTCTACCGCCTCCTCCACTGCACGATCAAATGCTTGAGTGTAGCGAATACTACGAATTTGAATATCAATAACGCGAATTCCAAATAAACGCTTCAGCGCTTTGCTGATTTCAACATTCATCTGCTCATCAATTTCGGCGCGACGCTCGCTAATATTAATCGTCTTATGCTGCGCAAATACCCGCAACGCCCGATCGGCAATAATCGGCTCAATCGTCGAGTTAATATCAATATTGCCAGCTTTGCCTACATCGTACAACAAATGCAGCACGGCACCGCGCGGCACTTGATAGGTCAACGAGATACCCAAATCCAGCAATTGATTGTCCGCCGTATAAACCTGCACTTGCGGCAAATTAAATCGCGAAATCGAGGTCTGGATCGGATCAACCGTTTCAATAAACGGTAATTTGAAATGCGCGCCGGGCCCCACCGGTTCGCGCACCACAACCACGCCGAGCCTAGTTACCCCCGCCATTTCGGTCGGCGGAATAACATAAAAACAATCGCTCAGCACAATAATCGCCAAAATGATCATACCGATCACCGCAAGCAAGCGCACCGAAACAGTCTGGCGCTGCGGCGGCAAAGATCCGATCGGCGGCCGTGGCGGGCGGTTGTTAAAAAGGTTTGAAATCGGATTTTCAGCCATTATGCGCTCCCCGAGCAACAACGCGTTAATTTACCCCGAAACACCAATCCGCGATAGGGCTCGCGAGCGGACGTCACAGTCCCAGCCGGGCCATTTCTATCATCGGACAACGACCCATCACCACAATCAGCCCCGCCGCCCGCGCCAACGCCGCCGCGTCCTGATTGATCACGCCAAGCTGCATCCAAACCACCCGCGCCCCCAGCCGGATCGCGTCTTGCACCGGTGCCAACACCTGGTCACTCGCCCGAAACAACTCCACCATCTCTAACGGTGTCGCATCGTCAAGCGCGGCCACCACCGTTTGAGCATACAAGCTTTGCCCCGCTAATCCAGGATTAATCGGTGTCACCGCATAGCCCCGCGCGAGCAAAAACCCCAACACCTCATTGGAAGGCCGGTCGGGATTGGCGGAGGCGCCGACCAGCGCGATGCGCCTTGTTGTGGTCAGCACGCTCCTGATCGTCGCATCATCAAGACCATCAACCCCGAGTGGATTAGCGTGCATTTTATCGTCGCTCCTATGGTCTGTGGCGTGCCGGTCTTGTAAGTCAGGTCTCATGCGCGCCGCAAGATTGCCGATTTTACTCCTGCTCATCCTCGCCACGATCGCCGCCTGGTACTGGCCAAACCGGCCCCAGGCGGGCCGCATAAAAATGTCCGATGCCCGATTTCACTCAGTCTCCTACGCGCCATTTCGCAACGGCCAATCACCTCTGACCAAAAATTTCCCCACCGCCGGAGACGTCGCGCAAGATTTGCGCCTCATCGCCAAACACGCCAACGGCATTCGCACCTATTCGTCGCTGGAGGGCAATTACGATATCGGCGCACTCGCCAAACAAGTCGGCTTGAAAGTCTGGGTCGGCATCTGGCTCGGCCCCAACCCGCGCGATAACGCTCGCGAAATGGCTGCGGGTATCGCTGAGGCCAATGCGCATCCCCACACCGACACCCGCATCGTCGTCGGCAACGAAGTGCTGCTTCGGCGCGACCTGTCGCCCGAGTCCCTGATCGCCGATATCGATTATGTCAAAGCCCGCGTGCACCAGCCCGTTGCCTATGCCGATGTCGCGAGCTTTTGGTTCCAATTCCCCCAAATCGCCAAGCATGTTGATATCGTGATGATCCATCTGTTGCCCTACTGGCAAAACCATCCGGTCAACGTGAATGCCGCCATCGCCCGTATCGCGCGCACCATCGCCAAAACCGAAAAAATATTCCCTGGCAAGCGTATTTCGGTGGGTGAAACCGGCTGGCCCAGCCGCGGCCGCTGGCGCGGCGATGCCGCCCCCTCGCGCGTCAATGAAGCCATTTTTCTTCGTAAATTCGTTACCCTGGCCGATCGCGATCACGTCGATTACAATTTGATCGAGGCGTTCGACCAGAGCTGGAAATATCACGATGAAGGCATCGCCGGGGCAAATTGGGGCATCTGGAATGCCCAGCGCCAGCCAAAATTTCCCCTCGCCGGACCGGTGATCGAAATGCCGCACTGGCCGACTGATGCCGCCACCGCCATCGGCCTAGCACTCCTCCTCACGCTAAGCGCCCCGGTGCGCGATGCGCGCAGCCTCATCGGCGCCTTCGCCCTCGCCAATGCCCTCGTTTACGCGGCGGCGATCACCGGGCACGTGCTCTATGATACTTCCCTCGTGCTCTGTGCGGTGATCAATTTGCCCGCGCAAATCCTACTCGCCTGGCTGTTTCTCCGCCGCCGCGCGGGCAGGGCAGGGGCCATCCAAGCGGCCCAAACAATCTGGTTGCTCCGCGCCACCCTGTTCGGCCACGCAGCCTTACGCGATTGGCGGACTCATCTCTTCGATCATCTCTGGTTTTTGTTCCTGGTGACGGCAGCCATCATGCAAATGATGCTGGTGTTCGATCCCCGATATCGCGATGCGCCCTTCGCGGTCTTTGCCGTTCCGGGCGTGATCGCACTGCTGCGCCTTACTGCGCGGGATCACGCCACGATCAGCGATTGGCGCGACATACTGCCGAGTGCCATATTAGCCATCGGCGCCGTGGCCAGCGCCGTCATCGCCGGTTGGCCCAATCACGAATTCATGATTTGGAGCGCCTGTGCGCTCATTCTCGCCGCCCCCGGACTGCTTGGCTTTGCCGCCACCATGATCAAAAAATCAGGAGACAACCATGCCCATTTACGCGCTTGACGGCGTCGCCCCCGAACTGCCCGCCGATGGCAGCGCTTGGATCGCCCCCAACGCCCAACTAATCGGCAAAATCCGTCTCGGCATCCAATCCAGCGTCTGGTTCGGCGCGGTCTTGCGCGGCGATAATGAGCTAATTTCTCTCGGTGACCGCAGTAATATTCAGGAAAATTGCGTTCTGCACACCGATATCGGCTCCCCCCTCACCATCGAGGAGGATTGCACCATCGGCCATTCGGTCACCCTGCATGGCTGCACCATTGGTCGGGGCAGCCTGATCGGCATGGGCGCGATTATTCTTAATGGCGCCGTGATTGGCGAAAATTGCATCGTCGGGGCCCACGCTTTGGTCACGGAGGGGAAAATATTTCCGGCAAACTCGATGATCGTCGGCTCCCCCGCCGCCGTCAAACGCACTTTGCCGCCGGAAGCCGCCGCCCAGCTCCGCCAATCCGCTCTGCACTACGTCATCAACGCGCAGCGCTTCGCCCAGGGCCTGACCACAATCGACTGATTATTCGATTGGTCGATCGATTGGGCCGGTGCGCCGCTCAGCGCTTGCCGCCATGCACCAAAATGGCGAGCGCATACGTAGCCGCCGCTGTGCCGAGCAAGGCGAGAGCCGGTTGGCGCTTGACGAAATCGAGCACCGGCTGGGCGAATCCGGCCGTCGATGACCCATCGCTCTGTTCATGCACGGCTGACCGCACCGCGTCAGCGGCGCCGCTGATGGTATCCTTGGCCGCGCCATAGGCTTTCTGCGCCTTGCCGGTCACTTGATCGGCCAGCCCTTCGGCGCGCAAATCATCGTCACCAACGGCTGAACCCAAACCTTCCTTGATTTTGCCGCCGAAATCTTTCGCCGCGCCAGAAACTTCATTCTCGTCCATCATCAACTCCTCAATATCGTTCTCATTTGTCAGATGGACGGTCCAATTGCCTAAACAAGCGGCACCCCCCCCGCCTCACTGGCTCTCTCATACCGCCATCATCACCCAGCATTGACAAAAAGAGAGTAAAAACAACTCGATAACATGATGTCGTCGGCGAAATATGGAACGGCATTAAAAATGCATCACGTTCGGTCATGATGGATCGCGCTTGCCATAAAGTTGACATGATCGTTGAATGCTGGGTTCATAATCAGAGCGCCGGGGGGCATGGCGCACCGATCCGTAACCTTCAATATCCGTAACCTTCAATAAGGAGACCACAATGGCCGACGGAATGAATGTCAAACTCAAACGAGATGCAGGGATCATCGGCTTATTATTCGCAAGCCTAGGCGGGATTATCGGCTCAGGCTGGTTGCTCGGGCCGCTGACTGCCGCAAAGGTCGCGGGGCCAGCCGCCTTGATCGCCTGGGCAATCGGCGGCTTTGCGGTGTTATTACTCTCTTTCGTCTATGCTGAACTCGCCACCGCGTTTCCGCGTGCGGGTGCGGTGATTGCGTTCCCAAAACTCTCGCACGGCAATCTGATGGCGACCATGCTGAGCTTCGTGGTGTTTCTAGGCTACGCCTCGGTTGCCCCGGCAGAAGCATCGGCCGTGATCACCTACGCCAGCAACTACATTGCCGGTCTGGTCGATAAAGCCGGCGTGCTCACCACGGTAGGCTTTATCGCCTCGGCGGTGTTGCTGGCCATTTTTGCCGTGGTCAATATGCTGGCGATCAAGCTGGTTCTGCTGATCAACAGCACCCTCACCTGGTGGAAACTCGCCATCCCGGTCTTGACCATTATCGTCTTTTTGGTCGCGGGTTTTCACGTCAGCAACTTCACCTCGCATGGTTTCGCGCCATCGGGCGTGTCGGGCATTTTCTCTGCCGTCGCCACCTCAGGCATCGTATTTTCCTATCTCGGCTTCCGCCAAGCGGTGGAACTCGCGGGTGAATCCTCCAACCCCAAGCGCAATCTCCCGATTGCCATTGTCGGCTCGGTGCTCATCGGGTTGGTGATCTATGCTGGACTGCAAATCGTCTTCATCGGTGCGGTCTCGCCCGCGGATCTGACCAAGGGTTGGGCGAATGTGAGTTTCGTTGGCCACTTTGGCCCGTTTGCTGGTCTTGCCTCGCTGCTCGGCGTCGGTTGGCTCGCGATTTTACTGTATATCGATGCCTTCATCTCGCCATCGGGCACAGGCATCATTTATTTCACCACCACCTCGCGCGTGCTCTACGCCACCGGCAAGGAAGGGCTGATTGGTGGTAATTTCTTCGCCAAGCTCACCAGCGTCGGTGTGCCGGTCGTGGGCGTGGTGGTCACGTTCTTGGTTGGCCTATTGTTCCTCGCGCCATTTCCCTCCTGGCAGGGCATCGTGACCTTCATCTCCTCCGCGACGGTGCTCTCGTACGGCACCGGTCCGGTCGTGCTGTTGACGCTGCGCAAAACCATGCCGGAAGCGCAATTTCCGCGCCCATTCCTGCTCGCCGGTGCGCCAATTGTCGCAGGTGTTGCCTTCATCATCTCCAACTTCATTATTTTCTGGAGCGGCGCCCACACGGATAATTTCTTGTTCGGCCTTATCGCTGTGTTCGCCATCCTCTATATCGGCTACGAGTCGATTCTCGGCGTTGGCCTGCAAAATCTGCATTGGCGTGGTGCTTGGTGGTTAGCCCCGTATTTCTTCGGCATGTGGCTGCTCACCTATCTTGGCCCAAAAGGTCTGGTGCAAGGCACGGGTCTGCTCAACCAAGTCACCGATTCGGCCATTTTGGTTGTGTTCAGTCTGGTGATGCTGTTCGTCGCGATGAATTCCGGAATGGTCGATCCGGAAGAAGCCAAAGCCACCATTCTCGCCGGTGAACCCGAAATGTTCGGCGCCGAATAAGCAATCCAAACCGGGCGGCGGCAGCACCAAACGCTGCTTTCGCCCGGCCCTGATTTGATCTAGGCTCTGCTCGCCAAAACCAAATGGGAGCGAAAATGTCTCAAAACCACGAAATCCGCGTTATCGCCCATGTGCAAGCCCAACCGGGCGCAGAGGCGACCATCCGCGATGCGCTCATCACCCTCGTCCGCGCCACCCGTGCCGAACCGGGTTGCGTATCCTACATGTTGCACGAAGACCCGACCAAAGCAGGCCAATTCTACGTCTATGAGGTCTATCGGGATCAGGCCGCGCTGGATCACCATATGCAATCCCCCCATCTCGCCGCCGCCTTCGCCGCCGTCGGCCACCTCGTCGCCGCAGCGCCGGTGATTACGCCGGTCAAAGAGGTCGCGATTTAACCCTCATCCGCCGCCCGGAAACCATCACCGGGTGGCGCCTGCGGCCTCCAAGGCCCGCAAATAAGCCGCCCACCGATAATCCATCTCGCGCCCCAACCGGTGCAAATAATCCCACGAATAAATCCCGGTCGAGTGACCGTCATCAAAACTGATCCGAATCGCGTAATGCCCATTCGGCTCAATCTGCGAAATGCCAACCTGCTGCTTGCCGCTCACCAATTGTCGCTGCTCGGGGCTATGCCCCTGCACCTCGGCACTCGGGCTTTCCACCCGCAAATACTCAGCCGGCAGCGCAAACACTGCCCCATCGGCGAAGCTGACCTCCAGCACCCGCTCCGCCCGTTTAAGCCGAATTTCGGTGGGTTCTGGCGCGCTGCTCATGGGTCGAGCTTACGCGCCTCATCGACCAGCATGATCGGAATCCCATCGCGCACCGGAAACGCCAGTCCTGCCCGCTCGCTGATCAATTCCCCCGCCGCACGATCATAGACCAAAGGCCCTTTGGTCAGCGGGCAAACCAGCAATTCCAATAATTTCGGATCTATCGGCGCAGTCTCAGTCATGCGCGTTCCCAACAACAGAAAGATGGCGCACCCGAAGAGACTCGAACTCCTAACCCCCAGATTCGTAGTCTGGTGCTCTATCCAATTGAGCTACGGGTGCGCGATGTCGGATCGACTAGCCGATACCGCCGCACACGGCAAGACCCACCGACCCCCATCCCCCCGCCGTGGACGACAGAGCAGGGATGAGTTTTGGTGAGTCACAGCCAAAAAGTCGCGATTTTGCGGATGTGCCCACGCGAACCGGTCCAACCGCGCCATTGCAAGCGATCCAAGTCTACGACAGTTGCATCGCGATTCGCGAGCCATGCATAAATAGCGCTGGTTAAAAATGCGCCGAAACGCCTAATCTCGAACTGAAAAAGTCTTTCCATATAGCCAATGGAGACTAAAATGTCGTTCAAGCATCTCAGCGCCAGCCTTGCTGTTTTGGCGGCAATGGCCGTCATGACGAAATCCGCTTTGGCCCTGGCCCCAAGCCCCACGGTGATTGCTGCGCCGGGTCTGCCCGCTACTTGCGCCACGACGACATACCAACACCAGGGCACCGTCGCGTTCCCGGCCTTCTGCCAGAGCGTCGAGCGCGCCTTGCTGCGCAACGGCCCGTTCAAAGCGGCCTTGCAGCATGCTCGACGGGTCGATGCGGTAATTTCTTTCGCCGCCCTGCCCAATGGTCACATCGTCGCCACGCTACTGGATCGCTCATCCGGGAATGTCCTGATTGATCGTTCCCTGCTTTCCTCACTTAACGCCGTTCATGCCCCGGCGAACGGCAGCGGCACCCAGATTTTTGCCATGCCAGTCTCGCTCCGGGCGGTCGATAACTCGCCGACGGTGGCCTACCACCTAATCGTGAAATAACCGGATCAGCGTAGGAGATAAACCGCGAATAACCCATCCGCATCAGTCCAGACCTGATCCGTGTGCCAGCCCGCGCGGCTGGCCAGCACCTGGAACCGTGGCACCGCGTATTTATGGCTATTCTCAGTATGAATCGTCTCCCCAGCGGCAAAATGGATCGCTTGCCCCGCCACCATCACGACCTGCGCGACTTCGCTCCGCAAATGCATCTCGATCCGATGCTGTGCTGCATTCCAAATCACCTGATGGGCAAAACGCTCGAGCACAAAATCAGCGCCCGCCTCACGATTCAGCCGTGCCAGCATATTCAGATTGAACCGCGCAGTCACACAAGCCGCATCATCATAGGCCGGGATCAACCGCGCCGGTGATTTTTCCAAATCAACCCCAATCACCAGCGCGCCCGCCGCACCCAAATCCGCCCGCGCCCGGCGCAAAAACGCAAGCGCCGCCTCCGGGTCCAAATTACCAATGGTCGAGCCTGGGAAAAACCCAACACGCCGATCCCCAATCCCGCTTGGCATCACCAAAGGCTGCATGAAATCCGCAACCAACGGCTGGACCGGCAAAGTCGGATGGCTGTGGGCCATGCGCGCCTGCAAATCCGCCAACGCACCATCGGCAATATCGATCGGCATATAAAGCCGTGGCGCCAGCGCCCCGATCAAAATCGCGCCCTTCGCCTCATCGCTGGCACCATACTCAACGAGGGCCGCCTGCGCTGGCAGCAAAGTCGCTAAATCCGGCGCAATCGTCCGCAAAATCGCAGTTTCAGCCCGGGTGAGATAATATTCCGGCAATTCAGTGATCGCGCCGAACAGGGCGCAACCCTCCGCATCGTAAAACAGCTTCGGTGGCAAGGTCTTCGGCGTGGCGGTTAGGCCCGCCAGCACCTCGCCGATCAACCCCATATCCGAGACGCTAACCTCATGCGCGCGCTGTGCCCGATCCATGCTCAGCAATCCCGCGCCAGCCGCAATCCGGAGAATTGCCAACGTTTATCGGGATGAAAAAAATTACGATAGCTCGCCCGCCCATGCCCCGCAGGCGTCGCCGCCGATGATCCGCGCAGCACCATCTGATTGATCATAAATTTACCATTATATTCGCCGATTGCCCCGGCTACCGGCCGAAATCCTGGATAAGGCCGATACGCGCTCTCGGTCCACTGCCAAACCGACCCGGTCATTTCCGCCAAGCGCGGATGGCCGTAAGCCGCCTCCCACTCTGGCTCGGTGGGCAGCCGTGCCCCGGCCCAGCGCGCCAACGCATCCGCCTCATACCAGGATATATGCGCAACCGGCGCCGACGGGTCGAGCGGCGCTGACCCGCCCGGCCCAAAGCCCAACCATTGGTCACCCGATTGCCGCCAATAAAGCGGCGCCGACCAGCCTTGCGCCTGCACCTGCGCCCAGCCATCGGCCATCCACAAGCTCGGCGTCCGATAACCGCCATCTGCGATGAAATCGAGCATCGTTGCGCACGTCACCAGCTGGTTCGCCAGCGCATAGGGCGCGAGCCAAACCTGATGCCGGGGCGCTTCATTATCGAAATGAAATTCCTCGCCCCGATAGCCAATCTCGACCAGCCCGCCCGCAAACGCCACCCAAGCAACCTCACCATCCCCCGCATGCACCGGCATGCGCCAACCCGGAATTGCCACCGGCAGCAGCGGATTTTGCGCAAAAGCGTGGGTAATATCGGTAATCAGCAATTCCTGATGCTGCTGCTCATGGTTAAGTCCTAACACCACCAAATCGGCAATCTCAACCCGCCCTTCGGCCAACAAATCCTGCATCGCAGCGTTCACATAAGCCCGATAATCGCCCACCTGCGCGGCGCTTGGCCTCGTGATCATGCCGCGCGCCACCCGCGCATGGCGCGGCCCGACGGCCTCGTAATAGGAGTTGAACAAAAATCCGAAATCCGCATCGAAGACGTCATAATCGGGCAGCGTCGCGCGCAGCACGAACTGCTCGAAAAACCACGTCGTATGCGCCAGATGCCACTTCACCGGGCTCGCATCCGGCATTGATTGCAGCGCCTGATCCTCGGCACTGAGCGAGGCCGCCAGCGCCTCGCTATGGTTACGCACATCCGCAAATAGGCGCCGCAGGTCCGCCACCATCGCTTTGCCGCCGGTCACCATCGCATCCATCAATCGCGTTCCCTTTGCTGCACTCCTTTATAATAGGCCGCAGACCGACAATGTCAGGCCCTTGTCACCAATTTATGCCTTACGGCTTAATGTAGGCAAAGCCATGTTGCTCGAGTTGCACAATGCGGATCACCCCGGCGGGCACAATCACCGGTTGCGGCAACAGCACGGGCATATGGCCTAACTTCCGCGCCATCGCTTCCATCGTATTATGGCAAGCGTCGAACTCCACACCCTCGGCGGCCATCGATTCAATCCGCTTGGCATCCGGACTGTTCGCCAGCAGCATTTTCAAACCCGGCCCAAAGCCAACCACGACAATCTGAATTTTATCGGTGCCCATGTAATCGAGCATATTCTGCACATTGTTTAGCACAAGGGTCCAGCGTTGCGGATTATCCTGATCGACCTGGATGACCACATGCGCCTTCGCGAACGGATGCGGCTGCAAATAGCTTGGCTGATCAAACTTAAAACTTTTCAACATCGAGGGATTAGCATGCGCCACCCCACCCAATGCGAATGCGAGGCACACCAGTCCCAGACGGTACAGCTTTTTCATTTTCTGCTCCCTATTTATACCTGAAATCAGAATATACCGAGATTGCTAGGCCTTTGCAAAGCAGGTCGGCGCCCGCGCCAATGGCGATATGATGAAATTCACGCTACGCGGTCTCGATGAGGGACACGCCAGACTTACCCGACGCACCAGGCGAAGCAGGCCGCACCGCCCTGCTCCTCGCCGGTATTTTACTGATTGCGATCAATTTACGCCCCGCCATCGCCTCAGTCTCGCCTGTGCTCGGCACCGTGCGCACCGCCCTCGGCCTCAGCGCCTATGGGGAAACCGCTCTCGCGACCATTCCCGTGCTCTGCTTCGCCGCTCTCGCGCCCCTCGCTTTGCCGCTGCAACGCCGCCTCGGCGTCGAACGCACCACCCAATTTTTGCTCATCGCCCTGGTCGCGGGCTTGGCGCTCCGCCTCCTCGGCAATCCCCCCGCTCTATATCTCGGCACCGCTCTCGCCACCGCCGCGCTCGCGATTGGGAATGTGTTGCTCCCTGCCATCGTCAAGCGCGATTTTTCCCACCGCGTCGGGCTGGTCACCGGTCTTTACGTCACGGCGTTGAACGCCGCCGCCGCTCTCGCATCAGCCATCGCCGTGCCGCTGGCAAATGAAGCAGGCTGGCGCGGCGCACTCGGCTTTTGGCTCATCCCCGCCATCGCCGCCGCCCTGATCTGGCTGCCGCAACTGCGCCATGGCGCCCATCGCCTGCCGCTCGCGCATCGCACCGGCGCATTCCGCAGCCTGAGCCGCCAAAAACTCGCCTGGCAAATCGCCCTATTCATGGGCATGCAATCGCTTGGCTTTTACTCCATCCTGTCTTGGCTGCCGAGCATTCTGCGCGCTCATGGCGTCAGCCCGGTATTGGCGGGGCTCATGCTGTCCTCGACCATGCTGATCGCGATTCCGGTCTCGCTGCTCACCCCCGCGATCGCGGCGCGCCGCCCCGATCAGCGCGGCTTGCTGCTCGGCGTGCTCGCTCTCTGCGCCATCGGATACGGCATGATCCTGTTCGCCCCGCGCCTACTCGGCTGGCCCGCCATGCTCTGTATCGGCGCAGGCCAGGGTGCGGCGTTCCCGCTCGCCCTCACCTTGATCGTGCTGCGCAGCAAAGATGGCACCACCGCCATGGGCGTTTCAGCCTTCGCCCAGGCCGTGGGCTACGCCATCTCAATCGCCGGCCCGCTCGGCATGGGTGCGATTCACGCAGCCACCGGCCATTGGCAGCCCGCCATCCTGTTCCTGATGGCCACGTTGGTCCTTGCCACCTGGGGCGGCCTCGGCGCCGCGACCAATCGCACCCTCAGCCTTTAATCGTCGCTCACCGGATCAATCCGCGCCAATTCCGCGCCCGCCTCGATCAACTCACCCGCAACATTATTCACCAGCGCCACCACCCCATCCGCCGACGCGGTCACGCGCATTTGCACCTTCATCGCTTCGACCAAAAACAGCACGTCGCCCTTTTGCACGCTGTCGCCCACAGCAATCGCCACCGACAAAATTTTGCCCGGCATCGGCGCCCGCACTGACCGGTCTTGCGCGGTCTCGCCCGCAGCGCTCGCATGCGGATCACCCAGCATCAACGCGCTGCGCACCCCCGCCTCATGCACAATCAACGCGGCACCCAATTGCACCACGCTCACCGGCCCGGTTTGCCCGAGCAGCGTCAGCGAAAACCGACAATCCGAGAGCCGTTCCGCGACAACCGGATAGCTCTGTCCATCCATTTCCAGCACGAACCGGCCCGTTATCAGCGGATGAAGCCGCAATGAGCGCATCACCGCGCCGTCATGGAGCAAAACATCCTGATAGCCCAAGCCATTCATCCGCCACGCGTTGGTCAGCCCCCATGGCGAATCCGGATCGGCCGGGTCCACCCGCTCGTCGCATTCCGCCGCTAATTGTGCCAAATAATGCGCCGATGCCGCAGCCAAGGCCCGTAATGACGCGGGCGCGTCAGGCGCTAACAATATCGCCTCGTGGCGACCAATGAACCCAGTATCCAGCACCGCCTGGGCAAAATCGGGCAACCCCGCAATCCTGCGCAACAGGGTCAAATTACTCCGCACCCCCTCGATCTCGGTCTCCGCCAGCGCCTGCACCAGCATTCGCACCGCCGCCGAGCGGTTCGGCCCATGCACGATCAGCTTGGCCAGCATCGGATCATAATGAATACTCACCGCATCGCCGGCGCGCACCCCACTATCGATGCGCGCCCGCTCTGGCCAACGCAAATGCTGAATAATCCCGGTCGAAGGCGCAAAATCCTGCGCCGGATCTTCGGCATAAAGCCGCACCTCGATCGCATGACCCTCAATTCGCACATCATCCTGACGGCAGGGCAGGGGCTCACCGGCCGCCACCCGGAATTGCCATTCGACCAAATCCAGCCCGGTAATCGCCTCCGTCACGGGATGCTCAACTTGCAGGCGGGTATTCATCTCCATGAAATAGAACGCATCATCCTCGACGATGAATTCCACCGTGCCCGCCCCAACATAGCCAATCGCGCGCGCCGCCGCACAAGCCGCCTCACCCATCGCACGCCTGCGGGCCAGCGTCATGAAGGGGGCAGGCGCTTCCTCGATAATTTTCTGATGCCGCCGCTGGATCGAGCAATCACGCTCAAACAACGAGATCGCATTGCCTTGTCGGTCGGCAAAGACCTGAATTTCGATATGGCGGGGTCGGGTCAAATACCGTTCGATCAACACCTGCTCATCACCAAACGCCGCTAACGCTTCGCCCTTCGCTAACGCGAGCGCTTCGGCAAAATCCTCCGCCCGTTCGACAATCCGCATTCCCTTGCCGCCACCGCCCGCCGAGGCCTTGATCAGCACCGGAAAGCCGATCCGCGCCGCCTCCGCCGCGAGCAATGAAGGCGTCTGATCCTCGCCATGATAGCCCGGCACCAGCGGCACGCCCGATTGCTGCATCAACGCCTTCGCCGCCGCCTTCGAGCCCATCGCCCGTATCGCACTGGCTGGCGGGCCAATGAAAACCAACCCTGCCGCGCCACAGGCTTCGGCAAAATCAGCATTTTCGCTCAGAAATCCATAACCCGGATGCACCGCATCGGCACCGGCCTTGAGCGCTTGCGCAATAATCCGCGCCCCATCCAAATAACTCTCGCGCGCCGGCGCCGCCCCAATCGCATAGGCTGCATCGGCCTCCTGCACATGCGCAGCCCCCGCATCGGCTTCAGAATAAACCGCAATGCAGCCAATCCCCAATCTGCGCGCCGTGCGCATCACCCGCCGGGCAATCTCGCCACGATTGGCCACTAACACCGATCGGATCGGGGTAATCGTCATGCTAGTCTCCATGACGGCGCGCGCCGTTCCAAAAACGCCGCCCCCCCCTCGCGCGCTTCGGCCGATGCCCGCTGCGCGGCAATCAGCCGCTGGGTCTCTAACACCAGCGAATCATCGAGTGGTCGGTCGGCGACCGTGCGGATCAGCGCTTTCGAAGCGGCTTGCGCACCGGGGCCGCCTTGCGCCAAAGCCGCCAACATCGCGTCCGCCGCCAAATCCAGCGCCTCCGGCTCGATCACCCGATGCACCAATCCAAGTTCCAGCGCCGTCGCCGCATCAAAAATCTCAGCCGTCAAAAAATATCGCCGCGCCGCCCGCGCCCCAATCGCCGCCACGGCATACGGGCTGATCACCGCCGGTATCAGCCCCAATTTCACCTCCGAGAAGCAAAATTTTGCGCCGGTCGCGGCAATCGCAATGTCACAGCACGCGACCAACCCCACGCCGCCGCCAAAAGCCGACCCCTGCACCAGCGCGAGGCTCGGCATCGGCAAATGATTGAGCCGGTGCATCAACATCGCCAATCCGCCCGCATCGGCAAGATTTTCTGCCATCGAATAGCCGGCCATGCGCCGCATCCAATCCAAATCCGCACCGGCCGAAAAACTCTTCCCCGCCGCACGCAACACCAAGGCCCGCACCGCCGGGTCCGCCGCCACGCTTGCCAAATGCGCGTTAAATTGCGCGATCATCGCATCATCAAACGCATTATGCACCGAAGGGCGATTGAGCGTGATTGTCGCAATTCCGTGCTCGAACGTGAGTATCACTGAATCGGTCATCGCATCACATCCGAAACATGCCAAACCGCGTCGGCTCCGGCGGCGCGTTCAACGCCGCCGACAAACCCAGCGCCAGCACCATGCGCGTATCGGCTGGGTCGATCACCCCATCATCCCACAGCCGCGCACTCGCATAATAAGGCTCGCCTTGCGCCTCATATTGCGCCTCAATCGGCGCACGAAACGCGGCTTCCGCCTGCGCGTCCCAATGGCCGCCTTTGGCTTCGATATTATCGCGCCGCACCTGCGCTAACACCGATGCCGCTTGCACCCCGCCCATCACCGAAATCCGCGCATTCGGCCACATCCATAAAAACCGTGGATCATAAGCCCGCCCGCACATGCCATAATTTCCCGCCCCGAATGAGCCGCCGATAATCACGGTAAATTTCGGCACCTTCGCGGTCGCCACCGCCGTCACCAGCTTCGCGCCATCCTTGGCAATGCCGCCCGACTCATATTTCCGCCCGACCATGAAGCCAGTAATATTCTGCAAAAATACCAACGGAATTTGCCGCTGTGCGCAAAGTTCAATGAAATGCGCCCCTTTCAGTGCCGATTCAGAAAACAACACCCCGTTATTGGCAATAATCCCAACCGGATAGCCCCAAATCCGGGCAAAGCCGGTCACTAACGTCGTGCCATAGCGCGGCTTGAATTCTTCAAGCGCACTCTCATCAACAATGCGCGCAATCACCTCGCGCACATCAAACGGCGTGCTCAATTGCGGCGGCACAATCCCATATAATTCTGCTGCATCATAAAGCGGCGGGCGCGGCGCGCCCCGGTCAGGCATCGGATATTTGGCGCGATTCAACCCACGAACAATCCCCCGCGCCAGCCCGAGCGCATGGGCATCATTCTCCGCGAAATGATCGGCAACCCCGGAGATGCGCGTATGCACATCCGCCCCGCCCAAATCCTCGGCCGTCACAATCTCGCCAGTCGCGGCCTTCACTAACGGCGGCCCACCGAGAAAAATCGTGCCCTGCTCACGCACAATAATGCTCTGATCCGCCATCGCCGGCACATAAGCGCCACCCGCCGTGCATGAGCCCATCACCACGGCGATTTGCGCAATCCCCGCGGCCGACATCGTCGCCTGATTGTAAAAAATCCGGCCAAAATGCTCACGATCAGGAAAAACCTCATCCTGATTGGGTAAATTCGCACCGCCCGAATCCACCAAATAAATGCACGGCAATTGATTTTGCGCCGCCACCGCCTGCGCACGCAGATGTTTTTTCACCGTCAGCGGAAAATAGGTGCCACCCTTCACGGTCGCATCATTCGCGACAATCACACATTCGCGCCCCGCCACCCTTCCGATGCCGGTAATAATTCCCGCCGCCGGCACCTCGCCGCCATACATCCCATGGGCCGCTAATTGCGAGAATTCCAAAAAGGGCGATGCCGGGTCAATCAAAGTGCGAATCCGGTCACGCGGCAATAATTTGCCCCGCGCCAAATGCTTCGCCCGCGCCGCCGCACCACCACCCCGGCGGATTTGCTCCACCGTCGCGCGCAGCTGACTGACCAACGATGTCATCGAAGCCGCATTGGTTTGAAATTCCGCACTGCGTCGGTCAATCGAGGTCGGGATCACGGTCATGGCTCTAAACACCGGCTCGCTGCTTTTGTGCGCATGGTTATTTTATTGCGCGGATCGTCGCCGCCGACAAGAGCGCCAGTGCCAAGCGAGCGCCAGCAGCACCGGCGGGCCATCAAGCATATAGCGCCGCGCCAAGCGCCGTGGCTCCAACGCCAGCCGCCAGAGCCATTCCAACGCCAAGCCTTGCATCCAAACTGGCGCGCGCCGCACCCGCCCGGCGGCAAAAAGCGGTGCCGCACCAACGCATAAGCCGAGCCCGGTCGCATCGCCCGCCTGCCACACGGCCTGCGCCAATCGCTCCTGCCGGGGTGAGCCAATCGCCAAGAGCACCAGTGCGGCCTCGCTGGCGCGCACCGCGTCACGCGCCCGCGCAAACGCCGCCGGATCGTCATCAAGCCCCATCGGCGGCGCATAATGCTCGATCACCAACGTGCCAAACCGCGCCGCCAACGCCGCCGCATCAGCCGCGCCCAACCCCACCAGCAACACCCGCGATCCACCGGGCATCTGCGCCAACAACTGCCGCGTCAAATCCGCCCCGGTCACCACCGGCGTCAACCCCTGACCCAACAGCCGCGCCAGCACCGCAATCACTCGCGAATCCAACAAACACAGCCACGACGCACGATAAACTGGGCCCAACGCCGGATCGCGCCGCAGCCGGGCCAAATGATCGGTATTCGGCGTCACCACAAAATCAAATCGCGCCCCCGGATCACGCGCCAAGCAACGTTCCACCGCCTCATCAAGCCCCACCCGTGCGAAGGTCAGGCCAAATGCGTCCAACCTCATGGAGCCACCCGCACATCGAACACCGCCCGAAACTCATGCGGCGCTAACCCAGGCACCCGTGAGCGCCAAATATCGGCCAGATGCGGCGCCAGCGTCACCATCCGCCCGATCCGCCAGCGCAGCCCCATCCGCACCGCCACTTCCCGCGCCACCCCGCCCGACACCGACGCCTGCGTGCCGTGCAGCCCGGCATCCACCACCCAATGCCGATCAACCCCGAGTGCGGCACCCAATCCAGCCCGCTCAATCGGATGCCCCGGCAGGCTCAACCCCGGATTGCCAGTATCTGTGCGGCTGACCGACAGCCCGATTGCACTCAACCGATCCGGCATCCAGCCCGCCGCCAGCACAAAAACCGGCACCACCCCGCCACGATGCTGTGCGCCCGCAACCCGCACCCGCGCAGCCCCCACCAACGCCCGCAGCGTCATGATCGCATCCCTTGGCGTTGACACACCCGCCTGCACCGCAAGCGCGTTGGTCGTGCCAAAGGGCGCGCCCGGCAGCACTCCGGCATAATCGGTCCGCCGCCCGTCAAGCTGCACCACCCAGCGCAGCGGCGCATGCCGCGTCGTGATCGCCCGCATCCGCCCGTGCAACCCCGTCGCCGTGCGAAATCCCGGTGCCAACCCAACCGATCCAATCTGGCTCCGTGTTGCGCCCAGCCCACCATCAAGCGTCACCAGGCCCAAATGATGCCGCCAATCCGCCCGCACCACCCGCACCTGCACCTGATAGGGCAGGGCGTTGCCCACGCCCCCATCACCCCCCGCCAAACCCAGCGCATCTTCCTGCATCACCGCCCGGGCAATCCCCAAATCCAGCCGATCCGGCCCCGCTTGCACCCGCCAGCCCAACGCCAAAGTCACATCGGTGGTGTCTTGCCGTGGGGCGCGCGCATAGCGCTCAGCATTCAGCCGAATCACCCCGGCGACCCCGATAATCGGATCGATGAACCGCATTTGCGGCGTAACCCCGAGCAGCGCCGATCCCGCGACACCCAGCCCCGGCGCATGATAATAGCCGGTCGCCACGCCGATCGATGGCAAAATCAGCAGCGATTGCCATGAAAATCCCAGCGGCTGCGCCCCCGCCCGCCGCGCCGTAATCCGCGCTAATCCAGGCGCCACCTGAAAGCCGGGAATATCGCCCGGCAGCGCCGAATCCAGCCCTTGCCCGCGCGCCAAATCGCTTCGCGCCACGATCCCCACCATCAGAAACAGCAACAAAATACGGCTTCGGGACAAATTTCTATTCCAACGGGCTTAAACTTCCATTACACAACCAGTAATTGCATACTCCCGTCAACCGGTGAACACTATGATGAACAACATCGCCGCCACCTCCTGCCTCAAAGTCCCGGAAGCCTGGAGCGTTCTCACTCGGTGGAGCATGTCAGCCGACCGACGATGAGCGTCCCCCGCCACACCGATCTTGACCGCGCGCGGGGCCTCGCGATCGCCCTGGTCGTGTTCGGCCATATTGTTGCCCGCCAACCCCCCACCGATGCGCATTGGTATGAAATCCTGCGCCGGGTGATCTACAGCTTCCATATGCCGTTCTTCTTTTATCTGAGCGGCCGCGTCGCCATGCTCTCCGGCCAGTTCGCCACCCCGCTCGCAGACCTGCCCGCTCTGATCAAATCGCGCGCCCACCGCCTGCTGCTGCCCGCCCTGATCCTCGGCCCCACCATCATCCTCGCCAAACGTCTCGCCGCCCCGTTCATCACCGTCGATAACGTGCCTGTCAGTATTCCAGCCGGCTTGATCAATCTTATTTGGCATCCCAACCATAGCCCGGCTTATGATTTATGGTTCCTGATCGTGCTGTTCGCCCTCAGCATCGCCGCACCGCTGTTGCGCCGATGCACCGGCAACCGACTCTGGCTCATCCTGCTCCTCGCCAGCGCCGCCTATCTCATCCCACTACCATCGCATCTCTACGCCGCCCTGATCGGTCGCTATGCGCTGTTCTACGGGGTCGGACTCGCCACCGGCGCAGCCGGAGCCGCTTGGCTGGCCTGGATTGATCGGCACGCCCTAGCCTGCCTCGCCGCCTTCGCCCTCGGCGGCGTGCTGGTTGCTACCCTGAACCTACCTTTCGCCGTCACCCTGCTCCCGATGGGCCTGCTTTCAATGCCCGCGCTCAACGCTTTGGTAAGATTTCCACGTCTAAACTCCGCCCTATGGTTAGAAAATCTCGGGCGCTTCTCGATGGCGATCTATCTGCTGAACACGATATGCATTGGCCTCGCCAAAGCCGGCTTGCTCGCCCTCGCCTCCTGGAATGGCTGGCATTTTTTCGCCTTCGCCCCGCTGCTGCTCGCCGCCGGCTTGCTCGGCCCGATCCTGATCAAACGCCAAGCCCTCCCCGCTATCCCAGCGCTCGATCGGCTCACGGATTAGTCTCGCCCCTATCGCGCTTTCTCGACCGCCTGCCGCCCGCCTTGGCCGCGAGCTTCACCGCCGAGCAACTCGCCGCGATCGATTGGCATTTCGCCATGCGCTACCGCACCGCGCATATGATCGATTATCGCTGGCGCCGCGCTGGCCTGTATGTCGTGCTCCTCGCCGGGCGCGATTGCCGCTGGGACTAGAGCGCGATCGTTTTACAACGACGCGCTCTAAGTTTTTTTTCGATCAATATAGCGTTAGGTTGGGTCGAGTGACCCAACCTAACGCTATATTGATCTAGGCCACACCCCCATTTCGGATCACCCAGACGTTTCGCGACAGCGCCTCTCAAAGCCGAAAATACCCGCCCAGCCGCGGATGATACAGCTCAGAATCGACATAACCGGCCCGGGCATGCCGCGCACTATTCACCCGCGTCAGCACCGATCCCGCGAGCACGCAGCCGGACTCTTCCAGCAACGAGGCTGCCGCCAGGGCAATGCGTTTGGGCGTTTGCTGCCAGCGCACGCATAAAATCGTCCGCGCCGCCAACCGCCCGAGCACCCGCGCCTCGGCGAGCGCAAAAACCGGCGGCAAATCCAAAATCACCACCGCATAGCGCTCCGCCAACTGCTCCAACAGCATGGGCATCGCTGGCGATAAAAACAGGCTGAGCGCGTCCGTTGCCACCGCGCCGGCTGGCATCAAATCCAGCCCCGTAATCCGGCTCGGCTGGATCGCCTGTGCCAAATCCACCCGACCCGCCAGAAAATCCGTCAGCCCCGCAGCCCCCGCCAAATCAAACAACGCATCGAAACTCGGCTGGCGCACATCGCAATCAATTGCCAACACCCGCCCGCCGCCATCGCAATCCGGGCCAGCGCCATCCTCGCCATCTTCGCCATCCTCCGCGCGCGACAAACGCATCGTCATCGCCAAGCTTGCCGCCAAACTCAGCGCCAAAGTGGTCTTGCCCTCGCCCGGCCGCGCCGCCGTCACCGCAATGCTGCGCGGCGTCCCCTGCTCCAGCGAAATTCCAATCCGCAAGGCGCGCAATTGTTCGCTGAATGGCGAAAACGGGTTGCGCACGGTATAATCCGCCGCCAACAGCCCGCCTTGCGCCCGGCGGCTTAATTCCGGCAGCAAAGCCAAGCACGGCACTGCCAAGGCCGCCCGCAAATCCTCGCCACTACCGATATTACTGTCGAGTGCTGCCCGTGCCAGCATAGCCAAAACCGCCAAAGCCGCTCCCAGCGCCCCAGCACCCGCCAAAATCAGCGCCGGATGCGGCGCACTCGGATGTGTCGGCGCCGAGGCCGATGACAATATCCGCGCATCCGGCGGCGTCAGCAGGCTCTGACTATCCAAAATACCAATCTGCTTGGTCAATTCCTGCAACAAACTCCGATCCGCCGCCCGCTGCCCCTCCAGCCGCGCCATCGGCGCCGCGCGCACCGCCGCTGCCGCTGCCTGATCGCGTGCCGCCGCAAGCCGCGTCTGCAACGCCGCCACCCGCGCCGTGGCACTGGTCACCTCGGCGCGATCATGCGCGATGATCCGCCCCATCGCCGCCCCAATCGATTGCTGCACCACCGCCAGGGCGGCCCGATCGGCCCGCATCCCCGGATAATTCGGCCCCTCGGTCGCCGCATGCCCGGCAAGCCGTGCGGCAATCCGCGCTGCCTTCGCCCGCAACGGATCGAGCGATGGCGCCACCGCCGCCCCCGCCGATGCAGCCGATACCCCGCCATCGCGCGCGATTTGGCTCTGTGCCGCCGCGAGTCGGGCCTCCGCGCCAATCAGCGCATCGGTCAATTGTCCGGCCGCCTGATTGGTCAATGGTGCCGTGATGCCACGCTCGGTGCCTGCGCGTGCACGCGCCTGCGCCAACGCCAAATCGGTCGCCGCCAAATCATGACCAATCTTGCGCGCGCGCGTCCCCAGCCAGAGCCGCGCATGGTCCAGTAGCTTTTCGCGCCGATGCTGCTGCCCCTGTAAATACAGCCTCATCGCCAAATTCACCGCCGCTGCCGCCCGCTTTGGATCTGCGTCAGAGAACCGCACCCGAATAATTTGCGACCCCGGCTCCACCTGCACCCGCAAAGCCCGCCGCACCCGATCGAGCGCCGCCGCCCGCTGCGCATCCGGCGCATCCACGGCCCGCCGATGCCACGGAAACCACCGATCCAACCAACCGCCATGCCCCTTCCGCTTTGGTGTCTCCCCAGTGACTCGCGTCGCGGCCAAGCGATCCGCAATGCCCGCAAGCACCGGCCGGTCGGTGAGCAAATTGACCTGACTATCCATCAAGGCATGGGTCACTTGATTGCGCGCCACCACGCCACGCAGCAACTTCGGGTTGAAATCCGCCGGCGCATAGAGCAAAATTCCGGTCGCGGTATAGGTTGGCTGCATGCGCGTCACCGCCAGCAGCGCTAACCCCGGCACCATCACCCCCACCAAAAACCCCAGCCGCCAATGCCGCCTCATCGCCCAAAACGCCGCGAGCGGTTCGCCATCCTCAGCCGAAAACGGGTTATCGATCCTGGTCATCGCATGCCTTTTGCCAAGTTCTGGATTGGCCTATAGTGATCGTTGATGGATTCCAGGCAAAAGTCAATCTTAAGTTGTATCCCGCGCCGCGGCCTGATGTTGGCCGCTTTATTGCCGCTCGCATCCTGCGCAACCGACGACCTGCCGCCTTTGCCGCCCTCAGGCGCCTACCGGCTCGGCCCCGGCGATGAAATCCGCGTCGCCGTGTTCGGCCAAAAACAGCTCAGCGCCCGCTACCGCATCGCCGCTGATGGCCATATCGCTGTTCCACTCCTCAAACCCATCGATGCAACCGGCCTCACGCCAGACGCGCTGGCACAACGCATCGCCGCCCGCCTCACCCGCGCTGGCCTGCTCGCCCATCCCGCAGTCGCCGTCGAAATCCGTCGCTACCGGCCTTTTTATATCCTGGGTGAAGTCCACCGCCCCGGCGCTTATCCGTTCCAACCCGGCATGACCGTGCTGACCGCCGCCTCCATCGCGGGCGGTTTCACCGATCGCGCTGCTGCCTCGCGATTCTTGGTCATCCGCGCCTTCGGCGGCCGGCCGCGCCGCTTCAGCGCCCGCGCCGAATCGCCCTTGGCCCCCGGCGATGTCATCAAAGTGCGCGAGCGGCATTTCTAAACCGCCTTTGCGCTCCGAAATTCGCTCCCATACATTGACACCCGAACCAACCCTGCTCTACCGCCGCTGCAACATGGGAGACCCTCAAATGGCGGCAACCGCCTTCATCTTTCCTGGCCAAGGCAGCCACAGCGTCGGCATGGGCCGCGATCTCGCCGCCACCTTCAGCGCCGCCCGTGCGGTGTTCGAAGAAGTCGATGACGTGCTCGACCAGAAATTATCCCGGCTGATTTTCGAAGGCCCCGCCGACGAACTCACCCTCACCGAAAACGCCCAACCGGCCTTGATGGCGGTCTCGATGGCCGCTTTACGCGTCTTGGAGCAGGAAACCGGCCGCACCCTGCCTGACATGGCCGCCTTAGTCGCGGGCCATTCGCTCGGCGAATACACCGCCCTCGCCGCCGCCGGCTCATTCACCATCGGCGAAGCCGCCCGCCTGCTGCGCCTGCGCGGTCAAGCGATGCAGCGCGCCGTCGCGCCCGGCGTGGGTGCCATGGCCGCCTTGCTCGGCGCCACGCTCGACCAAGCCCGCGCCATCTGCGCCGAGGCCCAAAGCCAAAGCGGGGCAGGGGCGGTGGTCGAGATCGCCAATGACAATGGCGGTGGCCAAGTGGTCATTTCCGGCAGCCTCGCCGCCGTCGATCGTGCGATCGAGGTCGCCAAAGCCCAAGGCGTCAAGCGCGCCATGAAATTACCCGTCTCCGCGCCGTTCCATTGTCTCTTGATGGGCCCCGCCGCCGAGGCGATGCGGGCCGCCTTGGCCGAAACGCCGCCGCGCGCGCCCCGCGTGAAGCTGGTCGCCAACGTCACCGCCGGCATCCTGACCGACCCCGCAGCAATCGCCGCGAGCCTGGTCACCCAAGTCACCGCCACCGTGCGCTGGAGCGAATCGGTCACCTTCATGGCCGAGCACGGCATTACCCGCATGGTCGAGCTTGGCGCGGGCAAAGTCCTCGCCGGGCTGATCCGGCGTATCGCCCCCGAGATCGATGCGGTCTCCGCAGGCACCCCCGCCGAAATCGAAACAGTGATCAGCCATGTCCAGTAACCCACCCGGCGCGCTATTCTCTCTCTCGGGCAAATGCGCCCTCGTCACCGGTGCGTCCGGTGGCATTGGTGCCGCCATCGCCCGTACCCTGCATGATCAAGGTGCGGTGGTCGCACTCTCCGGCACCCGGGCCGACGCGCTGCACAGTCTCGCGGCCGCGTTGGGCGCGCGCGCGCATGTCTGCCCGGCCGACCTCTCGGACCCCGCGGCACCAGACGCTTTGATCGCCGCCGCCGAAACCGCGATGGGTGGGCTGGATATCCTGGTCAATAATGCCGGCGCCACTAAAGACGGTCTCGCACTCCGCATGAGCGATGCCGATTTCGAACGCATCATCGATCTCGATCTGGTCGCGCCCTTCCGCCTCGCGCGCAGCGCGCTCAAAGGCATGCTGCGCCGCCGCGCCGGGCGCATCATCAATATCGGCAGCATCGTCGGCGCTACGGGCAATCCCGGCCAAGCCAATTACGTCGCAGCCAAAGCCGGCCTCGCCGGGCTCACCAAGGCGCTGGCCCAGGAAGTCGCCTCGCGCGGTATCACCGTCAATCTGGTCGCCCCCGGCTTCATCGAAACGCCGATGACCGATGCGCTGACCGAGGCCCAACGCACGGCCCTCCTCAGCCGGATCCCGCTCGGTCGCATGGGCTCACCCGAAGACATCGCCGCCGCCGTCGCCTATCTCGCCGCCGAGTCGGGCGCTTGGATCACCGGCGCAGCACTTCACATTAATGGTGGCATGGCCATGCTATAACCAACGCATGGCGCCGTCGCGCCCGCGCGGTTGGCGCATCGCGACAAACCATGCTAAGCGCGCCCATCTTTGCCGACTCGTCCCCCTATTCAGTTCAAATCCAACCGAATAGAAGGTGCCGAATAACCCCCGTGTCCGCCGTGCCGGACCAGTATCGTTGCAGGAGCTAAATCATCATGAGTGAAGTCGCCGATAAAGTGAAGAAAATCGTGGTCGAACATCTCGGCGTCGATGAGGCCAAAGTGACCCCGGAAGCCTCGTTCATCGATGATCTGGGCGCCGACAGCCTTGATACCGTCGAATTGGTGATGGCGTTCGAAGAAGCCTTCAGCGTTGAAATCCCCGAAGACGCCGCCGAGAAAATCGCGACCGTCAAAGACGCGATCGACTATATCGAAAAGAAAAAAGCCGAATAATCGGCACCCGGCGAGGGAGAGCGCTATGCGTCGCGTCGTGGTCACCGGTATGGGCATCGTTTGCCCGCTCGGTTTGGGTGTCGAGCATGTTTGGTCCAAAATGCTCGCGGGCCAATCCGGTATCGGAGCAATAACCAGCTTTGATGCCGGTGATCTTCCCGCCAAAATCGCCGGCGAAGTGCCGCTCGGCCCGATCGCCGAGGGAAAATACACCGCGTCCGACTGGATCGCGGTTAAAGACGTCAAAAAAATGGACCCGTTCATCCATTACGGCATCGCTGCGGCCGCTCAGGCGGTCGCCGATTCCGGCTGGGAGCCACAAACCGAGGAAGATCGCTGCGCCACCGGCGTGATGATGGGGTCGGGCATTGGCGGTCTGCAAACCATCTATGAAGGCTCGGTGCTGGTGCATGAAGGCAAAGCGCGCCGCATGTCGCCCTTCTTCATCCCCTCCGCCTTGATCAATCTGATTTCCGGCCAAATCTCGATTCGCTACGGCTTCAAAGGCCCCAACCACGCCGTGGTCACCGCCTGCGCCACCGGCGTCCACGCCATTGGCGATGCCGCCCGGCTGGTTGCCTTCGGCGATGCCGATGTCATGGTCGCGGGCGGCGCCGAAGCCACCGTCTGCGCCTTGGGCATTGGCGGTTTCTGCGCCTCACGCGCCCTCTCCACCGGCTTTAACGACGATCCCACCGCCGCCTCACGCCCGTGGGACAAAGACCGCGATGGGTTCGTTATGGGCGAAGGGGCCGGCGTGCTGGTGCTCGAAGAATATGAACACGCCAAACAGCGCGGCGCCAAAATCTACGCCGAAATCTCCGGCTACGGCATGTCGGGCGATGCCTATCACATCACCGCCCCCGCCGAGCATCACGATGGTGCCTTTCGCGCGATGAAAGCGGCACTCAAATCCGGCGGCCTGACCCCGCAAGATGTCGATTACATCAACGCCCACGGCACCTCCACGCCGCTTGGCGATGATCTCGAACTCGAAGCGGTGGAAAATCTGTTCGGCGATCACGCCAAAAACCTCGCAATGTCTTCTACCAAATCCGCCACCGGCCATCTGCTCGGCGCCGCTGGCGCGATCGAGGCGGTGTTCTCCATCCTGGCGCTGCGCGATCAAGTCGCCCCCCCCACGCTCAATCTGCACGAGCCGAGCCGCGCCAGCGTGATCGACCGCGTGGCTCTGCAGGCGCAACCCCGCAAAATCAACGTGGTCCTCTCCAACAGCTTCGGCTTTGGCGGCACCAATGCCTCAATTTTGTTCCGTAAGCCACGGTAAAATTATCATAAATAGGCGATCTGTCGGATGACGCGATGGCGCCGCTGGGTTCTGCCGCTCTGGACCCTGGTAATCGTGCTCGGCATGCTCCGCACCGCGATCCAGGAAAGCTATAACGGGCCAGGGTCGCTGCCGGTCACCAAAAACGTCACCATTCCGCCTGGTGGCCTGCAAACCATTGCTCATGTCCTCGACCGTGCGGGGGTCATCCGCTACAAGCTCATCTTCGAACTGGCCGCCTATTTTACCCGGGGCCAAGGCAAGCTGCGCGCCGGCGAGTTCCGCTTCATCGCCCATGGCAGCCTTCGTGAGACGCTCAACACGCTCCGCACCGCCCCAGTTGTTGAGCACCCGATCACCCTGCCACCCGGCCTCACCGCCACCCAAATCGCCGCGATTATCAATCAAGCGCCGCACGCCACCGGCCAGATCGCCGCGCCGCCGCAAGGCAGCATCCTGCCGCAAACCTTTGATTATCCTAGTGGTACCAGCCGCGCTGCGATCCTCGCCCGCGCCCAAGCCGCCCTCCGCCATGCCTTAGAAGCCCAATGGTCGCACCGCGCCGCTAACCTGCCGCTCGCCACACCCCGCCAAGCGCTGATACTCGCCTCAATCGTGCAGCTCGAAACCCCGCTACGCGCCGAACTCCCCAAAATCGCCGCGGTCTATGAAAATCGGCTCAAGCGCGGGATGAAATTGCAAGCCGACCCGACGGTCATTTTCGCCGCCACCCAGGGCCGCGCCACCGCCCTCGATCACCCGATCACCAGGGCAGACCTCAACCGCAACAATCCCTATAATACCTATGAAAACAATGGATTGCCGCCAGGTCCTATATGCGCCCCCGGCCTCGCCGCGCTCCATGCAGTGCTTCATCCAGCACCCATCAACGCGCTCTATTTCGTCGCCACCGGCCATGGCGGCCACGTCTTCGCCCGCCATTTCAAAACCCAACGCGCCAATATCGCGCGCTACCGCGCCGCCCATCCGTAAGTCGGCCGTCAAACCCGCCGGTAGGTTAACACCAACACATCGCGAAACGCCGGCAACCCCGGATCAACCGGCACCACGGGCGTCACCCCGTGAAACACCCGCCGATCATCAACCAACGCCGCATCCCGCGGCTGCACCAGGGTAAACTCCCCCAAACTCTGCCCATCCAGATCGTGAATGGTCGTGGTCCCTTGCTCGATATTCGAGCGCCGCACCATCAAGACCAGCACATAATCCACGCCATCGCGATGCATCCCCTCAGGGGTCGGCAAGCCAGCGCCATCCGGGCCGGTTTCGATGCGAAATTGATGCGCCTCGATATGCCAAGCCAAACTTCCCGCCACCCCCTCGAACAAGGAGCGCGTCAGCCCCAGCAGCGCCTGAAAACAGGCCCCCTGGCTCACCACATCGGCAATCGGCGCGAACCACCGCTCGATCCCGCCATTCAGCGTGTTATAATCGCGCGCCTGATAATGCGGCTGATGCGCTGCCCGCCTGATCGGCTGATCCGGCCGCCCCTCAAACACCGCAAAGCGCCGCCGCCGATAGCGCCCGCCATCGGCCATATAAGTGTCAACCGGCATATTGTCCCAACTCGCCGCAAATGCATCCCAACTGTCCGGCACCAGCACATGAGCAGGCAATAACGCATCAAAACTGGCAGACTGCACAAAGGCAAACCCGGTCGCGCGCAAATGCTGCGCCAAATTCAGCCGATCAACCATCGAACCCACCTGATCCATCCCTGTAATATAGTGGGTCTCGCCTCGCCGCACAGCGCACCTGGATCGGATCAGCCATTCGCTGCATCACGCCCCGCATCGGCCCCACCAAAAGCTGCTTTGAACTCTGCTGGATCGATAGTGATCTTCTGATAATTATAGGGCAATTCAATCCCTTCCGCATCAAAGCGCAATTTCACGCGCCGATGGAACTCACGCTTCACCGCATATTGCTTGCCCGCCGGGGTTTTCATCCGCCCGGTAATCATCACCGATGACGCGCCAAACTGATCCAGCCCCCAGAGTTCCAAATCCCCCAGAATTTGCACCCGCCATTCCGGCTCACCAATCATGCTCTCGAAAATTTCGCGAATCACCGCCTGCACCCGGTCCACATCATCCTTATACCCCACCCCCAAATTGATCGGCGCATAGCCAAAATCTCGCGAACTATTGGTCACCGTGGTCACCGCGCTGAACGGAATAATATTCAATGACCCATCGCCGCCACGCAGCCGAATGGTTCTGATCGATAATTTTTCCACCGAGCCGGAAATCCCGCCCAGCGTGACCCAATCGCCCACCTGCATCGCGTCTTCGAGCAGCAAAAACAGCCCAGTGATGATGTCCTGCACCAGTTTCTGTGAGCCAAAACCAATCGCCAAACCAAAAATCGACAAGCCGCCCAGCAAGAGCGTGACATTCACCCCCACCGCCGACAGCACCACCAACGCCGTAATCACCAGCAAAACCACCAGCAACGCCGTGCGCAGCATGGGCAGTAAGGTCCGATAGCGCGCTGCGCGCGCCGCCCGACCCTGGCGGATCAGCCGCTCGGAATGCCCATCCATCACCGCATTGATGATTTCCCACACCACCAGCGCCGCCAGCAGCGCCACCCCAACCGTGACCGCTGCGCCACCAACCCGTTGACCATTCGGCGCACTCAGCAGCCAGCCCAGCACCCCCACACCCCAGAACTGCAAGACCAGCAAAATCGCGATCACCGAAATGGCAAATCCCGCAATCGCCCGCAGCGCACCCCGGTAAATATGCGCCCGTGCATGCAGCATCGGATAGGCGTTCTGCCAGCTCGCCTCCTCGGCAAATGCCGCGTCAATCGCATGGCCCACCAGAAATGCCGCCCCCCGCGCCAACGCCACCACCACCGCGACCACAACCACGACCCGCAGCATGATCCCAAACGCATTCGGCACGCCGAGCGCCCACACCACCCACAGCACCACAATGTAAAACAACGCCAGCAAATGCCAAGTATAGGCAATCGTCGCGCGCAAGCTGGTCACCACCCCGCCATCGCGCCGCTGACCCCTGATCAACGCCGCCACCGGCTTGCGCAGTTGAATAACCATCACCGCCAGCATCAAATGGACCACCAGCGAAATCAGCTTCAGCAACACCGCCGTCGCGGCCGAATACAGCCCGAACAGCGTGCCGGTTTGCACCGCCCCCACCCCGAACGCGATCACCGCAATCAATCGGCGCAACCACATCACCACCCAGGCCGCCCGCTTGTCCGAAAGCGGCACCAGCCGGAGTGTGGCCGCCTCCGGCGACACCATCAGCCGCGTCACCTCCAGCACCAACCGGCACACAATGTAGGCCTCCAGCACCGCCGTCACCACCAAGCGCGGCACCCGGGCAGCGGTAAAACCAGACCCTAAAAACACCAACCCCACCAGCGCCACCGCCAAAATCGGCAATAATGCCAGCACAAACGCCGCCAACGCCCGGGGCAACCGCCGCAGCCACGCCCGCAGCGAAAACCGCCGTGCGCGCCGCTCGGTCTCACCCGCCTCCGCCGCCTCCAGCCCCGATGCGGAAGGCTCCAGCAACGCCGCCGTCGGCGCCCGCCGCAGCGCCGCGCGCGGTCGCCGCAATAGCAGCAAAACCATATATTCCACGGCCAACGCCGTCGCCATCACCGCCGCCAACCGCCCTAACGTGCGCAGCATCGTCATGCGCAACCAGGAATCCCCCGCGACGAAACTGATCCAATGAACCAGCAAGGTCACATCCGTCGCCGCCTGCAGCGTGCGAACGACCCGCCCCGCCACCCGTCCGGCATCCATAATCAAATCCTGCGGCACCGTCAGCGCGACCGGCTTGGCCACAGCCTTGCTCGTCGGCGCCGCCTTCGTCGCTTCCGCCTTGCTCCGCAACACTTCCAACGTCGCAATCAGTGCCGCGCGCTGATGCGGATTTTGCAAATTGCTGATTGCCGCGTTCAACTGCGCCACACTCAATGTCGGCGCTGGGGCTGATGACGGAACCGACGCCGGCGCCGCCGCCTTTGGCGCGGTCGGCGCCGCAGCGGGGGATAGCGCCTTCGCCACCGCCTGCAACGGCGTCACCGCCTGCGCCCGCGCGATCACCGGGCACGCAGCAACCATCACCAGCAGCATCATTCGTCGGAGCATTATCATCCCCGGCACAAAGGCACCCCGCGCCCGAATGTCAACCGCCCCCCTATCCGCATCGCCGCACCCATCCTATATCGATCCGATGCATGTCTTCCTCCTCGTCCTCCTCGGCATTGATATGATCGCCGTTATCGCCGTGCTCCTGTTCGGCGCCGTCGGCATGACCACCGGTGCCGATCCGCGTCGCCAAAACAAACTCATGCGCCTGCGCGTCGCCCTCCAAGCCGTCGCCATTGCCCTGGTCGTCATCCTGCTCCTGGTCGGCCGCTAACCCCATGCACCAGCCCCGCGCCATCCTGTTCGACGTATTTGGCACTCTGGTTGATTGGCGTGGCAGCGTCATCGCCGGCCTAGAGCGCTTCGGCGCCCTGCGCGGCATCACCGCCGATTGGGCGGACATCACCGATTCCTGGCGCCGCGCCTATCGCCCCTCGATGGATCGGGTCCGTCGCGGTGCCATCCCCTGGACCATCCTCGATGACCTCCATCGCGACGCCCTGATCGAGATCACCCGCCGCCACGATATTCCCCCCCTCAGCGACGCCGATTGCAGCGAACTGGTCAATCTCTGGCATCGGCTCGACCCCTGGCCCGATAGCAGCCCTGGCCTCGCCCGCCTGAAAACCAAATTCATCATCGGCCCGCTCTCCAACGGTCACCTCGCCCTACAAATCAACCTCGCCAAACGCAACAACTTCCCCTGGGACGTCACCTTCGGCGCCGACCTATTCCAACATTACAAACCCGACCCCACCGTTTACCTCGCCGCCTGCGACCTGCTCGGCCTACCGCCCCACGCCGTCATGCTCGCCGCCGCCCATAATGACGACCTCGCCGCCGCCGCGGGCCTCGGCCTGCAAACCGCCTTCATCACCCGCCCCACCGAATTCGGCCCCATCCCCACCCATCACGCGACCCCCAACGGTGACTGGACCCTGATCACCACCAGCGTCACCGACCTCGCCACCCAATTGGGCGCCTGAGACGCAGCGGATGGAAAGGGAGCGGGAAAGCCAGGGCAGCGCCCTGGCCTTAACATCCCTTGTTCCCATCCCCCCGCTCACATCCGCCTATAATTTCGCGACGCGCAGGGCGTTAGTGCTACCGGACTGACCAAACGGCACGCCGGCGACCACCACGATTTCCTCACCATTGGCAGCGAAGCCTTCTTGCCGTGCGACGGTGCGCGAGGTGGCGACCGATTCGGTCATCGAGTGGATCACGGCAGTCACCACGGCGTGGACGCCCCATACCAGGGCGAGGCGGCGGGCGGTTTGGGTCGAGGGGGTGAGGCCGATGACCGGGCAATCGGGTCGTTCGCGCGCGACGCGCAAGGCGCTGGCGCCGGAATTGGTGAACGCGACGATGGCGCGGGCATTGATCGTGCGGGCCACTTGCCAGGCGGCGCGCGCGATGGCGTCGGCGGAGGAGGGTTCCGGATCGGGTCGTTTCGCATCAATCCCGAGGCGCCAATCCGGGTCGCGTTCCACCCGGGCGACGATCCGGTCCATCATATTCACCGCTTCGCGTGGATATTGCCCGGCGGCGGTCTCGGCGGACAGCATCACCGCGTCCGCGCCATCGAACACGGCGGTGGCAACATCCGAGGCTTCGGCGCGGGTGGGGGCAGGGGCGCTGATCATGCTTTCCAGCATTTGGGTGGCCACCACCACCGGCAATCCCCGGCGCTGGGCAGCGCGGATAATGCGTTTCTGGGCAATCGGCACTTCCTCGGCGGGCAATTCCACGCCAAGATCGCCGCGCGCGACCATCACCGCATCGGAAGCGTCCAAAATAGCGTCCAAATCATCGAGCGCTTGGGGCTTTTCCAATTTGGTCATCACCAACGCGCGCCCGGCGGCAATCGCCTTGGTTTCCAATACATCTTCAGGCCGCTGGACAAACGACAACCCAATATATTCAATCCCCAACGCCAGCACGAAATCAAGATCCGCCCGATCTTTCGCGGTCAGCGCCGGAATCGGCAACACCACATCAGGCACATTGACGCCCTTGCGGTCTGATAGCACCGCTCCATTGAGCACTTCGGTGAGTAAATGATCCTCGCGCTTGCGCGTCACCCGCAGCCGCAGCTTGCCATCATCAAGCAGCAAGGTGGTGCCAATCCCGGCGGCGGCGATAATTTCGGGATGCGGCAAATTCACCCGCCTGGTGTCACCGGGAGCGCCGTTCAAATCGAGCTGAAAACTCTGCCCGGCCTGTAATTGCACGCGCCCGCCCTGAAATTGCCCCACCCGCAATTTCGGCCCCTGCACATCGGCGAGAATCCCGATCGGCCGGCCCATTTTGCGCTCCAAAGCGCGGATCATCTCAATCCGTGCGGCATGATCCGCATGGCTGCCATGGCTGAAATTCAGCCGGAACATATCAGCACCAGATTCGAATAATTGGGTCAGCATTTCCAGCGTGGAGCTTGCCGGCCCTATCGTCGCGATGATTTTCGTGCGTCGATGCCTGCGCAGCAATGATGTCATCCCCATTTCCCCTTTTCGCTCCTGCTATGGCAAATTCCGCGCGCGATGACCACCTTACCTGCAACCGATTGGAGAAACGAAATGGACCAAACCACCGAATTACAAGCCGCCGCCTTTCGCCGGCTGGTTGCGCATCTGCAGTCGCGCACCGATGTGCAGAATATCGACATGATGAACCTTGCCGGTTTTTGCCGAAACTGCCTGTCGCGCTGGTATCGCGAGGAAGCAGAAACCCGCGGCATCACCCTCACCGATCCCGAGGCCCGCGAATTGATTTACGGTATGCCCTACCGCGATTGGCAGGCGAAATACCAAAAGCAAGCCACGCAAGAGCAGCAAGCCGCCTTCGCAGCCCAACCAAAAGATCATTAAAACCAATCGGATAGAGCGGCGCGCTGACAGGCCATTGACCCTGCGCCGCGCCCGCTCTATCCCGCCTGCTCCTCGCACCGGAGTGACACATGGCCTTCGACACCGCTGACAAATCCCAAGCCGACCACGCCACCACCGGCAACATCGCCGCCGACCGCCTGAAAAGCATCGTCGAGCGGATCGAGCGCCTGGAGGAAGAGCGCAAAGCCCTCGGCTCGGACATCAAGGATATTTACGCCGAAGCCAAATCCGCTGGTTTCGACGTAAAAGTGCTGCGTCAGTTGATCCGCCTGCGCAAGCAGGAACCCGCCGATGTCGAAGAGCAAGAAACCCTGCTCGATGTTTATAAGCGGGCCCTCGGGATGGGCTAAATCAAGCCACAAGACAAATTTACGGCCCACGCTCAAAATCGTACGTCTCGGCGTTTAGGATTGACGGCCAAAAAAGTTTCCCCGTGTCGGTTCGTTCGAGTTTTCACGAATGACTGTCGATTTGAGGTTGCGGTTGCATCGGCAATTCATTATGCATCAACTTATAAGGATTTTGCTCTTTATCTATGAAACTTGGTTCGGTCCGTTCGACCAAATCCGTTTTGCTACGGTGTTTGGGAACATAAAAACCATTTACGACGCGTTATATTTAACACCGGTCGTTTTGTATTATCGTGGACTGAAAGTTACCGGTCCAACTGATTGTGCGGCAGAAGCGGGCACCTCAGTCCGGAGGATTTTTTTGGCGCCGCGTGGAAACCACCAGCGCCAGCGACGTTAGACCAACGATTTACATATATTTTTCTCGGCACGGAATTTTTCAAAAGTGGGTTATATGACAGTGACTCAATTGCTGGGGTGAGTAATTACGTCACGTAGTCTGTTCGCGGAATAGACCAATTGCTTAGATCAATATAGCTTTAGGCTGGGTCACTCGACCCGACCTAAAGCTATGAAATTGATCAAAAAAAAACTTAAAATTCAATGAGTTAGTGTCCTGCCCCTGAAATTCATCTCATGAATTTCAGGGGCAGGACACTAGGCAGAGCGGTTGTTGTGGTGGGCTCAGGGGTGGTGGAGACTTTTGAGTTCCTGCCGGTTGAGTTGGGAGGTGGTGGGGTTGTGGCGGGTTTGGGGTGGAGCCGGGCGGCTCGGTCTACCAGGTTGATTGGTGCGGACCTGGGATTCGGCGGAGCTGACGAGGGCTTCGCAAACATGGGGATCCTTGGAGCCTAACTGGATGGTTGGGATGAGCGCGAGCGGGCCAGCGACGATGCCGAGGGCGACGGCGGCACCGCCGCGGAGGGCGAGCGGCGCTTTGGCGGGGCCAATGCTGGGGTCTTTCATTGTGCCGGTGATGTTGATCGGCGAGGGGAGTGAGCCGATGCTCAAGTGTTTTGGTTTGGACCAGATGTGATAGTCGAGTTGTTCAGTTTTGAGGTTGATGGTTCCACCGCCGCGCACGATGGCGGTGCCGGTATCAAGCAGCAGGGTGCGGGTGATGAGCAGGCCGTGGGTCAGGGCGAAGTCGCCGACGAAGCAGCGCACGTCGGTTTGCTTGGGCAGGCCAAGGGCGGCGATGAAAGCGTTGCCGAATTCGAGGCCGGAGAGTGAGACGAGCACGGCGCTGATGTTGCCGCCAGCCATGTAGAGGGCGAGCCCTCCGTTGCCGTTACCGGCCCAGCTTGCGATGGAGTTGCCTGTGGAATCGATGCTGGCTTTGCCTTGCAGGAGGCCTCCGCCTTTGAAGGCATGGGTTGCGGCCATCAGGGTTGCAATGTTGACGTTGTCGAAATCTATATTGGCGACAGCGTGGATTTGTTTGTCGGGCTGGGGGGTGAGGGCGATGGTACCGGCGATCTGGCCGGTGCCGACGCCGAAACTGATCGGGTGCAGGGAGATGGCGCCGTTGACGATGCTGAGATTGACCGCGACGCGGTCGAGCGGCATCGATTTACCGGCGATGCTGGCGGCCTTGTATGTTAGGTAGATGTTGGCGGCGTTGAGTTTGGGCAGGTTGAAGGGTTTGTCAGGCAGTAGGTTGCTGTGCTCGGCCTGGGATTTGGCGATGGCGGCGCGTTGAGCGGGGCTGATGCCGGCTTCCTGGGTGCCGCCGGGTTTGGTGCCGATGAAGCCGCCGAGGTCGTTGAGATCGACGCGTTTCGAGGTCAAGTTCATCCGCACGACGGGTTTGGGTTTTCCGTGTTCGACCGCAGCGCCAGGGTTTTCGGAAATGCTGCCTTCGAGGTCGCTATCGCCAACGATGCCGTGGAAATCGGTAAAGTCGATATCGCCTGGGTGGTAGGCGAGGTTGCCGGTGATGCGATATTGCGGCGTCGCGGGGATCGGGATGCCGGTAAGGGCGTATAGGTTCGCCATGTTGGTTCCGGCGAGCGTGAGGCGGAGGTTGGCGCCGGCGAAGTGCAGAGGGTTCGCGACGGTGCCGATCAGCACAATATGGGTGGCGCCGTTGGCGAGGGTGAGGGCGATCGGGAAGGGTTGGGTGGTATTTCGGATGGTGAGGAGGGTGCCGACGGTGAGGGTTCCCGTGATGGGTTGTTGGTTGTAGGTGCCGGTGGCGGTGGCGGCGAGTTGCTGGGTCTGGCCGGATTTGGCGACGATGCCGGTGGCGGACTCGGTTTTCACGGCCAGGTGGACATCCGCTTTGAGGGCGGGATCGATGAAGTGGATTTTGCCGGCCTCGATCGAAAGTGTCCCGATTTCGGGTGACCGGACTGTTTTGGCTGCCGGTTTGGTGGCGCGGATGCGGTAGTTGGTGGATTTCTGCGGGGTTGCTACGGCATCAATCACCGGGTGGTCGAGGTTGATTGAGGGGATGACCGTGCGACCGTGGACGATGTAGTCAACGATGTTGATGCGAACGGTGAGGCGTTTGATGTCGGCGAGCGGCGCGTGCGCGGGGAAGCCATGCGGGTTAGCGACGACGACCTGATCGGCTTGCACGGTGGTGACCCGGCCGAGGGAGACCTGCAGATGTTTGATAGTGACTTTGTGGCCGAGGCTGTTCGATGCCTGTGAGTCGACGATGGGAATGAACCAGTCCCAGTTCCAGAAAATAGCCAGCAGGACAGTTGCCACGACCGCGATTGCGGTGGCGGCCAGGGCAGATTTGCCGCGTCGGGTCATGATGTCGGCACCGGTGTCATCAAAATTTCCCCCTGACCCAAGTATATCTGACGGTGGGATGTGGCGTCAGTGTGTTATGATTGCAATGAATGTTGATTTTTGCTCATATTTTTCGCTCAGGCGCGCCAGGACATCGCCAACATAAGTCTGACTGACCGCCCCTTCTCCATGTGACGACGCGCCTGTTCTCGCAAGGCTTTAACATCGGTCAGGAAGGGTTCGGTCATCGGCATTTCAGCGTAGAAACCCTGCTTGCATCAGTTCGATAAGATTACATATTTGGTACAATGGAAAAGGCTTCGATGTAAAAGTGCTGAGCCAGTTGATCCGCCTGCGCAAGCAGGAAACCGCCGAAGTCGATGAGCAAGAAACTCTGCTCACTGTCTATAAACGCGCCCTCAGCATGGGCTAAATCAGCCACCTAACCAACTAATGACAATTTAATAAATATTAACGATATCCTCTGGCATCGAACAAAACGCCATCCCATCTCGGCGTCACGAACCAGCGATCCGGCAATCGAGCCGGTCGTTTATCGAGCAGGAGAGACAAAATGGTCGATCAAAATCGGATCAACGGCGCTGCGACCCAAGTCAAAGGCAAAATCAAGGACGCCGCTGGCAAGGTAACCGGCAACGAAAAGCTTCAAGCCGAAGGTAAGGCGGACCAAGTGGTCGGCAAAGGCCAGCAGATTATCGGCGAAGCCAAAGATAAGCTGCGCAGTGCTTTGAAGTAACCTCCGATTGCCAATCGCGCACCGCTCTGCCACTGTCGGTGACCGATCACAACCATGAGGTGACAAAATGTCTATTATCGGCTGGATCATTCTCGGTCTGATCGCTGGCTTTATTGCCAGCAAAATCGTCAATCGCACGGGCTCCGGCGTCATTATCGATATCGTGCTGGGCGTCGTCGGCGCCATGGTCGGCGGCTTCATTTTTCACCTATTCGGCGGCGCAGGCGTTACTGGCTTTAACCTATACAGCCTCCTCGTCGCCATCGTCGGCGCCGTGGTCGTACTCGTGGCTTATCACGCGATATTCTAGTGTCCCGATTCTGAAATCCGTTGGATTTCGGAATCAGAGTGGACACTTGAAAATTCAATGATTTAGTGTCCTGCCCCTGAAATTCATCTCATGAATTTCAGGGGCAGGACACTAGCTTACCCCCGCAAAATCCGCGCCGCCTCCACCGCAAAATAGCTCAACACCCCTGACGCGCCGGCCCGCCGGAACCCCATCAGCGTCTCAATAATTCCCCGCTCGCGATCCAACAGCCCGTGCTGCATCGCATGGGCGAGCATCGCATATTCGCCCGACACCTGATAGGCGAACACCGGCACCCGAAATTCATCATGCACCCGTCGCACAATATCCAAATACGGCATGCCCGGCTTGACCATCACCATATCCGCCCCCTCGGCCAAATCCATCGCCACCTCGCGCAGCGCCTCATCGGAATTGGCCGGGTTCATCTGATAGGTTTTCTTGTCGCCCTTCAGCGCCGCATTCGAGCCAAGCGCCTCGCGAAATGGCCCATAAAAGCTCGACGCATATTTCGCCGCATAACTCATAATCCGGGTGTGAATTTCTCCCGCCTCATCCAGCGCAGCGCGAATGGCGCCCACCCGCCCATCCATCATGTCTGACGGCGCGATAATATCGATCCCCGCCATCGCCTGATTGACCGCCTGCCGGGTCAGAATCGCCACCGATTCGTCATTCGCCACATACCCGTCGCGCAACACCCCATCATGGCCATGATCGGTATAAGGATCGAGCGCCACATCCCCCACCAGCCCCAAATCCGGAAATTCCCGCTTGAGCAGCCGCGCCGCCTGACAAATCAAATTCTCCGGATTGAGCGCCTCGCTGCCCGCTTCATTCTTCAATCCCGGCGGCGTCGCCGGAAACAGCGCAATCGCCGGAATCCCGAGCCGCACGGCCTCTTCAACATGCGCCGCCAGCCGATCCAACCCCACCCGTGTCACCCCCGGCATGGTGCTCACCGGTGTCGGTTCGCCGCCGCCATCGCGCACAAAAATCGGCCAAATCAAATGATCCACCGACAGGCTGGTCTCCGCCACCATTCTGCGCGTCCACGCATCCACCCGATTGCGCCGCAGCCGCGTTGTCGGAAATTGCCCCGTGATCATTTTTTCGCTCCTCAATGGTCCTAATCGCGATACCATAACCGCATCCGCGCCGCACGCGAAACTGCCCCGCCGTGTAAGCAGTTTCGCGCGCCGCCCGCCCCGTGCTAGAGCCGCCTGATGAGCACAGCACGCATCATCGCGGTCGGCGCCGATCACGCCGGCTATCTCCTCAAAGACCAACTCGCCCAAGCCGCGCGTGATGTCGGCTGGACCGTGATCGATTGCGGCACCAACGGCCCCGCCAGCGTCGATTACCCCGATTTCGCGCATGCGGTGAGCGACCGGATCGAGGCGGGCGATGCAAAACTCGGCCTGCTGGTCTGCGGCACCGGCATCGGCATGGCGCTCGCCGCCAATCGCCACCCCGCCGTTCGCTGCGCCCAAGTGCGCGACGCCACCGAAACCCGGCTTGCCCGCCAACATAACAACGCCAATATCATCGCCCTCGGCGCGCGCCTCACCGGCGATGCCGTGGCGCTCGATTGCCTCACCATTTTCCTCACCACCGATTACGAGGGCGGCCGCCATGATCGCCGCCTCGCCAAGCTCAACCCGCCCACCTGACGCCGGAGCCACATCATGAACCAACATAGCGCCGCCCCCAGCCTTGATCGCTTTTTCGCGGCCCCCCTCGCCGAAACCGATCCCGAAATCGCCGCCGTCATCCAGCGCGAGCTGGTCCGCCAGCAAGACGGTATCGAATTGATCGCCTCGGAAAACATCGTCTCGCGCGCGGTGCTCGAAGCCCAAGGCTCGGTGCTCACCAATAAATACGCCGAAGGCTATCCCGGCAAACGCTATTATGGCGGCTGCGCTGCCGTGGATATCGCCGAACAACTCGCGATCGACCGCGCCAAGCAGCTCTTCGCCTGCGACTACGCCAATGTGCAGCCCCATTCCGGCGCGCAAGCCAATCAGGCCGTGTTCCTCGCCTTGCTCAATGCGGGCGATACCATTCTCGGCATGTCACTCGCGGCGGGGGGCCATCTCACCCATGGCGCCGCCCCCAACCTTTCGGGCAAATGGTTCAAGCCGGTGCAATATGGCGTGCGCCAGGACGATGGCCTGATCGATTATGACGAGCTCGAATCCCTCGCCCGCAGCCACAAGCCGCGCCTGATCATTGCAGGTGGCTCGGCCTATCCGCGCCATATCGATTTCGCCCGCATCCGCGCCGTCGCCGATGAAATCGGCGCCTATTTCATGGTGGATATGGCGCATTTCGCCGGCCTCGTCGCCGCTGGCCAATTCCCCTCGCCGCTGCCGCACGCCCATGTCGTCACCACCACCACCCATAAAACCCTGCGCGGCCCGCGCGGCGGCATGATCCTCTCGAACGATCTTGAGCTCGGCAAAAAATTCAATTCCGCCGTGTTCCCCGGCCTGCAAGGCGGCCCGCTGATGCATGTCATCGCCGCCAAAGCCGTCGCTTTCGGCGAAGCCCTGCGCCCGGAATTTCGCGCCTATCAACGCGCCTTGGCCGAAAACGCCAAAGTGCTCGCCGCCACCCTGGTCGAGGGCGGCGTTAACATCGTCACCGGCGGCACCGATTGCCATTTGATGCTGGTCGATCTGCGTCCGAAAAACGTCACCGGCAAAGCCGCCGAAGCCTCGCTGGAACGCGCCCATATCACCGCCAATAAAAACGCGATCCCGTTCGATCCGGCCAAACCCGCGATTACCTCAGGCATCCGCCTCGGCACCCCCGCCGCCACCACCCGTGGCTTCGGCCCTGAGGAGTTCCGCGCGGTGGGCCGCTTCATCGTCGCGGTGCTCGATGGCTTGGCCGCCTCCAATGATGGCAGCAACGAGGCCGTGGAAGCCGAAATCGGCGCGAAAGTCCAAGCCCTCTGCGCCCGCTTTCCCATTTATCGCTAAACCGCCTGATCGCCAGCTTGTCTGAAGGAGCGAACATTGCGCTGTCCATTCTGCGGCGAGGCTGATAGCCAGGTCAAAGATAGCCGCCCGTCCGATGATGGCAGCGCCATAAGGCGGCGGCGCTCTTGCCCGCAATGCAGCCAGCGTTTCACCACCATCGAGCGGGTGCAATTGCGCGAATTGGTGGTGGTGAAGGCCGATCAACGCCGCGTCGCCTTCGACCGCGATAAGCTCGCCCGCTCAGTGCGCATCGCGCTGCGCAAACGCCCGGTCGATGACGAGCGGATCGAACGCATCGTCAATGGCATCGTGCGCCAGCTCGAAGCCTCTGGCGAAGCCGAAATCGCCTCCAAAGATATCGGCGAATTGGTCATGGACACGCTCAAAGAGGTCGATGCGGTGGCTTATGTCCGCTTTGCCTCGGTCTATCGCGATTTTCAGGAAACCGGCGATTTTCGCAATTTCCTGGGCGCGATGGACCCATCCAAATAATCGCCCCGCTATGGCCCTAACCGATCACGATTTTATGCGCATGGCCCTCGCTCTCGCCCGGCGGGGCCTGGGCGATACCGCGCCCAATCCCAGTGTCGGCTGCGTGCTCACCGCCGAAGGCCGGATCATCGCCCGGGCCCGCACCGCGCCCGGCGGCCGGCCGCACGCCGAAACCCAAGCCCTCGCCATCGCCGGGGCCGCCGCACGCGGCGCCACCGCCTATGTCACGCTGGAACCCTGCGCCCATCACGGCAAAACCCCGCCCTGCGCCCAAGCCCTGATCGATGCCGGCATCGCCCGTGTCGTGATCGCCCAAACCGACCCCGATCCCCGCGTCAATGGTGCTGGCATGTCGCTCCTGCAACGTGCAGGCATCCGGGTTGAAACCGGGCTCTGCGCCGCCGAAGCCGGCGTGCTGAATGCCGGTTTCACCAGCGTGATCGAGCAATCTCGCCCGCTGATCACGCTGAAACTTGCCACCTCCCTCGATGGCCAAATCGCCACCCGCATGGGCGCGAGCCAATGGATCACCGGCCCCGCCGCCCGCGCCGTCGGCCATAAGCTGCGCGGCAATCACGACGCCATCATGGTCGGCGTCGGCACCCTCCTCGCCGATGACCCGGAACTCACCTGTCGGCTCGAAGGCTACCGCGCCACGCCACTCACCCGCATCATCGTCGATTCGCATTTGCGCACCCCGCTCACCAGCCGTTTGCTGCTCAGCCGACACGCAAGCCCGGTCTGGATTTTGCACCGCGATGGCACCGACCCCGCCCGCCGCGCCGCCTTCGCCGATCTCGGCCTCACGCTGATCGAACTCCCGGCCAGCCCCACCGGCATTTCGCTCCCCTATGCCGTGCGCGCCCTGGCAGGTGCGGGCATCACCCGCCTCTTGGTCGAAGGCGGCAGCACCCTCGCCGCTGCCTTGCTGCAAACTGATCTGATCGATCGCCTCGCCTGGTTCACCGCCCCGCTGGTGATCGGCGGTGATGGCATTCCAGCAATCGCCGGTTTCGGCATCGACAAAATCACCCAGGCCGCCCATTTCAAGCTCGATCATGTCCAGCAAATCGGCCCCGACCGGTTGGCCCATTATTCCAGGAGCGCCTAATGTTTACCGGCATCATCACCGCCATCGGCCGGGTCCGCAGCATCACCCCAGCCACCACCGACCGTGATTCCCGCTTCATCCTCGAGGTTCCCCACGGCAACGCCCAATGGGCGGATTTGCACGCCATCGCGCTTGGCGCCTCGATTTGCTGCTCAGGCTGCTGCCTCACCGTGATCGAAGCGGGCACCGACTGGTTCGCCGTCGATGTCTCCAACGAAACCCTGTCAAAAACCACGCTCGGCCAATGGGTCCCCGGCACGCCGATCAATCTCGAACGCGCTTTGCGCGTGGGCGATGAGTTGGGTGGCCATATTCTCTCCGGCCATGTCGATGGGCTGGCCAGCGTGCTCTCCAGCACCCCCGAACATGGCTCAACCCGCTGGCGCTTCGCCGCCCCGCCCGATCTCGCCGGTTTCATCGCCCCCAAGGGCAGCGTGGCGCTCAACGGCGTGTCTCTCACGGTCAATGAGGTTGACGGCGCCCTATTCGGCGTCAACATCATCCCCCATACCGAGCAAATGACCAATTTCGGCACGCTCAAACCCGGCGACGCGATCAATCTCGAAATCGATATGCTGGCGCGCTATGTCGCTCGCCTGGCCAATTACCGCCCCAACCCGCAGGACCCGCTCTGATGGATCAGCTCAAAATCGCCTCGCTGCAAAGCTATCTCAGCGCCGCCGCCGAAATCATCGAGGAAGCCCGCGCCGGGCGCATGTTCATCCTGGTCGATGACGAAGATCGCGAAAATGAAGGCGACCTCGTCATCCCCGCGCAATTCGCCACACCCGATGCGGTGAATTTCATGGCCCGTCACGCGCGTGGCTTGATCTGCCTCGCCCTCACCCGTGCGCGCTGCAATGCGCTGGGCCTCAAAATGATGGCGCAATCAAACGGCTCGCGCCACGAAACCGCCTTCACCGTCTCGATTGAGGCGCGCGAGGGCGTCACCACCGGCATCTCCGCCGCCGACCGCGCCCGCACCATCGCCGTCGCGATCAATCCGGAGACCGCCGCCGATGACATCGTCAGCCCCGGCCATATTTTCCCGCTGATGGCCCGCGATGGCGGCACGTTGGTGCGCACCGGCCATACCGAAGCGGCGGTCGATATCGCCCGCCTCGCCGGCCTCACCCCTGCGGGCGTCATTTGCGAAATCATGAATGACGATGGCACCATGGCGCGCCTGCCCGATCTGGTCAGTTTCGCGCAATATCATAACCTCAAACTCGGTACCATCGCCGATTTGATCGCCTATCGCCGCACCACCGAAAAACTGGTCCGCCGCACCGGCGAAGGCCCGGTCACCGATGGCGCCGGCCAATCTTGGCGCCTGGTCAGCTTCGAGAATAGTATCGATCAAGTCGAACATCTCGCTCTGGTCAAAGGCGATATCACCGCCGCCGACCCGGTCTTGGTGCGTATGCACGCGATCAGCACCATCGATGATATTCTCGGCGGCAGCCATGTGCGCGACCTGCGCCGCGCGATGGCGCAAATCGCCGCAGCCGGGCGCGGCGTGGTGGTGCTCATCCGTGAATCCCGCTCGGACGCGATTTCGCTGCGCCTGCGCCAAATCACCGGCGGCGCCAAACCCGACCCGGTGCTGCGCGATTACGGCATCGGCGCGCAAATCCTCACCGATCTCGGCGTGCGGGACATGATCCTGCTCACCAACCATCAACGCCCGGTCATCGGCCTCGAAGGCTACGGCCTCAACATCACCGACCAAATGCCAATCGAGCCGCATCCCAGTGAAGCACAGGCCAACGAAACCCAATCCAACGAAATTAGGCCCCGATGAGCACCGCTGACGCCATCCTCGGCACAATTCCAACCCTTGCCGGGACAAAGCCCCACATCCTGCTGATCCGCGCGCCCTATTATCGCAGCATCGTCGATGGCATGACCCAATCGGCGCTCTCGCTGCTCGCCGAGGCCGGTGCCACCCATCAGCATATCGATGTCGCAGGCGCCTATGAGCTCCCTCAAGCGTTGCGGATCGCCCTGCGCGGCACCCAGCGCTTTGATGGCTATATCGCGCTCGGCTGCGTCGTGCGCGGCGAAACCGACCATTATGATTTCATCTGCACCGCCGCGATGACCGGGCTGATGCAGGTCAGCACCCAATTCGCCCTCGCCTTGGGCACGGCCCTGCTCACCGTCGATACCATCGCCCAAGCCGAAGCGCGCAGTGCCGAAACCGGCCCCAATAAAGGCGCCGAAGCCGCCATCGCCTGCCTGCGCCAAATCGCCATCGCCCGCGAGCTCGGAGCCGCATAATCATGTCCACCGAACGCCCGCGCACCCTGGCGCGCGTCGCCGCCATCCAGGCTTTGTACCAAGGCGAACAAACCAACGAAACCGCCGAAACCGTGATCGACCAGTTCGTCCGTCACCGCCTGACCAAACATCCGCTCCCGGCCACCAGCACCATCGCGCTGAGCATCGAAGACGGGCTCAGCCCGGACGCCAACGCCCCGCTCTTTGCGCGCATTGTGCGTCTGGTCACCACCCAGCAAGACCAAATCGACCCGCTGATCGTCAATCTGCTCCCCGAATCCTGGCCCATGCCCCGGCTCGACCCGGTGCTGCGCGCCCTGCTGCGCGCCGCCGCCGCCGAACTCTGGATGAGCGATGGCCCGCCCGCCCGCGTGGTGATCAACGAATATCTCGACATCGCGCACGGCTTTTTCGCGGATGACGCGGTGCAACTCGCCAACGCCTTGCTCGATCGCATCGCCCGCACCCTGCGCCCCGCCGATTTCCCGTCTCCCTCCGCAGCCTGACATCATGATCGGCGAATTCGACCGGATCGCCCGCTATTTTGTGCCCCTCGCCGCCGCCCCCAGCCTCGGCCTCAACGATGACGCCGCCTGCCTGCGCCCCGATCCCGCCCGCGACCAGATCATCACCGTCGATCAAATGCTTGAAGGCGTGCATTTCCTCGCCGATGACCCGCCCGACCTGATCGCCCGCAAACTGCTCCGCCGCAACCTCTCCGACCTCGCAGCGATGGGGGCCACCCCGCTGCATTATCTGCTCACCACCGCGTTGCGCGCCGACACGCCCGAACCCTGGCTCGCCCAATTCGCCCAAGGCCTCGCCGAGGATCAAGCCCGCTACCATGTCACATTGATCGGCGGTGACAGCACCGCCACCCCCGGCCCGCTCGCCTTCAGCGTCACCATGATTGGCACCATCCAACCCGGCAGCGTGCTCCGCCGCAGCGGCGCGCAGAGCGGCGACGCCATTTTCGTCACCGGCACCATCGGTGACGCCGCCTTAGGCCTCGCCGCCGCCCGTGGCGATTGTCCGGACCCGACCGGCTTTTTTCGCACCCGCCGCCTCCTGCCCGAACCGCGCCTGAACCTGCCCATCCACGCCCTGGTTCATGCCGCGATCGATATATCCGATGGCCTCCTCCAAGACCTCACGCATCTCTGCCGCCAATCCAATCTCACCGCCCACCTACACGCCCGCGCCGTCCCCGCCTCACCGGACGCCAGCCAACTCGGCCCGGACTGGCTGATGCCCCGCCTCACCGGCGGCGATGATTACGAACTGATCCTCGCCGCCCCTCCCGACCATGAGGCCGCACTCCGCCAAGCCTGCGCCCCCATCCCGATCACCCGCATCGGTCATTTCGCCCCCGGCACACCTCGCATCGCCCTGCTCGATGACCCGCCGCTCACCCTGCCAGACCGCATCGGCTGGACCCATTTCTAACCATCGAGCGCGATGTCACATATCCGTCACCATAAAATAAAACATTATAAATCAGAATGATAGATGACAGAAACGCCACCGAACGCAATAAGTTTACCCAAGGTATCGCGCCATAACTTGACCCGCACGCGCCCACCTCGCAAAACCCGATTTTCATTATCTCGGTAATTTCACCCGCTGCGAGGTTTCCTGCCATGGCCGCTAAGCCTAAACCCATAACCAACCCAGCCAACCGCGCCACCGTCGATGATCCGCTGCGCAATGTTTTGCTCCTGCAAGGCGGCGGCGCCCTCGGCGCTTACCAAGCCGGTGCTTACGAAGCCCTCAGCCATCATCATTACACCCCCGATTGGGTGATCGGCGTATCCATCGGCGCGATCAATGCCAGCCTGATCGCGGGCAACGCCCCTGAACATCGTTTGAGCCGCCTGCGCGAATTCTGGGCCCGCATCACCGCCCCGCCCGCAAGCTTGACCCCGCTGAACGCCCCTTTCTTCGCGGACATCGAACAAAAACTCGGCGCGGTGAACGCGGTCATGTTCGGCCAACCCGGCTTCTTCCGCCCCCGCGCCCCGTTTGATTTCTTCACCAAACCGACCCCGCTCAGCTTTTACGACACCAGCCAATTGCGCACCACGCTCGAAGAATTGGTCGATTTCGACCGGATCAATAGCGGCGCCACCCGCCTATCGGTCGGCGCCGTGCAAATCCGCACCGGCAACATGATATATTTCGACAGCAAAACCCAAAAAATCACCGCCGATCACATCATGGCCAGCGGCGCCCTGCCGCCCGGCTTCCCACCCGTGGAAATCGATGGTGAGGCCTATTGGGATGGCGGCCTCGTCTCCAACACCCCGCTCGAATACATGATGAGCACCCACCCGCGTCAGCACAGCCTCGTGTTTCAGATCGATCTATTCCCCGCCCGCGGCCCCATGCCCACCACCCTCGATGAAGTCGCCGAACGCGACAAGGACATCCGCTATTCCAGCCGCACCCGCTCCAGCACCGATGCCGAAAAACGCCGCCAGGATTTGCGCTGTCAGGTCAGCGCCTTCATCGAACGCCTGCCCGTCGATCTGCACGCCGACCCGGTCGCCGCCTTCCTGCACGAATTAGCCTGCCCCGCACAAATCGACGTGGTGCACCTGATCTACCGCCCCGAACACCCGCAAGGCTCGCAAAAAGACTTCCAATTCGACCGCGTGACCGCCGAACAACGCTGGGCCGATGGCCTGCAAGACGCCGAACGCGCCCTGCACGCCGCCCCTTGGCGCGCCCCATACCCGCCCGGCATCGGCATGCGCACCTTCGACATTACCAAACCCACCGAATAACCAACGGAGCTTTCCAATGGACGCCAAAACGGTGAAAAACACCGCCTTCGCCATGCCCCTCACCAGCCCCGCCTTCCCGATGGGGCCCTACCGCTTCGTCAATCGCGAGTTTCTGATCATCACCTACCGCACCGACCGCGCCGCTCTCGAAAAAATCATCCCCGCCCCGCTCGAACTCGCCGATGATGTGGTGAAATACGAATTCATCCGCATGCCCGACAGCACCGGCTTCGGCGATTATACCGAATCCGGCCAAGTCATCCCGGTCACCTATAACGGCCAAAAAGGCGGCTACGTCCACTCGATGTACCTGAACGACCACCCGCCCATCGCCGGCGGGCGCGAACTCTGGGGCTTCCCAAAAAAACTCGCCAACCCCGTCCTCGACGTCGAAATCGACACGCTGGTCGGCACCCTCGATTACGGCAAAATCCGCGTCGCCACCGGCACCATGGGCTATAAACACCGCACCCTCGACCACGACACCGTGCTCAACGCCCTGCGCGAACCCAGCTTCCTGCTGAAAATCATCCCCCATGTCGATGGCTCGCCCCGGATCTGCGAGCTGGTCCGCTATTTCCTCACCGACATCACCCTCAAAGGTGCTTGGACCGGCCCCGGCGCCCTCGGCCTCTACCCCCACGCTCTCGCCCCGGTCGCTGATCTGCCCGTGCGCGAAATCGTCTCCGCCACCCACATCATCGCCGATCTCACGCTCGGCCTCGGTGAAGTCGTCCACGATTATCTCGCCTAAACCCTCCAACTCGAAAGGATCATTCCATGGCTCGTTTTGACGGAAAAGTCGGCATCATCACCGGCGCCGCCAGCGGCATCGGCCGCGCCATCGCCGAACAATTCGCCCGCGAAGGCGGTCACGCCGTCATCGCCGACCTCAATCTCGAGGCCGCCCAAGCCACCGCCGCCGAAATCGCCAAATTCGGCCCCGAAGCCTTCGCCATCGCCATGGACGTGTCGAACGAACAACAAGTCCAAGATGGCGTCGACGCCGCCTTCAAAAAATTTGGCCGCATCGACGTGCTGGTCAGCAACGCCGGCATCCAAATCGTCAAACCCTTGGTCGATTTCCCCTTCGCCGACTGGAAAAAACTCCTCGCGATCCATCTGGACGGCGCCTTCCTCACCACCCGCGCCTGCCTGAAATATATGTACGCCCAAAAAAGCGGCTCCGTGGTCTATATCGGCTCCGTCCACTCCAAAGAAGCCTCGAAACTCAAAGCCCCCTACGTCACCGCCAAGCACGGGCTGATCGGCCTCAGCAAAGTCCTCGCCAAAGAAGGCGCCGAACACGGCGTGCGCTCCAACGTAGTCTGCCCCGGCTTCGTGCGCACCCCGCTGGTTGAAAAACAAATCCCCGAACAAGCCAAAGAACTCGGCATCACCGAAGACGAAGTAATCCGCAACGTCATGCTCAAAGAAACCGTCGATGGCGAATTCACCACCGTCGACGACGTCGCCTCCGCCGTCCTCTACTTCGCCGGCTTCCCCACCAACGCCCTCACCGGCCAATCCCTGGTCGTCAGCCACGGCTGGTTCATGGAATAATTTTGCTCCCCCGCCGGCCGCCCTCAAAAGCGGTCGGCATTTTCGCGCACCCCGCAATTTTGCAGAGAAAAATAAAAGGGCAGGGCAGGGGAATACGGTCGGTTATCGCATTTGAGAGCCGCAACATATTGATATATCGGACTAAAAATCATTTTTCTGATGCCCAGACCGCCCCGATCGTCGCGTTTATCCTAAGATATGCGACAAGTTCGACCGCTGGTTGTTACTAGCGGTTGGCAAGATTATTTAAAGAGGCCAGTGAGGCTCAGCCGGTAGTTTGACGGGATAAAATGGCATGGAAAAACAGCATCACTACGCGATCCGGACGGTCTGGACTGGAAATATGGGGACAGGCACATCCGACTATCGAGGTTACGAGCGTAACCACGAAATCGCTGCGACGGGAAAGCCAAAGATCAAAGGCTCGGCTGATCCGGCGTTTCGTGGCGATCCGGCGCGATGGAACCCGGAAGAACTTCTGGTCGCGTCACTCTCGGCTTGTCATAAGCTCTGGTATCTAGGGCTTTGTTCACAGGCTGGTATTGTCGTCACGTCCTACGAGGATGACGCGAAAGGCGTCATGATCGAGGAATCCAGTGGTGCGGGTCAGTTTACCTCCGTTACCCTCCGCCCCCGCATCACGATCTCGGCGAAATCAGACGAGGCTGTTGCGCGTTCTCTTCACCATCGTGCTCAAGAGATGTGCTTTATCGCACGCTCGATGAATTTTCCGATTCATCACGAGCCAACAATCACTTTGGAATCGTGAGCATCCCGTGATTGCACTTATTGTTATCGACGTGCATCCACGTTGCGCAGCATGTCGGCGGCGTTGCCCTGCTGATTGATGCCAAAAGCGACCGCGCCGCCAACTGGTATGAATCCTATGGCGCCCTCCGTTTGGAGGATGCGCCGCTGTCGCTCGTTCTGCCGCTGGCGGTCGCCGCCGATGCGCTCGGGCGGGGGCGGTAACACAGCAACCGGCTCAAGATTATGCGCGCAAGGCACTGGGCTTCCGCAACTCTTGAATTTCGATTAGGCGCTGATTCAACCCCCGTCGCCATTCCCTGGAGTCAGTCGTTCAAGAACGTAACAGGTTTCATCTTGTGAGTGTCTCCTTCCAGGTGCCCAGAAAACCCTTCCTTGTTAAAGATGGCGATAAACCCATCCCAGAGAGCCTCACGATCCGTTTTGTCGCGGTATCCCTTGGCATCATAAATTCCTACGATACAAATTCCCAATCTCAGAAAATTAATGTCGTAGTTTGGTCCGATTAGAGCCGATCCATTGACGCGTTCGAGGAATTGAATTGTCTTCTTGGAATCGAGCTCCGAAATATTACTGCCATTTAGGTAGACGTCGGCTATATCCCAGCCTACGTGAATAAGATAAAGTTTTCC
>NCBV01000085.1 GCA_002279355.1 Acidiphilium sp. 37-60-79
ACGCTCGACTACGCGCCGTATTTCCTGACGGTGAATTCAATCGTCCGCTTCGCCCGCAGCCAGGGCATTCTCTGCCAGGGGCGCGGCTCGGCGGCCAATAGCGCGGTCTGCTTCGTGCTCGGCATCACCTCGATCGATCCGGAGCGCAACGACCTGCTGTTCGAACGGTTCATCTCCGAGGAACGGCGCGAACCGCCCGATATCGATGTAGATTTCGAGCACGAACGCCGAGAGACCGTCATGCAATGGGTGTTCGACACCTATGGCCGCGATCACGCAGCCCTCTGCTCCACCGTGATCCGTTACCGGACCAAAGGGGCGCTGCGCGACGTCGGTAAGGCGCTCGGCCTGCCGGAAGACCTCATCACCGCACTGAACGCCCAAGTCTGGGGTTGGTCGGAAGACGGCATCGAACCCAAACACACCGCGGAACTGAACCTCAACCTCGAAGACCGTCGCCTGAAACTGGCGATCGATCTGGCGCGGGAATTGATCGGCACGCCGCGCCACCTTTCGCAGCATCCCGGCGGCTTCGTGCTGACCCGCGACCGGCTCGATGAGTTGGTCCCGATCGAACCCGCTGCGATGGACAACCGACAGATCATCGAGTGGGACAAGGACGATATCGACGCGCTGAAATTCATGAAGGTCGATTGCCTTGCCTTGGGCATGCTTTCTTGCATGAAGCGCGGGTTCGACCTGCTCGCACAGCACAAGGGAATCGAACTCGACCTCGCCACCATTCCCGCCGAAGATCCGCGTACCTATGCGATGATCCGCCGCGCCGATACGCTGGGAACGTTCCAGATCGAAAGCCGCGCGCAGATGGTGATGCTGCCGCGGATGAAGCCGCGCACCTTCTACGACCTGGTCATCGAAGTCGCGATCGTCCGACCCGGGCCGATCCAGGGCGACATGGTGCATCCGTATCTGCGCCGGCGCGAGGGTAAGGAGGCGGTGGTCTATCCCAAGCCGGAGCTTGAAAGAGTGCTCGGCAAAACCCTCGGCGTGCCGCTGTTTCAGGAACAGGCGATGCGCGTGGCGATCGAGTGCGCCGGCTTCACCGCGACCGAGGCGGATCAGCTCCGCCGCTCGATGGCGACGTTCAAATTCACTGGCGGTGTTTCGCATTTCCGCGACAAGCTGGTGAGCGGCATGGTCGCCAACGGCTACGAACAGGCATTTGCCGAGCGCACCTTCTCGCAACTCGAAGGCTTCGGCAGCTACGGTTTCCCGGAATCCCACGCAGCCTCCTTCGCATTGATCGCCTATGCATCCTCCTGGCTGAAATGCCACCACCCGGACGTGTTCTGCGCTGCCCTGCTGAACGCCCAGCCGATGGGCTTCTACGCGCCAGCGCAGATTGTGCGCGATGCGCGAGACCATGGTGTCGAGATCAGACCGGTCTGCGTCAATGCCTCCCGCTGGGACTGCACGCTGGAGCCCGCCCATGACGAAAGCCGGTTTGCCGTCCGTCTGGGCCTGCGCATGGTGAAGGGGATCGCCAATTGTCACGTTGCAACACTGATCGCCGCCCGCGCCAACCACCCCTTCACCTCTGTCGATGATCTCTGGCGCCGCGCCGGCATCCCGACGGCTGCGCTGGTGCAGATGGCCGAGGCGGATGCGTTTCTGCCATCGTTGAAACTCGCGCGGCGCGATGCGCTTTGGGCGATCAAGGCATTGCGCGACGAGGCGTTGCCTTTGTTCGCAGCCGTCGCCAATCGCTCCGATCAGCCGGTTTCGGAACTCCAGGAACCGGTCGTTGCCTTGAAACCACTGACCGGGGGTGGCGAGGTGGTCGAGGATTACACCCATCTGGGCCTATCCCTGCGCTCTCACCCGGTAGCCTACCTGCGCGACGAATTACGGCACCAGAAAATCATCCCCTGTGACCAACTCATGTCCGCGCGCGACGGCAAATTCTTGGAAACCGCCGGGATCGTACTGGTCCGCCAGCGGCCCGGTTCGGCCAAGGGCGTCATGTTCATCACCATCGAAGATGAAACCGGCATCGCGAATCTCGTCATCTGGCCAAATCTCTACGAAAAACAGCGGCGCATCATTCTGTCCTCCGGCATGATCGCGGTTTACGGTCAGGTCCAGCGGGAGGGTGAGGTCGTCCATCTCATTGCCCATCGCCTGGCCGATATGTCGGCCGCTCTCGCGAGCATCGGCGGTCGCGAAGCGGTATTTCCGATATCGCG
>NCBV01000059.1 GCA_002279355.1 Acidiphilium sp. 37-60-79
GTTCTGGGGTGGGGCCTGCTCGGGCTACGCCCTCACAGCCCCCACCCCAGATTCTCACGTTGATTGACGCGCATTCTCACGTTGTTTGTCGCGCGGCACTTTCGGGGATGGGCGTATTTCTTGAAGGTTATGACTTCACCAATATTGCCTCCGCACTTATTTTTTTAGTTCCATATTTTCACCTTCGGCCTGCACAAATTGGTCTCATTGCCACATCAACATATGTCGGCACAATTGCGGGTGCGGTATGTGTCGGCTACTTAGCTGATCGATTTGGACGTAAGTTTATGTTCCTGACGGACATCACACTTTATGCAATTTTTGCGCTAGTTAGTGCATTCTCGACGTCTTTTGCTATGCTAGTTGTCGCAAGAATTGGTCTTGGTTTTGCAATAGGTGCTGACCAAGCCCTTAGTTTTACGATCATTGCTGAGTTTGCACCTCGGAAATCGCGTGGAAAACTCAATGCCAGCACATGGGTTATGTGGACCGTTGCCAGCGCGTCAGCATATTTTCTAAGCTTTGCGCTAAATCCTATTTTGCATCAGGAGACGTGGCGCGTACTGTTTGGTATTTCCGTGATTCCGTCAATTATAGTGCTGTATGGTCGGAGCAGTATTCCCGAATCGCCCCGCTGGTTGGTGCGTCAAGGAAGGCTGGACGAAGCACGAGACGCTATGGACGCTGCGGTCTCAGGTAGCGGGCAAAATCTTAATGTAGTCGTTGAATCGAAGAAGTCGGTAAATCTTAATTCACTTTTTCGATCAAAGAAACAGAGCTTTGGAACCCTTTATATATTTTTTATGTGGTTCTGCGTGACGTTCAATACTTATGGTGTTGGTTACTTTACGCCGTATATATTGAAAACACTTGGATTTACCGCCGAGCGATCGTTGTTGGGCGGCGCAATCGTTTCATTGTTCGCCATAGCCGGCTCAATCATAATGTTCCTCTCGGTTGAAAAAGTTGGAAGGAAATTTCTCGCAACGATGGGGTTTGCCTTACTTGCAATTATCGATTTAGGTTTGGCTGTTGCGAGCCACTCGCGAATTTTTTCGGTCTTGCTGATTCTGTTTAGTCTGTTCCAACTCGTTGTGTGGATCGGCCCAGCCGGCCTCGTTGGAGTGGTTGCTCCCGAAGTGTTTCCGACGGACATTCGTTCCTTCGGCACTGGAATGGCCGCCAGCCTTGGGCGGTTAGGCGCCATTACTGGAATTTTACTGTTTCCACTCATGCTCAAATTTGGCGGACTTCAGTTCGCCATGTTAATTTTCTGCCTCGACGCTATAATTGCGACCTGCGCGATGATAATATTCGGTCGTGAAACTAAGGGATCTGCCCTCGAATAGGAGGCTGTTTAGGTCAATTTTTAGGGTTTGCGTGCATGCGTTTTCGGGCGTCCGCTACTGACCGAAACGCGTGCCCGCATCTCAATTTCCGTCATTGCTGCCTCTCGATTTTCTTGTGCCAACCGGCGATGTGTGGCTTCAGCCAGATCTTGGTCACGTTCCCTTATGGCCGCGACGAGAGTCTTCCAATTGGCAAATGATTGCTCGCGACGTTTCTGAGTTACAAGCCCCAGTCGAGCATAACGACCAATCCGTTGCGCGAAGCTGGCAATCATCTCTGTAAGTTGCTCGCTACCCGACAATAGGGAAACCTGGGATACCATAGCTGCGCTGGCTCGGGAGTAGGCAGTTGAATCACTCATTGATTGTTTAAGTTCGGCGAGCGCGGCCTTTAGGAGCGGATCATCGGTCAACTGATAATTGCCTGCAGCCCGTCTAGAGGCAAGCGCGAGCAAAACTGCTCGGATTTCAAAGAGATTATGAAGCTCTTGGATGGAAAGTAACCTAACGCGAGCACCGCGTTGCGGTGTCATGCTTATCAAACCTCTGCTTTCCAATATGCGCAATGCATCTCGTACGGTTGAACGGCTTACATTGAACATATTGGCAAGCTTAACTTCATGAATTCGTTCACCAGGGGTGAATTGTTCTTCAATTATGGCCGCGCCGATCTGATCGGCAATTTGAACTGCCAATGTTGGATTTAGTGTAGTTGGCGAGAATGATGTCAACATTTCTTTATGATCTTAATTCATAACACCGATTCGATGCCCGTTGCAACCTATCCATCCGAGGCGGCGTTCAATTGTCCACAAAATCTGGATTACTGAACCATAGGCCATGACCCGACGCAAATCTTTTGTGAATCTTTGTTTGGCACCGAATCGGTGGCAGTTCGGTGAACGAGGATAATTTTGGCTGCTTTGACCGAGAGATTCGGGGTGTCGTTAGGCAAGCAGGTTATGGGTAATCGAAAGTCAGACCGGATGGATATGTTGCAACGAACTGGACGGCGGTCTCAATTTATTCAACCTATGGCGGAGATCTCGCCATGATAAAGCAATGAACATGGGTTAGGCGCGATCGACGGTGATGGTGCAGTTTCGACGACCCGATCATAAGCGGCATGAGGCATTTCTGGGAACGCAATGAAGTGTCCCGTATGGTCCACCGACGCTGTATCAGCTCTACCTCCACTCATTTTGTTGACCTATTGTTAATTTTTTGATCGCCCCCGCGCTAGCGATTCGATCTCTTCCAAACTCTTGCCCTTTGTTTCGAAGCCGAACACCACCAGCACCAGAAAAAGCACCAAGTTCGCAACAATGAATAGATATAAAAGGCTGTTAAACCCATATCTTGCCATAAAGACAGGAACCCCGAATGCTGCTACCGCAGCGCCAACGCGATTCATCGAACCTGCAAAACCGGCGCCTGTCGCCCTAATGGCCGTCGGAAAAATTTCTGTCTGGTACACCCACGCAGGTCCCCAACCTCCTAGGACCGCAAGATACGCAAACAGAAAGAAAGCACCAAAAAACATAGGGAAATTATTGGCAGGCACTTTAGTCAGCAAAAATAATGCAATGGCTACCCCTAAGCTACCGATATAGCTTAGTGGCCTTCGACCAACGCGATCTACAAGAAAGGCGCAACTCATCATACCAAGCAAAATGATTAACCAGCTGAATGCCCCTATATACAGCGAATTTTTGAACCCAGCCAGTCCGAGCTGGGCAAAAATTCTCGCTGGATAGATAGAAAGCAATAGCCCAGTCGCCGCGAATACGAACATGAACACACCTTCAAACAATGCCGTTCGCCAATAGGTTGTAAACAACTCGGCGTAGGATGATTTCTTTGGGTTGCTAATTTTCTCGGTGGGGGCAATTTGATAGTCTGTCACGTCGCCCTGAAGTGCCGATGTTGCCAGTCTTGCCTCTTGGTCACGCCCTTGGCTGGACAGCCAACGCGGACTTTCTGGTACGTTGCGGCGGAGCAAAAAGACGACAATCGCTGGTATGGCACCAGATGCCAAGAGAATGCGCCAAGAGATTGCGCCAAGCGGCAGAAGCGCAATGGCCACAAGAAATGAAATTAGCCCACCAACTGCCCAAAATGTGAACATCATTGACACAAGCTTCCCGCGCTGCTGGGACGGCGCGGTCTCACAAATCAGGGTCCAAGCGACTGGAATATCAATTCCGATTGCTACACCGATCAATAATCGGAGCACAATGAGTTGCTGGATGTTTGTAACTAAGGCCTGAAGAGGAGCAGCAATAACAAATAGCAATAGATCAAGGATGAAAAGTGTGCGTCGGCCAACCCTGTCACTGTAGGCTCCTGCGGCCAAGGCGGCAAAAATCGCTCCGCCAAAAGCGGCTGAATTCGCCCACGCGATGTCGGTGGACGTTACTACTAACTCATGGTATGAACTGGCGATGAATGTTGCGGCGCCGATCGATATAAGATCGTACGAATCGAGAAATCCTCCCATCGCAGCCAAGACAACAAGAAACCACATCGCTTTGGTAATCTTTGCGCTGTTCGCATTTTTATTCAATTTACCCACGTTGTTTCCCCCGTTTTTCTACAAGACTTTTCGAATTCTTTTGTTCTGAATTGCCAAGATTGGGCGATCCGATAAACCTAATAACCTTCGACGTCGTCTGGATCTTCTAAGTTTGGTGTATGAAGAAATTTATAGAGCTCTGCCATTCCTCGATTGGTTTCCTCAATACCTAATCCTCATCGAAAATGATGATGTGGAAATGTCGACATTATGTCAACTGGCTGCGACGCAGCGTCCACCCGATGATATCATGGCGGTGGTCCTTAATCGCGTCGGCAAAAAACGGGCCAAAATAATCGTCATCACGGAATCCAGCCGGGTCAGAATGCGCGCCCATGCGAAGTTTTAGCCCATCCACCGCCGAAAAAGCTTCGTCGCCCAGCCGGATCTGCAGCAGCTCCGCCGCCTCCAGTGTCGCCGCCACCGAGGCAAACACAGCATAACCCCCATTGCCGGTCGCCTGAAACACTGCACCGGCCGCCGCGCTCATCACCGCGCGCAGCACTGCATCATGCTGCGCCAACGCCGCCCCCATGGCGGCGGAATACATCGCCCACTCAATTATTCACATGACAGATAATATTCGGTTTTTATTAAGAAAACCGGACGCTCCAATTCGCTTTTCCCGTCAGCCTTACGTTCAAAAATTCGGCTTTCTGATTTCATTGGGAAATTCCAAAGCTACAAAATTCGTACTATCGCAGTCTATCGGCAGAGGTCTCCAATTCGCCTCTTCGTTTGGCTCTGACCGAAATCACCTGCGGTAAGAACGGCCGAACAAAAAATACCGTCAAGACCCTGAATTACTCAATTCGATCAGAATGTTACAAAAACCTCTGCAATCCATTCGAACCGGATCTACTCAGTTCACTGATGGCCTCATGTTGGCGAAATCAGCTGCACTTTCGGAAAGTAGCCTGCGTACCGACGAGCGTCACGCGTTAACAAGCTCATGCCCGAGACAGCCGCGTGTGCGCCGATATAGAAATCCGGAAGCGGCGAGGTCCGAACGCCGCCGCGCCGACGGTATTCCACGAAGGCCCGGCCGGCGACAAATCCGGCCTCATAAGGCAACGCCAGTCTTCGGAACGCGTCGGCGCCGAGGCATCGATCAAGATCGCCAATCGTAGCGAAACCGGAGGCAATCTCGGCATAGATAATGGGATTGATCGCGACGTCGTCACGATTGGCGGCATCGCTGAGCGCAGCCTCTGACCAAGCCTGCCAGGATGTGTCCTTGGTCAGGACATCAATGATGACGTTGGAGTCGACGAGAATCATGGTCGGTCAACTCAGCCGTCGTCCGCCGAGGGCCCTCGCATTAGCGCGACGATCTCATCCGTGGTCATCTTGAAGTCGCCGCGTCCGCGCAGGCCTTCAATCAGCTTTCGCCCCCTGGTCTGGCGAGCGCCGCCCGACGCCGACTTGACCAGTCGGACGACGCCGGCCTCAATCTTGAATTCAACGTCAGTTCCAGGCATTAGGCCCGCGCGTTCTCGGACCTCCTGCGGGATGGTGACCTGACCCTTTGTCGTGATCCTCATGGCAAAAACCTTTTCTTACCTCGCTGAGTAAGAATACTGCGTTCATCACTCCAATTCAATATCGGCATTCAGTCGACACCGTTCATCAAAGAATCGCGGTTGAAGCGCACGAACCGGATGCGCGGATGGTCAATCTTCGGCCGCCACGGGGTTCGCTTGATCGGCATCTACCCCTTGGCAGGCATTTGGAGCGTCAGCTCGTGGTATTGAAACCCGATTCTAGCCAGACGATGCCCTTCGGAACCAGCGCTGCTGCTTCGGCAAGCGTACGTTCGGCTTCGACCTGCGCATCAGGGAGCTGATAAAGCCCGCGTGCTGGGCGCGCGACTGCATCTTCCCGGACAAGACACGCCAGCGTCTCAGGTCCGATGCCTTCGGCCACGAAATCCCTAATGCGGAGCATTGCCCGAGCTGTCAGAAGATCCATAGCGCGGGTCCGTTGGGCGCTTTCTGATGGCGTCGGCAGATGACAACTCCTCTGCACTTCTAAACTAGGGCATTGGGTTCATCACAAGTTCTGTGGGAGGGCAAAGTCTTCCAATTTGGACGAGCCGGTCGCCGTCTCGTCCAACCCCTTCTGCGGGGAGATCACGCAACGCCCAAGAGTGAGAGTGCAGATCGGCTTTTCCGTGACGGGTTCGATGTCGCGAGAGAGGCTCGCGGCGCTCGTCGCGGAGATGTGCGATGTCCCGATATACCGAACGCGCCCGCACCGGTCAGGACCGGGCGGGGCTCTATACCGAAATCACTGACAAAATCATCGCTGAGTTGGAGGCTGGCCGGGCTCCATGGGTCCAGCCCTGGGGGACGACTGCTGCAAAAGCCCCGCTATCCATGCCCAGAAATGCCTCGACCCAACGTTGCTACACCGGGATCAATGTGTTGATTCTCTGGGGTGCTGTTATCGAGCACAGCTTTGCCGACCAGAGCTGGCTGACCTTTCGTCAAGCGCTCTCGCTCGGTGGCCATGTGCGCAAGGGTGAGCGCGGCACAATTGTTGTTTATGCTGACCGATTCACACCGGACGATGAACGCCGCCGCGCGGCGGAAGTTGGCGAGGAAGCGCAAGCCATCCCGTTCTTGAAACGCTTCACGGTGTTTAACACCGCGCAGTGTGAGGGGCTGCCGGATCAAATAACCGCAACGGCGCCACCGGTCGAAACCGATCTCGTTCTGCCGCAGGCGGAGGCGTTGATCCGGGCAACCGGCGTGGATTTCCGGATCGGCGGTGAGCGAGCCTTCTACGATCCTCGCCATGATTTCGTGCGGGTGCCGCCGCCGCAAGCCTATTTCGAGCCGATCAACTGGCATCGGACCGCCCTTCATGAAATCAGCCATGCTAGCGGCCATCCCTCGCGCCTGAACCGCGATCTGACTGGCTCGTTCGGCTCGAAGAAATATGCGTTTGAGGAGCTCATCGCCGAAATTTCGGCCGCCTATTTATGCGCATCGCTTGGCATCGCGCCGACGGTGCGCCATGCCGATTATATCGGGGCC
>NCBV01000086.1 GCA_002279355.1 Acidiphilium sp. 37-60-79
ACCGGCCGCCTGCTGCGCGACGCCAAACTCTACGAAATCGGCGCCGGAACCTCCGAAATCCGCCGCATGCTCATCGGCCGCGAACTCTACAAAGAAACCGCTTAACCACTCCCGCCCCCATCGCCACGTCAGCGTCATCGCGAGCGCAGCGTGGCGATCCATCTCAACCACCCCCAAAGGCGATTGCCCTGGGCAGCGAATTTAACCATCCTCAGCCAAATCTGATGATCGAAAAACCATGCGCACAACCCAACAGCTCAGCCGACACCGCGCAGCAAAGAGGAAGCCAAAAAGAGCAAAACTCCTTTCTTGAAAGAAAGGAGCAAAGAACTTTCGCTCCCATACCGCCTCGCCGCCGTCATCGCGAGCGCAGCGTGGCGATCCATCCTTAAACGAGATCACACCGAACCGACCTCTGAGCGTCGTCGATTATCAAGAAATAATGACGTATCGACTTGAACGGACATTTTGACCTTTCAGGGTCGGTTATAAACTCACGTTCCGCGTCAAAAATCGAATTGTTCTTCGGCGAGAAGGGGCAGAGGCAGCGCCGACAGGTGGAAGACAGCTCAATGGCAACGCGGCACCTAAGCCCAAATCACTGCGAGATCAAATCGAAAAATAGTCTACTGAAGCTCTTTAATTTGAGCAGCCTGCATTTTCCTGTACTGAACGCAGGGTCCATAACCCCGAAAAAACATTGTCATTATCTCAAGATCCCCGGACGTAGGCTCCGCGACTTGAACGACAATTGGTAACCCTCCCTTACCGGACGAGAGTATTCGAACATTATCCTGAAGAGCATTAATCCTATCACGTTTGATTAGATCAGCGGGACTATATGGAGCAATTATACACTCATTGGAGTTTGTCAAAGTATACCATGTGTTAGAAATGATGCTGATATTTACGGGTAGATTTTCCGAAACAACAGTATCTGGTTGTGTGTCAAGGCCGATTAATCCACCTTCTTTTATCTCGAAATGGTCATTTGAAAATCCTGGAGGCTCAAATTTATATTTCCCAACATCCAAAAAAATATTTTTACCTGAAAATTTGTAGCTAATATAACTAAAAGATGAACCAAAATATCGAGATAGATTAATTGTTGTTGGGCTGATTGTTAATATCTGAAAAACCTGGCCAGTAGCCATGTCCGGTTCGGCTAATGCAACCACGATATCTTTGTCCCCATCTTGAAAGACCCTGGACGCAAATCCCTCATAGGAGTCAGCGTCATCCGGAAATTTTTGAATCGTGCCGTTTAACAATACAACATTGCTTCGACCAAGCGTTAAATTACCATATCGCGTCATAATACTTCTGACAGCAGGTCTTTTCGCTGACACAAGCGGTATGTATCCGGGTGAAGATTGGTACAGAGAGAAATTATGACGATGCATATCCCCTTTAATGTAGAAATATCGCCAGTTTTCGATTTTAAGACTATCTCCGCTGAAAATAGAAACGGCTAAACTAGATTTTTTTCGACCTACATAATCCGATTCTAAGCACCCATTGCTATCCAGTTTTGCCATTTGGCTTATTGAAGGATTGCTGCCCTTGGCCCACTTTACAATATAAATATCGTTTCCATAATTACACGCGCCACCAGGACTTGCTTCAACTGGAATAAAATAATCATTGCCACGTTTAAAAATAGTTGCCGTTTCATTTTTATTATTAAGATTTTGACCATAAAATACAGATGGCGCCGAGCTGTGTGCTATTGTTGCAAAATATAACTTTTGTATTTTATTACCATTCTTTTTTAGAAATAAAATTGTTCCATTGTCGATATTTGTTCGAATTATTAGTTGACCGAAAGGAAGCTTAATGGTATAAATCTGTTCATATGTGCCTGATTCGCCTTTATACGGAATATCCTGACTCGATATTTTGACTAAAACTTTTTTCGATAGATGTTGGCTAGCGTCAGCTCTCCCAAAAAATACAATCAATATCCAAAATTCGGATATAATATAAAAGAGCTTTTTGGTATTCACAATCTGAACCCCCAATTGAATGTTTCAATATGAGTTACATAGCAAATCGACCCGGGTCAATCAATATCACATGCTTGCGCATTAAAATTCAACCAAAATTCCTCGTTGGGAGTAGAGCGGTATCCGAGTTGGGGTCGTTTTCCAATGCGGCGCAGGACGCTCACGACCACCATTTTGTAAAAAGCGTGCTCATTACGCTGCGGGTAGAACCGTTCTCTAACGATTTAAATTGTTATTTTTTAAATGATGAAAGATACCCAAGCTATCAATAATGTTCTCAACATCCTACACAAAGTCTACCAATATACAATTGATCAGATCGCGACAACATCCAATCCACCTATGGCGCGCAATGACCGCTCATCCCACGAGCGCGAATATCACCAACCCACCTTCCGCCCCACCACTCAGCACGCTATGCATCCCAGAGCAAAAACTTGATGAACGACCCAATCAACCTCGAATCCGGCCAACTATTCTACCGGCGGTTCCGCCATCATCATCATCGACATGACCACACACCAAATCTCGCTCCGGGTCATGCGATCTATCGCCGAGCAAACAGGCCCGCACCACAACGCGATCGAAATCTCCATCAACAATCAAATCATCAAGCGGGTAACAACCACCAGCGCGATCATCGGGCTCGATGCGTTTTTGCGCAACAACCACGATCAGCTTGATCCAAGAGTGATCGCCGCATTCGCCTCAGCCCGCCGCTAAACTTTTGCGCTCCCCCTACCCACCCTTCCGATAATCATGCAGCACCCGCCCATAAGGCAGCGTCAAATCCGCAATGAAATGCAAGCCCCCCAGCACCCGGCGCACCGGCAAATCGGCCAGCGGCGCGTTCACATGGGCATTAAGCTGCAACCGCGCCGGGCCCGACCAGCCGCCTTTCACTTGAATATCGCTCAAATTATACCCGACCAACTGGCTAATCGCCGGCGTGCCATCCACATCCGGAATGATTTTCAAATTCACCTGAGTGCGGCTCATTTTCTTGATGATCGACGCACTGCTGCACTGCTTCTGCCCATCCACATCATATAGCAGGTTCTGATGCTTATACCCCATGGTCCCCACCGCCACTAACGTATCGGCATAGTTCAGCCGCCCCGTCAGCGTGTCATGCACCACCGCGAGCGAGGGCGCACCATATTTCTTCGGAAACCCCCAAATTTCTCTCCCGCCCGCAATCGGCGGCTCATCATCCAAATACATCTGCGCGGTAAAATTCACCGCCTGTCCATGCAGCAAAGCCGGAATCACAATCCCCGATTCGGTGTAATCGCCAAACCCCGCCGAATCCGGCATCCTGATCACCTCAAACAGCACCGTCCCGCTCCCATCCGGCTCCAGCGGCTCGGGCAAAGCCTCCCTAATCGCGTCGGGGTCCGATAAATAGGTTAAAATCATATATTCGCGGTCAATGAACCGATAAGGCCCCCGCGGATAAGAGGGCGAGGCCACCGGCATCGAAGGAACGGCTAACACATCGTCAAGCTTCATGATTGGGTCCCGGGAAATAAAAATGATGAAACAGTGATAACCAGCATTCTCTCGCTATGACGGCGCAAATCGATGCAAAATAACGCCCTCTAGCGGGTCGGCCGGTTCCGTCCAAGGCGCTTGCTCGAGCGCTGTGAGCGTCTGCGCATAGCCCGCCTCCCAGCGCGCCCGAATACTCGCGCCGCTGAAATCAATGTCCTTGGTATGGTCCTCATCCGGCAAGCTCGGTGCGAGCAGGGCCACCACATGCATCTGCGTGGTGCAGCCATAGCTCGCCAACTCCGCCACCTCGTTGCTCAATTGTTCAGCCTCCGGCAAACGCTGCGCCAAATTCGCAATCACATGCAAATTGCACATCCTTCTGCCGGTTCAACACCTCACGCATCGTCACCGGCTCCGGCCCGTCCGGATTCCACACATGCACCGAAAAAATCAAACCATCGCGGCGCGGATTATCATCAAAAATCGCCTCTAACGGCGTGTTGGAGAGTATCCCACCATCCCAATAAAGCTCGCCATCCACCCGCACCGGCGGAAACGCCGGCGGCAACGCGCCGGAGGCCATCACATGGTCAACGCAAAACACCTGCTCCCGACTATCAAAATAATGCATTTGGCTGGTGCACACATTCGCCGCCCCCACCGAAATTCGCGTATGCTGCCGATTGATCCGGTCGAAATCCACAAGGTTACTCAGCGTCTTGCGCAGCGGCGCCGTCGAATAATACCCAGCATGCTCCGAGCCCAACGGCCAGCCCTGCCCCATCAACGCCATCGGGTTCGGCCAGAAAAACGCGGGCAACCCGCCCAACATCGTCATCGCCCGAGACGCCTGCACGCCACTCGGTGTCGATGCCAGCGCATTCACCGGCAGCGCATACTCAACCCGATCCCAAAATTCAGCGAGCCGCTCCAGCCGGTGCTCCGGCTCATTCCCCGCAATGAGCGCCGCAGTAATCGCACCAATCGAGGTGCCAATCACCCAATCAATCTCAACCCCCGCCTCATGCAGCGCCTGATATACCCCGGCCTGATACGCGCCGAGCGCCCCCCCACCCTGCAACACCAGCACATTCTGCCCGCTACGCGCCGGAGCCGCTTTACTTTTTTTCTCAGCCATTGATCCGTCCCTTTTGAGGCCCAAACCGAGCCCGGTTGATCGCGCAAACCCCTCAATCAGCGCCGCACAGCCAGCTCACCCCGGCATGCAGGTCAACTCAACCATGCCCCGATGCTGATGCAGCACCCGCAACGCGCACATCATGGTCTTTTGTTGCGCCATCTTATTGTCATGCATCTGCATATCGGCATGAATCATCGCCATCGTCTGCGCATCGATTTTCATTTGAAATTGCACCGGCTTCCCCGGCGCCATCGTCGAGGGCATAAAAATCGTCCCGCCCGCCATCGGTTGCGCCGTGCCCGATCCGCTACCCGCTGCCAGCGCCACCCCCGGCAATCCCCCCTGCAAAGCCAAACCCAACACCATAATTGAACCAGCCGCCATCCGCGCTAAATCTTTGCGTCGCATCGTCGTCTCCTGATCTGAGTATCGCCATTATCCGCTTCCCCTTTTCCAACAATGCAAGCCATTTTGCCAATGCCGTTTGGTTATCAAATCAATAACCTCTGATAAAACCCAAAAGCGCCCCAAAATTCTCCTTGCGCACCCAAGCCCGCTTATGCAATGTTAGTATTTATGTACATGGCGTCACCCCAAATCATCCGCTTCGCGCGCATCATGCGCCAGCTTCTCCGCGCCATCACTTCCGATGGCTATGATGTCCGCCTGTTCGGTCGCCTGCTCGCTATGGTCTGGAACCGAGTCAATCGCATCGGCTGCCGCTTCACCGCCCGCGCCACCATGCCGGCCCGCCGCCCGCAATCCGCTCCGCCAAACCCCGCCCCCAAAATGCCACCACCG
>NCBV01000087.1 GCA_002279355.1 Acidiphilium sp. 37-60-79
ACCACTCCGATTCAACCCAGGTTGAGCGACAACCAAACGTTGAAAATCTAGCCTTCTCTCCGGTCCATAGGAAATCCAACTGCCGGATTTAGGATCATGTCAAATCGCTACGGATACCCGTAGCCGCCGTCAACCTGACAATGCCCAGGGGCGCCATTGGATGCGAATTTGCACCGATGGGGCGGAGCGCTAATCGGGAGGTGCGGATGACGTCATCGAGATGGGCCATGGCCTCTTCGAGCGCCGTATAATCGAAGGTGCGGCGTTCGATCGGGGTGAGGGGCGGCAAGACGGAGGGGATTATGTCGGAGACATTGTCCTCAAGCCCGTGGTCCTCAAGCTGGTGGCGGGGGCGGCCGGGCCCGCGGTTCGGATCGGGCCGGTAGGGCGGGCGGACAATTTGGCGCAGCGGCGCGAGACCCTGCAGCCCGAACAGCCGGCGTTTGGAGCGATGCGTCACCTCGATCACGGTGCCTGAGGCCAGCAGCTCATCGAGGATCCGCAGCGCGTTTTTAGCTGCAATCCCGAGAATGCGGGCCAGCGTGGTCGCCGAGAGCAAGGGGGCGGCGGCCAGCAGATCGACGGCGGCGGTGATATGGGAGTCACGACGCCGGCCCGCGATGCTGTGCCGGGCTTCGAACCAGGCGCGTTCCATCATGATGAGCCGATCGAGGCCGTCGGCTGCCTCGCGCTCGATGGCCAGCAGGAAGGCGGGCAACGGTGAGCGGGACCGGCAGCCGGAGCAGACAGCGTTTGCGCCAAAAGCGGATCATTGCTGACCGCATGGCCGGGCGGGTCTCGCCGCTTTCAACCCAGTTCCGGAGCGCTATCGCGCCGGCGATCAGCGGCGGCAGTGATGGCGGCTGAAGTGCCAGCATCGCCTCGGCGCGTTGCACCGCGCCCTCCTGATCAAAATCAGGCTCGACGATCCATTGGTGCAGGGTCAGCGCGGTCCTGGCTTTTTCGAGGATATCGCCGCGATCGATGATGCGGAGCGCAGAATCCATTCGCAGCCGCAGCCCTTCGATGGTGGCGGCGAGGTGCCAGGGGTCGATCATTTGGCCGTCGACGGCGGCTTGTTGGCGGACGGCGTCGAGACGGGTGCGGTAGAGAAAAGCCTGGGCCAAGGGATGGCTGGCGAGTGCCTGATCGAGCCGGGCGATGGCGGCGGTGGCGGTGGCGAGCGCGGCTGCGAGCAGCATTGGGTCGGCCGGGGCGGTGCGGGTCAAGCTATCGAGCGGCGTCCGGTCAAAAGCAGACGGGACCATCAGCGGGCAAGCGGGGCGGCGGGTGAGCAAGTCACAAAACGCGCAAGCATATTTTTGCTCCTTAAAAGCAATCAGGTAAACGGTACTATACGTTTATGCGCCTGATCCGTCAAATAAGCATTTTTATGATATAAGAGGCCCCTGCCCTATGAGTGGGACGGAGAGAATCTCCGATAAGAGTAGTTGTCGAAGGTAGTTTGCTCCGCTATAGTTTTGCTCCTCCACCCGGATTTCACCCCGAATTTTTGCGCCAGAGCCGAAAAAATGCCCCCTCTCCGCCTAAACACCGCCCCAACCGCCACCAGCCTTGCGCTCCGCGCCGCCCATGCGCGCCGGTTCGACCGGTTCGACCGGCGCGCCGTCCGCCCTCCTGCAGGAGGGCAGATTGCAGGAGAGAAAGCTGGGGGCGAACGCGAGCCCCCTGCCCTGCTCGTGCCGACGCCCTTTGGCGGAAAAATTTGACCATGAATGACTCAGCCGAGGATTTTGCTCCCCCTGAAACGGCCGCGCGCGCGCTTTTGCTCCACTTGCCGGCACCAACCGGCGCCGATGCGGTCGCCGTGAGCCGCTGGTTCGATACCATCGTCGAAATCGATGCACCGGTGCTGGATGGGACGCTGGCGGCCGAGCGCCAAGCGGCGGAGGCCTATGCAAGGATGGCCAAGGCCGAAAACACCAGGCGAGCCTACCGCGCAGCGGTGCGCGCCTGGTGTGCCTGGTGCCGAGCCCGAAATCTTTCCCCCCTGCCCGGCACCGGCGCTGACGTCGCCGCGTTCCTGGCCAGCGAGCGCGGCCGTGGCCTGACCCCCGAGACCCTGAAACTGCGCCGCGCCGCCATTCGCTATCTGCATCGCGCTGCCGGCTGTCCGGTGCCGACCGATGACGTCGCGGTGTCCGAGACCCTGGCCGGCATTAGCCGCCAAGCCGCCCGCAAAGGTTATGCGCCGAAAAAAAAGGTCGCCGCCACCGCCGGAATCCTCCGCCAAATTCTCGCACCCATTCACGATGATCTGCGCGGTCTGCGCGATCGCGCCCTGTTACTCACCGGCTTTGCCGGCGCGCTGCGCCGATCCGAGTTGGCGGCAATCCAGGTCGAGCAGTTGGAGAAGACCGAACGCGGTATGCGTCTGACCCTACCCCAGACCAAGGGGTCACAGACCGAGGCGGTGATCGTTCCGCTCCCCTACGGCCACACCGAGCTCTGTCCGGTGCGCGCGCTGGTGGCCTGGTTGGAGGCGGCAGACATCACCACCGGCCCGGTATTCCGGCGCATCTGGATGGCGAGAAAGGCCGTTTTGGGGAACCCCCCGCCCCTGCCCCGCATCGGCACGCAGTCCATCACGCCCTGGGCGGTCGCTGCCATCGTCAAAGAGCGCGCCGAGGCCGCCGGGTTCAAAGGCCGGGATTTTGGCGGGCATAGCCTCAAGCGCGGCG
>NCBV01000030.1 GCA_002279355.1 Acidiphilium sp. 37-60-79
ACATAGATGCTGGCCTCCAACCCAGCCAGCATCTTGAATCAGAAATCAGCCCGCGCCGGAATCCCGAAAATGAATCAATCAGAAAATATCAGACTCTAGCGATTCCGAACACTCTCATACACCAACATCGGCACGCCCACGCGCACAAAGTCGGATGCTTCCACCATACCAATCGCACCAAGCACCATGCGCGAGGCAAAATTATCGGCCCGCGCCACCGCCACAATCCGCTCTAATTTCGCCTGCTCATGGCCATAGCGCAGCGCCGCTCCCGCCGCCTCACGCGCCAAACCTGCACCACGCACTTCCGGCCACAACGCAAACCGCAGCGCCACCCCCAACCCATCCGGGCGCTCTTGCAAGCCGGTGATCCCCAAAAACGCACCCAAGCGCAACCCGCGCACGCCCCAAATGCCGAAACCGTCGCGCCCCCAATCCCTCACCTCGGCGGCCAATTCCTCGCCCACCCGCTCACGTGTCCGCACCCCGCCCAACATCAGCCCAAACGCCCGAGGATCGGTCTTCAACGCCACCAAATCCTCCAAATCCGCCCATCCCACCGGAATCATGCGCAACCGCGCCGTGCTGATGACCCAGGACGGATTCATTGACCCATCCTACCGGCTCCCATCCTACCGACTAAGGGGCCGATATTTGATCCGGTGCGGCTCGGTTGCATCCGCCCCCAGCCGCCGCCGCTTATCTTCTTCATAATCCTGGAAATTGCCCTCGAACCATTCCACATGCGAATCACCCTCGAACGCCAAAATATGGGTCGCCAGCCGGTCGAGGAACCACCGATCATGCGAGGTGATCACCGCACAACCCGGAAACTCCATCAACGCCTCTTCCAAGGCGCGCAGCGTATCGACATCCAAATCATTGGTGGGCTCATCGAGCAAAATAACATTATGCTCGCCCTTCAACATCTTGGCCAAATGCACCCGGTTGCGCTCACCACCCGAGAGAATTCCAACTTTCTTTTGCTGGTCGGAGCCTTTGAAATTGAACGCGCCGACATACGCGCGCGACTGCACCGTTCGCTTTCCCAAATGAATAACATCGGTGCCGCCCGAAATTTCCTCCCACACGGTTTTTTCACCATCCAGACTATCGCGCGACTGATCGACATACCCAAGCTTCACCGTATCGCCGACATCGAGCACCCCGCCATCCGGCTTTTCCTTGCCGGTAATCATCCGAAACAAGGTGGTTTTACCCGCACCGTTCGGCCCGATCACGCCGACAATCCCGCCCGGTGGCAATTTGAAACTCAGCGCATCGATCAGCAAATTATTGCCATAGCCTTTGCGCAATTCCTTGGCCTCAATGACAATACCGCCCAAACGCGGCCCCGGCGGAATCACGATCTCGGCAATGCCCGAAACCTGCTCCTGCGATTTTGCCAGCATGTCCTCATAGCGGGTAATACGCGCCTGGCTCTTGGCCTGCCGCGCCTTCGGGCTCGCGCCGATCCATTCGCGCTCCTCGCGCAACGCACGTTGGCGGGCCGACTCCTCTTTCTCCTCTTGCGCCAGCCGCTTTTGCTTTTGCTCCAGCCACGAGGTGTAATTGCCCTCGAACGGATAGCCCCGCCCGCGCTCCAGCTCGAGAATCCAGTTCGTGACATTTTCAAGAAAATACCGATCATGGGTTACCACGATCACGGTGCCGGCGAAGTTTTGCAGCGTCTTTTCGAGCCAGGCCACCGATTCCGCGTCCAGATGGTTGGTTGGCTCATCGAGGAGCAAAAGATCGGGCTTTTCCAGCAGCAACCGGCAGAGTGCCACCCGCCGCCGCTCGCCGCCGGACAGGTTGGTGACGGACGCTTCAGCAGGCGGGCAGCGCAATGCATCCAAGGCAATATCAATCCGCCGATCGAGGTCCCAGCCATCCTCGGCATCGATTTTTTCCTGCAAGCTGGCCTGCTCGGCCAGCAGATCATTCATTTTATCATCATCCATCGGCTCAGCGAATTCTTCGGAAATCGCGTTGAACCGCGCAATCGCGCTCCGCAGCTCGGCGAACGCCATCGCCACATTGTCGCCGACCGTCTTATCCGCATCGAGATGTGGTTCCTGCGATAAATAACCAACTCGCACCCCCTCCGCCGCCCAAGCCTCGCCGCCAAATTCCTTTTCGATCCCCGCCATTATTTTTAGCAAGGTCGATTTACCGGCGCCATTCACCCCCAACACACCGATTTTCACTCCCGGCAGGAACGATAGCGTGATCCCCTTGAACACCTCACGCCCGCCCGGAAAGGCTTTGGTGAGGTCTTTCATCACATAAACATACTGATAAGCGGCCATGCTGCGGTGTCCCAATCGTTGAAAGCGTCAGTGCCGGTATAGAAACACCCCGCGCGCGGAGCAACCAACCAGTATTGCAATCGATCAACACCCCTTGCGCTTCATCCCCGCGAGTTGATATGTAATTATATTACAAGAACTCCAACGCCGGTGATGTCCATGACCGATTCCTTCGCGCCGCCCGCCCAGCCGGGCAACACGATGCGAAATGCCGCCCCCCAACTTGACGATATCGACCGCCGCATCCTGACCGAGCTGCAAAATGACGGGCGCATGACCAATGTGGAATTGGCTGGCCGCGCAGGCATTTCGCCGCCCCCTTGCCTGCGTCGGGTGCGCCGCCTCGAGGAATCCGGCCTCATTCGCGGCTATCATGCCGATACCGACCCGCAAAAACTCGGCTGGCAAATCCAGTTCTTCGCCATTATCGGCCTGGAAAGTCAGCGCCAAACCGTCCTCGATAGCTTCACCAGCATGATCGCAAGCTGGGAAGAAGTGCGCGAATGCCACATGATTCGCGGCGGTGGCGATTTCCTGATGCGCTTTCTCGCCCGCGACGCCGCCCATGAAAATGAGATCACCGAAAAACTGATCGCCGCCCCCCAAGTGGCCAAAGTGCAAACATTGCAAACCATCCGAACTCTGATCATGCAGCCCGGCGTGCCGCTGTAACCCATGATCACCACCCGCCGCATCGCGGCGAACGGCCTCACTTTCGCCGTCGACTGCCTGGGCGACGGAAACGATCTAGCCATCTGCCTGCACGGCTTTCCTGAATCGCGCTTCTCGTGGCGCGAGCAACTCCCTGCCCTCGCGAGCCTTGGCTACACCGCCTGGGCGCCGGACCTGCGCGGCTATGGCCAAAGCTCCCGCCCCGAAGGCGTTGCCGCCTATCGCGCCTCCGAACTGCTCAAAGATATCGCCGCCCTGATTGATGTCGCCCGCGCTGAGGGCAAAACCGGCAAGCTCGTGCTGATCGGCCATGATTGGGGTGGCGCACTGGGTTGGTTCTTTGTGCTCAACCATATCCGCCCGGTCGATCGCTTCATCGTGATGAACTTGCCCCACCCGGACATTTTCGCGCGCGGCCTGAAAACGCTGCGCCAATTGCGCAAATCCTGGTATATTTTCTGGTTCCAAATTCCCTACTGGCCCGAACACACGCTCGCCGCCAAAAACGCCGCCTGGATCGCCCGTGCCTTTCGCAGTTCGGCCATCAATAAATCCCAATTCTCGGACGCGGTGCTGGACGTTTACCGCTCCAACGCTCTGGCGCCTGGAGCCCTCACCGCCATGATCAATTGGTATCGTGCCAATTTTCGCAATCCGTTCCGCAAACTCCCCCCAGCCAAAATCCTCGATACCCCCACCCTGATGATCTGGGGTGAACACGATACCGCTCTCGGGCTCGAACTCACCCATGGAACCGATCAATTGGTGAAAAACTTCACGCTTCGCACTATCCCCAACGCATCGCATTGGGTGCAGCAAGACACGCCCGAAACCGTCAACCGCCTGATGGCGGCTTGGCTGACCGATCAGCCAGTGCCAATGGCGTGAAGAGGCAGCTCAAGGGCAGAGCCTTGGCCTTTCTCCTCCACGCCACCAACATCGGATGGGTGCCATCAGATGATCCCGAGCAGCCACAGGATCAAAAGCACGATGATGACGGTTCCTAGTCCACCGCTCCAGTAAAACATTCTAATTTCCTCCGATTTATAGTGCTTCGAGGACATGGGGCTTGACGTTGCGCCATTCATCGTCTGTTGCATTGCAAATTGTTCAGAAGGATTTATGCGCCAATGTCTCAACCGTCTCGCAGCGTCGATTATTTCTTCACGATGTCGTCGCCTTGGACGTTTTTTGGTCATGGACGGTTCATCGCGTTGGCGCAGCGCCATGGGCTTGGGGTGGCTATGCGGCCGATTCCGTTGCTGCGGTTATTTCCTGAAACCGGCGGCCTTCCGGCACCGCGTCGGCATCCGACGCGCCAGCGTTATCGGTTGGTGGAATTGCAGCGTTGGTCAGCAGCGTTAGGGATTCCGGTCAATCCCAGGCCCAAGTTTTTTCCATTCGATGTTGCTCTCCTCGATCATGTGGTGGTGGCGATGGGGCTGGCGGGGCATGATGCCAACCGGTTCATGGCGTTGGCTTGGGCGGGGATTTGGCAGGAGGAGCGTGACTTGGCAGACCCGGCGGTGATTGCGGAATTGCTGGCCTTGGCGGGAGCACCGGCAGGAATGCTCGAGGCAGCGGGCCGCGCGGCTACTCTTGCGCGCTATGAGGAAAATCTTGCGGCGGCATTGGCGGCAGGGGTGTTTGGCGCACCGACCTATGGGTTAGATGGCGAGTTGTTTTGGGGACAGGACCGGCTGACATTGCTGGATGCGACGCTGGTCAGCGGCCGCGCACCCTATCGCGCCGATTAGGTGATAAAAAGTTTTGCCGATTTATTGATATCGTTTACAGGGAAACACCATGGCTGAGACGATCGATACCAAATTGCTGATCATCGGCGCCGGCCCGGCCGGCTACACCGCTGCGATTTATGCTGCGCGGGCCGATCTGGCGCCGGTTCTGGTGGCGGGGCTGCAGCCGGGCGGTCAACTCACCATTACCACCGATGTCGAAAATTATCCGGGTTTTGCCCAAGCCGTCCAAGGCCCATGGCTGATGGACCAGATGCAGGCGCAGGCCGCCCATGTGGGCACTCGAATTATTCAGGATGTTATCGTCTCGGTCGATTTCTCGGCAGTCCCGCTGATTGCAATCGGCGATTCCGGTACGATCTACCGGGCCGATGCGGTGGTGATTGCTACGGGCGCACAGGCACGCTGGCTGGGCTTGCCGTCCGAGCGGCAATTTCAGGGCGGCGGCGTGTCCGCTTGCGCGACCTGCGATGGGTTTTTCTTTCGTGGCAAGCGCGTCGCAGTCATTGGCGGCGGTAATACTGCCGTAGAGGAAGCATTGTTCCTCACCCATCATGCGGCGTCGGTCACGCTGATCCATCGGCGCGACCAATTACGCTCGGAAAAAATCCTCCAAGACCGGCTATTCGCCAATCCGAAAGTCTCGGTGATTTGGAATGCGCGGGTCGAGGAGATTCTCGGAGAACAAAGCCCAGCTCGGGTAACGGGCGTGCGGCTGGCGGACACCAGAACTGGCGCGCTCAGTGCGATTGAGGTTGACGGCGTATTCGTCGCGATCGGTCATGATCCAGCGACGGCCCTGTTCCAGGGGCAGATTGATATTGACGCTGAAGGGTATATCAAAATTGTTCCGGGCTCGACGCAAACCTCCCATAGGGCGGTGTTTGCAGCGGGCGACGTGGCGGACCGGGTGTTTCGCCAGGCGGTCACTGCAGCCGGAACGGGGTGCATGGCAGCGCTCGAAGCCGAGCGTTATCTGGCTCACGCGGCGGGTTTAGACAGGGGCGCGGCGGTAGCCGCTTAGGGGATGGCACAGGGTATGACCAATAATCACATGGATTGGGACAAGTTGCGGGTGTTTCACGCGGTGGCTGAAGCGGGCAGCTTCACCCATGCGGGCGATACGCTGAACCTCTCGCAATCGGCTGTCTCACGGCAGATTTCTGCGCTCGAAGAGGCGCTGGCCGTGCCACTCTTTCACCGCCATGCGCGCGGGCTGATCTTGACTGAGCAAGGCGAACAGCTGAACCGCACCGTGCGCGATGTGTTTGCCAAGCTGGCCATGACCGAAGCCTTGCTGACCGAAAGCAAGGAGCGTGCGGCTGGTCGCCTCAAGGTTACCACCACCCATAGTTTCGGCGTCGCTTGGTTGACGCCACGGCTCAAGCGGTTTCTGGAAGCCTATCCGGATGTCAGCATCACGCTGCTGCTCGATGATGTCGATCTCGACCTTGCGATGCGTGAAGCCGATGTTGCCATTCGTATGCATCCGCCGCGCCAGCCTGATCTAGTGCAGCGCTCGCTCGGCGAAATTCGCTGGCAAATCTGGGCGTCGGATACTTATTTGAAATCAGCCGGGCATTTGCCGGAAAAGCCAGAAGATTTGGATAAACATCGGCTGATCTTGTTCGGCGACCGCAAACCACCGGTCACCGATGTCAACTGGCTGGCCGACCTAGGGCGGGCTGACGGTTTGCCTCGACGCGTCGGCGCGCTGGAGGTCAATTCATTGCAAGCGATGCTGATTGCCATTCGCAGCGGCCTGGGCATTGGCGCGGTGCCGGAATATTTGGTGGATAATACCGAAGGCATGACCCGGATTTTGCCGCATGCGCGCACCCCGAAAATCGATATGTTTTTTGTCTATCCAGAAGAGCTGCGCAATTCGAAACGGGTTGGGGTGTTCCGTGACTTCTTGGTGAGCGAAATCGGCCGGAGTTAACGCGAAGCCGATTTTCGCAGGTTGGTTTGGGCGATTTGGCGGTGTTGCAAGCGCACCCCCCACTTACCCCAGATCAACCATGCGGCAATTTCATACGATGGTAACGCCGCGGACCCTTTAACTCGGCTATAGTCTACATACCTTATAGGTTGATTTAAGGCTGATTGCTGCTCGGTCGCCTGTTCTCAGGGTCCGTCGAGCGGTCAGTCCGCAGAGATCCGGCCTTGCACGGCCGGATAGGGGCCGGTTATTCGGCTCCGACGTCTCCCAGACGTGAAGCCTCCCTGTTGACTTGCCCCGTCGGTTCGCCGGCGGGGCTTTTTCTTTGGGAACTTTTTAAAGTCTCTGGATATCGGGGTACCCCAAGGCATGCCGAGGCGCAATGTCACGCTACGATTACTGAAGCGATTCTGATTGAGTGTTGTATGAGCAACACGCAGATTGATTAACAAAAACGGCACAGAGATTTCTCTCCGTGCCGTCTGATCTAAAGGCAGATTAGAGCAATACCCACATGATCTAGATCGACTGGTCTAACCTATGCATATGATATTGCTCAATAAACTAGGCAGGCACGCTTCCTATTCGTCGAAAGTAGCTTAGCCCTTGGGCGCCCAGAGGGTGCACCAGCCGGTCGGCGCGATCGGGCCGGAGACGGCCTTGCACTTGCCAACGGCTTTGGCGGTTGCACCCGGAACATAGAGCGCACAACCATCGCATTGATGGCCATCCTTCGGCTTGGTCTGATACTGCACCGAGGCTGGCGCCATGCCGGCCGCCTGGGCATTGCCAGCACCAGCCGCGACCAGACCCGCCGCAACGGCGGTCAAGCCAGCAGCTTTTTTCAGCAGACCACGACGTGATTCATTGAATTCGTTGGACATTGGCATTCTCCTAAAAGTTATAACGGCGCAGCACGAAAGCACGACTGCCGGACGAGAGATTGGTCACTGCGCCGGAATGACAAGTGACGAAACAGTCGCCCGATCGGCTTCATAATAAAAGAACCATTCAATCATGGCGTCAACGTGGCGATAACAGCAACGTGATGACCTGCTCAGGATTTTTGCCGCGGTGTGCGCCGCGTGCGGGGAGTCGCAATCGCCGTACGGAGCAGCGGATAGATTTCCTGCGCCCAACGCGAGCCGCTGAACACGCCGTAATGGCCAACGCCTTTCTGTAAGTGATTGGCCTTACGGCTCGCAGGCAAGTTGGCGCATAAATCGATCACCGCCTCCGTCTGGCCAGGCGGGCAAATATCATCACGTTCGCCTTCCACTGCCAGAAGCTGGGTTTCGGTAATCGCGCCGAGATCAACCACGTCGCCCCGGTGCGTCAGCCGGCCCTGCGGCAGATCGTGCCGCTGAAATACCCGCTCAACCGTTTCCAGATAGAACTCCGCAGGCAAATCCATAACACTTTGATATTCGGCATAAAAACTATTATGCGCCGCCTCCGCCTCCGCATCCTCGGTAACAATCGAGCGGAACTGGCGCACATGCGCACCAATATGCCGATCTAAATTCATCGACATGAATGAGGCGAGTTGCACGAACCCTGGATAAACCCGCCGCCCAGCACCCCGATGCTGCCAAGGCACGGTATCAATCAGATTTTCCTCAAACCAGCGTATGTCGCGCGTTCCCGCGAGCTGATTCACTTTTGATGGGTTACGCCGCGTATCGATCGGCCCGCCCATCAGCACCGTCGCGTGCGGGCGCGCGGGATCACCATCAGCCTCCATCAGCGCGGTTGCCGCCAGCACCGCAACGGCCGGTTGGCAGACCGCAACCACACTCGCCCCAGGCCCCAACTCACGCAGAAAGAGCATGATATGATCGACGTAATCGTCAAACCCGAACCGCCCCGCCGCCAAGGGAATATCGCGCGCATTAAACCAGTCCGTGATGAACACGTCATGATCAGCGAGCATCACCTGCACCGTATGGCGCAGCAAGGTGGCAAAATGCCCGGACAAGGGGGCTGTGATCAATACACGCGGACGCTCAACCCGGTCATCGGGTGTGGCAAAATGCAGCAACGTGCCAAACGGCGTCGCACGGATAATTTGCTCTACCACCGGAATTTCGCGACCATCGCGCAAGATAACATCGATAGCAAAATCAGGCCGCTGATGCCGCATCCCGCCTCGGGCAAACAAATCCAATAAAGCCCGCGTTTCCCGCCCCACCGAACCAAAGGGCCGCATCGGCGTGAATATGTCCACCAGCGGCGCCAGATTGCGCGCAACGCTGCGCCAAGGCGCGAGAAGATCATCCTGTGATTGATAGAGGCTATACATCATCGGGCGGGCCTCACATTGAACATTCCGCGTTGATGCGCCGCCAATGGTAAATAATTTATGAACGCGCTCAAACCATGATCTATCAGCATCCACTCGTCCTGTCGTGCTTACGGCCCGTCCCTGTCAACGAAGCTAGACAGAACCCTGCAATAAAATGGGGCGCTGCGAAAGAGTGCTGCAGTGCCGCAGACATGATTTATGGGGTGCCGATCGTTGATTTACGATCTAAACTTATCCGATTTCGAATATATGCGACCGCCCCGTTGCGCGGAGAAAAAGATCGAGTTTGATTTTTTATTGGGCGGGCCGTGAAAACGCTGGATTAGCGCCGATTTGCGAGGCCATCAACTCCCGAAATTATATCATGTCAGCCATGCGAATTAAGATCGTCTTGCCGTGCGGCACCTAGTGGCCTGCTCTGGCATATATGCAAGGTTCATGATCATTTTCCGTCTTGTGATGATAACATACTAAAAGAGCGCGGAGTTACAAAATCCCGCATGCACGGTGTCTGCTGCAGCACCGCGCGTCGTTAACGACTTCGCGTTGGGCTTGGCTTCGGGAGAATTCTGCGCGATCAGTTATGCAACATCCAGGATCACAGTTTGAGGAGCGAAAATGCGCGATTTTCACCAGCCCGGTCGCAGCGCCGTCATGGCCACCAACGCCATGGCCGCCACCTCAATGCCCGCCGCGACACTCGCGGCGCTCGATGCGATGCGCGCCGGCGGCAACGCACTTGATGCGGCAGTCACCGCCGCCGCCGTGCTTGCGGTGATTGAGCCGCAATCGACGGGGATCGGCGGCGATTGTTTCTGCCTGTATAAAAAAGCCGGTAGCGAAACCGTGATCGCGCTGAACGGCTCTGGACGTGCGCCCGCAGCTGCAACCCTCGATTATTATCAGACCCACGGCATCACCTCGCTGGACTCTACCTCGCCGCACGGCGTGACCATTCCCGGCGCGGTCGGCGCGTGGGAAACCCTGCTCGCCACCCACGGCAAGCGCGATCTGGCCGCCGCCCTCGCCCCCGCCATCGCCTATGCCGAAAACGGCTTCCCCGTGCATCCGCGCGTCGCATTCGATTGGGCATTGGTCGGCGAAAAACTGCGCAAAACCGGCGCCAACCTGTTTCTCCCGCACGGCAAAACCCCGCAGCCAGGCCATATTTTGCAACAGCCTGACCTTGCACGAACCTTGCGCGCCATCGCACAGCATGGCGCACGGGCATTTTATGAGGGCGAGATCGGCTCAAGCATGGTTGCTGAGCTGCGCAGCCGCGGCGGATTACATACCGAGGCGGATTTTGCCGAAGGCCGCACAGCCGCCAAGTTCGTTACCCCGATCAAGCGCGATTTCGATGGTTTGACCATCTGGGAATGCCCACCGAACGGTTCAGGCATCCTGGCACTCATGCTGCTCGGTATTCTCGAAGGCTTCGGCCCCGCGCCCGATGGGCCGCTCGGCCCGGTGCGCCTGCACCGCCATATCGAGGCGGCGCGATTGGTCTACCGTGATCGCGATGCGCTGCTAGCCGACCCTGACCAATCCGATGTTCCCGTTGAGCATCTTCTGAGCGATGCCTATCTCGGCGGCTTGAGGCACTTGATCAATGATGATCATACGCTGGCCAACCTGCCGCGCGCTGGCGAAAATCTGCTGCCCAAACATCGCGATACCGTTTACCTCGCCGTGGTCGATGCCGAGGGCAATGCCTGCTCCTTCATCAACTCTACCTATGAAAGCTTCGGCTCGGGCATTCTCGCGCCTAATACCGGCGTGATTTTGCACAATCGCGGCCTTGGGTTTTCGCTGCAACCCGGACACCCGAATGCGATTGCGCCTCGTAAACGACCGATGCACACGATTATTCCGGGCATGGCCACGCAAAATGGCGCCGCGATTATGCCGTTCGGCGTGATGGGCGGTCATTACCAGCCGATGGGCCAATCCTGGTTGCTCACCAACTGGCGCCATTATGGCCTCGATATCCAGGAATCGCTCGATCTCGCGCGGGTCTTCCCCTATGCCGGTCAGGTCGAGGTTGAGCGCGGTGTGCCGCAGGCCAGTATCGAAGGGTTGATTGCCCGCGGTCACAAAATCCATCATATCCCTGCAAGCGACCGCCCGCATGGCGGCGGCCAAGCGATTGTGATTGACCCGAAAACCGGCCTCCTCACCGGCGGGTCCGATCCGCGCAAGGATGGCTGCGCGATGGGCTATTGATCATGACGGAACCGTGTGATCTGAGCGCTACCGAGGCGCGCCGCCTGATTGGTGCCAAAAATCTTTCGCCGGTCGAGCTGGTCGACAGCTGCATTGACCGCATTGAGACCATTGACCACGCGATCAACGCCATGGTGGCCCGCGACTTTGACCGCGCCCGCATCGCCGCCCGCGAGGCCGAAGCCGCCGTCATGCGCGGCGCGTCCCTCGGCGCTCTACACGGCTTGCCTATCGGCATCAAAGACCTGGAAGATACTGAAGGTTTGCGCACCACCTATGGCAGCACGCGCTTCGCCAACCATGTGCCGCACGCGGATCAGCATCTGGTGAAAACCATTCGCGCCGCCGGCGGCATCGTGCTTGGTAAAACCAACACGCCGGAATTCGGCGCCGGAGCAAACACCATCAACGCGGTATACGGCGCCACTGGCAATCCGTTCGACCCGCTCAAGTCGGCTGCTGGATCATCCGGCGGGTCCGCCGCAGCCTTGGCGACCTCAATGGTGAGCCTTGCCTCCGGCTCAGATATGGGCGGCAGCCTGCGCAACCCCGCCGCGTTTTGCGGTATTGTTGGCATGCGGCCGTCCCCCGGCATTGTGCCGTCCGAAAAGCGCCTGCTTGGCGCCTCTGGCCTGTCGGTACTCGGCCCGATGGCACGCTCTGTCGATGATTTATCGCTGCTGTTTCGTGCCATCGAAGCCATTGATACGCGCGACATGTTAAATTCGCCTTACCAAAACCGAGAAATCGCGCCGAGAATCGATTTATCGAGCTTGCGCGTCGCCTATAGCGCGGATCTCGGCTTTGCGCCGACCAGCCACGCGGTGCGGCATTGTTTCAACGACAAAATCGCTCAGCTGGCGCCATTATTTCACACCGCCGCCCCAACCAATCCCGATTGCACAGGCTCGGATGAAAGTTTCGCGGTGCTGCGCGCCGTTAACTTCCTCGCCTCATTTCTTGAACCTTATCAACGCGATCCGGCCAGTGTTGGCCCCAATATCCGTGCCAATCTCGAAGAAGGTCTCCGCTATAGTGCGACGGATGTTGCCCGCGCTCTGGCCACTCAAACCGCGCTCTATCAGCGCTGGCAGCACTTTTTCACCGAGTATGACCTGCTGATCACCCCCACCGTCACCATCACGCCGCGCCCCTGGACCGAGCTTTTTCCCACAAGCATCGATGATGTGCCGACCCGCTCTTATTATCATTGGCTGGCGCTGGTCTATGCGGTCACGCTGGCAGGTCATCCAGCCATTTCGCTGCCATTGGGGCGGGACAACGACGGCATGCCTTTCGGCATCCAGCTTATCGCCCCGCGCCACCACGACCATCGCTTAATCGCCGTTGCTGGCGCAATCGAGGCCGCCACCGCTGATCATCCAACACTCAGTCGTCCGATACCGGACATACAAAAACTATCAAAAGCCGCACCGCTTCACGACATTCCAGGCTTCAAGACTCTCGGCTAGTATCCTGCCCCTGAAATTCATTAGATGAATTTCAGGGATAAGTAGGCCACTAAATCATTGAATTTTCTAGTGTCCACTCTGATTCCGAAATCCAACCGATTTCAGAGTCGGGACACTAGGCTGACGAACGGCTAGAGGTGATGAAACCAAGGCGAGCCAATTCGTTACAACCGATTATCGCGCAGCCGCCCCAAATTTCAATCGCCAATTTGGGGCGCAAAAAATTAGGTGCCAATCACCTCAAGACCAACTTCACCCTGTTCAACCCAGCGCACCGCCATACGCTGCATGGACCCATCAGCTAATTCAACCGATACTTCACCCGGTGCCACCACATCTGGCACCGGCGCGCCAGACAGCCGATAACCATGATCCGAGGCTTCGAGCAGCAAATATTCATAGCTCGGCGCCCCAGGCGTCTCCAGTATCAAGCGCACACGGCCCACAATTGAGCGCCTACGCTCACGCCGACGATCTGCACTCTTATGCCCGAATTGCCGATCTTCCAAGTCAAATTCAGGCGTGGATTCATCTGTCATGGTAAATTTCCATATGAGTATCAGATAATTGCTTTAATCTAGGCCAAAAGCGCGCGAAAGTCCATCGTATTTTGTCACCGTCAGTACGACAGCATTATCATGGCGTTAGGCGCCAAAATATGATAAATCGTTAACGAAATCGATTGGAGCGTCCGATGATCGACATTAATGATTGGACAAAGAAACTTGAAGTCGAGTTCAATTTAATACGACAAACCAATGATATTGCAAGAATTCTAACCCTCGCAGATGTCACGATTGCGCAAATCGATCATGCCCGAACGACGCCAATCGTAACAGATGAGGAAAATGTTAATTGCCTCAAAATCATCAAACGTATCGCCTATAATGCTGCGGCCGATGCTTGGCCCGCTTGGGATAGCTGCACCGCGCCGCGCCGCGCCGCAGAGCTAACCCAAGCCGTTAAACTTGCCGAACGGTCATGGGCATGCGTTCAAGACCTCAAGCAATCACCAATGCAACAGGGTAACGCAGTATGGCTGATCGGCGCATTATACTTGGCGCAAAATAACCGCGCAGGCGCCCATGAGTGTTTCGTTCAAGCCGCCGAATATTACGGGCAGGCCAGTGCGTCCGCCATGCGACTGATGGCTGAAGGCTATTGTGCAATCGCTCATAATCCGGCCGACCTTCCTGAGATCCTCGAAAAATTGGCGGGTTCGACGGAAGAGCACAGTGCTGAACTCAGTAAACAATTAAGCATCGCTCACAGCATTTTTAATGCCTGAAACTCAAGCAGATTACGAACCAGTTCGATCGGTGCGATCACGCTAACACCGCATACTCTACCACACGTTTTCGGGTGTTCCGGCAAAATGTGATCAGGGCTGAACGACCACCATGATCACAATAATCACCATCAAAATCGTCGGCACCTCGTTGGCAATCCGGTAAAAACGCTCGGGCTTCGTATTCTGGTCATTGAGAAAATTCTTTCGCCATTTGGATAATGCGCCATGGAATCCACTCATGAAAATGACCGAAACAAATTTCACCCACCACCAAGGGGCGGACCATGAAATTGCCCCGGGCGTGAGAATCAGCAAAATTCCGAAGAACCAGGAAGAAATCATCGCGGGGGTCGCAATTTGCTTGAGCAGCCGACGTTCCATAACCTTAAACCGAGCCGATTCCACCGAGCCCGGTGCCACCTGACAATGATACACGTAAAGTCGGGGCAAGTAGAACAACGCTGCCATCCACGCGATGATCGACATCACATGAAACGCGAGTTCCCACCGATAAAACGGTACTAAAGCTGCAATGGTCATGCGGTCTGCAATGCCCGATAGCGAGCCCATGGGCAATCGCCATGCTGCACTGAGCAAGCCCGACCGCCCTGATGCGAACATAACCCATCACCACCAGCAACGGCCCGCTGCACGATATCGGCCAAGGCTGCGATGAAAGCTGGGTCCGAATTGGGCGCTGGCACTCGGTAATAGCCCGGTAGGTGCAAATGCTCGGCCACTTCGCGATATTCGATATCCAGTTCAACTAGCGTCTCGATATGCTCGGACACAAACGCAATCGGCACCACCAACACCGCCACCTGATCCTTGGCCGCCCGTTCCAACGCCTGCTCGGTTGAAGGTTCCAGCCATTGTTGCGGCGTTGCTCGCGATTGATAACAAACTTGATAATCCTCAACCCGGCCCGTACTCGCCGTGAGCGCCGCCATTACCGCCTCCGTGCAACGCTCCACCTCCTCCTGATAGGGGTCACCTGCCTTCACAATACTCTCGGGCAAGCCATGGGCGGAGAATAACAGCCTGATTTTTGCGCCCGGTGGCAATTCCGCCCGCGCTTTCAACAATGTGGTTTCAACCAGCCGGGCAATCGCCGCAGCAAAGGCCGGATCATCAAACCAGCAACATAAGGTGGTCGTCGGTGCCACAAGTCCAATTTTTGCCGCTTGCTCATGCCAATCACGCAACGATGACCCCGTCGTGGTGGTTGAGAATTGCGGATAAAGCGGCAGAAGTAGAATCCGGTCCGGCGCAAATTTTTTCACTGCCGCCGCCGCTTCAGCGGCAAAAGGATGCCAGTAACGCATGGCGACGAAGCATTTTGCGCCCGGTACAGCTGCCTCGAGCGCATTGGCCTGACCCTGGGTCAGCTCAAGCAGGGGCGATTTACCGCCCATCAGCGCATAACCCGCCTCTGCCTTTTTCTGCGCCGATGCCGCAATCAGTCGGGCCAACCAGAACCGAATAAAAATCGGCGCACGAATAATCGCCGGATCCGAAAACAAATTCACCCGAAATGGCTTGATCGACTCAACGCCATCGGGCCCGCCCAGATTAAACAGCACGATCGCAACGCGCTCTGCACCAGCCTTCACCAAATCGCGAGGCCCCTCAATCAGCGCATCGCCGGACAATTCGGTCATCGGAATAATATTCATGGGGCAGAAATAAGGTCTGGCGGCGATTCCTCAAGCGCACGAAGCCATTTAACCAGGTCTGCGACATGCTCTGGCGGCGTTTCTGGCACAATCCCATGGCCCAGATTGAAAATATGGGGCCGCCCCGCCATGCCTCGCGCAATTCGCTCCACCGCGTGACGGAGAGCCTCGCCACCTGAACGGAGCAATAAAGGATCCAAATTCCCCTGCAAAGCCATTGGTTTTTCCAACAATTGCGCCACCAGCGCCGGGTCCGCAGCGGTATCAAGCGCAAGCGCGGAAATCCCAGTCTCTGCGGCATAAGGCAGGGCCATGACACCCGCTAAACGCGGAAAACCGATAATGCGCACCTCAGGGTGCGCATTGGTTACCGTCTCAACAATCCGTGCAGTCGGATGCATCACGTAGGCACGGAATAAATCAGGCGGCAGCATTCCGGCCCAGGAATCGAACAGCATCACGCAATCGGCACCGTGCTCGATTTGCTGGCTCAAATACGTGATAGTCGCGGAGGTCACCAATTCGATTACGGCCGTCAGCAAACTAGGATTTTCATACGCCATCGCCCGGGTGCGCGGAAAATCCCCGCCCCGCCCATCGATCATATAGCACGCCACTGTAAACGGACTGCCAGCGAAGCCAATCAACGTCGTTTCATCAGGCAACTGGGCGCGCACCCGCGAAACCGTCTCCATCACCGGCTCCGTCGCCGGAACCAAGCGCTCGGCTGACAACGCTGCCAAATCGGCCTCAGTCTCGATCGGCGATAGACGCGGCCCCTCGCCTTCAGCAAAGCGCAGGCTTTGCCCCATGGCCCAGGGCAAAATCAAAATATCACTGAACAAAATCGCCGCATCAAAGCCGTACCGTCGCACCGGCTGCAGGGTCACTTCAGTCGCGAGACCCGGCGTGGTGCAGAGCGAGATGAAATTACCGGCCTCAGCCCGTAATTTCCGATATTCCGGCAAATACCGCCCCGCCTGGCGCATCAACCACACTGGCGGCGGCCATACAGCCTCACCGGCCAAAACTCTTAAAACCTTGCGATCCGCCATTTTCCCGTTCATTACCCCTCACTATAGACTCATTGAATGACTTTAAAGGAGTAGTGAAGATTCTAGTGCTGTTAATCATGGGGATTATCCATGATCCACCATAATCCACAGAGTTTTCCACATCAGAAACATCCATACAACTATCTGAAAATATTTCATAAAATTATGTTTTTCCCGATAATTATGATCAGGCTGTAAAAATTATCCACAGTCATTTTCTGATCTGACTTATCCCCGTTGTGCGGCTGCGACGGCCAATCAGTCGAACTTATCCCCGTTGTTCGACGTTCCTGGATTTCTCATCCACAGGGTTTTGCGTCATTCTATCCCCATGCCCGAAAAGCGCCTCAACCTGCATCTTGTCTCCGACGCGACCGGCGATACGCTCAGTGCCGTTTCGCGCGCCGCACTTGCCCAATTTGAGGGCGCCGATATCCATATTCATCGCTGGAGCTTAATCCGCTCCCGCCTGCAACTTGAGCAGGTGTTTGAAGGGATTCAAGCCGAACCTGGACCAGTGCTGACCACGCTGATTGATCCGGCTCTTCGTCATGCGCTCGAAGAAGCCTGCACACGGCTTGGTCTGCGCTTGCTGCATATGCTCGACCCGGTATTTTCACTTTTGCAGGATGAACTCGGCGCACCCGCAGCGCAGCGTCCTGGTCGACAATATGTCCTCGATGCCGATTATTTCCGACGCATTGATGCCATGCATTACGTGCTTTCGCATGACGATGGTCAAGCCAGCCGCGGCCTTGCGAATGCAGATGTCATTTTGGTCGGCGTGTCGCGCTCATCGAAAACCCCCACCGCTTTCTACCTCGCTAATCGCGGGGTCAAAGCTGCGAATATCCCCCTCGTGCCCGATACCGTGCTGCCCGATGCACTGGCGGCCGAGACATGCCCGGTGGTTGGGCTGTTTGTTGACCTCGCACCTTTGATCGAAATTCGTCGGCACCGGTTGCGCCTGCTCGGCAGCGGCGAAGTTGGTGTGATCGCTGGTCAGTTGCATGATCGCTATATCGATGAGGATAATGTGAAAGCCGAATTACTCTGGGCCCGCCGCTTATGCACCCAGCGTGGCTGGCCGATTATCAATGTAACCAGCCGCTCTATTGAGGAAACCGCCGCTGCGGTATTGCGCTATATGGAAATCTGGCAGCAACGCCACCACCCAACCCCCAGCCCATCCGCGTGATTTTGGTTTCGGCATATGGTCATGCGCAGCAAAACATGAGCAGGCATGGCAGCGTTCATCGTTGATCGATAACCTCGCGCTGTTGCGATCATAACCTGATTGTAGCAATGCTGGCTGGCAGTCCAGACGCTTTCACACGGAGACCCATCATGAGCAGCAAGGCCATACGGATTCACACTCAAGGCGGACCCGAAGTTCTTCAATGGGAAAATGTTCCGACACCTGAACCCGGTCCAGGTGAAGTTCTCCTCCATCACGAAGCTGTCGGGCTCAACTATATCGATGTATATTTCCGGACCGGCCTCTATAAAATTCCACAACTCCCCGCGACCATTGGCCTCGAAGGGGCTGGTGTCGTTCGTGCGGTAGGCACCAATGTGACCGATCTTGCCGTCGGCGATCGGGTTGCCTATGCGGGCGGCCCGCTGGGTGCCTATGCGACTGAGCGAGTGATTGCCGCTGACCGCGTGGTCAAACTGCCGGACGCGATTGATTTTCAAACCGGTGCAGCGATGATGCTGCAAGGCATGACCGCGCAATATCTGCTGCGCCGCACCTACCGGGTGCGTGCAGGCGAAACCATCCTGGTTCATGCCGCCGCCGGCGGTGTTGGTCTCATTTTATGCCAATGGGCGAGCCATCTCGGCGCGCGCGTGATTGGTGTGGTGTCGACCCCAGAAAAAGCCGAGCTTGCCCGCGCGCACGGCGCCGCACACGTGATTGTTGGCCATGACAACCTCGCCATCGAAATTCGCCGGTTCACCGAAGGGGCGATGGTGCCAGTCGTGTATGATAGTGTCGGGCGCGACACCTTCACTGCCAGCCTCGATAGTCTCGCGCCACTCGGCCTGATGGTGAGTTATGGCAATGCGTCCGGTGCGGTTCCGCCCGTTGATGTTGGCATGCTCGCCGCCAAGGGCAGTCTGTTTCTCACCCGCCCCACTTTGGCCACCTACACCGCGACCCGCGCTGATTTATTGGCGGTGACCAACGATTTGTTCGAGGTGGTTGCCAAAGGAGCGGTGAAAATTCGCGTCAATCAAACCTTCCCGCTGAGCGAAGCCGCCGCCGCCCATCGCGCACTCGAAGCGCGGCAAACGACGGGCAGCACCGTTTTGCTTCCGTGACCGAGCGGCGCGGCACGCCCCCCGGCCATCATCTTTTGATCGCCGGCACGGGGCGTTCGGGCACCTCGTTCCTGGTCAAATATTTGGATGCGCTCGGCTTCGCCACGCATTTTTCCCGGTTTGGCACGTATTCAAGCTGGGACGAAGCGGCGAATGCCGGTGCCGAGAATTTGCCGCTGCCAGCACTCGATCCGGATATGCCCTATGTGGTGAAATCACCTTGGGCCACCGAACTAACCGCATTTATTCATGAGGGCGTTTCCTTCAATTTTTCTACAATAAGCTACGCAACCGGACGTCGTGACGGCGTGATGCTTCGCCGGCCAATGTGGCGTGGTTCGGCGCCGGGCGGCGTGGTTTTTTCGCTCCATCCGCTCGATCAGGCACGGATTCTCGCGCTGGGTCTTCATCATCTGCTCGAACGGCTGGTGGCGGCGGATATCCCGATCGTATTTTTGTCATTTCCGCGTCTGGCGCAGGATGCGGCCTATATGCATCAAAAACTAGCCCCGATTTTACCCCATGCGATTTCGCTGGACGAGGCCGAAGCGGCCCATGTGCGCATAGCGGATCCCGCGAAAATCCGCGTTGATCGCTCCCTTGCCGATCCGGCCATCGACGTGCTGGATCGTGAAGCACTCCGCCGCGAAATCGAGCGTCTGCACGGCGAAATCAACAGCCTCACCGAAGAGAAAATCACGCTTGCCGCGGAGCGTAAGACCCTGGCCGATCACGCCCGCGCCATTGAGACGAGCCGCATGTGGCGCGCCCTCGCGCCGCTCCGCCGCGCCCTGCACAGCCTGCGAGGGGGCGGCAATCGAGGCTGATTCGATCGGATCAGGCCACCTCATCCAAATTTGTGCAACCCGATGGACTCGCCGACTCCCGAAAACGAAGCGCTGGCCTCAAACGATCTTATTCTTGGAATTCCGTTCAATTTATAGGGCTGTTTTTCGATCAATTTCTGGCAGCGAGTCAAAATTGGCTTGATATGATCCTTCATTGCGGACTCTACCTCATCCATCCATCCGGGCTTGCCGAAACTGGTCGCGAGCATGGAGAAAATCGTCGAATGATCGGACGTCAGAAGAAAATAAGCGCCTAAGACTGGTGCCTTATCGAAGACCGCGATCGTAATATTTTTGGCATCGCTCAGAATTTTTTTGATCGATAAAAATACTTTTACCTGCAGGCCGAGCTTGATAATTGCGATAATTGTTTGAATCACAAATTTTACAATTTTAATGATTGGGGCAGCTGCAGCACCAGCGACGGTTCCATGCAGGGCTGCATTAACCGACAATGTTACAGTTTCGATAATTGTATCAATACTTGAATATTTAAGCTCTTCATCGAGTGAATCAATAACGCCTCGCAGCGCTTCAGCCGGTTCACCGTCTTCAAACTGATGCTTGGAAAGCCGCGTCTGTATGGAATCATAGCTTGCTTTAGCAGTCGCCGCTGCCGCTTTAAGAGTTTTAAACCCTCCAACCACCAAGGAAACTACCGGGAGCGCCTCCCCTAAATGATCCAGATACGTGAACAAGGCCGTTGCTGGCGCCTCTTTGATGGTATCCGCACATGTTTGCAAGATATAGTTCTTGATTGCGGCAGCAATTTGGGCCGCTGTGGCCACCTTGCCGATATCAATGCCAGTGAGATCACTCATTGCTTTAGCGGCTTCTGAAATTTCTTCCGTGTTGAGTTGTGTGGGGACTTTTTGCGCTGTCAAAATTTGCGCTGTTTTTCCTACATAGGCTGGATTTTGTACCCAATTTGGTTGCGGCTTGGGTTTGTCGAAAGGTAGCTTTGCTCCTGTCATTCTGGTTTTGGCACCATGAGCAAGATCGACCATACCACCGCCGATTACGTCGCCAAAGATCGATTTCGTTTGATCTTCAATAAGTTTGCGCCCGTTTTTCAGCTCCGCGAATTCTTTAGTAATCGAGAATTTGTGCCCAAATTCAACGGTGGCTTTAGAAAAGGCCGCCCTGAGAGTCTCACGGCGCATCTCCATCATATTTTTGAATGCCTGTTGCTCTTCAGGCGACATGGTAACGCTTTTGCTTAAAAAATTTGAAATGGTCGTCACGGGGTAATGAGGCGGTCGATTACGGTCACTATTTTCTGAACCCTGCCCCGGTTTCTCACGTCGCCAAGCGCGGTATGCCGCCCCAACCTTATCAAGAGCGGATTTACTTCCGTTCGATTTTTCGTATTCGTGTATCGCATCATCGAGTTTACGAAGCGAACCGCTGCGCATTTTACCCATGATACCGGTTTGATCCATCCAATCTTTATACTTTGGAACGAAAGCTGCATGAGTTTTCAACCCAACCATATCGATTTCCTCCTAAAATTCAGGTATTCGGGGCAAAGTAAATATCATTACCCGTTATGATGTGCAATCAATTAAAGTTCGCGTTGCGGAGTTAAGGTGATTCAACCGATTTCGCGTCGAACAAGGTTCTGATAGAAGACTGTGACTGCAGAATCACACAACAATCTCGCCGCGTGAAATTCGTGCGGTTTCATCTAACTGCCACCAAAACGTCATTCCTCTGTCATCCAATCTCATTAGACGGTGCCCAATAGATACTTAAAAAGGGGACATCAATGTCAAAATTTCATCTCCTGCTTGGCACCGCGCTGAGTGGGATCATCGTCGGCCTCGCGCCGCTGGCGCACGCTCAAACCGTGGTCACGGATAATAGCGCCACCCCCGTCAAAATCGGCACGATTTCAAAGTCCGCTGCCCGCACCGCGCAATCGCGCATCCCCAAAAAAGCGCCCTATACCGTCAGCATCATCGGCAAACAGCAAATCAAACTCGCCTCCCCCGCAGCCAACGCGCAAACACTGCTCAACCAACTGCCTTCGGTGGTTGCGGTATCTTCCGGGCCGAATGGCATGCGCACCAACATTCAGTTCCGAGCCTTTAATGACGGACAATTTTCGGAAACTTATGGCGGCGTCGCGCTGAATGATATTTTCAATGCAGGCGTCACGGGGTCAGCTTCCGCCCGCAATAATCAACTCGTGACATTGGATGATTTTTCCCAGGTCGAAGCGTTCCGTGGCGTGAACAACCCAGCGGTCAATTCATACAATTCTCTCGGCGGCACTATCAATTATGTCCCGCGTGAAGCCCCCGCCCTCGCGGGCGGTCAGGCTGGGCTGAGCTACGGCAGCTTTGACTCATTTGGTGCTCATGTCCGCGTTGCTACCGGCGATATCGATGGCTTACGCCAGCTCCTCTCGATCCGCCGTAACGTCGATGGTTCATGGCTGAAAAATGCCAAGGACCAAAACAACCATCTATTCTATACGTTCAATGCACCCATTTTCGGCGGTACGGGCAAAGTCTATGGCTATTTTCTCTATAACAAAAATCGTGGCCTCACCCCGCACTCAGTGCCGCTCGCGCTGGTCCAACAATACGGCCCCAGCTATCAATTTCCGACCAACGACACTTATTCCGAAAATATTGATACCAACTATCTCGCGGTGCTTGGCGCCAGCCAACAATTCACCCCGATTTTTGCAGGCGACCTGAAGTTCTTCTTTGGCGCCGACAACTATACCCGCACGTCGTTCAGCAATCCCTACATGCTGCAAAGTGCGACGATGCCTTATCAGCTCCCGAATGCGCCAGCGACCTTCCCCTACTCGCCCTATCCCGGCCAAACGAGCTATGACCCGATTGCCCAGTTCGGTTCCTATCCGGTCGGCGCACAATATCATTTCTATGGGTATTACGGCACTGAAATTGGCGTGCAGCCGAAATTCACCCTAGATCTACCCCACAACACGATCGTATTTGGCGGAAACCTGACCTCGGGCCATCTACACTCGCGCGAATACTGGTACGGCACTTCGCCGGTGCCGCAGATCCCCGGCTATAATAATGCCTGGAACGAACATGATCTGCGCACCCTCGCCTCGGCGTATATTCAAGACAAAATTTCGCTGTTGAATGACCGCCTCAAAATCACCCCTGGCGTGAAATATCTCTACGCCATCACCAAAGATCATGATGGTCTCGGGTTTTTCTATCCGATCTCCGGGAGTGTTTCGAACACGGCTCATTATCTGTCGCCCACCGTGGGGGCCAGTCTCGCCATCACACCGCAACTCACCGCCTACGCCGCCTATGGCCAAAACATCAAGTTTCCAGACATTAGCGCTTATTATGGCAACGTCGCTTTGCAAAACGCCGCCGGGCAATATGTGGTTACGCCGCTCCATGTGAGCCCGGAATATGTGAAGGATTACGAGGTTGGCCTGCGTTATACGCTGCACGGGGTAACCGCAGCGGTCGATTATTACCGCGAGGATTTCTCCAACACCTTCATCACCTCGACCAGCCCGATCACGGGCACCTCAACCACCAGCAATGGCGGCAATTCTCGGTATGATGGTGAAGAGTTGCAGGTTGTAGGACAGATCGGTCGAATTGGCTCAATCCCCGGTCAATGGTCGAGCTATTTCAACTACGCGCATAATAATGCGGTGTTTCTCTCTGGCTTCAGCTCGGTCTATGCGGGCACCGTTACCGCCGGTCAGCCCTTGGCGAATGTGCCCAATAACCTGCTGAGCGCGGGCGTGACGTGGGCGCATCAAGGCTGGCTTGCTGATGTCAATGCGCGCTATGTCGGCTCGGAATATCTGCAGCAAGGCTTTGCTGGCACACCCACCAGCCTGCAATCGCCGCCCTATTTCTTGCTCAACGCCACGGTGCAAAAAACCATCCCGGTGCATCTAGGCCAAGTCAGCGGTCTGCGGCTGTCACTCAATCTCGATAATATTCTCAACCGTCGCTACTACACAGTGGACAATATCTATCAAGACTATAACGGCAACAATTATCAATCAGTGCTGCTCGGTGCGCCGCGCGCGGTTTATTTCAGCGTGACGGCGCTGTTTTAGACCATGATAAGCAATCCGTTATTTGTGATGTTTTCATCAATCACCATCAATGTCATATTGATGCGATGAACCAAGACATCCTGGCCGGACCGGGCGAATCCCGGTTCGGTCGCTTTTTGCTCGCGGCCTTCGTGCTCGAAATTCTGGCTCTGGTGGCATTGGTCTATGCACCGGAACCGCCACCCGCGCGCGTGGTGAAACCCGCCATGGTCGCTGTGCATATGGTTCACCCTACCCCGCCCAAGCCCAAACCCACACCGCTCCCACCGCCACCGCCACCGCCCGTGCCCGCCTTGCCGAAGCCGCCGCCGCCCCTGCCGCATCATCCGCATGTGGCGCCGAAGCCGCCGCCAAAGCGCGTGATTCATCCCCCGATCATCCGCAGGCCGCCGCCTCCAACGCCAGCGCCGCCGAATACGCCAACCGCGCCAGCCCCACCGGCGCCGGTAGTCAGCGCCCCACCGCCAAGCCCAGCGGTCGTTCAATCAGTCGAGGCGCGCTATGTCGGCACCATCAAGGGCATCATTTTGGGTAATCTGGTGGTCCCGACCGCGATGCGAAACCTCGGCGCGAGCGGTGTGGCGACGGTCGCATTCAAAGTTGCGCCCAACGGCCAAATTCTCTCCGCCAGGGTTCTGCGCGCAAGCGATTACGCCGCCGCCAACCGCGCCGCGCTGGCGGCTGTGCGGGATTCGCGTTTTCCGCCATTCTTCGCCAGAATGCCGAATCACCCTATCATTTTTGAACTCAATATTAACGTTTCAGGGGCACAGTGACGTCATGCCGATAACCCATCGCCGCACCGCTCTGATCATTGCTACCCTCGGTTTCTCCGGCATTGCGTTGACCGGCATGGCCCAAGCCGGTCCTGTGCAAAAACCAGCCTCGAAGCCGCATTTTTTCTCCCGCACCCCATCAGCGCCGGTGCTTATTACCCCGCAAAATCAAGCCGACTATAGCCACACGCTCCCGACAGCGCGCCGGGTCGCGCCGGTCGGGCTAATCACCGGCACGCCGAATTTCCCCACCGGCATCGCGGTGACGAACGGCATCGTCGCGGTTCTCGCCAACGGCGCCACCCGCGCCCAGACCATCAGTTTTTATCATGAGAAAACCCTCGTCCGCACCGGTCGCGTTTCCGGCCTGTTCCCCGGCGTGAAAAAGGCACCCGCCAATGCCGGCACGCTGATCAAAAGTCAAAATTTCTTCCAAGGCATGATCGCATCCCACGGCACTTTTTATGCCGCCGGCGGCGCGACCAACGACGTGCTGGCGATTTCGCTCGCGAACGGCAAGCCGACCATCACTCATCGCTACGGCCTCACCGCTCAACCCTTCCCGCACAGCCAATATCCCTATGTCTATCAGGGCATGCGGAGCAAAAAGCCGCGCCATTTCTATCCCGCGGCCCTCGCGGCACACGGCAATTATCTCTACGCGGCGGGCCTGCTCGCCAACAGCGTGGCGCGCATCAACATCGCCACCGGCACAACTCGATACCTGAATGTCGGCCCTTACCCGAACGCGATGGCGGTCGCGGATCATGGTCGCGTGCTCGCTGTCTCGCTCTGGGGGGCTAACGCCGTCGCGCTGATCGACACCGCGCATTTTTCCCTCCTTGGCCGCGTGCAAATCGGCCCCACCCTCACCGCGCAATCAATCGCCGCCGGCCTGCACCCGATCGCTCTCGCCGCACGGCAGAGCGCGCCGCATCTCTATGTGGCCCTGGCGAACGGTGACGCCGTGGTCGAAATCAACACTGCCACACGCAGCATCATGCGCCGTATTGATCTGCGCCCTTATCCGGGAGCGGCAGCGGGCACTCAGCCGAATGGCCTCGCCCTCACCGGCACCCGCTTGTTCGTTGCCAATGCGGGGAATGATGATGTCGCGACCATCGATACCAAAACCGGCATTGTGCTCGGCCTGACGCCAACCGGCTGGTACCCCACCGCCCTCGCCGCCACGCCGCATGCGGTGTTCGTTCTCTCCGCCAAAGGCCTTGGCGCGGGTCCGAATCTGCATGGGCAATGGGTGGGCAACATGATCCACGGCCTGCTCCAGCGCATTCCGCGCAATAACCGCTCCGCATCCTCCCGAAGCGCCGAAACCATCGCCGCCCTCATCAATAATGGTTTTGCTCCCGCTCAACGCGCGCGCCTGATTGCGCGTAACGCGACACTCACCACCGCTCTGCGGGGCAAAATCCATACCGTCGTGCTCATTCTGCGCGAAAACAAAACCTTCGATGAGGAGTTCGGCAAATATCCCGGCCTGGGTCACTGGGCCGACCCCAAGCTTGATTTATACAATGCGGCACAATTGCCGAACCTCTACGCGATGGCCCATCGCGGCGCACTGTTCACTGATTTTGACGCGGATGGCGAAGTGACCGCCCAAGGCCATCAATGGACCACGGCTGCCGCTGACTCCGATTTTGTGCAGCGGAGCTGGGGTCAATATTATTCCAATCGCGGTCTGCAAGGTAATCCGGGCTGGACCCAACCGCTCGCAGCCCCCGCGACCAATCACGATAACGATAACCCCTATTCGGACGTGACCGACCTTGCCAAACTGAAACGCCCCGCTACCAATCCCTGGATTTCCTATCCGAATGGCCGGTTCCTGTTCGATGATCTGGCCCGTCATCACATCGCATTCGAGAATTTTGGCGAGTTTATCGCCCGCAACCGCGCAGGCGCTGTGCGACCTGACCTCCAAGCCGCCTCCGAGCTCGGTTATCCCGAATGGGATCGGATGATCCTGGATACCACCCGTGCGGGCATTGCCGCGCGCTGGATTGAGGTGCATCAAAATAACCTGCCGCGCTTCATCTATGTCTATCTGCCGGATGATCACACGGCTGGGCGCAACCCGTGCTATTACACGCCCGATTATTTCGTCGCGAATAATGATCACGCGACCGGCGAAATCGTTGCCGCCCTGTCGCATACCAAAGCCTGGGCACATATGGCGGTGTTCGTGACCGAGGATGATGCCCAATCCGGCGCCGATCATATCGATGCGCATCGCAGTTTCCTCGCCGCCTATGGGCCCTGGATCAAGCAAGGCGTGCTCGCAACCAAGCCCTATTCGCAGGTCGATGTGATGCGCACCATCGAGGCCATCACCGGTGTGCCGCCGATGTCGCAATGGGATCAGAACGCGAAGATCATCAGCGGGATCTGGTCCGCCCGCCCTGACCTCGCGCCTTTCGTCACCCGTCCATACCGAACCGCGATGGCGATTAATCCGGGCAAATGCTCGCTGACCCGCACGCTCCGCCGCAAGGCCGGTGCCGCCGGCAAGCTGCTCACTCCGGGCTTCGCCGCCGCAATGGCCAAACACGCGGCATTGAACCCGCCCGCACAGCTCTACACCCCCACCACCTTGCTGAAAGTCTCCGGCCCCGAACAAATGCGCCAGGAATGGATTGCCAGCAAAGGCGCCGCCAGCTATCGCCGGGTCATGGCTTATCTTGCCCACCGCGCCGCCGCTCAACACGCCCCGCTCAGCGCCTTTGAAGGGCAGGATGATTGACCGCCAAACCGCGCCTGCTCTCCTTTGATGTTTTTCGCACCCTGCTTGATATCGAGGAGCATAAAGATCGTCCTGAAGCGTTTGTGCTCCTTGCCCGTTTTCTCGCCTATCACGGCATCATTATCGAGGCTGAAGCCCTGCACAGCCAGGTTACCGCGCTGACCCAGAGCCAGCTTACGGCGAACCCCTCGCCAACGCCGGATGTTGATATTCTCGATATTCTCGCCACCGCGCTGGCTGCCAAAATCGAACCCACCCTGCTCGCCGAAGCGGCCTTAGTGCTGCGCGCCGCGACCACCCGCCTCACCCCGGTTCCCGGCGCCGGCGAAGCGGTTCAGCACCTGGCGGCGTCCTGGTCCCTCGCCATTTGCTCGAACACCCAGCGCGCTTACACGATCGCTGAGCTGCGCGCGTTCGGCTTTTTGGCCCATTTCGGCACAATTGTTTTTTCCTCCGACGTGCGCGCCTGCAAACCCGATACAGCAATTTTCCAGCGCCTGTTCGCCGAAACGGGTATCGCACCCGCCAACATCATTCATATTGGCGATAATTTTGCCGATGATATCATCGCAGCAAAAAGCCTCGGCTGCACCACCATCTGGGTCGATCGCCATAATGAGGCCGCGCAACCCGGCTCTGATCGCAGCGCGGCTGATGCCATCATTGGTCCTGACCTGACCGATCTACCCCGCATCATCGCTGAACGCGGCGTATGAGCAACCCAACCAAACTTGACCGCGCTGGCCTGCTCGCACGCCTCGCCAACCGCGATCCAGCCATCATGCTTGATCTCACCGCGTATGATTTGAGTGACGGCGATTTTTCCAATCTCGACCTCATCAATCTCCGCATCGCGGGCGTCGCCGCCCACGGTAAGCCGATCAAAAACGCTGATTTTCACGCTGCCCGCTTTCACAAAGTCGCGTTTCGTGATGCAATCCTTGATCAATGTGATTTTCGCTACGCCGAATTCAACGAAACCAGCTTCGCCGGCGCGACCCTTACCGGATGCGATTTGTATCGCGCCGTGTTTCGTCGTAACGTCGTGTTAGAGCGCACCCGTCTGCGCTTCTGCTCGCTGCACCGTGCCGATCTCTCCGGGTGCGACGTTGAATGGGAAAGCTTAGGCGATGCCGCGATCGTCCAAGCCGATCCAACGGCTTATGCCCAATTTCTCAGCCGCGCCGCCGGCCGCATCGCCGATCCGGCAGAGCGCGGTGGCTTTTCCGACCGGATTGCCCAGTATGTCGCCATCGCGCCGCTCGAAGCTGCTGGCATCTACCGCAAAATTTCCGCCTTGCTCGCCGCGAATGGGCTGTATCGGGGTTCTGCCGAAGCCTATGTCGCCGCCAAACGGATGGAGCGCCGCAGCCTGCGCCCGGATAATGTGCGCCGCATCGCCTACGCCGAAGCGGTGATCAACAAACAGCCACCCCCCAGCACTGCCGTGCTGCGCCTCAAAGCGATCCAAGCCCTGCCGACCTATCTCGAACTTCTCGTCGCCGACGCGCTCTGCCGCTTTGGCACCAGCGTTCGTCAGGTTTTACTCAGCATGCTCGTCACCATCCTCGGATTTGCCCTCCTCTACCGGGCCACCGATGCAGTTACCGTGCTGACCGGTGGCACCGCTCACCCGGCGACGATAAGCCAGTGTTTTGCCTTCAGCCTCGGCAAAATGCTGGCCTCCGTTCCCGATGGTTTCACCATTAACAACGAGGCAGCCATTTTCGGTCAGCTCGAAACTTTCATCAGCATCGGGCTGATCGGCCTGTTTGGCTTTGTGCTCGGCAATTATTTCCGCCAAAGCTGATCACCCCGAACATTGACAAGGGCGCGCCACCGGCCAATGCCTTGATCAGGGAGAATATCATGATCACCATGGACGATTTCGACCGTATCGACATCCGCGTCGGCACCATCACCGACGCACAGCCCTTCGCCGAAGCGCGCAAACCCGCCATCAAGCTCTGGATCGATTTCGGCGGGGATATCGGCGTCAAACGCTCCTCCGCCCAAATCACCGTGCATTACCCGCCCGACCGGTTGATTGGTCGGCAAGTCTGCGCCGTGGTCAATTTTCCGCCCCGCCAAATCGGCCCATTTCTCTCCGAAGTGCTCACGCTCGGCATGCCCGACGAAAACGGCGCCGTGGTGTTGATCCGCCCCGATTTCGCCGTCCCCGATGGTGGTCGGCTGTTCTAATGGCGACCCATTATTACACAGTGTCCTGGGAGCAGTTGCACCGCGACGCCAAAGCCCTCGCCTGGCGCCTGCTGGCACAGCCCCCCTTCACCGGTATCGTCGCCATCACAAGGGGCGGTCTGATTCCCGCCGCGATCGTTGCCCGCGAACTCGAATGTCGGCTGATCGAAACCGTCTCAATCGTCACTTATGACGAAGAAGCGCGTGGCACCCCGTCAATCACCAAACCGCCCACCGCCGCAGGCGATGGCACCGGATTTTTGATCATTGATGACCTGGTTGATACCGGCACCACGGCCCGCATGGTGCGCACTCTCCTTCCGCACGCCCATTTCGCGACCCTCTATGCCAAACCGGCGGGCAAGCCGATGGTCGATAGTTTCATCACTGAAGTTTCACAAGATACCTGGATCTTGTTCCCTTGGGACACCGAGCCACAATTCATCGCGCCTCTGGCCCGCAAAAGTGAGGGATGAAGCCCGGTTAGAGCGTGATTGCTTATCATCAATCACGCTCTAACCTTTGTTTGCCGATCAATTTTATTGGTTTAGGTTGAGTCTTTCGGCCAACCCTGAAGCCGCAAGCTGGGTCGCCAGCACGCTTTTCAGCCGCTGCAACCCTTCGGGCGAATGTGCTTCGGCCCGCGCCACCAGCACGGCCTGGGTGTTTGAAGCGCGCAATAACCACCAGCCATCCTCGGTATTCACCCGCACCCCATCGGTTTCGGTCACGACCGCACCATCGGCCCGCAGCCGGGACGCGACTTCCTCGACCACCGCAAACTTACGGTCCTCCACACAATCGAACCGCAATTCCGGCGTGTTCAACACTTTCGGCAATCCGCGCCGGAACGCCGACAGGCTAGCGCCGGAGGCGATCAGCGCGTTCAACACCCGCACCGCCGCATACAGCGCGTCATCAAACCCATACCAATGATCGGCGAAGAAAATATGGCCTGACATTTCGCCCGCCAGCGGTGCGCCGGTTTCCGCCATTTTCGCCTTGATCAGCGAATGTCCGGTTTTCCACATCAGCGGCACACCACCCGCCGCCTTGACCTCATCGAACAAGGTCTGGCTCGCCTTCACATCGGCAATAATCGTGGCACCCGGATGCCGCGCCAGCACATCGCGGGCGAGCAAAATCAAAAACTGATCGCCAAACAAAATCTCGCCGGTATCATCGACCAGCCCAATACGATCCGCATCGCCATCAAACGCAATGCCAATATCCGCCTCGCGCTTGCGCACGGTTGCAATCAATTGTTCCAAATTGCGCGGCACTGTCGGGTCTGGATGATGAGCGGGAAACCGCCCATCGATCGTGCCGTTGATAATTAAATGCTCACCCGGCAACCGCTTGACCAGATCGGCCAGCACATCGCCCGCCGAGCCATTGCCCGGATCCCACACGATTTTCAGCCGCGCCGCGCCGCCCTGCCAATCCTGCGCCACCCGCGCGACATAGGCTTCGCTCACATCGCGCCGCACACAGCTCCCGGTGGTGTGCGCGACCACATCGCCAGCGGCGGCCATCTGCCCCAGCGTTTGAATATCCGCGCCAAAAAAAGGCTTTTTGCCGCGCATCATCTTGAAACCGTTGTAATTCGCCGGATTATGGCTGCCGGTCACCATCACCGCGCCATCCATATTTTCCGTCGTCGCGGCGAAATACAGCATTGGCGTCGGCCCGCAACCAATATCCAACACCTGCATCCCGCTCGCCATCAATCCTTCGATCAACGCAGCCGAAAGGTCCGGCGAGGAGAGCCGCCCATCGCGCCCCACCGCCACGCGGTGGCCGCCACCGCGCGCGATCAACGAGCCGAAACAACGTCCGATCGCAAACGCGTCGGCGCGGTGCAGCGTCTCGCCCACAATGCCGCGAATATCATATTCGCGCAGCACACTCGCCGGAAACTGATGAACGAATGTCATCGTCAATTCACCTGATATTGTTTCAAGAATTCCCGCACCGCCGCCGCCAAATCCGGCCGTTGCAGCGCAAACGCAATCTGCGCCTCCAAAAACCCAACCTTGTCGCCGCAGTCAAATCGCCGCCCATCGAACTTCAAGCCATGGAACGGCGCGCCGCCAATCATCTTTGCCATCGCATCAGTGAGTTGCACTTCGCCGCCCGCGCCGCGCTCCATCCGCGCCAAATGCTCGATCACTTCAGGGCGCAACACATAACGCCCGATGATCGACAGGTTCGATGGCGCAACTTCCGGCTGGGGCTTTTCAACCAACCCCAGAACCTCGACTAAATTCCCCTCAATGGCGCCGGTTTTCAGCACGCCATAGCGATTGACATGCGCCATCGGCACTTCTTCAATCGCCACCACATTGCCGCCGGTTTCGCGGTAAATTTCCGCCAACTGCTGCAAGCATGGCGTATCGCTCAACACCAAATCATCGGGCAGCAAAATCGCGAACGGATCATCCCCGATAAAGGCCCGTGCGCACCAAATCGCATGGCCCAGACCCAAGGGCACCTGCTGGCGCACCGTGACAATCGAGCCCGGCTCCATCGCCGCCGAGCGCAGCATCGCCAACGCTTCCTCTTTGCCGCGCGCGGCCAAATTCTGCTCAACCTCGAAGGCGATATCGAAATGGTCGATCAGCGCGGTTTTCCCGCGCCCGGTAACCATACAAAACTGTTCGATCCCCGCCGCCCGCGCCTCATCGATCGCGTATTGGATCAACGGGCGATCCACCACCGGCAACATCTCTTTCGGGATCGCCTTGGTCGCCGGCAAAAACCGCGTCCCCAGCCCCGCGACCGGAAGAACTGCCTTGCGCAATCGTTTGAACGCCACAATCATTCCCCTTACTGGATTAAAATTTTGCTCCAGCCCGATCGGCTCAATGAGCGGCCCGCTTAGGCGAGAGCGAAATCACGCCGCGTGACTGCCACTTATCGCGGTGGCGGGCAAGATCACCACGGCCGGACAAATCCCCGAGCAGAATCTCGTAAAAATAGACCAACGCCATGAAATTGCTCACAAATCCGATCTAGCGCATGATACCATCTGAAACCATCCCGCGTCAGGAGTCTCGACCCCCCATGCATGTCAAAATCGGCGATCAATTCAGCATCAAACATTATTTCGACACGGCCTCCTCGCAAGCCTTTGCCCGCGCTGCGGGCGACCTAAACCCGCTGCATCACGACCCTGAAGCCGCCCAAAACTCCCGTTTCGGCATGCTCATCGCCTCAGGCACTCAAACCACCGCGCTGATGATGGGGCTGACCGCCAGCCATTTCGCCCAATTCGGTCCTACCGTCGGCATGGGGTTCACCTTCCGGTTCCGTCGCCCGGTGCCGATGAACGCGCACGCCACCATTACCTGGACGGTCACCGCTCTCACCTCCAAGCCCGGCACCGGCACCATCGTCACCTGCACCGGCGCCCTGACGCTGGATGCGACCGGCGAGGCCGCCGTCACTGGCACCAGTGAAGGCGTGCTGCTCGACGTGCCATAAGCGCGCGTGTTGCCCGGATATACAGCGCCGCGTGATCAGCATAATGATTAAATCCAGCAACGTGACAGGAGCCCGCGACCTCATGGGAAAATATACCGCTCTGCAAAAATGCCGGGTATCGGCCAGCAAAACACTGATACCGATCCTGGATTTGGGCGAACAAGCGCTCACCGGCGTGTTCCCGCGCGATCCCGCAGCGCCGATCACCACCGGGCCGCTACGCTTGGTCTGGTGCCCCGATAGCGGCTTGGTCCAACTCGACCATTCCTATGATCTCGGTGAAATGTATGGCGAGAATTACGGCTACCGGTCTGGCCTGAACCAAAGCATGGTGCGGCATCTGACCCAGAAAATCCGCAATCTTGAACGCCTTGCTGGTCTCGCCCCGCACGACACGGTGCTCGATATCGGCAGCAATGACGCGACGTCCCTGAAAGCCTATCAAACGCCCAGCCTCAACCGCATTGGCATCGACCCGACCGGCGCCAAATTCCGCGCCTATTATGACGATGACATCACGCTGGTGCCGGATTTTTTCTCGGCCGCCGCCTTTCGCGCGACCGGTGCGAAGCCAGCCAAAATCGTGACCTCGATTGCGATGTTTTACGATCTGGAAGATCCGATCAGCTTCGCCCGCGAGATCGAAGCCGTGCTCGCCCCTGGCGGCGTTTGGCATTTCGAGCAGAGCTACATGCCCGCAATGCTGCGCACGACCTCCTATGACACGATTTGCCACGAGCATTTGGAATATTATTCGCTCGGCGTGGTGGTGCATATTCTCGCGGCTGTCGGCATGCGGGTTTTTGATGTGAAAATGAACGCGGTGAATGGCGGCAGCTTCGCTGTGACCGCCGTGCGGCACGATGATCCGCGCGAGGGGTCCCGCGCGGTGATCGATTGGCTGCTCGGCCAGGAAGAGCGCATGGGTCTGAACACGCCCCGGCCTTATCGCGAGTTTGAAGACCGGGTGTTTCGCCACCGGGCGGATTTGCAGCGCTTGCTCAGAACCCTGGCAGCGGACGGCAAAACGGTACTGGGTTACGGCGCATCAACCAAAGGCAATGTGCTGCTGCAATTCTGCGGCATCACCACCGCCGAAATGGCCGCCATCGCGGAAGTCAACCCTGATAAATTCGGTGCCTTCACGCCCGGCACGGCCATTCCGATCATCTCGGAAGCCGAGGCGCGCGCGATGCAGCCCGATTATTTCCTGGTGCTACCTTGGCACTTCAAGGAAGGCATCATCCAGCGCGAAGCGGAATTCCTGGCCGGCGGGGGCCATATGATTTTTCCGTTCCCGGACATCGAAATCATCTGACCGCAACGCCGCGCCCAGTTTAGCCCATTCCTTGTTTGAGTCTTTGGCGCGATGACGCATAGCCGCCTGTGCGGGCGCGCAGCGGAGCGAACGCGCCAAAACCGATCGGCTTGGGCAGGCCGAGATAAATCCCCTCCATCCCGCCGCCGCGCTGATAGGCCTCATGCCAAAACGCCGTGCCGGCGGGATCACGGCTGAAACTGCGCCACCAGCTTTTATGCGGCTCACTCCGGGTGAATTGCTCGAGCGCCTCGAAATCGCGCCAATATTGCCGGATGCCGACATGATTGAGCCGCCACAAAAATGTTTCATGATGCAACAGCCCGTCTGGGCGCGAACGCGCCATCGTCCCGAGCGAGTTACCAAACCCCAATAAGGTGCGCACCCCAACCAGCCGGGTCACCTTCATTCCCAACAACACCATCGTCAAGTTGGGATAGGCCGACAAATCCACCGCTTGCGCTTGTTGCATGCTCATGGCACCTCTTATGTTTACGTCGTTAACATGAGAGCAAATGTTTACAGTGTCAACATCAAAATATCATCATGGTGATTTGCGTCATGGCCTGATCAAAGCAGGTCGTGCGCTGCTGTGTGACCATGGCGTCGCGGGACTCACTTTGCGCGCGACCGCCCGCGAAGCCGGCGTATCAGCCACCGCCGCCTATCGTCATTTCGCCGATAAGGAGGCGTTGCTCACAGCCATCGCCGCCGATGGCTTCGTCGCCCTCGAAACCGCCTTGCGTGCCGCCGATGATCACCCCGATGATCGCACAGCGATGCGCCAACAAGGTGTGGCTTATGTGCAATTCGCCATCGCGAACCCGAATCTGGTTCGGCTGATGTTCGGTGGCGTCATTCACCAGGATGGCATTGGTCAAGCCGCCTTTGCCGTACTGGCGCATCGCGTGGCGCAATGTGTTGGCCCCGAAAACGCCGAAACCGTCACCCTCGGCGCATGGTCGATTGTGCACGGCCTCACTGCGCTGATCCTCGATCAGCGGATCAAAACAAACGACCCAGCCGCGCTTGCGGCAAAAATCCTTGCCTTGCTTGATCTTACGCGGCCATCGACTTGTTAAAATGTCATCCCAACAGATCAGACCATCCAACCTGTTGGGACAGGACACTAAATCATTGAATTTTCTGGTGTCCACTCTGATTCCGAAATCCAACGGATTTCAGAATCGGGACACTAGGTCCAGTACTCGCCAATCGCCCGGCTCGCCCCCTCATCAACCAACCGCAAGGCCGATTGCCACGCCATCTCGGCATGGCCGACGCGGTTCGGGGCGTCCATCCGATATTGCCCCGCCGTGTGCTCACACACCTCGTGGGGTGGCACCACCAATTTTGCCCCGCCCGACATGGCCGCCACCTGCGCTTGGCAGGCCCGCTCCAGGAAGTAGATCTCCAAAAACGCTTCAGCAATGCTGCTGCCGCCCACCAACAAACCATGATTGCGCAAAATCATCGCCTTGTTCTGACCCAAATCCGCCACGATCCGTTCGCGCTCATCCAAATCCAACGCAATGCCTTCATAGCCGTGATAGGAAAGGCAGCCATAGAATTTCAGCGCGTGCTGGCTGATCGGCAGCAAACCATGCTCTTGCGCCGCAACCGCAATCCCCGCTGCGGTGTGGGTATGCACCACGCACATCAAATCCGGGCGGGCCATATGGATCGCGGAATGGATGGTGAACCCGGCCTGATTAACTCGCTTGCCGGTTTGCCCCGGTGTATCCACGCGGTTGCCGTCCAGATCGATCTTGACCAAATCGCTGGCGCGCATCTCGTGGAACATCACCCCATAATCATTGATCAGGAAATGATGCTCCGGCCCCGGCAGCCGCGCGCTGATATGAGTATAGATAAAGTCGGTCATACGAAAATGCGCGACCAGCCGATACAAGGCCGCCAAATCGCAGCGAACTTTCCACTCAGCCGCATCAATCCCCGCAGGTGGAGCTGCTTTCATTGTGACATTCATGGTTTCTCTCCTAATTGTCGCAATAATCTCCGCCCGGATCGCGGTTTCGTCAAGGCGTTTCGGCTAGAATCGATGGCTTAACCCGGCCCACCCGCGCCAGCCATGCCGCAGCCGGCGCGGGCCGGTCAAACAAATATCCCTGCAAGGTCGGGCACCCGGCCATACGCAAAAATTGCGCCTGCGCCTCGGTTTCCACCCCTTCGGCGACAATGCCAAAGCCAAGCCGCCGTGCCATCGTTAGCATCGCTTCGACCAGCCCAACGCCACGTCGCTGATCCGGCAAATCACCAATGAAACGCTGATCCAATTTCACCTCCTGGATCGGCAGCCGATGCAAATAAGCGAGGCTCGAATAGCCCGTGCCAAAATCATCAATCGATAAATTCAGCCCAAAAGCCCGCAGCGCCGCCATTTTCACGACGATTTCCTCTGGCCGCTCGATCAGGGAGTCTTCAGTAATTTCCAGCACCAGCCGCCCTGGCGCCACGCCTGAGTTACGGATCTGCTGGCAGAGGCTACGCACAAAATCCGGTCGATGCAGCTCGCGCGGGCTGACATTCACCGATAATCGCGGCAGCACGGCCTCCGGCGTTGTGGCCAAAATCGCGCAGGCTTGCTCGCGCACCACCGCGCCAATGCGCCCAATCAGCCCGGTCGCTTCCGCCACGGGAATAAACACCGTCGGTGAGATCAACTGACCATCCGCACCGCGCAACCGCAACAACCCCTCCGCCCCGACCACGCGCCCGTCATGATCCACCTGCGATTGCAACCAAAGCTCAAACCGCTGCTCCGCCAATCCGCGCCGCAATTCAGATTCCACCGCATGGCGCGCAGTAACCGCTTGGTGCATCGGCGGGCTGAACTGCGCGATCAATCCGCCCGCCCGCACCACCTCGCCTTGGCTTCGAGCCGCATTCAGCGCAATATCCGCTGACTGTATCAAGGTTTCGACGGTGGCCGTGTCCTTCGGCGTCGCCGCAATTCCAATTGTCGCGGTCACGTGGCAAATCCGCTCACCCACATGGATGGGGGCGGCAATCCGCGTGGCGAGTTGCCGAGCAACCTCGCGCAGCCGCGCACGAGCCGCTGCCCGCGCGCCGGGTCGATCTGATAAGCCAAACAAAATCACCCCGAACCGGCCGGATGTCAGCCGCCCCAGGGCATCACTCGCACGCAACCCGGTTTTCAACCGCCGCGCACATTCCACCACCACCGCATCGACAACCACTTGCCCCCACACTTCGCCAATCCGCGCCAGCCCCTCAAGCTCCAGCACAATCACCCCCCAAGCAGCCCCATTCGGCGCCGTTCCATCCAAGACCGCCTGATCGCTACCGCCCGGATGATCGCGGCCGGACAAGGCATTATCCAGCATTTGCCGCCAGCGATGCTCATTGGCCAAACCGGTCAGCGTGTCGAAATACGCCAGACGATCAATTTCAGCATTCGCCGACTGCTTCTCGGTAATATCAACCCACGCGCCAACGATGCGCTGAGGTCGCCCATTCCGATCGCGGAGCAACGTCATTTCATCGCGCACCCAGCGATAGGTCCCATCCGGCAGGGCGAACCGATAGCGATGCACCACCGAATGGGTGTTCTCTAACCGCCTGATGCAGGCAATTGCCGCTGCCCGGTCCGCCGGGTGAACATGCGGCCTCCACCAGCCCGGCATCAGCGCATCCTGCGGAGGATAGCCAAATAGCCGTTCGAGATTCGAACTAATTTCGACCGCACGGAACGACGCCAGATCGGTCTCACCCGCCCCGGGCTCCAAGGCGTAAATCACCGTCGGGCTGGCATCGAGCAATTGGGTTAATCGTTGTTCGCTCAGCCGCCGCGCCGCCTCCGCCCGATCACGCTCGACCTGCTGGCGCATGACTGCAAGCGCTGCCCGGGCACGCTCACGGCGCATTTCAACCCCCGCGGCCAAGTTCGCCGCGAGCTCAACCAATAAACCCAGCTCCTCGTCCTCAATCGGCCCATGCGCAGCAGTGCCACAAATCGTCAGTGCGCCAAAGACCGCCCCCGGTTGATCAGTCCCATCGTGACTGTTCTTCACCTGATAGGCCAGCGGCAGCGCGACGCAAACATCATACCCATAATCCATCGCTAAGCGTCGCCAAGGCGCGTAGCTCGGCGCGTGCGCAACATCCGCCAACATCACGGGCCGATTTTCCCGCACCGCAACCCCGGTCGGCCCCTGACCATAGGGATCGTCTCCCCAGGTCATAACGACCTGATGGAAATCATCAGCCCCAATCCCCGCCTCAGCGACCATCCGCAATCGTCGCGCGGGTCCGCCTTCGGCAACACTCACCCAGGCCGAGCGGTATTGGCCGGACTCCACCACGATGCGGCAAATCCTCGTGATCAGCGCCGCCTCGCTCGCCGCCCGGGTAACCGCTTGGCTGCAAGCACTCAGCGCCCGCAGCGCCCGATTGGCGCGGCTAAGCTGATATTGCGACCGCTCCCGGGCAAATTCTCGCATTCGCCCCTGCAATAGCGGTCCGATCGACAGCACGATCTCGCGCAGCATCCGCACCACACAGGCTGGATCGGGCAGGCGCGAAAATCCCACCACCACGGCAAAATGCCTTCCCTCCAGCTTGATGGGCGCCGCCAATTGACGGCGCACGCCCGCCGCCACCAGACCACCGAGTGCATTGCATCCCGCGAGTCCAACAGGATCGATCGATCCGGTATCAGCAATCTCCACCCCATCGCTTGGACAGGCGCGGCTGAGCACCGTCCCGCACCCAACCTGATCAATCGCAAACGGCCCGCCCGCCAACAGTGCTGCAACGGGCGCATCCAAGGCTTCGCCTGCGGTAGGAGAAGCCACGCCCACCACGAACCGGCATGTCGCGCCATCCCGGCGCAATCGCGGCACCAGAAAATAATCCGCCCCGAGCGCCTGACACCAGCGCCGCAGCGTTGCCGTCAACGCGTCCCGAAAATCACCCTCGCGGGCAATGGTCGCGTTCAAATCCTGGCAGAATGCGAATTCGGCCAATTGCCGATCCTGTTCGGCCAACCGCTCGCGCAGGCTAATGTCCGCCATCAACGCCTCGGCCAAACTTTCCAGCATCGCGATTTGCTCGGCGCCAAAATCATCACGCGGCCGATCATCGAGCACGCAAATCGTGCCGACACAAACCCCATCGTCGGTGCGCAGCGGCGCGCCCGCGCAAAATGGCGGGGGCATGGCGCCCCAATCGGACCCCGCCTGACCGCGAGGCCACACGGTTTCATGACCAATAAATGTCACCCGTCCGGTAGGCGCCCCAAACAAAGCCGCGACAATCCGGGCATACCGATCAAACAATTCGGCAAGCACCGGCAGCAACGCCGTATAGCGCTGTAGCACTTCCGTCCCGGTCACTTCTTGATCAAAATCCATGATGACGGGTCATGATATTCTCCTGTCCGATGCAGCCTGATATCAGCAAATGCTTATGATCTTCTTAACGGCCTCGATCGATTTGATGCAACCGTTACGTGCATCGTCGAAACCAGGGACCGCTTGACCTGCGGATCACTCTCAGGCAAACACCCGCAATCCGCCGCGCTGCGAGTGTCGCACCGCGGCGCGTTTTGCGTTGCGGAGAGAAAAATGTTTGACGCCCTCTCGGGCAAACTCGGTGATGTGTTCGACCGGCTCCGCCGTCGCGGCGCATTGTCCGAAAGTGATGTCATGGAAGCCATGCGCGAGATCCGTCTCGCGCTGCTGGACGCTGACGTTGCCTTGCCTGTCGTGCGTGATTTTATCGCCAAGGTTCGCTTGCAGGCGGTTGGCGCGGAAGTGCTCAAATCGGTTTCGCCCGGCCAGCAAGTCGTTAAAATCGTGCATGACGCGTTGGTTGAAGCGCTCGGCGGCGAAGGCGCTGCGGCGCTCAATCTCAACGCCGTCTCGCCTATCCCGTTCCTGATGGTCGGCCTGCAAGGCTCTGGCAAAACCACCACCTCTGGCAAAATCGCGCTATTCCTCAAGGATAAACAGCGCCGCAAAGTGCTGCTCGCCAGCCTCGATACCCAGCGTCCCGCCGCCCAACTCCAGTTGGCCCAACTCGCTGAGCGCGCAGGCGTTGCCTCGCTGTCGATCGTTCCCGGCGAAACCCCCGTGCAAATCGCCCACCGCGCCATGGATACGGGCCGCCGCGAAGTGTTCGACGTCGTCATTCTCGACACCGCCGGCCGCTTGAGCATCGATGAAGCCTTGATGGCCGAAGTCAAAGCGATCAGCGCTGCCGTTACCCCAGCTGAAACCTTGCTGGTGGTCGATGCCATGACCGGCCAAGACGCGCTCACCACCGCTACCGCCTTCAATGAAGCCCTGGGTATTACCGGCATCGTGATGACCCGCCTCGATGGCGATTCCCGCGGCGGCGCGGCGCTTTCCATGCGGGCCGTGACCGGCGCGCCGATCAAGCTGATGGGGCTTGGCGAAAAGCTGGATGCGCTGGAAACCTTCCACCCCGAGCGCATCGCTGGGCGCATTCTCGGCATGGGTGACATTGTCTCCCTGGTCGAACGCGCCGCCGAAACGGTCGATCAGGAAAAAGCCGAAAAACTCGCAGCCCGGATGGCCAAGGGCAAGTTTGACCTGGAAGATTACGCTGAACAGCTCAAACAAATCACCAAAATGGGCTCACTCACCGGCATTCTCGGCATGTTGCCCGGCGTTGGTAAAATCAAACAGCAACTGAACGAGGCCGATCTCGATACCGCGATCCTGAAGCGCCAAGTCGCGATCATCCATTCCATGACCCGCGCCGAACGCAAAAACCCCGATTTGCTCAAAGCCAGCCGGAAAAAGCGCGTCGCCGCCGGTTCAGGCACCTCGGTGCAGGAAGTCAACCGCTTGCTTAAGCAGTTTGAGCAAATCGCGGATATGATGAAACGCGCCCAAAAACTTGGCCAGAAGGGTCTCGCCCGTGGTGGCCTCGCGGCCCTGATGCCCCAAGCCGGCGCCCCGCGTGGCGGCCGCCGCTTTTAACCCTTACCCCCTCAACACCAGGAGAACGCTCGACCATGTCCGTCAAAATTCGCCTCGCCCGTGCCGGCGCCAAGCGCCGCCCCTATTACCATATCGTGGTTGCCGATAGCCGCAGCCCGCGCGATGGCAAATTCATCGAGAAAATCGGCAGCTATAACCCGATGCTCCCCGCCGACCATGCGGAGCGCGTGCGGCTGCAGGAAGACCGGGTGAAACATTGGCTCTCCGTGGGCGCCGAAGCCACCGATCGCGTCGCCCGCTTCTTGGGCCGCGCCGGTCTTGCGCCAATGCCCGCTTTCCGCGAGCAGCCGATCCAGGCCGCGCCGAAAAAGAAAGCGCAAGAACGCGCCGCCGAGCGCGCCAAAGCCGCCGCCGCCTAATTTGGTTGGTCGATGAGCGATTCCCTGATCCTGATGGGCGTGATCGGCAAGCCTCATGGCGTGCGCGGGGCCGTGCATGTGCATGGCTATGGCGAGGATCTCCACGCCCTCGCCAGCCTGAAACTGCGCGACGAACACGGCCAGCCGGTCACCCTCACCTGGATCAGCGAGGGCATCGCCCGCATCACCCTGCACAAAAACGGCGTGCCCCACGCGGTGACTGATCGCGATGGTGCGGCGCGCCTAACCAACACCAAGCTTTTGCTCCCCCGCCCCGATCTGCCGCCGCCAGCGGAGGATGAATTCTACCTCGCCGACCTGATCGGCATCACTGCTTATCTGACTGATGGCCGCAAGGCCGGTCTGGTCGCCGCCGTGCATGATTACGGTGCCGGCGCCAGCCTCGAACTCGATAATGGCACATTGATCCCCTTCACCCGCGACGCCGTGCCCGAGATCGATCTCGCGACCAGCCGGATCACCATCGTCCCGCCCACCGAGATCATCGGCGAAGCGCAGAAAGCGGACGCCAACCCGACCAAAACCGGGTCCGCCGAAACCGAGTTGCGCGCATGATCGGGTTTCACGCCACCATCATCACCTTGTTTCCGGCCATGTTCCCCGGCCCGCTCGGCGAATCCCTCGCCGGTCGCGCCCTCAATACCGGCATCTGGTCGCTCGATACCATTGATATCCGGCAGTTCGGCCTTGGTGTGCATCGCAGTGTCGATGACACCCCGTTTGGCGGCGGCGCGGGCATGGTGCTGCGACCGGACGTGCTGGACGCGGCAATCGCCGCCGCGCAATCCAATGCGCCCCGCCCGCTGATTGCCCTCACCCCGCGCGGCACGCCGCTCACCCAAGCCCGTATCCGCAGCCTCGCCACTGGGCCGGGCGTGGTGTTGCTCTGCGGTCGCTATGAAGGCATCGATCAACGCGTGCTGGATCGTCATGCCGCCGAAGAAATCAGCGTTGGTGATTATATTCTCTCAGGTGGTGAAATCGCGGCCCTCGCTATGCTCGATGCCACGATCCGCTTGCTGCCCGGCGTGATGGGCGCCGCCGAGAGCGCGGTGGAAGAATCCTTCTCGCTGCCGCTGCTCGAATATCCGCATTATACCCGCCCCGCTATCTGGCAGGACCGCGCCGTGCCGCCCACCCTGCTCTCGGGCGATCATCAAGCCATCGCCGCTTGGCGCCGACAAGCAGCTGAAACCATCACCCAACAACGCAGACCCGACCTCTGGGCCCGCCATGTTGCCACAACCCATCCCACACCCTAAAACGCACCCGCGAAAGGATTTTTCCGATGAACCTGATCCAAACGATCGATGCTGAACAGATCGCCAAACTCACCGCCGTCCGCGCCACCCCGAGCTTCAAGCCGGGCGATAATCTGCGCGTCTCGGTTCGGGTGACTGAGGGTGAACGCACCCGTATCCAAGCCTTCGAAGGCGTGTGCATCGCCCGCTCGAACAAAGGGATCGATTCCAACTTCACCGTCCGGAAAATCTCCTACGGCGAAGGCGTCGAACGCGTATTCCCGCTCCACTCGCCCAACGTGACCGATATCACCGTCACCCGCCGGGGCGATGTTCGCCGTGCGAAACTCTATTATCTGCGCACCCGCCGTGGCAAATCCGCCCGTATCGCTGAAGCAGCCCGCGAAACACCGGCGGCTTGAAGGGTTAGGGAAGTTCGGGGGGCGTTGCCCCCTGAAGCCCCCTCCCGGAACTGAGTTCCAGGGCCAGCATTCTTGGCCTGCCTAAATCCTCAATTGTCGGAGGTTCTCATGGCAGCAACATTGTTTGATAAAATCTGGGCGGCCCATGTGGTTGATCGCCTGCCCGATGGCACGTGCATTTTATACATCGATCGGCATTTGGTGCACGAAGTCACGTCGCCACAGGCGTTTGAGGGGCTGCGCCTCGCGGGCCGGCCAGTGCGCCGGGTCGATGCAACGATTGCGGTCGCCGATCATAATGTTCCCACGGAAAATCGCGCAGCTTCGATTGCCGAGCCGGAATCGGCTTTGCAGGTGGCAACGCTGGAGCAGAATGTCGCGGCTTTTGGTGTGCCCTATATTCCAGTGACGGATGTGCGTCAGGGCATCGTCCATGTCATCGGCCCGGAACAGGGATTTTCGCTACCGGGCATGACCTTGGTGTGCGGCGACTCCCATACATCGACGCATGGGGCGCTCGGCGCGCTGGCGTTCGGGATTGGCACGTCCGAGGTTGAGCATGTGCTGGCCACGCAAACCTTGTTGCAGGCGCCCGCAAAGAACATGCTGATCGAGGTGACCGGCACACTACCGCCGGGCTGCACCGCCAAGGATATTATTCTCGCGATTATTGGCAAAATCGGCACGGCGGGCGGCAACGGCCATGTGATCGAATATGCCGGCCCGGCAATCCGCGCGCTCGACATGGCGGGCCGGATGACCGTGTGCAACATGTCGATCGAGGCAGGTGCGCGGGCCGGGCTGATTGCGCCCGATGACGTGACGTTCGATTATGTCCGCACCCGCCCGCACGCCCCAAAAGGCGAGGCGTTAGAGCACGCGATCCGCTATTGGCGCAGCCTCGTTTCGGATGCCGATGCGGTGTATGACCGGGTGGTCACGCTTGATGTCAGTGATCTAGCGCCGCAAGTGACCTGGGGCACCAGCCCCGAGGCCGTCGTGCCGATCACCGGCGCGGTGCCAAACCCTGCCGATGAAGCCGACCCAGCCAAGCGCGCTCAGCTTGAGCGGATGTTATCTTATATGGATTTAACACCCGGACAGAAGCTGGACGGGCTGAAAATCGACACCGTTTTTATCGGCTCCTGCACCAATTCGCGGATCGAAGATTTGCGCGCCGCCGCTGCGATCATCCAGGGCCGCCGGGTGGCCGCGCATGTGCGCGCGATGGTGGTTCCCGGTTCCGGGCTGATCAAAGCGGAGGCCGAGGCCGAAGGGCTCGCCGCTTTGTTCAAAGAGGCGGGGTTTGAATGGCGCGAGGCTGGCTGCTCGATGTGCCTGGGCATGAATCCGGACAAGCTCAAGCCCGGTGATCGTTGCGCCAGCACCAGCAATCGTAATTTCGAGGGCCGCCAAGGTCCGGGCGGTCGCACCCATCTGCTCTCGCCCAGCATGGCCGCCGCCGCCGCCATCGCCGGCGCGCTCACCGATGTGCGGAGCCTCGCCTGATGGACAAATTCACCCGCCTCGAAGCCATCGCCGCCCCCTTGCCGATGGCCAATGTCGATACCGACAAAATCATCCCCGCCCGCTTTTTAAAAACCATCAAGCGCAGCGGCCTTGGCGTGCATCTGTTCGCGGGCCTACGTTATGATGAAAACGGCGCGGAACATCCCGATTTTGTGCTGAACTGCACACCTTATCGCGACGCGCAAATCCTGATCGCCGGGGAAAATTTCGGCTGCGGTTCCTCGCGCGAACATGCCCCCTGGGCGCTGCTGGATTTCGGGCTGCGCTGCATCATCGCCCCCGGCTTTGCCGATATTTTCTATAATAACTGCTTCAAAAACGGCATTCTGCCCATCGTGCTGCCCGCCGATCAATGCGCGGCGCTGATGGCGGATGCGCAAACCGGCGCCAATGCCCGCATCATCGTCGATCTCGCCGCGCAAACCGTCTCGCGCCCGGATGGCGAAGCCTTCGCTTTCGAGATCAATCCATTTCGTAAACATTGCCTGCTCAACGGGCTCGATGATATCGGCCTGACCCTCGAACACGCCGCCGCCATCACCGATTACGAAGCCCGCCTGGACGCCGCGCCCTGGCGCCCCGCGATCCCGGCCCTCTGACCAGCAAAGAGGCCCCGCATGACGATTCCGCACAAAAAACTTTTGCTCCTGCCCGGCGATGGCATTGGACCCGAAGTGATGGCCCAAGCGCGCCGAGTGATCGATTTTCTCAGCCAATCCGGCGTGGCCACCTTCGAGATCACCACCGATTTGGTCGGCGGTGCCTCAATCGAGGCCTTTGGCGCGCCGATTACCGATGCTGTGATCGCCAAAGCCCGCGCTGCCGATGCCGTGCTGTTTGGCGCCGTCGGCGGGCCGCAATGGGATCGCGAGCCGTTCGATAACCGCCCGGAAATCGCGATTCTCGAGCTGCGCAAACAGCTCGGCCTGTTCGCCAATCTGCGCCCCGCCCCGGTTTTTGAGGCGCTGATCGAGGCCAGCCCCCTGAAAGCGGACCTCGTGCGCGGGCTTGATTTGATGATCGTGCGCGAAGCGACCGGCGGCATTTATTTCGGCGAGCCGCGCGGCATCGAAACCCTGCCCGATGGCTCCAAGCGCGGCATCAATACCGAAATCTACACCACCGCCGAAATCATCCGGGTCGGCCGTGTGGCGTTCGATCTCGCCCGCCAGCGCGATAAGCGTCTCACCAGCGTCGAAAAAGCCAATGTGATGGAATCCGGCCTGCTCTGGCGGGAAACCATCACCGCCCTCGCCGCTGAGTATCCGGACGTCGCGCTGAACCATATGTATGCCGATAATTGCGCCATGCAGCTGGCGCGCAACCCGCGCCAGTTCGATGTGATCGTAACCTCCAACCTGTTTGGCGATTTATTGTCGGATTTGGCCTCGATGCTCACCGGCTCGCTCGGTATGCTCGGCTCCGCCACCCTCGGCGCCACCCTGCCGAACGGCAAACGCCACGCCCTGTATGAGCCTATCCATGGCTCCGCACCCGATATTGCCGGGAAAGACAAGGCCAACCCGCTCGCCCAAATCCTCAGCCTCGCCATGCTGCTGCGCACCTCACTACACCTGCCCGACGCCGCCACCCAGGTCGAAACCGCCGTCGCGGCGGCGCTGAATGCGGGCTATCGCACTGCCGATATCGCCGAGGTCGGAGCAAAATCAGTGAGCACGACCGCGATGGGTGATGCGGTGATTGCAGCCTTGGTGGTTGGAGCGACGAAGTAAGACGGGTTCTTTTTGGAAAAAGAACCAAAAACTTCCCTCAGGTTTTTTCGGCGCCGATCAGAAATTCGATATTGCCCTCTGGGCCGGTGATCGGGCTTTCGGTGATGCCGCGCACGGTCCAGCCGGGGAGTGAGCGCCACCAATCCTCGATCATGGCGCACACCGCCTGATGCACCGCCGGGTCACGAACCACCCCGCCTTTACCAACGGCATCGCGCCCGGCTTCGAATTGCGGCTTGATCAGCGCGATGGCGCGCGCACCCGGACGGCATAAGTCGAGCCCCGCCGGCAGCAACGTGCGCAGACCTATGAAGCTCGCATCGCACACCAGAATATCAATCGGGTCGGTAATCAAAGCGGGCGTCAAATGCCGCGCATTGGTCTTTTCATACACCACCACACGCGGATCATCGCGCAATTTCCAAGCAAGTTGCCCATGACCCACATCGACGGCATGCACGCGGGCCGCACCGCGGCTGAGCAAAACATCGGTGAAGCCGCCGGTCGAGGCACCCAGATCGAGGGCGATCGCGCCGCTCGGATCAACGCCAAAATAATCCAGCCCGCGCACCAGTTTTAGCCCGCCGCGCGACACCCAGGGATGCGCCTTGCCGCGCACCAGCAGCGGCGCCGACTCAGCGATCATATCCCCTGGCTTATCAATGCGCCGCTCGCCGGAAAACACCAGGCCAGCCATGACCGAGGCGGCAGCTTGGCTGCGCGTGTCACAAAGTCCGCGCTCGACCAGCAAAATATCAGCGCGCCGCTTTGTCATAACCAAATCCTGTCACAACAAACGCACACGATAAGGGCGGCGCCGCTTGAACCGGCGCCGCCAACGGGAGCGGAGCTAACTAACCGCGCGCTAAACGCTTGGCGGTTCGCAACAAAATTTGGCGATCTTCCGTGGCGCAGGATCGATAAAGCCGCATCAATGCGAGCTCGTCGCCCTGCAAGGTGCCGGTCTCGCCGGACACCAGATAGGCCAGCGATGTTCCAAGAACCTTTGCAATTCGCTCAAGATTCTCGCGCACCTGACCTGCACGGTCAGTTTCCCATTGTGCAATCGCCGAACGTGACACCCCTAACTGACCGGCAAACTCGTCTTGGGTCAGATTATTGGCGAGCCGGAGCGCACGAATGCGCTGACCGACCGATTCAAGGCTGGGATTTTTTTTCGTAACCATAAAGATGGTATAGATGCCTCAAATCCGATAATCTAGATCTATTTTCGATATTTTGCCGTCTAACGAGAATATAATTTTTGGTAATTTACTCTACCTAAACGGCCGGACGCAATAGATTAAATCAACCATTGGTAGCCAAACATTCAATAAATTGCCGGTATTTAGCTGGTTTGTCATGTTTATTTAATTGTCAATAATGTTTTTTGTCCGATTCTCGAATATCATTCTAAATCCCAAATTCTACCAAATTAAATAATACCGATTACAAACGTTTGTAGTTAACGTTTCGGTCTATTGTTAGCTCCGGCGCAGCCGCACCGTAAAGAATCCGTCCATGCTCCCTTGGTCAAGCCAAAGCCCCGGGTCGGTGCGCAAAGCCCCTTCAGGAGTCACCGCGTCAGCCAGATCCGGCATGTCATCGGCTCGTATCGGGTCAATAACCAAATTATGCCGCCCCATCGCCGCCTTGACGCGGGCAAACCCTTCTTCTTCCTGCAACGAACATACCGCATAAACCAGCGTGCCGCTCGGGGCTAACCGCGCCACCGCCGCATCGATCAGCCGATCCTGTAGCGCGGCACAGGCCGCCACATCGGCCGGTCGGCGCAAATGCAAAATCTCCGGATGCCTGCGGATCGTGCCGGTCGCCGAGCAGGGCGCATCGAGCAAAATCATCGGATATGGTTCAAGCGCCACGGCAAGCGCATCGGCGACCCTTAAATCAGCCGCGAGGCCCAGCCGTTGCATATTCTCAGCAAGCCGCTTCATCCGCTGCGCATCGCGGTCCAACGCCGTCACCTGCGCGCCCAGCGCGGCAAGCTGCATGGTTTTGCCACCGGGAGCCGCGCACATATCCAGCACCCGTTGCCCCGCCACCGCGCCAAACAGCCGCACCGGCAGGGCCGCCGCGGCATCCTGCACCCAGAGCGTCCCCGCACGGAAACCCTCCAGCGCCGTCACATCGCTCCCGGCAGGCAGCCGCGCCGTGCCGGTGCTCAAGAGCCGCGCGCCCTCCGGCGCTGGCGTGCCGGGTTTGAGCGACACATCAAGCGGCGCCTCAGTGCGATGGCCCAGCGCAATGTCGCGCGCCCGTGCGCCCCAACTTGCCCATAGCCAAGCGGGCGTATCCAAGCGCGGCGCATCCAGCGCCTCCAGCCCAGCCGGCCCAGCCTCGCTCACCCGGCGCAGCACCGCATTGACCAACCCGGCAAATTTCGTGAGCCCCCGCGCCCGTGCCAAATCCACCGCCGTTGCCACCGCCGCATGCGCCCCCGTGCCCAAATACAGCGATTGCGCCGCGCCAATCCGTAACACATGCTGCACCGGGACCGGCGGTGCGCGCTGCACATGCGTCTCAATCATCGCATCCAAACTGCCCAAATGCCGCAGCACCGTCGCCGCAATCCGGTGCGCCGCCGCCCGATCACGCGGCTCAGCCGCCAGACGCACCCGGTCCAACGCTGCATCCAGTGTCACATGCCGATCCAGCACCGCCGCCACCAGATCAAACGCAATCGCGCGGGTCGGATCCATCGGGACTTGCTTCATTCCATCGTGATCGGAGAAAAGGGATGGTGGAGCTGAGGGGAATCGAACCCCTGACCTCCTCATTGCGAACGAGGCGCTCTCCCAACTGAGCTACAGCCCCATCCCTGCGCACCGCATCGCCCAACCGCGCCGCCTAGTCAAGCACCCGTGCATTGCGCCGAACGCGCCAGTTGAGTAACCCCGTCCCAAACAGGAGCGAAAATATGCTATATTCGGTGTTCTGGTTCCTCAACGAGATCCTCGAACTCTTTATCTATGTGTTGATCGCGACCGCCATTTTCAGTTGGCTCGAAGCCTTTGGCGTGCTCGATTCCCGCAACCGCACGGTCTATAAAATCGGTGACGTGCTGGACCGATTGACCAACCCGGTGCTCGCCCCGGTGCGTCGGCTCGTGCCCTCGATCGGCGGGATCGATATCTCGTTTATCATTGTTTTCCTGCTCTGCCGGGCGCTGCAAATTTTTCTGGGCGGGCTTTATGGCCACCTGCTCGCAGCCGGGCTGAATTGAGCATGACGGCGCAAATCATCGATGGCCGCGCCGTCGCCGCCGCCCTGCGCGAAAATGTCGCGGCGCGTGCCAGCGCCCTGCCGTATCGCCCCGGCCTTGCGGTGGTTTTGGTCGGCGATGATCCGGCCAGCCGCGTTTACGTCCGCAATAAAGACAAGGCAGCCTTGCAAGTCGGGCTGCACGCCCGCACCATCGCGTTGCCAGCCGATACCACCGAAGCCGCGCTCCTGGCGCTGATCAAAAACCTCAATGATGACCCGCAGACCGACGGTATTTTGGTCCAACTCCCCTTACCCGCGCACATCCGGAGCGACATCGTGCTCCGCGCGATCGACCCCGCGAAGGATGTCGATGGGTTCCACCCCGATAATGTCGCGGCCCTCGCGCTCGGCGAACCCGGCCTCGTGCCCTGCACCCCGCGCGGCATTTTGCGCCTGCTCGAACACGCGCAGATCCCGCTCCGGGGAGCTAAGGCGCTGGTGATTGGCCGCTCGAACATCGTGGGCAAGCCCGTAGCCGCTTTGCTGGTCGCCCAAAACGCCACCGTCACCATCGCCCATTCCGCCACCCGTGACCTTGCGGGCGAATGCCGCCGTGCCGAGATCGTCATCGCCGCGGTTGGCCGCGCCGAAATGGTTCGCGGTGATTGGATCGCACCCGGCGCCACGCTCATCGATGTCGGCATCAACCGCACCGACGCCGGCACCCTGGTCGGCGATATCGCCTATGCCGAAGCCTTGCCGATTGCCGGGGCCATCACCCCGGTCCCCGGCGGCGTCGGCCCGATGACCATTGCCTGCCTGCTCGAAAACACACTCACCGCCGCCATCGCCCGCCGCCACTAGTGTCCTGCCTCTGAAATTCATCTAATGAATTTCAGAGGCAGGACACTAGAGTAGCGGGTCGCCGAAAGCCCTGCACCGGCGCCCGCGCCCGCAAAATTGCTGGCCAAATCCGACCGATGCTGTATTTTGCCGGGCGCGAACCGGCTGGAGGGAGCAAAAAATGAGATCTCGGACCCTGAACCTATTGGCCCTCGGCGGTGGAATCATTGTCGCGGCACTCGGCACGCATTTTCTGACCCATCACGGCAAATCCAAAGCCGCGGCCAATGACAACCCGCCCGTTGTGCAAACCGCCTTCACCGCCGCCAGCCTGATCCAGCCCGGCGATCCGGTCTATGGCAATCCGCAAGCGCAGGTCACCATCGTTGATTTCTATGATATTCGCTGCCCGCCCTGTCGGCGGATGAATCTGCGCTTCAACCGGCTGATGCTGACCAACCATAATTTTCGCTATGTCGCGGTCGATTACCCTATTCTCGGCAAGCCCAGCACGCTCGGCACCAAGGCGCTGTTCGCCGCCGCCTTGCAGCATAAATATCGCCCACTGCGCCATATTTTGATGCGCCAAAAACGCAAACCCACGCTTTTGCTCCTGGAAGCCGACGCCAAAAAAGTCGGCCTCGATTGGGCCACGCTGAAAACCGACATGAACAGCCCCGCCGTCACCGCCCGGCTCAAGGCCAATCTCGCACGCGGCCATGGTCTCGGCCTGAAATACGTGCCGAGCTGGTATATCGGCCATCAGCGCATCATCGGTTCAATCAGCTACGCCCATTTGGTCAAAACCATCGATCAGGCGGAGGCGGCGCAACGCCAAGCGGCGGCACCAAAAGCGGCGGCGCCGAGCAAATCCTGATCAGCCTGTCGGCCCAGCCGGGAGCGCCGCATAATAGGCGCTGATCGCCTTGATTTGTGCGCGGCTCAGCCGCTTGGCGATGGCGGGCATCACCGGCGGATTGCCTGCCGGACGCTGGCCGGTGGCCCAATGGCGCAGCTGCGCGGCGAGATAATCCGCCGACTGCCCCGCCAGTCGTGGAAACGACCCTGATCCCAACCCCGCAGCACCGTGGCACGACGCACAAGCGGGGATTCCAGCCGCCCCGCGCACGGCCAGCGCCGCCCCCACCGGATTGAGCGGCGCTGACTTCGCGGCATCGGCCGTCACCACGACCGGCAGCGCCGCCAGATAGCGGGCCAAATCCCGCCGCTGCGCCGCATCAACCCCGCTCGCCACCGCCGCCATCATCACATTATCGCGCGCTCCGTGCCGAAACGCTTTCAATTGCGCCCGAATATAGGAAGCAGGCAGCCCGGCAATGCCCGGATATCCGGAATCCTGGCTACCCATTTCGCGCTCGCCATGGCAAGACGCACAAACCTCAATCTGCTTTGGTGCGCCCGCTTGTGCCTGTACCGCAAGCGCCGCCGCCACCGCCAGCAGACCCAACAACCCGCGCCACGCTTGTTTCATGCTTGCTCTCCGCGTATTATATTCCATTGAACGCAACCATAATGAGGTTAGCCATGACCGCCCTCACTGACCAGATCCATGTCTCCGGCTGGATCGACCCGTCTGAAATCCCCGCCCTCTCCCAATCGGGTGTGCGCACCATCATCAATAACCGCCCGGATCATGAGCAGCCCGGCCAGCCTCTCGCCGCCGAAGCCGCAGCAATCGCGGCTGAGCATGGCATTACCTATCATCATATCCCCGTCACCGGCGCCAGCATCACGCCCGCCGATATCGAAGCGTTTCACCAAGCTTTGACCGGCCACGACGCCAAGCACGGCCAGACGACCGATGCGAAAATCCTGTGCCATTGCCGCTCAGGGGCGCGCTCGGCCAATCTTTGGGCACTCGCCCAGATCCGCCATGCGAACGCTGACCCTTCCAACATCGCCGCCATCGCCCGTGCCCGCAATATCGATCTCGGCACGGCGGCGGCCTGGCTCGCGCAACACCCTCAACCCTGATCGACTCTCTCCAGCGCGATCCTTGCCTCCGATTGTTGCCGAGAAGCTGCTCGCGCCCTATAGAAAGCCAGCGTGCGGGCGTAGCTCAACGGTAGAGTCCCAGCCTT
>NCBV01000088.1 GCA_002279355.1 Acidiphilium sp. 37-60-79
TTTGATCATGAGAAAATCCTTGTTTGATGCGATAGTTAACCGGCGCAGCAGGAGAGCTGCGATATGTCCTTGGTGAAAGTCTGGGCTGCGAGCTTGATGCCCTCTGCCATCACGAGATACGGGAACAACGTATCGCCGAGTTCTTGCACGGTCATTCGATATCGAATGGCTAGCGCCGCGGTCTGGATCATCTCTCCAGCGTTGTGGGCAAGAATTTGCGCGCCGATCAGCCGGCCAGTGCCGGCTTCGGCGACGAGCTTCACGAAACCCCTTGTGTCGAAATTGGCGAGCGCGCGCGGGACGTTTTCCAGATCGAGGCGCCGCGTGATGGTTTCGATGCCGGCCGTTCTCGCCTGCCCCTCGTCGAGTCCGACAGTTGCGACCGATGGATCGGTGAAGACCACTGCCGGAACCACCGAGAGGTCGAGGCTGGCGTCACCGCCCATCATGTTGATGGCAGCCCGCGTACCGGCCGCCGCGGCGACATAGACAAGCTGCGGCATCGTGCTGCAGTCGCCGGCCGCATAGATGTTCGCGGCCGATGTCCGCAGGTGGTCGTCGACGACGATCGCACCATTGTGATCGGTCGTCACCCCGGCCTTGTCGAGGGCCAGTCCTTCGGTGTTCGGCTGGCGTCCGGTCGCCACCAGCAGCCGCTCCGCCTCGATCTGCTCGGCACCGAATGCCACGGTGAAACGACCAGCGTCATAACTGATGCGTTCAGCCTGCGTCTCATTGAGCACTCGGATGCCTTCAGCCTCGAATGCCTGCTGTAGTGCCGAGCCGAGTTCTGGGTCGTCGCGCGTGAGCAGCGTGCTGCGTGCTAGCAGTGTCACCTCGACGCCAAGGCGGCGATACGCCTGAGCCAGTTCGAGGGCCACGAATGACGAGCCGATCACCACAAGCCGAGTGGACAGTTCTTCGGCGAACAGCGCATCGGTCGAGGTCCAGTATGGTGTCTCAGCCAGGCCCGGAACCGGCGGAATCATAGGTGATGCGCCGGTCGCGATGAGGATGCGGTCCGGCGCCAGCCGCGTTACCCCGCCGGCGTGATCTGTAATCGTGAGGGTGTGCGCATCCGCGAAACGTGCCTCGCCGGGCAGCAGTGTGATATTCGGATTGTTGTCTATGATCTTCTCATACTTGGCGGCGCGCAATGCCTCCACGCGGCCGCGCAGCTGATCGAGCAACGGCTTTCGGTCTACAGGTTCTTGACTGCGAGCGATCCCATCGAACGGGTGATGGCTGCGCTCATGGCGGATTTCTGCTGCCCGAAGCATGATCTTCGAGGGGACACAACCGACATTGACGCAGGTACCGCCGACCACTGCACCACGTTCGATCAGGGACACCCGCGCCCCGGTCTCGACTGCGCGGATAGCCGCAGCGAATGCCGCACCGCCGCTGCCTATGATCGCGACATGCAAACCGCTGCCCGGATCGCTGACACGGTCTAGTGATACCGGCTTGGTCAGAGGTTCCAGTCCGTAGCCGCTTTGTCCTATCGCCGTCCTCAGAGCCTCGATCTCGATACCCGCATCGTTCCGGATATCGGCGATACCGCGATCATAGGAGACTGAGGCATCGATGCCGGGCATCCGGTTCAGCGCTGCCTCGGCGGTCCGCGCGCAGTGCTCACAAGTCATTCCGGTAACCCGTAGCGATATCATCTCCATGCATCTTTCCTTTCGTATATACGGCTTTCGGATCACCGATCCGCAGCACGACTACGGCATTGGCCAGATCGACATATCGGGATATAGGTTCTGGAGTAACTACAGGAGCAAGAGGTATTTCGATGATCGCTGGAGAAAAGTATTCTTCGAATTTCGGATCGGCAGCGGCGCCGGCCGGTCGCGAAGTCCCGATTGGCATTGTCGCGGTGCGGAGCGGTTGTGGCATTGAGACCATCAGGTTCTATGAGAAGGCTGGCGTTCTGCCGCGAGCACGACGCGCCGAAAATGGACGGCGGGTTTATGACAATCGGGATGTCGCGCGGATTACCTTTATCCGCCGGGCGCGGGAACTCGGCTTTTCGCTCAGCGAAGTGCGCGGTCTGCTCGCACTCGCGGAAGGGAATGGGGGCAAACCACCAGTGAAATTCACATCTGATCCCACGTCTCTATCCTTGAAACAGAGCGAGCACGAGACCGCCTGATACAATCAGCGTGCCACCTACCAGGGTCGGGATGGACGGTGTGATGCCGTAGACGAGACGATCTACGATCTGTGCAACGATGAAGAAAAGGGCGACGTAGACGCCGAGAACACGACCGAAATCCCATGGCCCGAGATTTACGGTGACCCCGTAAACCAATAGCGTGAGTGCGCTTGCGAAGAATAGAAGATATCTGGTCATGCCCTGGCCGTGTAACCCGGAACGAGCCAGCGCATCGCCACCGACTTCCAGACATGCGGCGAGCGTGAGCAAACCAAAAATGACAAGTTTACTCATTTGGCCAGCCACCTCTCTGGTCCGGAAAAGTGCCCTGCTTGTAAAGGATACCGCGCGTTCTCATGCAGTCTCGACGGGCAATCCGGATTCAATCCAATCAGCCTTGCCTTCGTGGTAATCGAGTACGTTACGATAACCGAGTTCGACCAAACGCTCGGCTGCAAGATCAGAGCGCCGGCATGGTCCATTGGCACAATACACAACGATTGTTGCCTCTCGATCGCGAATCTGCCGAGGAGCGGCGGTAACGATATCGTCGGATACGATGTTGATTGCACCCGGTAAATGGGATTTGCGGAAGATCGTTGTCGGCAGGGTGTCGATCAGGATGAAATCATCGCGCGTGAAATGCGGGAAATCATGGAAAAACTTTTGCGTTGCTCGAACAAACTGATTTTATTACTTCAGGTTTGTCCTGAAATGCCCGTTGCGTGATGTCCCGGTTGCGGGAAAAAGACCCGGCAAAGTCCCCAGACAAATATGCAGAACAAAGAATGCGTGATGAAGAGGCCCAAAATGATCTGCGGCCCGACCTTGAGCCCGAGCATGCCCCAGCCAACGATCGGAACGAAGACGATCAACGCGAAGATCCATGCGTGGACGGCCCGGTGGGGTCAAGAGTGAACTTGCAAAATTTGATGGCGGTTCGAAAGCGGTCATGCGTTCGGCCTTTTTACGCGGCAACATGGCCGCTGGCCCAGATGGGTTCCGCGAGCAACATCCAAACACAACCGCGGCATATTGTATGCCGAGGATCTTCGCGGATTTTGTTGCTCGTCGGTTCGACCGATCATCATCTCTTGCTCTGCCCTTAAACCCTCGGCACCAGCGCGCGGATCAGACTGCTACCGGCTGACGCCGATATGCTTCACCTCGCGCCATCATGGCCCAGATGATCCGGGCCATCTTGTTGGCCAGAGCAATCGCCGCGACCTTGCGCGGCCGCCGCTCCAGCAATTGCAATAGCCAGGCAGTAGCCGACTTGCTACCTGGCTTGGCGTAGCGGATCACCGCCATTGCTCCGACCACGAGCAACTGCCGTAACCTCTCATTGCCTGCTTTACTTATCTTTCCCATACGGTGCTTGCCGCCGGTGGAATGTTCGCGCGGTGTCAGCCCAAGCCAAGCGGCAAAATGCCGCCCAGTCTCAAAGTTCGCTGGGTTCACGCTCAATGCCATCGTGATCGCGGTGATTGGTCCAACGCCTGGAATTGCGGCCAGGAGCCTGCTCACCGCGTTGGTCAGATCAGTGATATGCTGGCCCATCTGCTTGAACATCGCCTTTGCAATCGCTGGAATCGCTTCCTCTGTAGACAAAACCGCAAGTAATGCTGTGACGTTCGCGCAGCCCTTGGCAGCAACAATACCAAATTCCGCCGCGTGTCCCCGTAATGCGTTGATCGCCTGGGTTCGTTGGTTCACCATGAGTTCCCGATGCTTCACAATCATCGTCGCGGCTTGCTCATCCACCGATTTGACCGGAACCGTGCGCATGGTCGGACGTGATGCAGCTTCGCTGATCGCCTCCGCGTCATTGCGGTCATTTTTACTCCGCTTGACGAACGGCTTCACATATTGCGGTGGGATTAACCTCACCCGGTGGCCCATA
>NCBV01000003.1 GCA_002279355.1 Acidiphilium sp. 37-60-79
TCGATGGCGCGGGATTGAGGGTGGGTGCCGAGGATTTGGCGGAGGAGGAGCAGAATCGCGGAGAGACGGTCGGTGAGGGATGGTGCAGAAATGTTAATATCACTCGCCATGCGTTAATATTGCATAGGAGCGGAAGGGTGCGCAAGGCGAAAAAAGGGGGGTGGGTTGTCAGGGGCGGCGGGGCGGGTCAAAACGGATGGGTTTGGTGGGTTTCAGCTTAGGAGTTATGCATGGTTCCGCGTTATTCTCGTCCGGCGATGGTGTCGATTTGGCAGGATTTGAATCGGTATCGGATTTGGTTTGACATTGAGGCGCATGCGGCTGAGGCGATGGCGGAGATTGGCGATATTCCGGAGGCGGCGGCGCGGGTGATTCGCACCAAGGGTGGTGCGAAGGTGGCGGCGATGACGGAGGCGGATGTTGAGCGGATTGCCGCGATTGAGCGGGAGACGCGGCATGATGTGATTGCGTTTCTGACCTGGCTGGCGGAGGGGATTGGGGCGGAGTCGCGTTATGTGCATTTGGGCATGACGTCATCGGATGTGTTGGATACGTGTTTGGCGGTGCAGCTCACTCAAGCGACGGATTTGTTGTTGCAGGGGATTGATGCGGTGATGGCTGCGCTGAAGCGTCGGGCGATTGAGCACAAGCATACGCCGACGATTGGCCGCAGCCATGGGATTCATGCGGAGCCGACCAGTTTTGGCCTCAAGTTGGCGGGGCATTATGCGGAGTTTGCGCGCAATCGGCTGCGGTTGGAGGCGGCGCGGCGGGAGATTGCGACCTGTGCGATTTCGGGTGCGGTGGGAACGTTTGCGCATCTTGATCCGGCGATTGAGGCGCATGTGGCGGCGCAATTGGGGTTGGCGGTTGAGCCGGTTTCGACCCAAATAATTCCGCGCGATCGGCATGCGGCGTATTTTACCACGCTTGCAGTGATTGCGACGGGCATTGAGCGGCTGGCGACGGAGGTTAGGCATTTGCAGCGCAGCGAAGTGCGCGAGGCGGAGGAGTTTTTCCATCCGGGGCAGAAGGGCTCATCGGCGATGCCGCATAAGCGCAATCCGGTATTGTCAGAAAATTTAACTGGGTTAGCGCGAGTGGTGCGCGGCTATGCGGTGCCAGCACTCGAGAATGTGGCGCTGTGGCATGAGCGCGATATTAGCCATTCGTCGGTTGAGCGGTTTGTGGGGCCGGATGCGACGATAACGCTAGATTTTGCCTTGCACCGGTTAGCGGGGATGATTGAGCAATTGACGATTTATCCTGAGCGGATGGCGGAGAATTTGGAGAGTTTGGGCGGCGTGGTGCATTCGGGCGAGGTGTTGTTATTGTTAGCACGCGCCGGGATTAGCCGCGAGGATGCGTATAAGATTATTCAGCGCAATGCGATGGCGACGTGGAGCGGGCTGGGGGGCGCGCAGGCGGGTGAGGTGCGGGCGAAGAATTTTCGTGATCATTTGATGGCTGATCCAGAAATTGTCGGGCGGATTAGCCCGGAGGCGTTGGATGTGGCGATGGATGCGCGGCTGCATCTGGCACGGGTGGAGACAATTTTTGCGCGGGTCTTTGGCCCGGGATGATTGCTGGGCGATGTGTTCGATTATTTTATCGTTGGTGCCCGGAGATCGCTGGCCGCTGTTAGTGGGGGCTAATCGCGATGAAATGCTGGATCGGCCATGGGATGCGCCGGGCCGGTTTTGGCCGGTGCGCGGGATTGTTGCCGGACGCGATCGCTTGGCCGGAGGGACGTGGCTGGGGCTGAATGATGATGGGGTGATGGCGGCGTTGCTGAACCGTGCGGGGAGCTTGGGGCCGACGGTGGGGCGGCGCAGCCGGGGTGAATTGGCGTTGCTCGCGTTGCGCGAGCGCAGCGCTGATGCGGCTTGTGCGCGGATTATGGCGCTGGATTCTGGGGATTATCGCACTTTCAATATGGTGATTGCTGATGCGGCGGGCGGGTTTTTGCTGCGCGGGCTGGAGGCGGGGCCGCCAGAGGCGACGCCGCTCGCGGCGGGGGTGACGATGCTGACAGCGTATGAGCCGAATGATCCGACCTGTCCGCGGATTGCGCGCTATCGGCCACAGTTTGAGCGGGTGGCGCGGCCGATGCCGGGGGAGGTTGCACGGGTTGAGGATTGGGCGGCGTGGGCTGATTTGCTGGCGGATGAGGCGCCGCCGAAGGATTCGGCGATTCATATCAAGCCGCGCGGTGGGTTTGGGACGATTTGTTCGAGCTTGATCGCGTTGGCGCCGGGGGCGCAGCAGTTTTTATTCGGCGCGGGGACACCCTTGATCTACCATGACGTATATGGCAAGGTTTCGCTCCAATCGTCATAAGGGAGCCTGTCATGAAACGTCGGACTCAACGCTCGATCATTGCGGCGGCGGCTGGAGTGGCGCTTGCCTCTTGCTGTGCGACCGCCTTCGCCGCGCCTGAGACCTTGCAACTAACGCCGGGGAATATGCTGGCGCAGACACGGTCGTCTGCGATTTTATTCGATGTCACCGGCCGATATCGGCAATTGTCCGGGACGCTGAATTTCGACCCGGTTACGCATAGCTGCGACATTGACGTGACGTTTCAGACCCGCAGCTTGGCATTGCCGAATGCGATTGTACGGGCGCGCGTGATGTCAAAAAGCTTTCTTGATCCAGACCAATATCCGACCACCCAATTCAAAGGGGCCTGTGCCGATAATGGCACCAAGCTGGTGGGGCAACTCACGATGCATGGGCAAACCCATCCCTTCACCATGGATGTCACAAACCAGATGCAGGGGGGCACGCTGGTTGGGTTTTATACCAAGGGCAAGCTTGATCGCTATCATTGGGGTTTGGACGGGCAGCAGATGACTGTTGGCAAAATTATTACGGTGATGAATGACATTTCGCTGAACGGGCAGCCCCCAAAGGCGCCGCGCTAACGATCCGCATAGAGCTGGTCGATCGCTGCGGCGCAGCGGTCGGCTACGACGCTCCGGCGGAGTTTTAGGGTAGGCGTTAGTTCACCGGTCTCGACCGAGAAGGTTTGGTTGAGAATGGCGAAGCGGCGGATTTGCGCAACGCGAGCTTGGCTTTCGTTGATTTTATCAATGCCGCTTTGGATTTCTGCGCGCACCAGCGGGTTGTTTGCGGCATCATCGGGGTTGAGGTTATGGGCGGTGGCGAAGTGGGTTAGGGCCTCGCGTGAAAGTGTGACGACAGCGACCAGGAACGGCCGCCGATCACCGACGACGATGCCGTGTTCGACCAAGGGGAGTGTTTCTAACTCTGCTTCGATGCCGGAGGGGGCGATGTTTTTGCCGCCTGCTGTGATAATCAGGTCTTTTTTACGCCCGGTGATGAAAAGATACCCGTCTTGATCGATCCGGCCGAGATCACCAGAGAGCAGCCAGCCATTGATGAGGGTTTCTGCTGTTGCATCAGGCCGACCGACATATTCGGTGAATAATTTGCCGTCGCGCACCAGCACTTCGCCATCATCGCCGACTTTGATTTCGGTTCCCGGAATGGCGCGACCGACCGAGCCTAGGCGGTTGGCGCCGGGCAAATTGCTTGTGGTAGGGCCGCAGGTTTCCGATTGGCCGTAAAGTTCGTAAACCACCATATCGAGGCCGGTGAGGAATTCGAGGGTTTCTGGTGCAATCGGGGCGGCGCCGGAGATGAGCATGCGTGCGCCATCGAAGCCCAGCGCGGCTTTGACTTTGCGATAGACGAGGCGGTTGGCCAGATTATATTGGATCCGCAGCGTTAGGGGGCGGGGCAGCGCTTCACGGTCACGGCGATGCCATTCGCGGCCGATTTGTTGCGCCCAGGCGGCAATTTGGCCAGAGAGCCCTGATGATTGGGCCAGTTTTTGTTGCAGGCCTCCAGCCATTTTTTCCCAAACGCGCGGCACGCCAAAAAATACGGTTGGACGCACTTGCGGCAAATGGGCTGCTAAATCTTGAACGGACTTGGCAAAATAGAGCGAAAATCCGAAGGCAGCGAAGCTGTGGACCGATAACATGCGCTCGGCGATATGGGCGAGCGGCAGATAGGAGATGGCGCGATCTGCGCGGGTTTGATGAAACATCAATTGCAGTACCCCGAGGCATTGCGAGAGTGCGCCGTGCGATAGACCAACGGCTTTGGGCTGCCCCGTGGTGCCGGAGGTGTAAATCAGTGTGCCGAGGTCATCGGGCATGATTGCGGCCAATCGAGATTGCCGTTCGTCATCGGGTAGATTGCGTCCTTGATCGAGCATGTTGGACCAGGAGGTGGCGGCTAGATTTTCACCATCGATCATCACGACCCGTGTTAGTGATGGTACGGTTGGCAAGATGGCGCTGAGTTTATCGAGTTGGGCCCTATTTTCGACGAATAATATCACCGATCCGCTATCCTGGAGAATAAACTCCACCTCACTTGGGGCCGCCGTGAAATAGATGCCCACACTCACCGCGCCGATCATCATGATTGCTAAATCAGCCATCACCCATTCGCGCCGATTATAAGCGAAGATTGCCACGCGATCCTGGGGCTTGATACCAGCGGCAATCAGACTGCGCGCTAACGCGTTGACATTTTTTGCCAAATCACCCCAAGAGGTGGGGGCCCAGGCGTCGCCATTGCGGTGGTAGCATGCGGCGTCGGATTCGTGGCCGGAAGCGGTTGCGAGCAAGCGCTGCGGCGTTGGGACGAAGGGAAGATCAAGCATGAGCGACCTCGCTGTCATGGGCTGACAATCCTAAGAGCGCACGCGCCTCGTCAGGCGAAGCGATGACGCGACCTGCCTGTTTGGCACAGGTCGCAAGCGCCGCGATCAGGTCGCCATTGCCACGGGCGCGACCGCCATCGGGCAGGAAAAAACTATCTTCGAGGCCGGCGCGCAGCATGCCACCCATCTCGGCGACCTTTTGATGGACCGGCCATATTTCAGCGCGTCCGATCAGGGTGGCTTGCCAATGGGCTGAGGCTGGCATGAAGCGGCGGCAGAGTGCTAACACGTCATGATCGACAGGCATGCCGGATGCAACACCCATAACCAGGTTATACAACCCGGTGCGCATCATCCCGGCGCGACGGTATAGCTCGACAGATCGAACGATGCCGAGGTCAAAACACTCAAATTCCGGGCGGGTGCCCAGCTTTGCGCCCGCCTCTAACATTTTTGTAATTTTATTGACCGGATTATCGAACAGCATTGGTGGCCAAGCCCAACTGCCATCCTCGCGGGATTTAAGATAATTCAAGCTGCCCGCATTACAGGCCGCGATTTCCGGATGAATGCGCTCCATGCAGGCAACGGGCCCGCTGACATCGGCTCCGATCACGCCGGTGGATTGATTGATGATGACGCCAGGGCAGGCGGCGCGGATGGCCGACGCGATGGACGCAGCGATTTCCGGCTCCCAGGTGGGGAGATGGCCGAAATTCGGCCGTTGGTCGCGAAAATGGATGTGCATGATCGCGGCCCCTTGTTCGAACGCTTCACGCGCTGAACGGGCCATTTCGGCGGGCGTTACTGGCACGGGATGGGTTCGCGGGTCAGTGAGGACGCCGTTGACCGAGCAGGTCAGGATGACTTTATCCATCAATCACCTCCGGTTCGTTGAGATACTCCACGATGATCATCACCACGCCACCGGCGATTTGGGTGCCCAGGTCGCACTCCAGACGGGTCACGCGACATGCGGCCGATGCAGTGACAACGGTTTCCATTTTCATCGCCTCAATAACAGCGAGTTTGCCACCTACTTCGAGCCGATCGCCTTCGCTCACGCACATGATCAGGCGGCCTGATAACGGCGCAAGTATATGCGGATCGCGGCGGTTTTTGCGCGTAACTTGCGCCGCGTTGATGTCCTGAAATTCGTGGGTTTGACCGTCTATCGAGAGTGCGATTATGCCGCCATGCTCGAGGGCTATGGCCGATCCACCGACGCCGTTTGCGATATAGCGGAGGGTTTGACCGTTTCGGGTTAGCGCGCTGATTGTGATGACTGGGTTTTGCGCGACCGAGATTTCCCATTGGCGTTCGACCGCGACGATTTGGCAATCGCGTTGATGCTCGGCGCAAGTTAAGGTTAGTTCAACAGGTGCGGCAGGGCGATTGAATAGGCCGTGATGGTCAATGCCCGCGCAAATTGCGGCGGCCAGCGCCCAGGCAAGTGTGGTTGCGTGCGCGGCATCATCGGTTTGTGGCGGACGCCAGCCATCAAGTGTGTCGATCCGCAGGCGATTGGCTCGGAACTCGGCGCTTTCTAACAGATCGATCAAGAAGCTGGCATTGGTTGTCACGCCCAAGATTGGTGATTCGGCGAGGGCGGATTGCAGGCGGCGAATGGATTCGGCGCGGTTGCGCCCATGAGCAATGATTTTGGCTAACATCGAATCATAATATGGGGTGACGATGGCGCCTTCGGAGATGCCGGAATCGATTCTGATGCCGGGGGATGTTGGCGCTGGCCGCCAATAGCGGATGATTCCGGTTTGCGGTGCGAATTGCCGATCAGGGTTTTCGGCGCATAGCCTTGCTTCGATTGCGTGGCCACTGGTGACGATGTCGTCCTGCCCACAGGGCAAGGCTTCGCCGGCAGCGATGCGCAATTGCCAATCCACCAAGTCGATGCCGGTGATGGCTTCGGTTACGGTATGCTCCACTTGGATGCGGGTATTCATTTCCAGAAAGTAAAATTGATCGGATTGATCGAGAATGAATTCGACCGTTCCAACGCCGAGATAATTCACGCTGCATGCGGCTTTCACTGCCGCCATATGCAAGGCGGTTCGGACTTGCATTGGGAGCGAGGACGCGGGTGCTTCCTCGATGATCTTTTGGCGACGGCGCTGGGCGGTGCAATCGCGATCGCTCAAATGGAGGATCGTACCGAATGCATCACCGCAAATCTGAACTTCGATATGACGGCCGTTGTTGATGAGTTTTTCTAACATCAGCCGGTCATCACCAAAGCTTGATTTGGCTTCGCGCCGTGCGGCTGCCAAGGCATCGTTGAGATCATCGAGATGATTGACGATCCGCATGCCGCGACCACCGCCACCCGCGACGGCTTTGATGAGGAGTGGCGTTCCGAGTGCAGCGGCCTCCGCTGTTAGGGTTGTATTGGATTGATCGGCGCCGTCATAGCCAGGCACGACGGGAACGCCGTGCCTGCGCAGATGGGCTTTGGCTTGGCCTTTATCGCCCATCAGAGTGATGGTTTCAGGGCGTGGGCCGATGAAGATGATGTCGGCTGTTTGGCAGGCTTCGGCGAATGCGGCGCGCTCGGCGAGGAATCCATAGCCGGGATGGATGGCATCGGCGCCGGAGGCGATGGCGGCGGCGATGAGTTTGGGAATATCGAGATAGGTCGCTGCGGGGTCGCCCGCGCCTAACGCGACTGAACGATCCGCGAGAGCCACAAAGGGAGCATTTTGATCGGCCTCGCTATAGACGGCGACTGTTCGGTATCCTGCGCTACGGGCAGAGCGGATGATCCGGCTGGCGATTTCGCCACGGTTTGCCACCATGATTGTCTGCATTGGGCGCATTAGGCGGGGTTACCCGACCAGCTCGGCGGGCGCCGGGCGAGAAAGGCGGCGATGCCTTCTTCGGCCTCAGCACCGCGTGCAGCGGCGATGAAAAGATCAGCCGCGTGTTGGATGTAGCAATCCGGTGTTAGGGTTCGAGCGTCACGGGCGAGGGATTTGGTGGCTGCGATGGCGGCGGGGGCCGCGGCGCGGAGTGTGGCGATGGTTTGCGCGAGTGCAACCTCAAGGGCAGCATGGTCTTCGCATAGGATATCGAGCAGGCTGAGGTTTTTTGCCTCATCCGCGGTGAGCGATTGGGCGGTGATGGCGAGGCGTTTGGCGGTGACATAGCCGGTGCGGGCGATAACGAAGGGGAGAATTTGCGCGGGGATGAGGCCGAGCGTGACTTCGCTTAGGCGAAAGCGGGTTTGGCCGGTTGCTAACACGATGTCCGCTGCGCAGGCGAGACCGATGCCGCCACCGATCACGCTGCCTTGCACGCAGGCGATGATGGGTTTGGGATGTGCTGCGATTTGTGCGCAGAGCGCGCCGAATTGTTGGTTGGCGGCGCGGAGTGCTGCATCGTCAGGATTGGCGCGGGCGGCGGCGGATTCGGCGAGGTCAGCGCCGGCGCAGAAATGATCGCCCGCACCACGCAGGACTATGATCCGGTCTGGCGCATGATCGGCGGCTTTGGTGAGTGCGGTTTCGAGCGCGCTGATCATGCGCGCGGTCAGGGCGTTGCGCGCCTGGGGGCGGTTGAGCGTGATGGTCACCACGCCCGAATCGCGTCCGATAACAACCAGAGGCTCCATCACCCTGCCCTGCCCGGCAATGTCCCTTCGAGTTTGGCGATGATCCCTAACATGATTTCATCCGCGCCGCCGCCGATCGAGACAAGGCGGCCATCACGGTAGGCGCGCGAGATCGGGTTGTCCCAGGTATAGCCCATGCCGCCCCAATATTGCAGGCAGGAATCCGCGACTTCGCGGCTGAGGCGACCGCATTTGAGTTTGGCCATCGAGGCGAGGCGGGTGACATCTTGACCGGAGACATAGCCTTCCACCGCACGGTAGGTTAGGGCGCGCAGGGCTTCGACTTCGGTGCGGAGTTCGGCGAGGCGGAAATGCACGACTTGGTTATCGAGGATGGGTTTGCCGAACGTTTTACGGTCACGGGTGTAGACGATGGTTTGATCGATGAGGCGATCAAGCATGATCAGCGAGTTTGCAGCGGCCCAGAGGCGTTCTTCTTGAAATTGCAGCATTTGAAAGGTGAAGCCGAGACCTTCCTGGCCGATCAGGTTGCGTTGGGGCACGCGCACGTCATCGAAGAAAATTTGGGCGGTGTCCGACGAATTCATGCCGATTTTGTGGATTTTTTGCCGCACGATGCCGCGCAACGCGGTGGGCACGATGATCAGGGATTTGTTTTTATGGGGCTTATCATCAGAGGTATTGGCGAGTAGGCAGATCCAATCGGCTTGCAGACCGTTGGTGATCCACATTTTTGAGCCATTGATGATGTAGTCGCTGCCGTCTTTGCGGGCGGTGGTTTTGACCGCCGCGACATCTGAGCCGCCGCCGGGTTCACTGACGGCGACGCAGCCGACCATGTCACCAGCGATGGCGGGGGTGAGAAATTCGCGTCGGAGGGCATCCGAGCCGAAGCGTGCAAGCGCCGGGGTGCACATATCGGTATGCACACCAATGGCCATCGGCACGCCGCCGCAATCGCACGCGCCGAGCGCTTCGGCGACCACGGCGGAATAACTAAAATCGAGGCCGAGGCCGCCATACGCCTCTGGATATTTTACCCCGAGCAGGCCGAGATTGCCCATTTTTTTGAACAGATGGTGGGCGGGAAACGCGCCGGCTTCCTCCCATTCATGGATGTGGGGATTGATTTCCTGGGCGACGAATTTCAACACCGTGTCGCGCAGTTGGTGATGTTCGGTGGTGAGTTGCATGATGGCTCCTAGAACCGTTGAACGCCGAAGCTGTTGGGGCGCAAGGGGCGCTGGGCGGCTTCGGCAATGGTGGCGAGGCAAAATCCGAGAATGGCGCGGGTGTCACGCGGGTCGATGATGCCATCATCCCAAAGGCGGGCCGTGCCGAACAGGACGCTCGACTCGGCATCGAGCCGTTGTTTGATGCCGTCAGACATTTGGCTTAACGCTTGTTCGTTGACGGTGGCGCCAGCGCGTTCGAGTTTGGCGCGGCTGATGATTTGCATCACCATGGCGGCTTGCGCGCCGCCCATGACGGCGGTGCGTGCGGTGGGCCAGGAGAAGATGAAATGCGGATCGAACCCGCGCCCGCACATGCCGTAATTGCCGGCACCGAATGAGCCCCCGATGACGATGGTCAGTTTAGGCACGCCGGCATTCGCGACGGCTTGGATCATTTTCGAGCCGTGCTTGATGGCGCCTGCGTGTTCGGCAGCACTGCCAACCATGTAGCCGGTGGTGTTTTGCAAGAATAGCAGTGGCAGGCCGACTTGATCGCAGGCTTGGATGAATTGCGCGGTTTTCATCGAGCCTTGTGGCTGGATCGGCGCGTTATTGGCGATGATGCCGATGCGATGGCCATCGATGGCGGCGTGGCCGCAGACCGTATCGGCACCAAATTCGGCTTTAAATTCGAGAAAAGCTGCGTCATCCGTGATATGGGCGATAATCGCCCTGATATCGAACGGGGTGCGGTCATCACTGGGGACGATGCCGAGAAGATTCTCGGGATTATAAGCGGGATTCGAACGCTCGGGTGTTTGCGATGCGGAGAGGCCGAGATTTTGCACAAGATCGCGCACCAGCGCGAGGGCGGCGCGGTCATCATCGGCGATATATTCACCAAGGCCGGTGATTTGGGCATGGAGGGTGGCGCCACCGAGCTGTTCTTCGAGCACCTGTTCACCGATGGCGGCTTCGACCAGCGGCGGGCCGGCAAGAAAGATTTTTGAGCGATCGCGCACCAGCACGATATAATCCGAGAGGCCAGGCAGGTAGGCGCCACCCGCCGTGGCCGAGCCGTGGACCACCGCGATTTGCGGAATGCCCATGGCGGACAGGCGGGCTTGGTTGGCAAAGCTGCGCCCGCCTTCGATAAAAATTTCACTTTGGTAGAGCAGGTTGGCGCCGCCGCTTTCGACCAGATAAATGAGCGGGAGTTTGTTGATGCGCGCAATTTCCTGGGCGCGCAGGGTTTTGCGCAGGCCCATGGGGGCAACGGTGCCGCCTTTGATCGCGCTGTCATTGGCGACCACCATCACCCGCACGCCGCTGACAAAGCCGATGCCCGCAATGCCGCCGCCGCCCATGATGCTGCGCTTGGCGTCATCATCATGCATGCCAAGGCCGGCGAGGCTGGATAATTCGAGGAACGATGCGCCACGATCCAGCAAATGGCTTAGCCTTTGCCGAGGGGTGAGTTGGCCGCGCTTGGCAAATTTGGGGCGGGCGGCGATGTCTTGCTCGATCACGGCGGCCTCTAACGCGCGAAAAGCGGATATTTTCTCGAGCATTGCCGTTTCGTTTGCCTTAAAGGCGGGCGTGTTCGGATTCACGCCTGCTGCGAGAACGGGCATCAGCGATCCTCTCCGGCAAGCACGGCGACCGGTTGGGCGCGGTGAAAGCCTTCGAATTTTACTGTGCCGCCTTCCGGGGGGAGCGGAAACGCGCGGTGACCGAGCGGGGCGCCGCCATCGATTTGGATCACTGTGCCGGTGATGAAGGATGCTGCCGGGGACAGCAAGAAGCAGATGGCGGCACTGACCTCGGCCTCGGTGCCGAGCCGGTGCAGCGGGACGCTGCGGTGAAGGGCTTTGATCATCGGTTTCATTGCCTCACCATATTGATCAAGGCCCGATGACGCGATCCAGCCGGGGGCGACGGCGTTGACGCGGACGCCGAACGAGGCCCATTCGAAGGCGGCCGTTTTGGTGAGATTGACCATGCCGGCACGCGCCGCACCCGAATGGCCCATGCCGGGCATGCCGTTCCACATATCAGCGACGATATTCACGATCGCGCCGCCATGCTGTTTCATGCTGGCATTAAAACAGGCTTTGGCGAGCAAAAAGCCGCCGGTCAGATTGGTTGCCACCACGGCTTCGAAGCCTTTTTTTGAGATAGCGGCAAGAGGGGCGGGAAATTGACCCCCGGCGTTATTGACCAGCGCATTGATGCGACCATGGCGGGTGAGGATGGCGGCGATCGTGGTTTCGACCGCTGGTTCGTCGCGAATATCAAGGCTAATGGCCTCGCCGCTCAACCCGTCCTCGGAGAGTTCGGCCAGCACCGCATCGAGCCGGTCTTGGCGGCGACCGAGCAGCACCACATGCGCGCCCAAGGCGGCGAGTTCATGCGCGGTGCAGCGACCGATGCCGCTGCCGCCGCCGGTGACCAGGATGACCGATCCGGCAAACAGGCCATGGCGAAAAATGCTGTGATACCCGTGATCGGTTGGCGTTGGCACATCATCCTCCTGACCGGTGTTCCGGCTTATTGACTTAGTATGACGCCAATTGACGCGCACGTCAATCAGACTTAAGCTGCCCACATCTCATCAAGAGGAGCGAAAAAATGGATTTTGCGGAATGCACGCGCCGGATTACCGAGAAGGTTGGCGCTGATAGCGGGCTCGGCGCGAAGCTGAAATTCGATTGCGGCGCTGATGGGCAAATTTTTATCGATGGCACAGCGATGCCGAACGTTGTGAGCAATCGCGATGAGGCAGCCGATTGCACGATCAAAATTGCCCTGGCGGATTTAACCGCTTTGTTGGAGGGGACATTAGAGCCAACCACGGGATTTATGACCGGACGCTTCACCGTGGAAGGTGATATCGGGGTGGCGCTGAAATTGCAGCGGGTTATTTAACGCGCGATGCTGCATAATTCGGATAAGCCGGCCGATAGTTACCTGCGCCATCACACGGCGGCACGGCCAAAAGCGGGATCGCATGACGGGCTGGACGCGGATGAGGGACTGTTTGGCATTGCTGAAGTGGCTGCGGAGCTTGGCATTACCACCCGCACGATCCGGTTTTATGAACAAAAAGGCCTGATCTCGCTCCAACGGATCAATCGGGCGCGGGCTTTGACCAAGCGCGATCGGGCGCGGTTGGCGTTGATTTTGCGCGCTCGGGCGATTGGGTCATCCCTCGAAGAGATTGCGCATTATCTGGAACTCTATGGGCAACATGGCGAAGGGCGTTCGCGGCAATTGCGCTATGTGATTGATCGGACGCAGGACGCCATTGCCGATTTGGAAAGCCGACGCGCAAAAATCGACTCGCTGCTGGCTGATTTGCGTGAAATCCATCAAACCAGTGTCGCTCAATTGACGGCACTCCAGGCGAAACCACAATGAAATAACGCTCGGTCAGGGCGCTCAGGAGGATGCGATGAATGATGCGTTGATTTTTGATGCTGTGCGCACGCCCCGTGGCAAGGGCAAGGGCGATGGCAGCCTCAATGAGGTCAAGCCGGTCACGCTGCTGGCTGATTTACTCAGCGGATTGCAACAACGGCTCGATTTCGACAGCGCAATGATCGATGACGTGGTGATTGGGTGCGTAACGCCGATTGGCGATCAGGGCTCGTGCATTGCCAAAACGGCTGCGTTGGCTGCTGGTTGGAATTGGAATGCATCGGGCGTGCAGATCAACCGGTTTTGTGCGTCTGGGCTTGATGCGGTCAATCAGGCGGCGCAGCGTGTGCGCTCGGGCTGGGAGGATTTGATTGTTGCGGGTGGGGTTGAATCGATGTCACGGGTGTCGATTGGGTCGGATGGCGGCCCTTGGGCGCTTGATCCGGCGACCAGCCTCGCCACAAATTTTGTGCCGCAGGGCATTGGGGCGGATTTGATTGCGACGCTTGATGGCTATAGCCGCAACGATGTTGATCAATTCGCGTTGACCTCGCAGCAACGGGCAGCGGCGGCGCGTGATGCGGGGTTGTTTGATCGGTCGGTGATCGCGGTGCGTGATGCCAATGGCCAGATTATTTTGGCGCGTGATGAATTTATCAAGCCAAAAACGACGTTAGAGGGACTGGCTGGGTTGCCATCTGCGTTTGAGCAGGCGGGGCGGATTGGCTTTGATGACGTTGCGCTGCGGGTTTATCCGCAGGTCGAGGCGATCAATCATGTGCATACGGCAGGAAATTCATCCGGGATTGTTGATGGGGCGGCGGCGGTGCTGGTTGGCACGGCGGCGCGCGGGCGTGAATTGGGTTTGGAGCCGCGCGGCCGGGTATTGGCGACGGCGTTAGTGGGGACTGATCCGACGATTATGCTCACCGGGCCTGCGCCGGCGGCGCGCAAGGCGCTTGCGAAAGCGGGGATGACGATTGAGCAAATCGATTTGTTTGAGGTGAATGAAGCGTTTGCGGCGGTGCCGATGCGCTTTATGCGCGAGCTGGGTGTGCCGCATGAAAAAGTCAATGTGAATGGCGGGGCGATTGCGATGGGGCATCCGCTTGGGGCGACCGGTGCGATGTTGATTGGCACGATTATTGACGAATTGCAGCGCCGCAAACAGCGATTTGGCTTGGTGACGTTGTGTGTGGGCGGCGGCATGGGCATTGCAACGATTGTTGAAGCGTTCTGAGGGTTTTATCATGAGCAGCGTTCGTTTTGAGATTAAGGATCGGATTGGGCTGATTCGGTTCGATGATCCACAAGCGCCGGTTAACACGATGAGTGTGGCATGGCAGCACGCCTTTGGTGAAGTGTTAGATCAGATATCGGGCGCGTTGGGCGCGCTGGATGGGGTGATTGTGACCTCGGCCAAGCCGCGGCATTTTTTTGCGGGTGCGGATGTTAAATCATTGTTGAGCCTGACGCCGGCCGATGCGGGGGCTGTGTTTACGCAGGTCGAGGCGATCAAGGCGATGCTGCATCGGCTTGAGACCTTGCCGATTCCCGTGGTGGCCGCGATCAATGGCGCGGCGTTGGGCGGTGGGTTTGAGATTGCGTTGGCCTGCCATCAGCGTTTTTGTGTGGCGGAGCCGACGGTGCAGCTTGGCTTGCCGGAAGTTTCGCTGGGATTGCTGCCCGGTGGGGGCGGCTTGACCAAGCTGGTGCGGCTGCTCGGCTTGGTGAAGGCGTTGCCGATCCTCACCGAAGGGACTTTGTTCACGCCCGATGAGGCGGCTGCTTTGGGGTTGGTGCAGTGCGTGGCGGACGAGGCGACGTTATTGGATGCGGCGCGAGATTGGATTTTGAGCAAGCCACAGGCGGTGCAGCCTTGGCATGTTAAAGGGCATAAAATCCCCGGTGGCACGCCGAGTTCGCCGGGGGTTGCGGCAGCGTTGTTCGTCGCGCCTGCGATGTTGCGGCAAAAGACGCGAGGCTGCTATCCGGCACCGGAGGCGATTTTGGCCTGTGCGGTGGAAGGCGCGCAGGTGGGGTTTGATGCTGCGCTGCGCTTGGAATCGCGGCATTTTGCCACGCTCGCGACCGGAGCGGTGGCGCAGAATTTGATCCGGCTGTTTTTAGAACGCACGGCGGCAAAATCATCGCACGCCAAATCGGCCACACGCAAATCCTTCAAGCCGCGCAAGGTGGGGATTTTGGGCGCTGGCATGATGGGGGGCGGCATTGCCTATGCCAATGCGGTGCGGGGCATTGACTGCGTGCTGAAAGATGTCAGCCTGGAGGCCGCTGAACGGGGCAAGGCTTATTCAAAAAATGTCGCGGAGAAGCGGATTAAACGCAAGCGGATGAGCGAGGCTGAGCGGGATGCGCTGCTGGGACGGATTACCCCGACCGCGCAACGCGATGATCTGGCGGGCTGTGATTTGATCATTGAGGCGGTGTTTGAAAATGCGGCGCTCAAGGGGCAGGTAACGGCGGAGAGCGCTGGGTATGTTGGGGCGGATGGGGTGTTTGCCTCGAACAGTTCGACCTTGCCGATCACGGAACTTGCACGGTCATTTTCTGATCCGTCACGGTTCATTGGCCTGCATTTTTTCTCGCCGGTTGAGCGGATGGAGTTGCTGGAGATTATTCGCGGCACGGAAACCAGCGATGAGACGGTGGCCAAGGCGCTCGATTATGCCAGGCTGATCGGGAAATTACCAATTGTGGTCAATGATCGGCGGGGGTTTTATACCAGCCGGACCTTTGGCACTTTCGTGATGGAAGGTGCGACGATGTTGGCGGAGGGGGTTCCAGCGCCCGCGATTGAGCGGGCGGCGTTGATGGTGGGGATGCCGATCGGGCCGCTTGCGGTGCTGGATGAAACATCGCTCTCGCTATCGGTGCATGTGCTTGAGGAGACGCGCCGTGCGGCGGAGGCTGAAGGGCATGATTATGCGCCGAGCGAAGGTGAATTGTTAGTGGAGCGGATGGTGCGCGACTTCAACCGGCCAGGACGGGCGGGGGGGGGTGGTTTTTATGATTATCCGGCGGGCGGGGCAAAGCATCTTTGGCCGGGATTGGCCGCGCATTTTGGCAAGACCGGGATGGCGTTTGAGGTTGCACATTTGGGCGAGCGATTCCTCTATCGGCAGGCCTTGGAGACGCTGCGTTGTTTGCAGGAGAAGGTGCTGATTTCGGGGCGGGATGCGAATTTGGGCTCGATTTTTGGGATTGGGTTTCCGGCTTGGACCGGGGGCGCGTGGCGCTTCATTGAGGCGCAGGGGCTTGAGACTTTTCGGGCGCGATGCGCGGCGCTTGCGGCCCTGCATGGGGCACGGTTTGCGCCGCCGGATTTGCCGGCTGATTGGCGGATTGGCGCATGAGGGCGCAGCGCCCGCTGGCGGGGGTGCGGGTTATCGAGATCGAGGCGCTGGGGCCGGTGCCGTTTTGTGCGATGATGCTGGCGGATTTGGGGGCTGAGATTGTGCAAATTCGCAGGCCCGATAAGCCACAATTGATTGCGGTGCCGCCTGAGCGCGACCCGGTGCAGCGCGGGCGGACGGTGGTGGTGCTTGATTTGAAATCAGAGGTGGGGCGCGCGGCGGTTCAGCCTTATTTGGCTCGCGCGGATATATTGATCGAGGGGTTTCGCCCTGGCGTGATGGAGCGGCTTGGGTTGGGGCCGGAGCCGGTGCGTGCGGCCTATCCGAGGCTGATTTATGGGCGGATGACGGGTTTTGGGCAGAGCGGGCCGTTGGCAGCGCGCGCGGGGCATGATTTGACCTATTTGGCGCTGACCGGCGCGTTGCATGCCATTGGTCGGGCCGGCGAGCGACCGGTGCCGCCGTTGAATTTGGTCGCGGATTATGGCGGCGGGGCGATGCTGCTGGCGGTGGGGCTGCTGGCGGCGCTGGTGCAGCGCGGGGTGAGCGGGCGCGGCTGTGTGGTGGATGCGGCGATGATTGATGGGGCGTCGTTATTAATGACGCCATGTTATGCGATGTTGGCCAATCATGTGTGGGCCGACCAGCGCGGGGTTAATTTGCTCGATGGTGGCGCGCCGTTTTATGATACGTATGAGACGGCGGATGGCCGCTATGTGGCGGTGGCGGCGTTAGAGCCACAATTTTTTGCGCGGTTGGCAACGACGCTGGCGCTTGATCAGGATTTGGCGGGGCGGCAATATGATCGGCAGAGCTGGCCGGGGTTGCGGGCCGCGCTGACGGCGAAATTTCGCAGCGAAACGCGCGATTATTGGGCGGCGCTGTTTGAGCCGTTGGATGCGTGCGTGGCGCCGGTGCTGAGCCTGCAAGAGGCGGTGCTGCATCCGCATAATCAGGCGCGGGGGGTGCATGTGCGCGAGGATGCGGGGGTTCGGCCTGCTGCTGCGCCGCGATTTGCGGATTAGTCGGAAAAACCCTCGAAGCGGGCGAATTCCTCGAGGCCCGCGCGTTTGGAGCGCAGCGCGTTGACCGGTGCTTGGTCATCGCGATAGCCGATGGCCATGCCGCAAAACAGCATGAGGTTGGGCGGTGTGGCGAGGGCTTGGTAGAGGGTGGGGGCGAACATGGCCCAGGCTTCTTGTGCGCAGGAATCGAGTCCAGCCTCGCGGAGCAGGAGCATGATGGTTTGCAGCATCATGCCGAGATCGGAGAATTGCGCGGCGCCCATGCCGCGATCGATGAAGCAGAACAGGCCGACCGGGGCGCCGAATAATTGGAAATTGCGGGCAAACCAGGCGCGGCGGCCGACACGGTCCTCGCGGGCGATGCCGAGCAGGGCGTACATATCCTCGCCGATTTCGGCGCGGCGGGCGCGGTAGGGCTCGCGGATCGGGCTGGGATAGATTGGGTATTCGCTGGCTTCGCCGTTTGGCTGGGCGGCGGCGCGGGCGCTGACTTGGGCGAGCAGCGATTGCAGGGGCGCGCCGGTGAGCAGCACCAATTGCCAGGGCTGCAAATTGCCGCCGGAGGGGGCGCGGGCGGCTTTTTGGAGAATTTGGCGCAAGAGCGCGCCGGGAACCGGGTCAGGCCGGAAGGCGCGGACCGAGAGGCGGGAATTCACGGCATCGCTGACGGACAGCGCTGGTGATGGGGGATCAGCCACGGATGCGGGCGCAGGGTTTGTCATTGGGGTGATGCGTATCGGCTCCTGGGATTGGGAGCAAGGTGGGGGCGATCCAGTGTTGGCCCTGCCCTGCCCTCTTTGGCAGGAGCGGCAAACCGGGTAAGGGAGCGAACATGTCGCATAATAGTTTTGGTCATATGTTCCGGGTTACCAGTTGGGGCGAGAGCCACGGCCCGGCGATTGGGTGTGTGGTTGATGGCGTGCCGCCGGGCATTGCCCTGAGTGAGGCGGATATTCAGCCGTTTCTGGATCGGCGGCGCCCTGGGCAATCGCGCTTTACCACCCAGCGGCGCGAGGCGGATGAGGTGCGAATTCTCTCCGGCGTCTATCAGGGCCAGACGACGGGCACGCCAATTGCGTTGCAGATTGAGAATACCGATCAGCGCTCGAAGGATTATGCCAATATCGCCGAGCGGTTTCGGCCGGGCCATGCGGATATTGCCTATCATTGGAAATACGGCATTCGTGACCCGCGCGGCGGCGGGCGATCTTCGGCGCGGGAAACCGCGATGCGGGTGGCGGCGGGGGCGATTGCGCGGAAAATTATCGGCGATGGGGTGATGATCCGCGGGGCGCTGGTGCAGATGGGGCCGCACGGCATTGATCGGTCGCGGTTTGATTGGTCTGAGGTGGAGCGCAACCCGTTTTTTTGCCCGGATGCGCAGGCGGCGGTCGCATGGGCTGAGGCGCTCGATGCGGTGCGGCGCGATGGCTCCTCACTCGGCGCGGTGGTTGAGGTGGTGGCCGAGGGTGTGCCGCCCGGGTTGGGTGCGCCGGTTTATGCCAAGCTCGATGCCGATTTGGCTCAGGCGATGATCAGCATCAATGCGGTGAAGGCGGTGGAAATTGGCGATGGGTTCGCGGCGGCGGCTTTACGCGGCGAGCAGAATGCCGATGAAATGCGGATGAACCCGGATGGGACAATTCGGTTTTTGGCGAACCATGCTGGTGGGATTTTAGGGGGGATTGCGACCGGCCAGCCGATTGTGGTGCGGTTTGCGGTCAAGCCGACCAGCTCGATTTTGACGCCGGTGCGTAGCGTGGATGCGGAGGGCAACGATATTATGATTGAGACCAAGGGTCGGCATGATCCGTGTGTGGGGATCCGGGCGGTGCCGGTGGGTGAGGCGATGATGGCCTGTGTGCTGGCCGATCATTGGTTGCGCCATCGGGGGCAAATCGGGGCGATGGGCACGCCAACGCTGTAGGCGCGGACTCTGCATTAAGGCTGTCTCATTCATCGATTATCCGATAGTAATTGATCGGGATATCCCCTATAACACCGGCATCATGGAATATATGCCGCCAAAGTCCCGCCCCGTGTCGCGCTCATTGACCGATACGCATCGTGTTTGTTCGATCCTGGGGATCAAACGCTGGCGCGCCCGTATGGGCGAATTGAATGACATGATTGCGCGGGGTGCGCGCATCGGCGCGCTGATCGCGCAGCGCCATGCGGCGGAATTGGCTGCGGAAAAATGCCGCCAAGGGCTGGCCCTCAATCCGACCGAGGCGGTGCTGGCGCAGCGGGTCGGGACGTTGTTTACCTTGTATAAATCCCTGTCAGAAGCAGGGCGCGTGCGGTTTGAAGCGCAGCTGGACGCGGCGCTGCGTGGTGCTGAGACGCTGATTCCGCTGCTGCATGTTGCGCGCACAGCGGCGCTGCATGCGGCGCTCGGGTTCGAGGTGCGCAATAGCGGGCTGGAGGATGGCACGCCGTTTGACCTGCTGATTTCCCGCGAGGGATGCGAGGCGGAAATTGCTTGTGATACGCTATCCGCCGAAGAGGGGCGCACGGTGCATCGGGCGGCTTGGATGCGGCTGATGGACCGGATTGATCCGGATTTGCAGAGCTGGCTGGCGACCCATCCGGGCCGGTATTTGTTGAAAATGACACTGCCCCAGGGATTGCGCAGTGCCGATGTGGCGGGCGGCGAAACCGACGCGCTCGCCGCGCTGCATCAGCGGATTAGCAGCATGCTCACCCAATCGCGCCGCGCTGATCATGATGAGGCGGCGGTGCTACGACTGGACCCGCTGATGTTGGCGGCGGCGCAGGCCAATGAAAACGGCTTGATGGGACAGTTGCGCCGCGAGTTTGGCCCGGAGGCGCATTTGGCGGTGACCGGCTCTGGCCAAGCGGTGTTTGTGTTGGCGGCGCGGGCGGCGAGTGAAAATGAGGTGGCGATTGCGATGCGCCGCCGCTTGGCTGCCCTCGCGCCCGCACGGCTGAGCGGCACGCGGCCCGGCATTTTAGCGATGTTTATTGAGGATACTGATCGGGTTGAGTGGCAGTTATTGCGCGATCATTTGACGCTGGAGGGCGAGGCGCGGCAATTTCTGACCTTCCCTGAGGCGCGGCCGGTGGTGGCGGTGACCTGCACCTCGCGCTTAGAGTTGGGGGTGGAATTGGCGCAAACCGGGCTGGAACGGGCAGCGATGCGGTTTCGCAACCCATCGCACCCGGCGGCCAAATGGCCTGCGCTGGCGCCGGCGGTGTTATCCACCGTTTAGACCAATATTGGTTGAGGTTGAATCGAGAGATTCGACCTCAACCATTGAAATTGATCGGCAAACAAAGGAAATGCGCAGGCGGGTTTTGCTTATTTGATCGCGGAAAATGGGGTTGGGACAAGGATTCGGTTGCTGATTGATTCCACGATCTGACCATCGCGCTCGGTGGCGGCGCGGCCTTTTATCCAGTCCGGGTCGGATTGGAAGGCATTCCATTTCTCTTCGCGCTCGGCGAGCGATTCCCATTCGAGCAGATAGTGCAAATCTTGGTTGGATTCGCCGATGAGGGTGGTCCAGAACCCGACTTGGCGAATGCCGTGCTTTTGCCACATCGACAAGGTGAGGGTTTCGAAACGCTGAAGCAGGGCCGGTAGGCGCCCTGGCAGACAGCGATAGATACGCAATTCATGGATCATGGTTTTGCTCCTGGTGAGGGGGACGACCGATAACGCCGTTATCGCGCCCCGGTCAACGCGGGGGTCAACGCGGGGGTCAACGCGGGCGGTGATTGCGGCGAGGACAAGGTGATCAGGATTAGGTGATCAGGATTAGGTGATTGGGGCGCGTTATCGGTTTACCGGCCCTGGCAGAAATGCAATGCACATCGAGTTTGGTTGGCAATGCTGGCCGATAATTTTAGAGCGCGATCGTTTTACAACGACGCGCTCTAAGTTTGTTTTTCGATCAATTTCAATAATTTAGTGTCCGATTGGAGATTGATGATGCGCCTATCTGTTGCGAGCAAGCCGCGCCTGCGGGCGATGATACGGTGCGGGGCCTTGCTGGCATTGATGATGGATGGCGGGATTGGGCACGCGCAATCGATGAGCGGGCCGCTCTTGAGCCGGAGCGTATTATTCGGTGATCCGGCTGGGGTGCGCACCAGGCTGGCCAATGATGGCATCACGCTGAGTGGCAATGATGATGAAACCTTGCTGGGGGCTGCCGTGGGGGGGATTAAGCACGGGGCGACGCTGCAGGGGCTGACCACGGTGAATTTGCAGATCGATACCGGCAAGGCGTTTGGTTGGCCCAACGGCACCGTAAATGTGAGTGCGTTGCAAATTCATGGCCGCAGCCTGAGCCCGTATTATCTGGGCGATTTGCAGACCGCGAGCGGCACCGAGGCGGAGACTTCCACGCGCTTATGGGAGCTTTGGTATGATCAGAAATTTGATCATGGGCGGCTGGATGTCAAAATCGGCCAGCAGAGCATCGATCAAGAATTCATTGTGAGCCAATATTCCGGCTTGTTCGTCAACACCATGGCGGGCTGGCCGCTCCTGCCCTCGGCGGATCTCTATGCCGGGGGGCCGGCCTATCCGCTTTCGTCCTTGGGCGCGCGGGTGCGGTTCAAGCCGCGTGCCAACATGATTGTTTTGCTGGGTGGGTTTGATGATAATCCGCCGGGCGGGGCGTTCAATAACGATCCGCAGTCGCGCGATGCTGGGGGGACGCGGTTCAACACCAATACCGGCGCGCTGGTGATTGGCGAGGTGCAATATGCGATTAATCAGGCGGGACGGCCAGCGGAATTGCCGGGCACCTATAGGCTGGGCTTTTGGTATGATACCGGCCGGTTTCCCGACCCTGCGATTGCGAGCAACGGCGTTTCGCTCGCGAGCCCGGCTAGTTCGGGCGTGGCCGCGCTCAAGCGTGATAATTATAGCCTGTATGCGGTGGCCGATCAGACGGTTTGGGCCTCGGCGCGACAACCTGCGCGCACGATCAATATATTTGCGCGGGTGATGGGGGCGCCCGGCGATCGCAACTTGATTGGGTTTTCGTTCAATGGCGGGGTGACGATGACGGACCCGCTGCCGGGGCGGCCGCAGGATAGTGCGGGGGTTTATATCGGCGTGGGTGTCGTGGGGTCGGCGGTGGCGGCGTATGATCGGGCCGAGAGCACCTATGGCGGTGGCTTTTATCCGGTGCAGAGCGCAGAGACGCTGATTGAGGCGACGTATCAGCTGCAGGTGACGCCGTGGTGGCAGGTGCAGCCGGATATTCAATATGTGATCAATCCGGGTGCCGGGATTTTGAATCCGGCCCATCCGACGCGGCTTTTGCGGAACGCGTTGGTGCTGGGGGTGCGGACCAGCCTGGTGTTTTAGCGGTGCCTGGGTATCGGACCGGGCGCGATGGGCCGATCGCGTTGATCCAACGATCCGAGCGCGGGTGCGTGGCACAACGCTGGCACAATTATTGCGGTGTTGGTGGGTTCGCACGGAGTATCGTGCAGGTCACACGGTCACCGCACCGGCAAACGGGCGGAATAATAAGGAGTTGTCGCAATGGCGCGACGTTTTGGGCTGGCGGGAGCCATGGCGCTTCCGCTTGTTGGTTTTGCTTTGCCTGCAAAAGCGGCAGAGTCTGGCTTAAATTCGGGCGATACTGCTTGGATGTTGGTCAGTTCGGTCTTGGTCTTGTTGATGACGATTCCGGGTCTGGTGCTGTTTTATGGCGGCATGGTGCGCAAGAAGAATGTGCTTGCGATCATGATGCAGAGCGTGATCATCTGTGCGTTGGTCAGCCTGTTATGGATGATCGTGGGGTATAGCCTCGCGTTTTCCAATGGGAATGGCTTTGTCGGCGATTTGTCCGACATCATGCTGCGCACATTAGCGCGGAATTGGCAGTCGGCGTTCGTGTTGGGGGCTGGCTTGCCGAATGCGGTGCCGATGCATGTGCCGGCGAGCGTGTTCATTATGTTTCAGATGACTTTTGCGATCATTACGCCTGCGGTGATTACCGGCAGTTTTGCCGAGCGGATGAAATTTTCGTCGCTGTTGGTGTTGATGGCAGCATGGTCGGTGCTGGTTTATGCGCCGGTTGCCCATTGGGTGTGGAGTCCGGGCGGCTGGTTGTATCGGCTGGGTATCGCCGATTACGCCGGGGGGACGGTGGTGGAGATCAATTCGGGTATCGCCGGGCTGATTTGTGCTTTGTATATGGGGAAACGCTTGGGATTTGGCCACGATAATATGATGCCGTGGAACCTGTCCTATGCGGTGATGGGGGCTTCGCTGCTTTGGGTGGGTTGGCTGGGCTTTAATTCGGGGGGCGCGGGCGGCGCCAATCCGAATGCGGGCATGGCGGTGTTGGTGACGCAAATTGCGGCGGCGGCAGCGACGTTGGCCTGGACCGGCATTGAATGGTTGAGCCATGGCAAACCGACGGTGCTGGGGGCTATTTCCGGGGCGGTTGCTGGGTTGGTCGCGATTACGCCCGCTGCGGGCTTTGTGTTGCCGGGGGCGGCCATGGTGATTGGCATTGCGGCGGGGTTGCTCTCATTCTGGGTGGTGACGATTGTGAAGCCGAAACTCGGATTTGATGACACGCTCGACGCGTTTGGTGTGCATGGGGTTGCGGGCATTCTCGGCACGCTGGCCACCGGGTTGCTGGCTTTCGCGCCGCTGTCAGGCGGGGCGGTGCGCGGCGGGTGGCATCAATTGTCGATTCAGGCGCTGGGGGTTGGCGCGACGGCGCTTTATTGCGGGGTGGTGACCGGGGCGATTTTGTTGGTGCTGGATCGGACGATGGGGCTGCGGGTCAGCCGTGATGAGGAACGCCAGGGGCTGGATGAAGTGCTGCATGGTGAGTCGATCGCGTAATCGCGCGCGCGAATCGTGTTAGAGCGCAATCGTTTTACAACGACGCGCTCTCAGTTTTTTTTTCGATCAATTCAATGATTTAGTACCCTGCTTATCCCTGAAATTCATCTCATGAATTTCAGGGGCAGGACACTAGAGCATTGTTTTGGCGAGCAACTTTATCCGATCAGGTGATTCCACCTGATCGGATGTTGCTCTAGCCATCGAGGCCCAAAGCGCGGAGGCGGGCGGTTTCTTCGTCCCAGCCGGGGCGGTCTTTGACGTGGAGGAAGAGATGCACCCGGCGTTCGAGCAGGCGCTCCAGTTCGGCGCGGGCTTTGGAGCCGATGGATTTGATCCGCGCACCCGATTCGCCCAGGATGATCATTTTATGGCCGGTGCGAGCGACATAGATGGTGACATCGATGCGGGCGGCGCCATCGCTCAAATCTTTGAAGCTTTCGGTTTCCACCGAGGCGCCGTAGGGGATTTCTTCGCGGGTTTGTAGGAAAATTTGTTCGCGCACCAACTCGGCGGCGAGCATGCGGTCGGTCTGGTCGGTTAGCTCGTCGGGCGGGTAGAGGAACGGCCCTTCGGGCATGGCGCGGCCCATCGCGTCGAGCATGCTGTCCACCCCGTCGCGTTTGAGTGCGCTGATCATGAAGACTTCGTCGAACTGGCCCATTTTACCGAGCGTATCGGCCAGCGGGAGCAGCTTGTCGCGGGGCAGCAAATCGATTTTGTTCAGCACCAGCCAGCGGGTGCGGCCGGTTTTGGCTAAGGCGGTGAGCGGCTCGGCGAGATCATCCGGGCGGGCGCGAAATGCATCGACCAGCATGCAAGCGAGATCGGCGCCGGCGACTGAATCCCAGGCACTTTGCACCATCGCGCGGTCGAGCCGGCGTTTGGGGGCGAACAGGCCGGGCGTGTCCACCAGGATGATCTGCGCTTGGTCGCGGAGCAAAATGCCGCTGACGCGAAAGCGAGTGGTTTGCGCTTTGGGTGTTACGATCGACACTTTGGCGCCAACCGCCTGATTGAGCAGGGTTGATTTGCCGGCATTGGGCCGGCCGAGCAAGGCGACATAGCCGCATCGTGTGTTCATTCGCCTAATCGCTCCAGTAATCGTTGTGCTGCGGCTTGTTCGGCGGCGCGTTTGCTGCCCGCCTCGGCTTCCGCTGAGACGTCCCCGACCATCACCCGCACGCGGAATTTCGGCGCGTGAGCGGGGCCGGACTGCGCGATGATTTGATAATCCGGTAAAATCGGTGAGCGGCTTAGGGCAATTTCTTGCAGGGTGGTTTTGGCGTCTTTGGGGGGTTCGAATTGGTCTTGCGCGTCGATCCGGCTGGCGAAGCGCGCCCGAATGAAGCGCTGCGCGGGGGCCAAGCCACCATCGAGATAGAGAGCGCCGAGCAGGGCTTCCAACGCATCGGCCAGCACCGAGGCGTTATGGCGCACGCCACGCCTGGTTTCGCCGGGTGACACATCGAGCAGATCGGCAAGGCCGACCTCTTCGGCGATGGCGGCGAGGGAGGTGCGCGATACCAGATGGGCGAGGCGCGGGCCGAGGCCGCCTTCGCGCTCATCGGGGAATCGTTCGATCAGCCATTCGGCGATAACGAGGCCGAGCACCCGATCGCCGATGAATTCCAGCCGCTCATTCGAGCTAAAGCCCCCTGCCCCGGCGGCGGAGCGATGGGTCAGGGCTTGGGCCAAGCGCTCCGGTGCGGCGAAGTGATGGCCGAGCAAGGCGGCGGCCCGCTTGGCGCGTTCGGCTTGGCGCTCGGCTTGACGCTCGGGCTCGTGATTCACCGGCTACGGCTCAATGCAATACCGTGAACATACGGTCCCAGCGAATATCGGTCGGCCAGTCCCAGAATTTCCAGAACGGGTGATCAAGCCGCGCGGAAATCATGATCATCCGGCCACGCCCGACGACATTGGCCAACGGGACATAGCCGACGGCGTTGAGAAAGCGGGAATCTTCGCTGAAATCGCGATTATCGCCCATCATGAAGAGATGGCCGGGCGGCACGGTGTAGAGCGGTGTGTTGTTGGCAAAGCCTTGGTTGGTGGCCTTCAAAATAACGTGATTCACCCCATCGGGCAGGTGCTCGATATATTTGCGCACTTTGATCGGCACCGCTTCGCCGGAATCGATCGGGGTTTCGACATAGGAGCCATCGCGCGTGCGGGGCACTTCTTTGCCATTAATATAAAGCTGACCGTTGGTGACTTGCACGGTATCGCCGGGGAGGCCGATGACGCGCTTGATATAATCGACGCCGGGATCACGTGGCAGGGCGAACACGGCGATTTGGCCCATTTTTGGCACTGAGCCGAAAATGCGGCCGTTGAAATCGGGTTCGCCGAACGGGAAGGACCAGCGCGAATAGCCGTAATTATATTTGGTCACCAGCACGAAATCACCGGCGAGCAGCGTGGGGGTTAGGCTGCCTGAGGGGATGAAGAACGGCTCGGCGATTAATGAGCGCAGCCCGACCGCGATCACCACCACGTAAATGATGGTGAGAATGGTCTCGGCGAACGCGCCGCGCTGCGCGGGTGCTGCGCTCGGGTTGGGGGCTTTGGAATTGGCCATGCGGGTCACCTTGTCAATCAATTCGCATCAAGCCTGCAACCAGCGCGCTGTCAAGGAAATGGCAGCTCCGCGCACAATTGAGTGTTGGGGCGGCGGTGGGGCCACTGGCGCGCTTTGGACGCAGGGCGGTGCGCAGAGTTTCCATCGCGGGGGGCGGGTCACGAATCGGCGAGAAACACGGCGCTGTGATGCGGCGTTCTGGCATCGGCCGGCGTTTTGGGGCAGAGAAAGCAGGCGAATCGCGCGCCTTGATAAGGATGACTGCCATGATTGTTGCTGCCCGTATTTCTCTCCTCTCGTTGATCGCTGCTGGGCTGCTGGTCGGCGCGGTTCCTGGCATGGGCCAGGCGCGCGTTGTGCCGCATCATCCGATCGCGCATAAAATCAGTAAAAAGCCTGGCAAAGCCAAGCCGACGACGCCGGTGGCGCCGGTGGGGCCGCCGCCGGTGGCGCCGCTCGCTTTTGCCAATACGCCAGCACCGCCGGAACTGCCGAATAGCCCAAGCTATATTTTGATTGATGATCAGACCGGCGCGGTGATTGCCGAAAAATCACCCAACACGTCGTGGCCGCCGGCGAGCCTGACCAAATTAATGACCGCCTATTTGACCTATCAGGCGATTGCCCATGGCACCATCAAGCTGGGTCAGACGGTGCCGGTGAGCGTGGCGGCTTGGCACACGGGCGGCTCACGGATGTTCATTTCGCCGAGCATGCAGCCGACGATTGATCAGCTCTTGCACGGGTTGATTATCGATTCGGGGAATGATGCGGCGGTGGCCCTCGCGCAGGCGGTTGCTGGCAATCGTTCGGCGTTTGTGGGGTTGATGAACCATGCGGCGGCGCAGCTGCACATGACTGGCACACATTATACCAATGTGGATGGGCTGCCCGACCCTGATTTGCACACGACGGCGACCGATCTTGGGATATTGTCGCGCGCGATCATTGCGAAATATCCGCAATTCCTGACGATATCGGCCAAAAAACACTATGTTTTCGATAAAATTCGTCAGCGCAGCTGGAATCCGGTGCTGTTTCGCGACAAAACCGTGGATGGGCTGAAAACCGGCCGGACCCAGGCGGCGGGGCGCTGCATTGATGCGACGGCGTTGCGCAATGGCCGCCGGTTGATTGCGATTGTGCTGGGCGGGCCGAGCTTCAAAGCCAGCACCAATGATATCGAGGCACTGCTCGATTATGGCTATCAATTTTATGCCGATCAGACGGTTGTCAGCGCGGGCAAGATATTGGCGACTGCGCAGGCGCCAACGCTCGAACCGGCCTCGTTTCCGGTAGGCGCGGCCAAATCGCTGGTGATGACGTTGCCGGTGAATGCGCAATCGGTGCTGAAAACCACCGTCGCGCTCAACGGCCCGTTCAAGAGCGCGATTGCGCAAGGGGCGGTTGTGGGCACCATCACGATTAGTGCCAATGGCAAGACGATTGCGACGGTGCCAGCGGTGGCGCTGGCGGCGGCGAAGCGGGCTGGATTTTTCACCATGTTGATGCGGCGGCTTCATCATTTGTAAGGATTTCCCGGCTATGACCGGGACTCGCGCTTGCCAATCGGGCTGGGCCGTCGCATAAGCCGTTCGACGGTTGGCATGGTGCCAGCCACTCGGGTGCGACACCGGTTTTCTGCGCCGGTGAGCGCGCCTGTTCTGTTATGCCCGTGGTGAAATTCACCCGGGTGATCCACCGCTGAGCCTGGAGTTACCCGCATGTCCAGCACGCCGCTCGACAAGATTCGCAATATTGGCATCACCGCGCATATCGACGCGGGCAAAACCACCACCACCGAGCGGATCCTGTATTATACAGGCGTGTCGCACCGGATTGGCGAAGTTCATGATGGCAACACCACAACCGACTATATGGACCAGGAGCGTGAGCGCGGCATCACCATCACCTCCGCTGCGGTGACCTGCGAGTGGAAAGATTATCGCATCAACATCATCGATACGCCGGGCCATATCGATTTCAATATCGAGGTGAACCGCTCGCTGCGCGTGCTTGATGGCGCGATTTTCATTATCGAAGGTGTGGCTGGCGTGCAGCCGCAATCGGAAACCAACTGGCGCTTGGCGGACCGGTATAATGTGCCGCGGGTTATTTTCATCAACAAGCTTGACCGCACGGGGGCTGATTTTTATCGGGCGTTCGACACGTTGAAAGAGAAGCTCGATATTGTGGCATTGCCGTTGCAACTGCCGATCGGGATCGAAGACAAGTTCATCGGCGTGGTCGATCTGGTCGAGATGAAGGCGATCGTCTGGGAAGGTGGCGAACTCGGCGCGAAATTCCACGATGAGCCGATTCCGGCGGACATGTTGGAAAAGGCTAAGGAGCATCGCCAGACCCTGCTCGATACGGCGCTTGCCGTCGATGATGCGGGCATGGAAGAATATTTCGAGAAGGGCGATGTTTCGGTCGAGACGCTGAAGCGCGCGATCAAGACCGGCACCATCACCGGCGCGTTCCGCCCGGTGCTGTGCGGCACGGCGTTCAAGAACAAGGGCGTGCAGCCTTTGCTCGATGCGGTGTTGGATTATTTGCCGAGCCCGATTGACGTGCCGGGCATTAAGGTTGCGGTTGAAGAAGGCGAGGAAGAGGGCGATCATCAGCGCCGGATCAAGGCTGATCCGTCGGCGCCGTTTGCCGGGCTCGCCTTCAAGATTATCAACGATAAATACGGCACCCTGACATTTGTGCGGGTTTATGCCGGCACGCTGAAATCCGGCGATACCGTGATGAACACGACCAAGGGCGAGAAAGAGCGCATTGGCCGGATGTTCCAGATGCACGCGGATAAGCGTGCGGAAATTAAGGAAGTGATCGCGGGCGATATTGCGGCCTTTGTTGGGCTGAAAGATACCGGCACGGGCGATACGCTGGCGGCGGCGGAAGACCCGGTGGTGTTGGAGCGCATGGCGTTCCCGGTGCCGGTGATCGATATTTCGGTCGAGCCGAAAACCAAGGACTCGGTTGAGAAAATGACGCTCGCGCTGCAAAAGCTCGCTGGCGAAGACCCGTCGCTGCGGTTGAAAACCGACCAGGAAACCGGCCAGACCATTTTGTCGGGCATGGGCGAGTTGCACCTGGAAATCATCATCGACCGGCTGAAGCGCGAATATGGCGTGGAGGCGAATATCGGCGCACCGCAGGTGGCGTATCGCGAAACCATCGCGCGCAGCCATACCGAGACCTATACCCACAAGAAGCAGTCGGGCGGTTCGGGCCAATATGCCGAGGTCAAGATCATTTTCGAGCCGCTGGAGCGCAACCAGGGCGTGGTGTTCGAGAACAAGGTGGTTGGCGGTTCGGTGCCGAAGGAATATATCCCGGCGGTCGAAAAGGGCATTCGGGTGCAGGCCGATACCGGCGTGCTGGCGGGCTTCCAGACGGTCGATTTCAAATACACGCTGGTCGACGGCAAGTATCATGATGTCGATTCCAGCGCGCTGGCGTTCGAAATTGCGGCCAAGGCCTGTTTCCGCGAGGGGATGAAGAAAGCCAATCCGATCATCCTCGAGCCGATTATGGATGTGGAAATCACCACACCGCAAGATCACGTGGGCGATGTGGTGGGCGATTTGAATCGCCGACGGGGCATGATCCAGAATCAGGAAAGTGCCGGTAGCACCGTGACGGTGCGCGCCTTGGTGCCGCTGAAGGAGATGTTTGGCTATATTTCGCATCTGCGCAGCATGACCAAAGGCCGTGCGTCGTTCACCATGCAGTTCCATCATTACGAGCCGGTGCCGCGCAATATCGCTGACGAAATTATGGCGAAGAGCGCCTGATGGTTCGCTGGGAACAGCGAGACTAGAGCGTGATTGCTTATCATCAATCTCGCTCTGGCCTTTGTTTGCCGATCAATTTCATTGGTTTAGGTCGAATCTTTCGATTCGCCCTAAACCAATATTGATCTAAACGCATGCGGCTTCGCTGGGCGCGCGGCCGCGGGACGATTGAGACAATGACGGGGCCGCGCGCGAGCGAATGGCTAGGATTGGATGACGCGGGCAACCCCATTGCCCGCGTTATTCATTTGGACGGTCCGATGCATACCGAGCGCGGGGTGTTTCGGGCGGTGGCGTTGGATGCCGAGCAAAAATTGATCCGGCTGCTGCCCCTCCCGCCGAATGATGGGGATTGGCTCGCGGTGATTGGCGGGCGCGTGGTTGGCCGAGCGGCAGCGCCACTCGCGGCGGTGCGGCGGGTGGAAGCGGCGTTATAGGCGTGGCGGGAGACGGCTCGTTATGACGACGAAATTTGAGGCGTTCTGGGCGCGGCTGACCGGTGGGCATGCGCTTATTCATATTTTGACCCATCCGCTGGAAAGCTATCGGCATTGGTTGATGACGGTGTTTGCGGTGATCAGCGGCCTTATGTTTCCATCGCCATTGCCAAAGCCGTATTCGGTGGCGACTTGGCATCGCAGCGGATTATATGCCCCATCGATCAGTGGGAAGCAGGCGTTGCGGTTAGCGCAGTCGCCCGATCCGCAGACCCGCGATTTGGCGCAGATTTTTATCGCCATGGAACAGGCCTATGGTGGGCGCAAGGCGATTGCGACCACGCCTGATATCGGCGTAGCGGCCCTTGGTCATAGTTGTGATACCGATACGAACCGTCCCGCACGGGCTTTTGCGTGTTATTGGCTGGGTATTTTGCGCAGCCAAGGGGGCGAGCACGACCCAGCATTGATCGATTATGGAGCCGCGCAAACCGCTTTTGCCAAGGGCATCGAGGCTGGCTCGGCGCAAAGCGCGTTCCAGGCCGGGATTATGTTGAAGTTTCATCATTATGGGCCGACGCTGCCGATCATGCGTCAAGCTCTGGCGCACGCGCAGGCAGCGATCCGCGAGCCGGTTCGCCCTGGCATGCCGACCGGCCAAGCGCTGATCCGGCTTTCGGCAGCGATGGGCTATCATACCGGTTGTTTTCAGTATGGGCTCGATTTGATTGCCGATTATGCGCGGCTGCGCCATACCCACCCTGCGGCGGCCAGGCGGTTGCATCAACGCGGGGCGCGCTGGATGGTGACGGCGGCGACGCTGCCCTACCCATCGGAAAGTGCTGAGCGGTATGTGGGTGATGCGTGGGCCAATGGGTATTGGCATTTGCAAGATTCCAAACGCAAGGCGAAGATCTGGTATACCAAGGCGCTGCATAATGGCAGTCCGCGTGCGGCGATTGCGCTGGCGATGCTGTATGGCGCTCGAGAGATTACGCCGCCATCAGCTCCTTCGGCACCGGTGCGCGCTTACGCCGATGCGGCCATTGCCGCTGCACTAACACAGCCCGGTCGTTCGGTGCATCAGCGCGCCAAGCGCGTGCTCAGCATGGTTGGTGCGCCGCTCGATGCTGCACAGCGTCATCTGGCGATGGCTTATGCACACCGGTTGGTGGCGCAATATCCGCGCCTGCGCGAGGCCATCGAATAAGTGCTTGCTCGCCTGTTATCCGATGGGCTGGGCTAGGACAGTGCGCGCAATGCGGGCCATCTCTAACGCGAGACTATGACTCAGGCCGGTATAGCGGGCGGGGTCGAGCGCGTTGCGCACCAGATCGGGCGTGACGCTGGGGGGAAGTGATGGATCCGCCATCACCGCATCGGTGAGCGAGATATGCTGTTCGAGGGCGGTGCTCACCGCGTGATGCACGAGATCATGTGCGCGGGTGCGCCCGAGCAAGGGGGCGAGCGCCATCATGGCGTTCTCCGAGGCCAGAAATTCGCCGGAGCGGGTGAGGTTTTCATGCATGCGTTCGGGATATAACACGATGCCGCTGATCAGCTCGTCCATCATGGTGATCAACTCATAGGCGAGTGGGCAGGCTTGATCGACCATTGCCGATATCATTTGGTTATGCGCGCCATCGCCTTCAAAGCTGGGCTGCATCGCTTCGAGCGCGAGCGGCACTTGGGTGCGCAGGCGTGCCGCCAAGGAGATGACATGCACGGCGATTTTGGAATTGACCTTATGGGGCATGGTGCTTGAGCCGACCACCTCATCGCCGAGGGTTTCGGTGACTTCGCCGAGTTCATCGGCCATCATGCTGTAGAGATCGCGGGCGATTTTTGAGCAGGTGGCGCTGAACAGGCCGAGGAGCAGGATATATTCGGCGAAATAATCGAGCCCAGCGCGCGAGGGCACGGTGAAATGCCCGAGCCCGAGGCGCGCGGCGAGGTTGCGGTTCAGCTCGGGGCCGAGCGGGCCGATGGCGTGCATGGCACCGACCGCACCGCCCCATTGCGCACAAAAAACCCGCGGCGCTGCTTGGGCGAAACGCTCGCGGTGGCGCAGCCATTCCTCGATCCAGCCGGCCATTTTGAAGCCGAACGTGATGGGCAAAGCGTGGCGCAGATTGGTGCGTGCGACAATAACCGTGTCGGCTTCGCGCTCGGCACCATCGGCGAGTTTCAGCAAAATATCATCAAAACGCTGCATGAAGGCGTGATGGGCGCGCTGCATCAACAGGGTGCGGCCGGTTTGCACGACATTTTGCGTGGTGGCACCCCAATGCACATAGCCCCCGGCCTCGCCCGCGCAGGCGGCCGCGAGACTGCGGGTGAGCGAGACGATGGGGGCGCGGGTGCGCGCGATATCGGCGGCGAGGGCGGCTTCATCGAGATGGTCAACCCGCGCTTTGGCGCGGATTTCGCGTGCGGCCTCGACCGGAATGATCCCGAGTTCGGCTTGGCTTTCGGCTAATGCGGCTTCGACATCCAACCAAGATTGCCACAGCGAGCGCCGGGCGAACAAATCGCGGATTTGGGCCACGCTGGCGCGAGGTGAGGCGGGAGAGCGGGGCATGATTTGTCCAGACATGGTTAGAGAACCTGATCGAGAAATTGTTGCAAACGCGGGCTTTGTGGATGATCGAAGAGCTGCGCGGGGGGCGCGGTTTCGACGATTTTTCCCTGATCCATGAAAATGACCTGACCCGCGGCCTCGCGGGCGAAGCGCATTTCATGGGTGACGACCAGCATGGTCATGCCGGAGGTGGCGAGGTCGCGCATGATGGCGAGCACGCCTTTGACCAATTCGGGATCGAGGGCTGACGTTGCTTCATCAAACAGCATGATTGCCGGTTCCATTGCCAAGGCGCGGGCGATGGCGACGCGCTGTTGCTGACCGCCCGAGAGATCGGTAGGGCGGCGACGCTCAAGGCCGCGCAGCCCGACCTCGTTCAGCTTGGCCAAAGCGCGATCTTCCGCTTCGGCACGCGGCAAGCGGCGGACTTTGCGGAGTGCCAATGCGACATTATCGAGCACGCTGAGATGACCGAACAGGTGAAAATGTTGAAATACCATACCGACTCGGCTGCGGATCGCGTCGATATTCACGTCAGGATCGGTGATGGTGATGCCATCGACGATGATGCGCCCCGCTTCGGGGCGTTCGAGCAGGTTGGCGCAGCGCAGCAAAGTTGATTTGCCTGAGCCGGAGGGGCCGATGATGCACGTGGTCATAGCGCGGGGAACATCGAGGGTGATGTCATCGAGAACCCTAACCGGGCCATACGATTTCATGATATGCTCAAAGCGCACGCCGCCGGTTGAAGGGTGCATCGGGGGCATATCCTACAAGGCCGTGCGTCGTTGCGGGGTGGGGCCGAGGCGCAGGCGGCGCTCCCAGGCATTCACCGCATAGGTCATGGGCACGGTGAGGGCGAGATAGATAAAGCCTGCGGCGGTGAGCGGCGAGAGATTGGCATTATTGATTGCGGAATCTTGGGCGATTGAGAACAGGTCGCGCTGGGAGGCGGTCAACCCCAACAGGAACACCAAGGCGGTGCCTTTGATCACCAAGATGAATTGGCCGGTGAGGGGCGGCAGGACGCGCCGGATGCCCTGCGGCACGATGATGAAGAGCATGGTTTGCGCACGGGTCATGCCGAGGGTGCGGGCGGCTTCGATTTGGCCGCGCTCCACCGATTGCAGGCCGGCGCGGAAAATTTCCGCCATATAGGCCCCTTCGATCAGCCCGATGGCGAGCGCGGCATAGGCATAGGTGTTATCGCCGAACAGGCTGAGGCCGGCGAGCGGCAGCCCTTGGCCGATCAGATAGATGGTCAAAATATGGGGCAGGCCGCGCAAGATATCGACATAGAACCGACAGAGTATGCCGATCGGGCGGCGGCTTGAGATCAACCCGATGGCGATGATCAGGCCGAGCGCGATGCCGATGAGTGTTGCTAACAGAGCGAGGATGAAGGTATTGGGCAGACCCACGCGCAGTAGGTTGGGCATCACCCGCACGATCAGGTGCAGATCGAAAAATGTCTGCTGGATGCGGAGAAGACCTTTGAGCATGGATCTGCCTTGATCAGCTGCGGTTAGTGTTTGGCGGGCTGTTCATGCGGCATGCCGGGATATCGGGCATAGAGCGCGTTCGGGATGGTCACATTGGCGGGGTTCCATTTCTGAAACAGCTTGGTGTAGGTGCCATTTTTCATCAAGGTGGCGATGGCGGTATTCAGGGCGGCGCGCAATTTTGGGTTAGATTTGGCCACCGGGAAGGCGGCTTCGCCGCTATTGACGATTTGCGAGGCGGCGAGGCCGTGATGTTGGGCGACCAGATGATCGGCGGTGGCGAGGCCGGTGAACAGGCCATCGACCTGATGGGCGATGAGCGCATTGGTGCTTGCGGCGATGTTCGGGAATTGCTTGACCTTGACGCCGGGGGCGATGCGCTGGAGCAGCGGGATCAGGGCGCTGCCTTGGGTGACGGCGATGGTTTTTTTCTCAGCGCCATCAACCTTGGTGATCGGCGCGTCGGTGCGGCTGACCAGCCGTGCCTGGGCATAGCCGATCGGGGTGGTGAAATCGACGATTTTGCGGCGCGGCGGCGTGACCAGGACCGGGAAGGCGGCGCTGTCATAGACATGGTTTTTCACCGAGGGCAGCATGCTCGCGAAATCGGTAGAGACGAATTCGACTTTCAGGCCGAGTTGGGCGCCGACGGCTTGTTCGAAGGCGACCAGAAAGCCGCTGGGTTTGCCGTTTGCGATGAAGGAAATCGGTTTGTCATCGGTGCGGTAGGCAACGGTGAGACGCCCAGGATGCACGGTGGGGATGGGTTGGCTGGCTTTTGCGGTCAGGGTGGTGCTCGCGAGCAGGGCGGCTAAGGCGGTGATCGGCAGTGCGCGTGATTTGATTGTCATGGTAACGTCCTCCTGATTTTGATTTTGGTGGATCGGCTGATTAGGCACCCGGCCAGAAAATTGGTTTGGCGGCCGGATCGGCGAATAGTTTGGCCGGTTCGTGGGCGATATTGGGGATTTCGAGATAGTGATGGCGTAGGGCCGCGCCGTGGCGTTGGCGCAGGTTGGCCCAGAAATTCCGGCCGCGCGCCAGCCGGTTGGCGCCTTGGCTCATGGCAGCGGGCGAGCGATCCAGCATCGCGTGGTGTGGATCGCAATCGAGCATGCCGAGCAGATAATGCACATCGCGAGCGATGTAACGCTGTTCGAGGGCGGCATCATCGAGCGGCGCGCCGTAGGCCGGGCGCGCATCAAGGCCATATTTCCAACGGGTTGGGTGTGTGTTAGCGGGGTCGCTGTGCGGGCGATCCGAACCGAACCAAGTATAGGATGAGGGGTTGGCGACCACAAAGCGAACTGGGCGGCTTGTGTTGGAGAGAATAGCGAAGCGTTGCACCAATTGGCCGCCGCCGGAATGGCCTGCGATGATGATGTGCTCAAGGGCGGGATACTGGGTTGGATCGGCCAGCGTGTCGATCAGGTCATCGAGTGCAGCGAAGGAACTGATCGGCCGATCGCCATGCGCCGGATCAGGCTCGGCGAAATCACCTTGCATCCAACCGGTCTCGCTCCAATGGAGGCTGTTGGCGGCGAGCTGGTGGTGGGCAATATCGGCGGCGGTAAGAAATTGCGGCGCAATGACGATGACATCGGCGGCATCATCGCAGAAGGCGGCGGCGGCGAGATCGGCGTAAAATGGCGCATCACGACGGCGGCCATGGATAATGACGATGGCACGACGCGCCTGGGTTGGATGCGCGCCCCGCACCGCGAGCGGGATTGTTGCGGTTGGCGCATGGGGCGGTGTCGTGCCGGTGCGGAGCGCGAAATGGGTCTCGCCGATTTCGGCGGTATGGGCGGTGATCAGTTGCGTTTCGGCCATGGGTTAAGCATAGCGCGTCGCCGCGCCGGGCCAAGAGCGGCTTGTGCAAAAATTCATAAGCTGGGCTTATTGATCAGCGGGCGGGCCAGGCGCAAGGTTTGGCGCAAGGCGGGTGCCGTGTCGCTCCGGCGGTAGAGCAGCGTCAATTCGGTGGTGAAATGCTGGGTCATCGGCCGATAGGTGACGCCGGGGACGCCGAAGCGGGCCATGGTTTCGGGCACCAAGGCGACGCCGACGCCCGCGCCGACGAGGCAGAGCATGGTTGCGATTTGCGGCACGGTATGGGCGATTTTTGGCTCGAACCCGGCTTTGGCGCAAGCCGCATTGACCCATTCGCGCAGGCCGCCGCTGGGCTGCTGTAAATATTGGATGAAGGGAGCCTCGCGTAGTTTGGCGAGGCTACAGCGCGGCGCTTTGGCGAGCGGGTTGGTGTCGGCGAGGGCGATGATCATGCGCTCGCGCGCCAAGGTCAGGCTGGTGAGGCGCGCGCCGAGATCGGGCAACGGCGAGCGGGCGATGCCGAGATCGAGCGTGTAGTTGGTGAGTTGCTCGATCTGGCTGGTGGCGGAGAATTGATCGAGATGGAGGGAGATGGCGGGCTGATCGGCGCTGATTGCGGCGATCAGGGCGGCAAAGGCCGGGTGAAAGGCGGCGGAGCCGACATAGCCGGCGGCTAGGGTTTGCGCGCCGCTACGCCCGTTGGCTCGGGCCAGCCCGCCGAGCCGATCGGCTTGTTCGATCAGCAAACGCGCATCGGTAAGGAGTTTGGTGCCGGCCTCGGTCAAGCGGGCGCGACGGCCGGTGCGGTCAAATAGGCTGGTGTGCAGGCTGGCTTCGAGCGATTGGATTAATTGGCTCAGCGCGGGCTGGGACAGGCCGAGCTGGCTCGCGGCTTGGGTGAAATCACGGGCTTGGGCGGCGGCGGCAAAGGCACGCCAGTGGCGGAGTTCGGCACTCATGGCGGCTCCAAGGATACGGGCGGTGCGCGTATGGGGCGGCGTTGATGCGCCGTCAATGCGGCGGCGGCGCTGGTATGGTCGGGTGGGAGAAAAAAGCTTAGCCGCCGACCGCGATGATCCCGCCGATGATCAGGAGAAAAATTGCGAAACTGCGTTTGAGCGCCTGGCCGGATAGGCGGTTGGCGACCCGCACGCCCGCGCGCGCGGTGAGGGTTGAGGCGAAGGCGGCGATGACGGCGGCGGGGAGATAGACCGTGCCGATCAGGCCCCAGGGCTGGGCTTGGCCGACGGCATGGGTGCCGGGGTGGCGGAGCAACATGTTCAAAGCGGCGGCGGCGCAGGCGATTACGAGGCCACAGGCTGCGCTGGTGGCGACGGCGCGGACGGGCTTGACGCCGAGGCTGATGAGCAAAGGCACGGTGAGCGAGCCACCGCCGATGCCGACAATCGATGAGACCGTCGCGATGCCGATTCCTGAAGGGAATAGCCAATGCGAGCTGGGGGTATAGCCATGCTCGCGCTGGGTTTTTTCACCGCCGAACCCCATGCGCCAAGCCGTGATGGCGCAAAACAAGGTGATGGCGAGGCGGAGCATGACCCCGCTCATGAAACCTTCGAGTTGGGTGCCGATGAGGGTGCCGATGACCATACCGGGCGCGAGCCGGACCCAGGTGGCGGCCATGATATTGCCGGTGCGGTAATGGGCGAGGGTGGAGGCGCCGAAGGTGAGCACCATGCCCGCGAGGGAGGTGCCGACCGCGACATGGATGATTTCGGGACCGACGACGCCGGAGGCTGGAAGGGTCACGGTGAGGGCCGCGACGATGAGCAGCCCGCCGCCAATGCCGAGCAAGCCGCCGAGAAACCCGGCGGCGGCACCCGCGAGCGCATAGAGCACGAGGTCAGAAAGCAGAACCGCCAATGGTAAATGCATGGATTAGCGATCGGGGGTCGACATTGGGGGTCGGCTTGGGCGCAAAATTAGAGGATGAACCGATCGCCGAGATAGACCCGCCGCACATCGCGATTGGCGACCACGGCGTCGGGCTCGCCTTCCATCAGCACCTGGCCTTCGTGCAGGATGTAGGCGCGATCGATAATTTCGAGTGTTTCGCGGACATTATGATCGGTGATGATCACGCCGAGGCCGCGATCTTTGAGATGGGCGACCAGGTCGCGGATTTCGCTCACGGCGATCGGGTCGATCCCGGCGAGGGGTTCATCGAGCAAGATATAGCGCGGGTTGGTGGCGAGGGCGCGGGCGATTTCGACGCGGCGGCGCTCGCCCCCGGATAGGGCCAAAGCGGGGGTGCGGCGCAGGTGCGAAATGCCGAATTCGGCCAGCAACTCATCGAGCAGCGCGGCGCGATGATCGCGGTCAGGTTCCACCACTTCGATGGCAGCGGCGATATTTTGCTCGACGGTTAGACCCCGGAACACGCTGGCTTCCTGCGGCAGGTAGCCAATGCCGAGCCGTGCGCGGCGATACATGGGCAGGGTGGAGATATCGACGCCATCGAGCGTGATGGTGCCGCTATCGGCCTGGATCAGCCCAACGAGCATATAGAACGTGGTGGTTTTGCCGGCACCGTTGGGGCCGAGCAGGCCGATGGCTTCGCCGCGCCGCAGGGTTAGCGAGACATTGCGCACAACGGTGCGTTTGCGGAAGGTTTTGCCCAGGCCCGTCGCAATCAGGCCAGCCCCCTGCCCTGCATTATCGCGATAATCCTCGGTGACGCGCAACGTCTCGTTCATGGGGACGGTTTCGCGCCGGTTTGCGGCGATTTGACGGCAGGCTTGGCCGCGAGGCTGGCAGGCGGCGCCGAATTGGGCAGCACTACGCCCTGAACGCGCTGGCCGGGGGCCGCGAGCAGCGTGGCGATGCCGGTTTTCATGTTCACCCTGGCCTTGCCGCCAGCGAGTTCGTTCGGGCCGCGGGTGATATGGACATTGCCGGTCAGCACGGCGATCCCCGTCGCGGGGTGATAGATGCCGTGATCGCCGGTGGCGAGATCGGTTGCGGTGCGGACGATGACATGGCCTTCGGCAATGACTTTTCGCAATTTCCCAGCGGCTGCATTGGCCCCCGGAGCGGTGGCGGAAGCGACCGGCGCGCCGGACCCTGCGGTAAAATAGCCGGTGAGCTGATCGGCCTGGATCGAGCGATGATCCTTGGTGACCACTTGGGCATGGCCGATAGCGACGGCGCGATGGTCTTTGGACCAATATTGCAGCGCTTTGGCGGCGGTGATGGTGTCGGACGGCGTGATCAGACGCAGGGCCGTGCCGGTGAGCACCAATTCGCCGCTGGTCATATGATAGATCGCGCGGTCGCCAAAGGCTTGGTCGGTGGCGGTGAAAATATGCACCTGACCGATCGCTTCGAGGGTGGTGAGCTTGGATTGGCCTTGATCGAGGCTGGCCAGCGGGTCGCTGCTCGCGGGGGGCGATGGCGCGGCGGCGGTACTGGCGCTGTTGGCGGCGTATTGCGCGACCAATTGATTGGCGGTGACGGTAACTTTGCCCCGCACGGCCTGGGCGTTGCCATTGGCGGTGATGGTGCGGGTTTTTTGATCCCAATCCAGACCATTGGACGCGGTGATCTGGATCGGCTGCGGCGCGGCACCAGGGGCGGTGCTCTGGTCAAACCCGAGCGACTGGGCGTGGGCGGTGCCCAGGGCGAGCGTGCTGAGCAGCAGGACGGCGAGCGAGCGGCGCGGCGCGGCAATCATTTCGCCGGGCTCGCGGCCGGAGAGGATGCCCCACCGATTAGGGTCAGGGCGACGGGACCGTTGAAATGCACCACGGCGCCGCGATTTTGCACCGAAAAACCATCGGCGGCGTGCAGCGTGCCGAACGGGCCATAAGCGAGGACTTTGTCAGTGCCGGTGGCCGTGCCCTGCTGCACATTGACCAGAGCGCGGTGGGTTTTCATGGTGGTGCCATCGGCCCGATAAAGCGTGACGCCGCCGCCCAGCCCGAGTGCGCCGGTTTGCTGGTGATAAAGCCCGTGTTGGGCGTTCAACATGAGCCAGGCACCGGATTTGAGCAGAATATCGCCTTGCGGTCGTTGCAATTGCAGTCGGTTTTGGGTGATCTGGGTCGCGACGGCAGCGGCGATCGAGAATTTTTCGCCCTGATTGTTGATACCGTGATAGCGCGCGCCGCTGACCCGTGAGATGGGTGCGTGCGGCCCCGATGCGCTGGTTTTGCGGTAGCTAAAACGACCAAAGGCGGCGCCGGAGCGGATATCGGGCAGCACAGCGAGGGCGACCAGCAGCAGAACGGCCAGAACGGGCAGCACGCGCTTGGCAAGGGCGACGTTACGGCTGCGCGCGAGGGTGGGTAGGCTCTCCGCCGGATCGCGGCTGACCGAGGACAATAATTGATTATTCGGGGTCAGCTTTTGCATCTCGCTTCCCTTCACGCCCATACCCTCACGCCACACCGGCACGCAGCAAATCATGGATATGCACAATACCCACAACCAGGCGGTTGGCATCAACGACAAAAAGCGAGGTGACTTTCGGATTTTGATCGGTCATGGCGCGGAGCGCGTCCTCGGCCAGCGCATCGGGGCCGATCACCCGCGGCGAGGCCGTCATGATGTCCGCGACCGGGCGGGTCAACAAATTCGGGCCCATCGCACGGCGGAGATCGCCATCGGTGACGACGCCGAGCAGTTGGTTCGCGTCATTGATCACGCCAAGGCAGCCGAAATGTTTTTCGGTGATCCGCAGGATTGCCTTATCCATGGTGAGATCGCCGGGTGCGAGGGGCACGGCCTCGCCGGAATGCATCAGCTGGTGGACGCGTTTGAGGCGAGCGCCGAGCTTGCCGCCGGGATGGATTTGGCCAAAAGCGGCGCTGGTGAAGCCGCGCCGGGCGAGCAAAGCGACGGCGAGCGCATCGCCGAGGGCCATTTGCATGGTGGTGCTGGTGGTCGGAGCAAGGCCGATGGGCCCGGCTTCGCGCGCTTGCGGCAAGAGCAGGAGCATCGTCGCGGCTTGAGCGAGGGTGCTGGTCGCGCGGGCGGTGATGGCGATGAGCGGCAGGCCGATGCGCCGGGCATGGGCGATGATGTCCGCGAGTTCGGCGGCTTCGCCGGAATTGGACAAAGCGAGCACCGCATCGCCAGGGACCACCATGCCGAGATCGCCGTGGCTGGCTTCGGCGGGGTGGACGAACAAAGCGGGGGTGCCGGTGGAGGCCAAGGTGGCGGCGATTTTACGGGCGACATGGCCTGATTTGCCCATGCCGGTTACCACCACGCGGCCGGTGACCCGCTCCAATGTTGCGACCGCTTCGGTGAAGCGCTGGTCGAGCGAGGCGGCGAGCGCGTTGAGGGCTTGGGCTTCGGTGGTCAACACGTCACGCCCGATGGCAATATCTTCGCCGTCGGTGGCCTCGGCCCGGCCTAGGGTCCGGCTTGTTGTCATGCTTCTGTATGCGTCCTGCGGCGATGCCGGGTCAACAGACGCGGCGCAACCAATTGTAATTGGTGCTGTGCGTCAATGGCTGAACAGGTCAGGATCGTCATAGCCGAGCAAATCAAGGGCGCCGCGGGCGGGCAGGAAGCGAAAGCACGCTTCGGCGAGGGCGCGGCGGCCTTCACGCAGCAGCAGCGCGTCGAGCTTGGCCCACAGCGCGTGCAAATGCAGAACATCGGACGCGGCGTAGGCGCATTGCTCGGGTGTGAGATCTTGCGCGCCCCAATCGCTGGTTTGCTGTTGTTTGGAGATTTCGACGCCGAGCAGATCCCGGCACAAATCCTTCAAACCATGCCGATCCGTATAGGTGCGCACCAGTTTTGACGCGATTTTGGTGCAAATGACCGGGGTGACCACCACGCCGAGCGAGCGCCGCAGCATGGCGACGTCAAAGCGTGCGAAATGGAAGAGTTTGGTCAGGGCGGGATCGACGAGTAGCCGTTTGAGATTGGGGCAATCATCGCCGCGCCCACCGAGGGTGGTTGGGATGAGCTGGACCAGATGCGCGGTGCCATCGCCGGCCGAGAGCTGGACCAGGCAAAGACGGTCACGCCGGGCTTCGAGCCCCATCGTTTCAGTATCGATGGCGACCATGCCGGTAAAGGAGGCGGACTCGGGCAGGTCGTGCTTGTGCAGATGAATGGTCGCGCCGTTGGCGAATAGGGTTTCGCTCATCGCTGTGCTGGGTCCAATCCGGTTTGCAGGGAGGCCGAATGCTGCGAGGGGTGAAGGAGGGGTGGTGCCCAGGAGAAGACTCGAACTTCCACAGCCTTGCGGCCACAGGTACCTGAAACCTGCGCGTCTACCATTTCGCCACCTGGGCCGGTGCATCGAATGATCGTCGCTCTAGCGAAGTGAGCCGGGCGCGTCAATTGCGCCGCCCGCCGCCGCCCGCCGCCGCCCGTCTGGCGCGCGAGGGGGCCTGCGTGAATTATGTTCTAGATTGGCGCAGTTCTATGGTAGGAGCGAAACGTTGCTCCGCCCCTAACTGGACAAAGGATTTTTATGAGCACGCATAAGATTGCGACGGTGTTTGGCGCTGCCGGATTTATTGGCCGACATGTGGTGAAGCGGTTGGCGGATCGCGGCTATGTGGTGCGGGCGGCGGGGCGCGACACGGAGCGGGCGGGGGCATTGCGACCCTTGGGGGCGGTTGGCCAAATTGTGCCACTTTATGCGCCGCTGACCAGCCCGGCTGCGGTGCGGCGGGCGGTGATGGGGGCGGAATGCGTGGTGAATTTGGTGGGCATTTTGGCCGAGAAAAAAGCGGGGGATTTTGACCGGATTCATCATGGTGGCGCGGGGCTGATTGCGGCCCAGGCGAAGCAGGAGGGGGTGGCGCGGCTGGTGCAGGTTTCCGCGATTGGCGCGGACCCGGCGAGCCAGAGCCTCTATGCGGAGAGCAAAGGCCGGGGCGAAGCGGCAGTGCGGGCGGGGTTTGCCGACGCAGTGATTTTGCGGCCTTCAATTGTGTTTGGGCCGGAGGATCAGTTTTTCAATCGGTTTGGCGCGATGGCGGCATCGGCGCCGGTGATGCCGGTGATTGCGGGGACGACGCGGTTTCAACCGGTTTATGTCCATGACGTGGCGGATGCGGTGATGGCGGCGGTTGAGCGGGCGGATGCGGGACCGCTTTATGAATTGGGCGGGCCGGATATTCTCAGCTTCCGCGAATTGCTGGTTTATATTTTGCGTGAAACGCACCGGGTGCGACCGCTATTGGCCATTCCGCGCTGGGCGGCTGGCGTGCAAGCGGCTTTGTTGGAGCGGTTACCCGGCAAATTGCTGACCCGCGACCAGCTTCTGCTGTTGCAATCGGACAATGTGGTGGCGGCTGGGATGCCGGGGTTGCGCGATTTGGACATTACCCCGACGCCGATTGATTTGGTGGTGCCGCATTATCTCGCCCGATATCGGCCGCCCGGGCAGCAAAAGGATTAGGTCCGATATGTTTCATATTTTCAGGCTTTCATGATCCATTCGGTTTGCGCACGGCTGAAAATCACGAAATTACGACATCAATAGTGTCCTAATCGCGTTTTATTGCTAGATTTTTGGGTTTATCGGCGGTAAACGGGACAAAATCTTTCCTTTGGCCGATATGGAGTTGTGCGATGGCGTCGAGCAATGAGCCGGTGAATTCCGCGACGGGTGCGCAAGCGCCGTCGGCGTTGCCGAAAATGCAGCGGTTCATTGTTCAGCCGCAGCAAACGCCGGCGAAACGGGCGGTGAATGAGCGAGCGGCGGATTTTGACGAGATTTATCGTGGGTTCGACGCCAAAGCCGCCGCGACCCAGGCGAGCCGCTGCGGGCAGTGCGGGATTCCGTTTTGCCAAATCCATTGTCCGCTCGGGAATAATATTCCCGATTGGTTGAAATTATCTGCGGAAGGACGGCTGGAGGAAGCCTATGAGATTTCCGCCGCGACCAATACGTTTCCGGAAATATGTGGCCGGATCTGCCCGCAAGATCGGCTATGCGAAGGCAATTGCGTGATCGAGAAAGGGTTTGAGAGCGTCACGATTGGCGCGATTGAGCGGCATATTACCGAAACCGCGTTTGCCGAGGGTTGGGTGCGCCCGATCCGCCCGAAGCGCGAGCGGGCGGAATCGGTCGGGATTATCGGCGCGGGGCCTGCGGGATTGGCGGCCGCCGAGGCGCTGCGGCAATTGGGGTATCAGGTGACGGTGTATGACCGGCATGATCGGGTTGGCGGATTGCTGATTTATGGGATCCCCGGCTTCAAGCTGGAAAAATCGGTGGTGGAGCGGCGGACCGCATGGCTGATTGATGGCGGGATAAAATTCCAGCTGAGCGCTGATATTGGCGGTGCGACGCCGTTTGCTGAATTGCGAGCGCGGCATCATGCGGTGTTGATTGCGACGGGCGTGTATAAGCCGCGCGATATTGGCGGGCCGGGTTCGGGCTTGGCCGGGATTGTGCCGGCGCTGGATTATTTGATTGCCTCGAACCGCAAGGGACTGGGCGATGATGTGCCGGAATTTGAGTCGGGCGCGTTGAATGCCGCGGGCAAGCATGTTGTGGTGGTTGGCGGCGGCGACACGGCGATGGATTGTGTGCGCACGGCGGTGCGCCAAAATGCGGCGTCGGTGACCTGCTTATACCGGCGCGATCGGGCCAATATGCCGGGGTCGCTGCGCGAGGTGACGAATGCCGAGGATGAGGGCGTTGAATTTCGCTGGTTGGCGGCGCCTGAAGCGTTTTTGGGCGATCGGCAGGTGACGGCGTTGCGCGCCCAACGGATGCGCCTCGGTCTGGCCGATGCGTCCGGGCGCCAAGCGATCGAGCCGATCGATGGCGGGAGCTTCACGCTTGATGCGGATTTGGTGATCAAGGCGTTGGGGTTTGATCCTGAGGATTTGCCGGACGCGTTCGGGCAACCGGGCCTCACCGTGACGCGGTGGGGAACCTTATCGATCAATCCGACGAGCTTCGAGACCGCTTTACCGGGCGTGTATGCGGCCGGTGATATTGTGCGTGGGGCGAGCCTCGTAGTTTGGGCGATCAAGGATGGGCGCGATGCGGCGGCCTCGATCCATCGGCGCTTGCAGGCGCAAGCGGTTTCTTCAATGGCGACGGCGGCGGAGTGATAGGATGACCGGTGAGACAGGTGCGGAATTTGTAGCGTCGTGGCAGGCCAACGCGGCACGGCTGCAAGGAACCTATAGCGCTGAGCAGGAGCATGATGCCTGCGGCGTCGGGCTGATTGCTGCATTGGACGGGCAAAAAAGGCGCGATGTGGTGCAGGCGGGCATTGATGCGCTGCGGGCCGTTTGGCATCGGGGTGCGGTGGATGCGGATGGCAAGACCGGCGATGGCGCTGGGATTCACCTAGAAATCCCGCGTGATTTTTTTGCCGACGCCGTGGAGCGCGGTGGTGACCGGGTGCATCCCGGACCGATTGGCGTGGGCATGGTGTTTTTGCCGAAGACCGATTTGGGCGCGCAGGAAACCTGCAGACAAATTATCGAAACCGAAATTCTCAAGCTGGGCTATCGGATTTATGGCTGGCGGCAGGTGCCGATCGATGTTGCGTGCATTGGTGAAAAGGCCAATGCAACGCGGCCGGAGATTGAGCAAATCATGATCCATAATGCGCTGCAGCGGTCTGAGGCGCAATTTGAGCTTGATTTGTATATTATCCGCAGGCGGATTGAGAAAGCGGCGATTGGGGAGCAAATCAACGAGCTTTATATTTGTTCGTTGTCATGCCGATCGATTATCTATAAGGGCATGTTTCTGGCGCAAAGCTTGACCGATTTCTATCCGGATCTGCTTGACCCAAGGTTTGTTTCGCGATTTGCCATTTATCACCAGCGTTATTCGACGAACACGTTTCCAACTTGGCGGCTGGCACAGCCCTTTCGCATGCTCGCGCATAACGGCGAGATTAACACGCTCGCGGGTAATGTGAACTGGATGAAGAGCCATGAAACGCGCCTCGCCGCCGGGCCGCTTGATGGGCATCTTGATGATATCAAGCCGGTGATCCAGGCCGGCAGTTCCGATACGGCGACGCTTGATGCGGTGTTTGAATTACTCGTGCGGGCGGGGCGTGACGCGCCGATGGCCAAGACACTGTTAATTCCGCCGGCACCGGGGATTGATGCGATGATGCCCCAAGCGCATCGAGATTTGATCGGTTATTGCAATGCGGTGATGGAGCCATGGGATGGTCCGGCGGCGATTACCGCAACGGATGGGCTCACGGTAATCGCGGGGCTCGACCGCAACGGGCTTCGGCCCCTGCGCTATACGATCACCACTGATGCGATGTTGATCGTCGGGTCTGAGACCGGCATGGTCAAGCGTGACGAGAGCGATATTCGCGAACGCGGCCGGGTTGGCCCTGGCGAGACGATCGCTGTCGATTTGGCGACCGGACGGTTCCACCATGCCAACGAGTTGATGGATGCGTTAGCAAGCCGCCAAGATTTTGGCGCATGGACGCGGCGCACCACCGTTATCGACCGGCTGGTGAAAACCGATGCCCCAGAGCCGGTGCGTTTCGAGGCGGCGGAGTTGCGTCAGCGCCAGCGGGCTGTTGGCTTCACCTTGGAGGAGCTGGAGCTGCTGTTGCATCCAATGGTCGAGGAAGCCAATGAGGCCGTCGGCTCGATGGGTGATGATACGCCGATTGCGGTACTATCGTCGCGTTATCGCGCTTTGCATCATTATTTTCGCCAGAGCTTCTCCCAAGTCACCAATCCGGCGATTGATAGTTTGCGGGAATCGCAAGTGATGTCGTTGAAAACCCGGCTGGGCAACTTGGGGAATGTGCTGGATGAAGATTCGAGCCAGTGCGATTTGTTGCAGCTTGATAGTCCGGTATTATCGACGGCTGAATTTGACGCTATGCGCACCTATATGGGTGCATCCGCTTGTGTGGTGGATTGCACCTTTGCCGCCGCCGATGGCGAGGCGGGGTTACGCGCCGCGATTGAGCGAATTCGTCGCGAGGCAGAACAAGGTGTGCGAGAGGGGTGCACGCATGTTATTTTAACCGACGAGGCGTTTGACGATCAACGAGTTCCGATCCCGATGATTTTGGCGACCGGGGCCGTTCATACGCATTTGGTTCGCCAATCGCTGCGCACTTTCACCAGCCTCAATGTCCGTGCAGCAGAGTGTATGGATGTGCATTATTTCGCGGTGCTGATTGGCGTGGGTGCCACGACAGTCAACGCCTATCTTGCCCAGGAAAGCATTGCCGACCGGCATCGGCGCGGCTTGTTTGGCGATGTTTCGCTCAAAACCTGTGTTAGTCGCTACAAGAAGGCGATTGATAAGGGATTGCTCAAGATCATGTCCAAGCTGGGCATTTCGGTGATTTCATCCTATCGCGGCGGCTATAATTTCGAGGCGATTGGGCTCTCGCGCGCGTTGGTTGCTGAATTTTTCCCGGGCATGCCCTCGCGTATTTCCGGAATTGGTCTGCCTGGCATTGCTCATAAAATTTTGGAACTGCATGAGGCGGCTTGGCAGGGTGATGTTATTGCACTGCCGGTTGGTGGGCTTTATCGCGTGCGGCGGAGTGGTGAGACCCATGCGTTTGAGGGCGATATGGTGCATGTGTTGCAAACCGCCGTTGCAACCGATAGCTACACGCTCTATCGCAAATATGCCGATGCGGTGCATAGCCAGCCACCGGTCGCGCTCCGCGATTTGCTCGATTTCCGCACTGAGGGGCGCGCACCGATACCGGTTGACGATGTAGAGAGCATTACTGAAATTCGTAAGCGATTGCTTGCACCGGGCATTTCGTTAGGCGCCCTCAGCCCAGAAGCGCATGAGACTTTGTCGATTGCGATGAACCGGATTGGCGCACGCTCGGACTCTGGTGAGGGCGGCGAAGATCCTGCGCGCGCGACGCCACGAGCCAATGGGGATAACGCCTCGTCAGCGATTAAGCAAATTGCTTCTGGCCGTTTCGGGGTAACGGCAGAATATTTGAATAATTGCCGGGAAATTGAGATCAAGATTGCGCAGGGCGCTAAGCCGGGCGAAGGGGGCCAACTACCCGGACCTAAAGTGACTGAGCTGATCGCGAAATTGCGCCATGCGACGCCGGGGGTGATGCTGATTAGCCCTCCGCCGCATCATGATATTTATTCGATCGAGGATTTGGCACAGCTTATTTACGATTTGAAGCAAATCAACACTGAGGCGAGCGTTTGCGTCAAGCTGGTGTCGCGCTCGGGCATCGGCACCATCGCGGCGGGAGTCGTGAAGGCCAAGGCGGATTCGATTTTGATTTCTGGCCATTCGGGAGGCACGGGAGCGAGCCCGCAAAGCTCGATTAAACATGCCGGCCTGCCTTGGGAGATGGGGCTGTCTGAGGCGCATCAAGTGCTGATGCTGAATCGGCTACGCCATCGGGTGCGGTTGCGCACCGATGGTGGCATTAAAACTGGCCGTGATGTGGTGATTGCTGCAATGTTGGGGGCCGAGGAGTTTGGTATCGGCACAGCCTCGTTAGTCGCGATGGGCTGCATCATGGTGCGGCAATGCCATTCCAATACCTGCCCCGTGGGCGTGTGCACCCAAGATGAGGCGCTGCGGGCAAAGTTCGACGGATCACCAGAGAAAGTCATTAATCTGTTCTCGTTCATCGCTGAAGATGTGCGCCAGATTCTTGCATCGCTCGGTATGCGCAGCCTGGCTGACGTGATTGGTCGGAGCGATTTGCTCCGGCAAGTTTCACGCGGTGCGGATTATTTGGACGATCTGGATTTGAATGCCATTTTGGCGCAGGCTGATCCAGGACCCTATGCGCGTTATTGCACCCGTGAAGGGCGCAACGCGGTGCCCGAATCCCTCGATGCGCAAATGATCAATGATGCGCAAGGGTTTTTTGAACGCGGTGAAAAAATGCAACTGCAATATGCCATTCGCAATACCCATCGAGCGATTGGCACCAAATTTTCTTCGCGAATTGTCCGCGAGAAGCGCGGGGCCGGATTGCAACCCGATCACGTCACGGTGCGGCTGCGTGGCTCGGCGGGCCAATCACTGGGCGCGTTCGCGGTGCGCGGATTAAAGTTGGAAGTGTTTGGCGATGCCAATGATTATGTGGGTAAAGGCCTATCCGGCGCGACGATTATTGTGCGCCCTGCCCCATCCTCTACGCTAATTAGTAATCAGAACACGATTATTGGTAACACCGTGCTCTATGGCGCCACTTCGGGCCGACTCTTTGCCGCAGGGCAAGCGGGGGAACGTTTTGCGGTGCGCAATTCCGGCGCGACTGCGGTCATTGAAGGTGCTGGATCCAATGCCTGCGAATATATGACGGGTGGGACGGTGGTGATCCTCGGCCCCGTTGGTGGCAATTTTGGTGCAGGCTTTACCGGCGGCGTAGCGTTCATCTACGACGAGGACGAAACCTTTGAACAGCGGATCAATCCCGAGACCTTGTCGTGGCAGCGTGTGCCAACGGGCTATTGGGCAGAGCATTTGCGCGATCTGGTCAGCGAACATGCCAGCGAGACCCAAAGCCGATTTGCGGCTATGCTGCTCAATGATTGGGACCGGGTGCTGCCACGGTTCTGGGTGGTGGTGCCGCGTGACTTTGCCTCGCGGCTCCCTGTGCCGTTAAAGGCCGTTTCCGCCGCTTAAGGTGCGATCATCCGCATCGACACGATCAACTGGTCTGATCGTGTCGATGCGGAGATCGCCCCCAGAGCGTTATTGTTGCGCGCTTGTTCAAGGATTAAGTGTTCTGCCCCTGAAATTCATCTCATGAATTTCAGGGGCAGGACATTAGCGGGCCAAATCAGGCGGCACGACGGATCGACAGTTCGCGCCAGATGGTGGCGAGAGAGTCGACCAGATGGTCCATATCGGCATCGCTATGCAAGGGTGACGGGGTTAGCCGCAGGCGCTCAGTGCCGCGCGGCACCGTCGGGTAGTTGATTGGCTGGACGTAAACGCCGAACCGTTCTAACAGCGTGTCGCTGATCTCTTTACATAGGGCCGCGTCCCATACCATGACGGGAACGATGTGGCTTGGGTTATGCAGGTGAGGGACGTCCGCTTGGTCCAACTTGGCGCGCAGCCGGGCCACGCGCTCATGCATGCGGGTGCGTTCGGCATCGCTTGATTTCAAATGGCGGATGCTCGCAATGGCGCCGGCAGCGACGGTGGGCGGCAGCGCTGTGGTGAAGATAAAGCCTGACGCGTAAGAGCGGACAAAATCGCACAGCGCGTGCGATCCGGTGATATAGCCACCGATGACGCCGAAGCCCTTGGCGAGCGTACCTTCGATTACACTGATGCGATGGGCGAGACCGTCACGCTCGGATATGCCGCCACCGTGCGGACCGTATAATCCCACTGCGTGAACCTCATCGAGATAAGTCATGGCACCGAAACGATCGGCAACATCGCAAATGGCTTCAATCGGTGCGACATCGCCATCCATCGAATAAACGCTCTCGAACGCGACGAGTTTGGGACGCGCCGGATCGATTGCGGCTAGTTTGCGGGCGAGATCGGACGGGTCGTTATGCTCAAACACCACGCATTCGGCCCGACTATGGCGGATGCCTTCGATCATTGACGCATGGTTCAGCGCATCCGACACGACAACGCATTGCGGCATTTTAGCGGCCAGGGTGCAGAGTGACGCCCAGTTCGACATATAGCCCGAATTGAACAGCAGCGCTGAGTCTTTGCCGTGCAGGCCAGCGAGTTCGTGTTCCAACACCGTATGAAAGTGATTGGTGCCTGCGATATTGCGCGTACCACCGGCTCCTGCCCCGCACCGATCCAGCGCCTCATGCATGGCCGCGAGGACAGTTGGATGTTGGCCCATGCCCAGATAATCGTTCGAGCACCAGACTGTCACTTGCCGTTCGCCGCCGGCGCCATATTGGGTGGCGTGGGGGAAGTTGCCAGCATGGCGCTCAATATCGGCAAATACCCGGTAACGACCTTCCCGGCGCAATTGATCGAGTTGAGCGGTGAAAAAGTTTTCGTAATTCATCGGACGCACTCTCCCGGTTAAGTCGGTTATTCGGCGGCTAGGCGTAAGGCGCACCCGGCGAATGCCAGGGACAGCCCGGCTTCATCCAAATTACGCCCGATCGCGATCACCCGAGGTTGCTCGCCATCGGGAGCGGCAAAAGCGGCAACGCTGGCGCGATGCCCGGCGACGTCAAACTGCACCCAGCCACGCCCCGAACGGGCGAGCCCTTTGAGACGGGCGATTGTGCCGAAATGCCCTTCGGCGGCAGCATCGAGCACACGGCGTAACGCATCGAGATCGCAAATTGTATCGAGTGTGCCTGCCCATGAAGCGAAGCCCAGAGCGTCCTCATGCGCATGATCGTGAGCGTGATCATGGTTGTGGTGATGATCGGGATGGGTGCAGGTGACATCGATGCATCCATCATCGTCATGCTCGTGCTCGTGCGCGTGCGCGTGCTCGTGCGCGTGCTCATGACCATGTTCTTGCGCCTCTTGCGCCTGTGACGCCGGCGAGGGTTGAGCTGTTCCGCCCGCAAAAATCTCGGCCGGAACCGATCCGTAGCGTGCTGCGATGATGCGGGCTGCGGGGTTGAGGCGGCTCAAGGTCGCCTCGACGGCCCGGCGCTCGGCCAGGCTCACCAAATCTGTCTTGTTGATCACGATCACACCGGCGAGCCGTGCCTGGGCAGTGAAATGTGCCTGCATCTCCGCATAGTCACCTAAAAAAGCCCCCGCATCGATCATGGTAATGACCGACAGGCTGCGCTTGAACGGCGCGATTTGTGGACGTTCTAACACGCCGATCAGTGACGCAAGATCGGCCACGCCAGACGGTTCGATCAACACCCGATCCGGCGCATAGCGGCCAACGACCTCTTCGAGCTGACTCGCGAGATCATTTTTGAGCGTGCAGCAAATGCAACCGTTGGGCAGTTCGACCACATCAGCGCCCTGGCCACGAAGCAGCGATCCATCGATGCCGACGGAGCTAAAATCATTGACCAAGACGACAGTTTTTTCGCGCTTCTCGGCAGGAACGGCGCCGAGCATGTCGAGACGGCGGCGCATGAAGGTCGTTTTGCCCGCTCCAAGAAAGCCCGCGATGATTTCGACATCGAACGCACGCACAGGCTTACGGGATTTAAGGCCCCAGCTCCAAAGTTTAGCCGCCGGCAACGGCACCACCAGGAACCAATGTTCGAGAATGGCCAACGCCATCATCACACCGATGAACGTGTCACCGGCGCGCGCAAAGCTGGTCGTGGCGGTGGCCGCATGCTCAAACATGATCGTGCCGATCACGGTGGAGACGGTGATCGAGATTGGGAATAATAGGTTCATCGGCTCGCGACGCAGGAAGCTTTTCAGAAAGTTCAGATGTTCCGGCAAAAATTCTTCATTCAGATTGCGCACGCCGAGAAACACATTGAGCTTGGCGCTTTGATGCATCCACCAGAGCACCATGAAGGTCCAAACACCGATTTGATTGGGTTGGCCCCATGTGAGCGCGATGATGAGCGCGGCCGAGATGATGATCGCGAGTTCATGCCAGAGGCTCGTCTGGATCGCATGGCCGAAATGTTTCCAGCCGCGGCAATTTTCGGGGCAGGCATCCTGCCGGGGGCCGGTGACAAAGCCCATATAGAAGCTAATTTCCTGCCAACCCCAGGCGAATAATCCAAATCCGAACGCCCAATAGGCCGCACTCACAGTTGTCTCACCACTGACCCGCACGAGCCCGATCACGCAAATGGCAAAGACGGCACTGGCGCCGAGCATGCTCCATTTGAAGGTGGGGCGCGGCAAGCCATCGAGAAAAATGATGGCACCGGTGCTGAACCACCAAACGAACAAGGCAAACAGGCCTGGAATGATGTAACTGCTCATGATTTTTCCTCTATATCCTTACGTTACCAGGTCGGCTGAAGGCGAATTTCCGCAGGCAGCGGATGCGATTTTGTGCGCATAAAATAGAGACGCCCAAATGCGAGAGCGGCTTGAGCGGCGTGACTAACACGTTTGAGCTTTGCCCCGAGACCCGTTTGATCGCGGAGCGCTAAGTTTGCGACGTCGATTTTGCGCAAGCGCTCAAGCCCTTCGAGGAATTTCGGATTCTCCAGATCGAGCGTCACAGGAAAAACCTGTTCGCTGATCGCTGAGGTGATGCGGAACACCTGCATGTCATAGTCCGTGGGATCGAGGCCGAGTGCTGCGTGGAAATGCGGCCGAGCATGGTCACGCACATACATGGTGGCAAACACCGCAAGTTGGAAAAACCGCACCCAGAGCCGGTTAGTGCCCTTCAGCATCCACGGATTGGCCCGCATGAGCAGCGCGAAGGCTTCACCGTGACGAAATTCATCATTGCACCATTCCCGGAACCATTTGAAAATTGGATGAATGCGCAATTCGGGGTGCTTTTCCAGCTGGCGATAAATCGAAATATAGCGGGCGTAGCCGATTTTTTCGGAAAGATAGGTCGCATAGAAAATGAATTTCGGTTTGAAGAAATGGTATTTTTTCGCACGGGTGAGGAATCCCAAATCGACCTTCATATTCAAATCATGGAGCGCCTCATTGATGAAACCGGCGTGACGCGCTTCATCGCGGCTCATATAACCGAACAGGGCTTTCAAATCGGGGTTTTGCACGCGCTTTTTGATCTCGGCATAGAGCACGCAGCCGGAGAATTCGGCGGTGACGGAACTGACCAAGAAATCGAGAAATTCCCGGCGTAATTCGGCTGGCATGCTGGAAATATCAACCGCGAATTCATCGGTGCGGGCGAAGTGACCTTTGTTCGGGTCCGCGCGAAACTCCTCCATCAGCGCGTCCCATTGGGCGCGAATTGGTTCCACATTGATATTGTTCAACGCCTCGAAATCGGTGGTGTAAAAGCGCGGGCTGAGCATAGTGCTCGCTTGCGCCGAGGCCGTCTGTTCGTTGGGGGCAGCGTGATCATGCGCGGTGTTGACGGCATGAATCGGGCTAACAGCGTTCATGGCTCAGGCTCCGATATGCGAGAGGGAGGGTTGAATATCGGCCAGTGGTTGGAAGCCGACTTCATAGAGTTCGGATATCTCGACGATGGAGCTTACGCGGGTCCAGAGCCGCGCGAGCAGGCCAGCGCGGATCAGCACACCAGGGCGCTCGCAAATGACATGCTCACCGAACAGGATTTCGTAGGGTGCATCGAGCACCATCACCACATCGCCTGCGCGGATCTCGACATTTTCGGGGATCGCGTGCGCGTGGAAGCTGGCGGGCGTTTGCTCGATATCAATGGAGCAACGGAGCGGAATATGTTCGCCAGCCATTATAAACTCCTTTTCGGTTGGAGAAGAGCGGAAAATTGCGCTTGGTTCGACGGGCCAAAGGCTTGCAGGAAGATTTTTCGACCAGTAAGCGGATCATCCAAGAGCAACGCGCCGCCTCGTTGCGGGATGAGCAGAAACGGCGCGGTCCGCGGCTGACCTTCGCGTGCGCGGGCTTGCAGCATGGTGCGCATGGTGGTCCGCAGAAACGCATCTTGGGTTGGCGCGATGGTCGCAATTGGCGCGCCCGCGCCTGTGGTGACGGTAATTGCATCCTGAGCTTGTTGGCGAAAAACCACAGCCACAGCATCGGCTTTCCAATTCACCGGGTGGCCGCCCGCATGGTTGATCCGGGCGACGGCGGCGAGGGCGATGGTGCCAATCATCAGTGATCCAGCCGCAATCAGCGCCCAGCGCGGCACATGCGGCGCTTCGTCACGCATGTTTGGTCCACCGCGCTGGGTTTGGACGCCACTCATGCCGCGCGCGCTTGACCCAGGGCCGGCTGCTTGGCCCGCACTGGCGAGGGCTGGTCGCGCAGCACAAAGCCAGCGGCTTCACCTTGATGCGCGGCCCAGGCATCGGCGAGAAGTTTGGCCACCGGTTCTGCATCACGCACGGCGCGCAGCATCGGCTCGGTGCCCGCCTTTTTGCCCGCTTTGACGTGAGGCCACAGCAAAATATAGGACAGGCGAGAGCGGTCATCGAGCGTGAGAGGAATATCGCCAATACCATCGGCGCCAATCCGGATTCCTGCCGCCTCGATTTTTGCAAAGGGTAAGTTGAGATGTTTGCGAATGCTTGCACCGTGGGCAATCACCACGCGGCGAGACGTGATTGTGTAGATGGTGCTGCGGGCCGTCAACCAAGCCATCAGCGTAACCAGTGCCAGGGCTAACGCACCGAGGCCAATCGCCCAGACGGCGGAGGCCAATATTTCGCGCAGGCCATAGCCAGCGAATGTCGCACTCACCAAGCTCCACACCACGATGACGCCGACATAGATGCTCAGCATGCGCAGGCGGAACGCGCCCATCAGTAAGCTGCGAAAGCCGGGCTTGCCCTGCCAGAGCAGGGTTTCGCCCATCGGCAGGCCGTGCGGCAGGCCATCCGGCGTGATTGAGGGATTGCTCATAGGTAGGGCTCCGAACGCTGTGGTGTCGCGTAGAGATGGCCGGAGGCAAAATAGGCCATCAGCCGGTCCTCTTCGCGCGGGGAGATGCGGTTAGGCTCAGCAAGAGAAGGTGCCTCGGCGAATTGTTGTGCGGTAACTGACGCGACTTTAACTTTGATCGCGCTACCCGAGCCTTGCACGCAAACCAAGGTGGCAGGAAACATCACGCGGCGGGTTGGGGTGGTGGCGGCGTCCGCTTCGTACCAAACCAACTGCTGGTCTGCGAGATCAACCCAAAGATCGACGACGGTGCCTGCCGTTTTGCCATCCAGTGTGATCACCGGGGCGCCGCGAGGATCAGGATCTTCGCTGGCGACACTATAGCCGTGCGCGATGCGAATGGGCACGATGCGATCCTCGCCTTCGGGCATTTTTTCGGGTTCGTTATCGCGCTGGGTGTACGAGGCGGGGCCAAGCCCATCTTGCATCGGGTTGCCGAGCGGGATAATCGGTGCGCCTTCCCACGGCGCTGACTGCCGGGCATTGAGCACCTCGAGCGGTTCATTCCACGGCACCGATTTGGTTTTGCCGTTTGGCAGCAGGAATGTTTTTGGAGACGGCACCGGAACCAAGCCGGTCGGGCGTTCGCCGGGGCGGTTGGTGACCAGCGGATAGCCTTCGCGCTTATTTTCTTTGATCAGATACCAGATCAACGCAGCAAAGAATATCCAGAACGCATAGAGCACGAGCTGGGCTACATCGATATAAGGGGTTATGGCGCCGGTTTGCATGACAGACCTCGTGTTAGAGTTGTGCTGATAAAGATCGAGCGGGTCGGCTGGTCTTAGCGATGATTTGACCTGGTTCGTCGCGGCGGACCAACGGGCCAATGGCGATAAGTGTGATGAAGAGGAGCAAGAGTTCGACTTCGTAGACAGCCAGATATCCTGAAGCTTGCCCGTTGATCGCCGGTCCTAACGCGCCGGATTGCGCAAGCGCGCCGACGAGGTGACGCAGGAGGCCCGCGGTCGCGATTGCGCAGCCGGCGGCGAGGGCTTGCACAGCACCCCAAGCGCCGAGTGCGAGGCCGCTCATACCGCCCACCACGCGGCCCATCGCGTCCGACAGGGTGCTGAGCAGGAACAGGCCGCCGCCAAGACCCACCAGGAATACGCCAGCCGCAAATAATGGTGGTAAATTCAGCGGGCTTGAGAAAATTACGGCACAGAATGCAAACAGGCCGATGATCGCCCCGAGGGCCGCGAGCCGATACGGATCGGCGCCGCGTGCGAGACGTTTGCCGCCAAATACGAAGGCGATGCCAGCGCCCACGGCAAGCATGGCCGTCAGTGCTGTGGTTTGGCCGACCGCGAGATGCAGAATTTGGCCGCCATAGGGCTCCAATAAAATATCCTGCATCGAGAAAGCAAGCGTGCCAAGACCGATGGTGACCAAACGGCGGATTGCGCGGGGTTGGGTGCGAAACAGTGTCCAGGCATGGCGCAAGGTGCGCTCACCGGCGGTGGCGGTAAGGACCGCAACCTGGGCATCGCTGCGGCGGGGCTCTTGCTTCCACATGGCCACACCGTTCAAAATCATGGTGATCGCGGCGGTCCCTTGCAAAACCTGGATCAGCCGCACAAGGCTGAAGGGGGTGAGCAGAGCGCCATAGATCAACGCGCCGCCAATCATGCCGACCAGGAGGCCCGAGGATAGCATGGCTACGACTTTCGGACGTGCGGCTTCGGGGGCTAGATCGGTCGCGAGCGCAAGCCCCGCCGTTTGCACCGTGTGCATGCCAAGCCCAACCATCAAAAACGCCAAAGCGGCACCGATATCGCCGATCGCCGGACCGATATGGGTGCGCACATGACCCGATAGCACGATCAGCGCGAACGGCATGATTGCGAAGCCACCAAATTGGCCCATCGTGCCAAACCAGATGAATGGCACGCGGCGCCAACCGAATGCCGAGCGGTGATGATCCGACCGAAAGCCAATGATCGCGCGGGCGGGCGCTAACAAGAGTGGGACGGCGATCATGAGTGAAACCAACGCCGCCGAGACGCGCAGCTCCACAATCATGACCCGGTTTAGCGTGCCGATCATCAGCGCCAAAGCCAGGCCGACCGTGACCTGGAATAAGGAGAGACGCAGCAAACGGCGCATCGGCAATTCTGGCGTTGCCGCGTCAGCAAAGGGAAGCCAGCTCGCATCAAGCCGCATCCAAAATGGTGCCATTTTGCTGGGGCTGTTGAGTTTCACCGTTTCAACTCCAGGGCTTTGGAGAAATAAAATCCACTAGTAATTTTTTCAGTGCGCCCGATCGAGAATGCGGCAAGGTTCGGGGTGGCGCGGATGGCCTGATGCAGCGCGCCCTCGCGGAGCGGCTCGATCATGGGGGCACGGTCCCCACGGGGGAATTGCCGGCCGACGGCGCGCATCGTCGCAAGCAGCGGCGTGCTCGGTGCGAAGGTGAATAAAATCGCGCGATCAACGCGAGGCGCAAGGCCGGCTAACGCGGCAACCACCATCGGCGCGGAATAATGGATTAGAGAGTCCATTGCGACTACATAATCGAAACGACCATGCGCGGGATCGAGCATGTCGCCCGCACTGAATTGGATGCGCGCCATCGCCATGTCATTGGTTGCGCGGTCACGGGCAATGCCGATCAATTGCGGCGAAATGTCGATACCGACCACATCCGCGCCCCTTCGTGCGGCTTCCAGCGCAAGGGCGCCGGTTCCGCACCCGGCATCGAGCAGGCGAGCACCGGTCAAATCATCGGGCAGCATGGAAAGCAAGGTTGCGCGCATTGCCTCGCGCCCGGCCCGGACGGTGGCGCGGATACGGCCCAGCGGCGCATCCGAGGTCATCCGCGCCCAAGCCGCCAACGCGGTGCGATCGAAATAGGTTTCGATTTCGCTCCGCCGACGCTCGTAAGTCGAGGTGCTCATTATTCATACCCCAGCAAATCAAAAATCTCGCGGTCCTTGAGCGGCACGGCGGTGAGTGGATCCACCCCCGCCCAGAGCATTTCGGCAAGATCGAGGTAGGTTTGTTTGACCTCGGCAAGTCCGGGCGTATCCTCCATCTCGAACAGCACGCTTTTTTTCAGCCGCGAGCGGCGGATCACGTCCAGATCAGGGAAGCGCGCTAAGGTCGACAGGCCAGTTGCTTGGTTATAGCGATCCAACTGATCCGTTTCGCGGCTGCGATTGGCGATCACGCCGCCGAGGCGCACGCCGTAGTTTTTTGCCTTGGCACCGATTGCCGCGACGATGCGGTTCATTGCGAAAATACTGTCGAAATCATTAGCCGTAACAATCAAAGCCCGATCGGCATGCTGTAAGGGTGCAGCGAAGCCGCCGCACACCACGTCACCCAGCACATCGAAAATCACAACGTCGGAATCATCAAGCAAATGATGTTCTTTGAGAAGTTTGACGGTTTGGCCAACAACATAGCCGCCGCAACCGGTGCCGGCGGGTGGGCCGCCAGCTTCGACGCATTGCACGCCACCGAACCCCTCATAGACGAAATCCTCGATGCGCAATTCCTCGGGGTGGAAATCCACCGCTTCGAGCGCATCGATCACCGTGGGTACCAGACGCTTTGTGAGGGTGAAGGTTGAATCGTGTTTGGGATCGCAGCCGATTTGCAATACGCGCTTACCAATTGTTGCGAATGCCGCAGAAAGATTTGACGAGGTGGTGCTTTTGCCGATCCCGCCTTTGCCATAGACAGCAAACACCTTGGCGCCGCCGATGCGCAAGCTGGGATCGAGCGAGACTTGCACGCTGCCCTCGCCATCGCCGCAGGACGAGCCGCAACTGGCCCCGGCGAGACGTTCGGCAATGCTGGCGGGTTTGACGATGGTATTCATGCCGCGCGCTCCAATGCTTGATGATTGCTGGTGGGTGCGGTTTCGGGGACGAGGCCCTCGAGCCGGTCTTCAAGTTCGGCCCCCGCATCGCGCAGGGCGGCCAGGGTTTCGGCATCGGGCGCCCAGTAGTTGCGCTCGTGGGCTTCGATCAGCCGGTTCGCGAGACGGGCCGAGGCAATCGGGTTCAGCGCGGCAATACGATCGCGCATCGCGGGGTCGAGCACGAAAACGGCGCTAATTTCCTGATAAACCCATGGCTCTACTTGACCGGTGGTGGCAGACCAGCCCAGCGTGTTGGTAACCGAGGCCTCGATATTGCGCACACCTTCAGAGCCGTGGGAGAGCATGGCCTCGAAATATTTGGGATTGAGCATCCGGGTGCGGGTTTCCATGGAAACCTGTTCGCTCAGCGTGCGCACCGTGCCGTCGCCGGTGGTTTGATCGCCGATATATAAGGCAGCGTCTTTGCCACTAGCCGCTTTGACTGCGCGGCTCATGCCACCCAAGCCATCGAAATAATGATCGATGGTGGTGACGCCAAGATCAAGCGATTCCAGATTTTGGTAAGCGACATCGACGGTTTTCAGCATCGCGCTAAATATTGCGTCGTGCCGACTGGCTTTGCCATCGACACCATAGGCGAAGCCTTTGCGTTTGACGAAGGCCTGACCGAGTTCTTCCTCGTTCGACCAGCTGCCGGAATCGACCAGTTGATTGACATTGGCGCCATAGGTGCCGTCGGCATTGCTGAACACGCGCAAGGCCGCGTCTTCAACGGTGCCGCCATGTTCGGCGATAATGGCTTTGACGTGCTTACGAATGAAATTCTGGTCGTCGGATTCATCAGCCTGGGCGGCGAGCAGGGCCGCTTCGGCGAGTAGGCGGGTTTGCAGCGGCAATAAATCACGGAAAATGCCGGAGAGCGTTACCACAACATCAATGCGAGGGCGGTTCAACGCGTCAAGCGGAACCAGTTCCGCGCCTGCGAGGCGGCCATAAGAATCGCGGCGCGGTTGTGCGCCCATGAGCCATAACGCTTGGGCGATCGGGCCGCCTTCGGATTTCAGATTATCCGAGCCCCAGAGCACTAACGCGACGGTTTCCGGCATCGCACCGGAATCCTGTTGATGGCGTGCGATCAGCCGTTCGGCTTGCCGTTCGCCATCGCGCATGGCGAAGGCGCTGGGCATCCGGAAGGGATCGAACCCGTAAATATTCCGGCCAGTCGGCAGAATCGCGGTGTTGCGTAGAATGTCGCCACCAGGGGCCGGTTTAATATAGCTGCCATCAAGCGCGTGAATGATGGCAGGAAGTTCGCTGTCCGTGGCTAATAGCTGATCAAGCCTGGCATGCTCGGCGGGATCGGTAATACCGGCGGCATCGAGCAGCTCGCGGCGCTGGGCGGCATCGGGCGGGCTGCCAACCACATGCAGGCCAACCGGGATCAAGGCATATTCCAAATCGAGCAAGGCGGTGGTCAATGTGTTGATCGGCTCGCGGGCGTTATCGCCCCATGCTGGTTCGGCTTTGGCGAGATCGAGCTTCGCGGCTTCGGCTTGGATCAAAGCTTCGAGGTCACGGCGGTCCGCATCTGCGGTTTCGGGCGGCAGGCCGCGCCAATGCAACACTGAGGCCTTCAAATCAGCGAGGCCGCGATAGAGGCCCGCTTGGGTGACTGGCGGCGTTAGATGGCTGATCAGGGTTGCGTTTGCACGGCGCTTGGCCAGCATGCCTTCGGAGGGATTATTCGAGGCGTAGAGATAGAAGTTCGGCAAATCGCGGATCAGGCGGTCAGGCCAGCATTTGCCGGTGAGGCCCGCTTGCTTGCCGGGCATGAATTCCAACGCACCATGTGTGCCGAAATGCAGCACGGCGTGCGCGCTGAAATCCTCGCGCAACCAGCGATAAAATGCGTTGAAGGCGTGGGTTGGCGCGAACCCGCCTTCGAATAAGAGGCGCATCGGGTCGCCTTCGAAGCCGAAAGCGGGCTGCACGCCGACGAAAATATTGCCGAATTGGGCACCGAGCACGAAAATCGACGCACCATCACTGTTCTGGCGGCCGGGCGCTGGCCCCCATACCTGCTCGATCTCGGCGAGATAGGGTTCGCGGCGCACATGGTCATCGCGCGCGATGCGCACCGCAACATTAGCCTCTGCGCCATATTGTGCAGCATTGCCGACGCAAATTTTGTCGCGCAAGGTTTCAACCGAGTCTGGCAGATCAACAAGGTAGCCCGCTTGGTGCAGGGCCGTTAGGGTATTGAACAAGGATTGAAAGACCGAGAGGTAAGCGGCGGTGCCGGTGGCGCCGGAATTGGGCGGGAAATTGAATATCACGAGGCCAATGCGGCGGTTGGCGCGTTCGGTTTTGCGCAATTCCACGAGTTTGGCGGCGCGGGCGGCGAGCATATCGGCCCGTTCCAGATGCACGCTCATCGCCCGGCCACTATCCGCAGGCCCACCGGCGCGCCCGCCAAAGGTCATTGGTACGATACCGCCATCGAGCTCGGGCAAGGCCACCATCATGGTCGCCTCGACCGGTGTTAGGCCGCGGGGATCGGCCTCCCATGCCGAAATCGGCTGGAACACTAGCGCGTGCGCGGAGAGATACGGCACATCAAGCTTGGCCAGAATGGTCGCCGCGGCCTCAGAATCATTGTAAGCCGGGCCACCAACAAGCGAAAATCCGGTGAGGGAGATTACTGCATCGATGACGGGTTGGTTATCGGCAAAGAAATATTGATCGATCGCCGGGCGCGCATCAAGGCCCACTGCAAAGATCGGCAGAACCTGATAGCCGCGCGCCTCAATCGCGGTGATGACCCCGTCATAATGCGCGGAATCGCCGGACAGCAACATGCTGCGCATCAGCACTAACCCGATAGTGCCCCGCGCATAGCGACATTGCGGCAGGGCATTGCGATCGGTGCCGAGGCGCGGCGTCATGCGTGGGTGGTAGACGCCCAATTCGGGGTAATCTTGCGGCTCGGGGATCGATTTTTTGGTTTTGAGCGCGGCACGCGGGCCGGCGGCATAGCGTTGGATTAGCAGCCGAAACAGGTTCTCGATGTTGTCGGGCGAGCCAGCCAGCCAGTATGACAAGGTGAGGAAATAATTGCGTAAGTCCTGCGCGGTGCCAGGGATCAGCCGCAGCAATTTCGGCAAGGTGCGCAGTGTGCGCATTTGCGATTGGGCGGCTGAGTCGTCGCGTTTTTTCGGGCGCAGATTTTTCAGGAATTTCAGCGTAGCACTGCCTTCCTTACTCATATCGAGTTTGCCCATGCGGGTTAGATTGGTAATTTCGGCGGCAGAGAGCGCGCAGACCATGGCATCACAGCGTTCGCGCCGGGCGAGCAGCGCGGGGCGCACGAGGCGCACATGCTCATCCAGAAATAGCATCGCGGCGATCACGAGATCGGCGTTCGCAATGGCTGCTTCGCACGCGGCCAGCGCCTCGCGATTGGAGGCCCAACGATCACCGGTATGCAATTCGATGGTCAAGCCATGATAATCTGCACTCAACTTGTCGCGCACCCCGGCCATGACGGCATTCAGATTGCCATCCATGGTGACAACCGCCACGCGAATGGCGGTGTGGTTAGCGGGCGAAGTGGGCTTTTGCATTGTATAAAGTCTCAATGGTTATAACGCTCACGCCTTGTTCGGCGGCAAAAGTCTCGGTGTTTCGGCGGGCTTTACCCCGCACGAAGAACGGGATTTTTTTCAACTCGGCCTCAGCGGCTTGATCCCAGCCCGAGAAGGTGGTGGCGGGGCGGACCGCAACTTCACCGCCCAGATGGGAGGGGGCGGCATCGGCGTGAAACTCGAAATCCTCTCGGAACATGCCGATCAAATGTTCCTCAAGTCCCATCATCAGCGGATGCGTTAGAGTGTCAAACAACACGTTTGAACCTTCGAATCCCATCACCGGAGCGCGGCGGGCTGGAAAATCCTGCACATGCACCGGCGCGGAAATCACCGCGCAGGGAATGCCGAGGCGCTTGGCAATATGGCGCTCCATTTGGGTGCCCAGCACGATTTCCGGAACGGCGGCGGCAATCGCCGCTTCGATTTCCAGATAATCATCGCTGATCAGCGGGGTGACGCCATATTGGGCCGCAGCATCGCGCAGTTCGCGGCCGAATTCGCGGCTATAGGTGCCGAGCCCCACCACGGTGAAACCCATCTCCTCGGCGGCAACGCGCGCCACGGCGATGGCGTGGCTGGCATCCCCGAAAATAAAGGCCCGTTTGCCGGTCAGGTAGGTCGAGTCGACCGATCGCGTGTACCATGATGAACGCTGGTCGGCCTCGATATCATCCGATTGCGACACACCCGCGAGGGCTGTGAGTTCGGCGATGAAAGCGCGCGTGGCGTTAAGGCCAATCGGCACGGTGCTGATGGTTTTTTGGCCGAAGGCGCGGGCAAGATAGGAAGCCGCCGTGCCGGCGATTTCGGGATAAAGCACGATATTCGCGTGGGCTGCTGGCAGGCGCTGCAAGTCAGCAAAGCGGGCATTCCACGGCGCGATGGCGTTGATTGTGATTCCCAGTGCGCGGATCAACGCGCTGATTTCCGCCAAATCATCGCGATGGCGAAAGCCGAGCGCGGTGGGGCCAAGAATATTAACCGAGAATGCACCCCGCTGCGGCTTGGCGCCCAAAGTTGCAGCGCGGACCAGGCGATATAAGGTTTCCGCCGCGCCCCAATTTTCCTTGCGCTGATAGGCTGGAAGCTCCAGCGGGATGACCGGAATTGGCAGGCCGAGCGCTTCGGCGAGGCCGCCGGGGTCATCCTGGATCAACTCGGCGGTGCACGAGGCGCCGACGATCATCGCTTCCGGCTTGAACCGATCATAGGCCTCGCGCACCGCGTTTTTGAACAAGGTTGCGGTATCCGACCCCAAATCGCGCGCCTGGAACGTGGTATAGGTGACGGGCGGGCGGCGATCGCGGCGCTCAATCATGGTGAACAGCAAATCGGCATAGGTATCGCCCTGCGGCGCGTGCAGCACGTAATGAACGCCACGCATGGCGGTCGCGATACGCATGGCGCCGACATGAGGAGGGCCTTCATAGGTCCAGAGGGTCAGTTGCATGGCCTACACCTTGACCATGGCGCGGCGACCGAGGGGCCGGGCGAACAGATTGGCGAGGTCCGCCGCTTGCTCAAAGCCCTGGGTCGGGGTGAACACCAGCTCGATGGACCATTTCGTGGCGATCCCCATCGCTTCGAGCGGATTGGCAAGGCCGAGGCCGCACACCACCAGATCCGGCTTGGCGGCTTCGCAGCGATCAAGCTGACGCTCGACATCCTGGCCTTCGGCAAGCTGGGTCGCGGGTGGCAGGAGCGATAATTCGCGCGCCATTAAATCGCGATGCAAAAAAGGGGTGCCGACTTCGGTGAGGCGCATACCGCATTCGCGGGCGAGAAAGCGGGCGAGCGGGATTTCAAGCTGCGAGTCGGGGAAGAAAAACACCGATTTGCCGACAAGCGCGGCGGCAACTTTGGCCACCGCCTCACGGCCGCGCTTGGCCGGGACCGCGATGGCTTGCGCGACGACATCAGGACCGATGCCGAATGCGGAAGCGGCGGCTTCGAACCAGAGCGAAGTGCCTTCGATGCCGAGCGGAAATGGCGCATCGATCCGCGCCGCTCCCCGCTCTTCCAGAGCGCGGGCGGTGGCGGCCAAAAACGGTTGAGCGAGAATGAATTTGGTGCCACGGCCAATTTGGGGCATCGCGCCAGCGCGACGGGCCGGCAGGAAAGCCACGCGATCAAGCCCGATTTCAGCAAAAAGCCGCTGAAACTGATCCTCAACCGCATCGGCCAACGCACCGACCACCACGAGCTGGGCTTGATCGCTGGCCGCAAGGCTGGGCACCAGCGCGGTCAAACAAGCATCTTCGCCTTCGGTGAAGGTCGTTTCGATCCCGCTGCCGGAATAAGAGAGAATCCGGACCGACCCGTTGGCCCGCGAATCGAGCCGGGCTGCGGCGCGGGACAGGTCAAACTTAATCACCTCGGATGGGCAGGAGCCGACCAGGAATAATAGTTTGATATCCGGGCGGCGGGCGAGAAGCTGGCCTACCACGCGGTCCAGCTCGTCATCGAGATCCGCTCGGCCGGCAAGGTCGCGCTCTTCGATAATGGCTGTGGCAAAACGCGGTTCAGCGAAAATCATAACGCCGGCCGCCGATTGGATCAGATGCGCACAGGTGCGCGAGCCAACCACCAGGAAAAACGCGTCCTGAATCCGCCGATGCAGCCAGACGATGCCTGTGAGGCCGCAGAATACTTCGCGCTGGCCGCGTTCACGGATGATAGCGGGGGCGGCGGTTATGATTGGGGCGACACATCCATCCATCACGCGATATGCCCCAAGCTCGATTGCGGCGCTTCGAGACGAGCGGCGCGCAGTTTCATCACGAATTGGGTGGCATTGATCAGATAGGCGGCATAGGCCGCGAGGGCGATCAGCATTTGCGCCCGTGGCAAGGCCCAACCGGTGACGAGCATGGTGACATAGGTGGCGTGCAGCGCGATCACCAGCATCGAAAATACGTCCTCCCAAAAGAACGCACGGGCGAACAAATACTGGCCGAAAACTTTTTTCTCCCAAACCGCGCCGGTAACCATGATCGTCATCAGCAGCATGGTCTTGATGAGGACCGAAATGGTGGCGACCTCAAAGCCGGTGCCGACCACCAGATAGTGCAGCACAAGACCGGCACTGATGAGAAACACCATGAACTGCACCGGGGCGAGAATGCCTTGAACCAGGGTCCATTTGGTGGAGTCGCGGCGGCGACGTTCCTCGGGTGTGTAGAGATAAAGTGTACGACGCGCCTGATGAGCCTGCGAGTCGCCCTGATTCATGCCGTAAGCATGGCCCTGCCAAGGACAGCAATTCACCGCACCGGTCAGACGCTCAACGACCCTTGTAAACATCACTTGACATCCTTCGCATCGCGGTGTTCGCTACGATTTCGACGTGCCGGATGCTGCGCGCCAAGCCAGCTATATCGCTGGACCACACAGCATTCATCGTCGGGGAGGCTAAAATGCCAAAAAGTCCAGGTTTCACTTGCATCCATCAGAGTTTCCTCGGCCGCACGATGGCGACCAGGGAAGGCTACTGCGCCACCGCCCCAACTGTCAATCTTTATTTACGTCAATTTTGCTTGACACTTCTGGCCGTCTTGGCGCACCATTCATCTCATGCGCGGGAGAGAGCCAATGCGTAACGCAAGTCAGACATCCGACGACGATCAAACCAAGGGAGGATCGTCTCTTTCCCAGCCGTCGTGCGCGAAGGCAGCCGCAGAGTCCATGCAAGCTACGCCGGTGCGGCCATGGACTGCCTTATTGGAGGCCGCGATTGAAAATGAGGTATTGCCGCGCTTATGTGGCACCTGGTCGCGCCAAGCGGCGCAAGGTGCTGATCGGTCCCAGCCCAGCGAAACCGATTTAACCTTATTCGTTGGCTTTATATTGGAGGACGATCTGCCGCACGCGCGGGCGATGGCCGATGGACTGACCGCGCGCGGCGTGAGCCGCTATGATTTATTGCACAGCCTGCTTGGCGCCGCTGCCCAACGACTCGGTGAATTGTGGGACCAGGATCGCTGCGACATGACGGTGGTCAATTTGGGCATGATCCGGCTCAATCAAATTTTGCGCGATACGGCTGAGCATGGTGGTGAAACGCCGTTGATGCGCGACTCCGGGCGCAGCGCCTTGATCGCCCCGGCGCCGGGCGAGACCCATAATTTTGGCGTGGTGGTGCTTGATGACCTTTTCACCCGCGCCGGTTGGCAGGTTGATGCCCCATCACGGGTCAATAGCACCGGATTATTGGTGCTGGCGAAGCGCAATTGGTATGATCTGGTCGGCATTTCAGTCAGTGCTGAGCGGTTTTTACGCAGCCTGCCCGCCACAATCCGCACATTGCGCCGGGCTGCCCGCAACCCGGCTTTGGTGGTGCTGGTGGGTGGCCAAGCCTTCATCGACCATCCCGAGCGCGCCCAGTTCATCGGGGCTGATGGATTTGCCCCCAATGCAGAGACTGCCTTGATTATTGCCCACAAACTTTGCGCGAAAACGACGCAGGGAGTCAAAGTTGCCAAAAATTGACATATATCATTGGTCCGGCAGGTTGACGCTAGCAGGCCGATGCCACATGTCCCGAAATGTCCCAGCCCTTATCCGAAATAAGGGTCAGCCTGGGATTGAAAGTGTGACACCCTATGAAAGCCTTTCGGGCTCCCGCCAAATGGCTGACCGATGTGAACGCCGACTCCGCCGCCGCGTTGATCGCAGCAGCGGCCGATATCGCGTTGATTATCGACCGCAAGGGCGTCATCCGCGATATCGCGTTTCAGAGCGATGGTTTTGCCGCGGAATTCGTCCAGATCGACACATGGCTGGGCAAGCCGTGGGGCTCGACCGTGACGGTCGAAAGTCGTCAGAAAATCGACAGTTTCATCACCGCCGCTGCGGATCGTGATGGCCATGCCGGGTCGGCCAACCTCTCCCGCCATGTCAATTATCCAGGCGCTGAAGGCACCGACATCCCGATTTTATTCTCGCTCGTGCCGCTCGGTCGCAGCGGCGAAACCATTGCGTTTGGGCGGGATTTGCGCCCGCTGGCAGCCTTACAGCAGCGCCTCGTCGATGTGCAGCAATCGCTCGAGCGCGATTATGCGCGGCTGCGTCAGATCGAGACGCGCTATCGGATTCTGTTCCAGATGTCGACCGAGCCGGTCCTGATCCTTGACGCACCATCGCGGCGGGTGACCGAGGCGAATGCTGCGGCGCAGACCTTGTTTGGCGGCGGCGAGCGGCTAGTTGGCGCGGCGTTTGGCGATTTACTCGATCCGACGAGCGACTCCGCGTTCGATGGTCTGCTCAACGCCTTGCGCGCCGGTGGCCGCGCGGATGATGTGCGCATCAAGCTCGCGCGCGGCGACGCCACCGATGAGTTGCACGTAGTTGGCTTTTTATTTCGCCAAGGCGATCAACAAAGCATCTTGCTGCGGCTGGCACCGGTAAATGCGCTCGACCCTCGGCATTTACTGTCCGATAGCAAGGCAAAATTGCTGAAATTGATCGAGAGTGCGCCGGACGGCTTTGTGGTGACGGGGCCGGATGGACGGGTGATTTCTGCGAATGCGGCCTTTTTGGACATGGCGCAGATCGTCAATGAAGAACAAGCGCTCGGCGAGTCGCTGGATCGTTGGCTGGGGCGACCCGGCGTCGATTTGGGCGTGCTGATGGCCAATTTGCGCGAGCATGGCTCGGTCCGTCTTTACCCGACCGCGCTGCGCGATGCGTTTGGCGGCGAAACCGATGTCGAGATTTCAGCGGTTAATGTGATGAACGCGGGCAAACCGTCCTTCGGGTTTGCGATTCGCAATGTCAGCCGCCGCCCGGCCCAGGAATTACTGCCCCCTGCGGGCAGCCGCGCTCTCCCACGCTCGCTCGAGCAAATTGGCGAATTGATCGGGCGGCTCTCGCTCAAGGATATCGTGCGCGAGACCACCGAGGTGATCGAACGGCTCTCGATTGAAGCCGCGTTGAACCTAACCGGCGATAATCGTGCCTCCGCGGCGGAAGTGCTCGGCCTCTCGCGCCAAAGTTTGTATGTCAAGTTGCGGCGCTACGGCATGATGGACGCCGATCCGCTCGGCGCTGATTAACAGGAGTTTGGATGGCGGTTTCAGAAAAGACCAGCGTTACTTTCGAAGCCGCCCCTCTCGCTCCTGCGCATGCCCTGCGCTTGCCTACCCTGAAGACATGCCTGGAGTTGCTGAAGCCCGTAACCTGGTTTGCGGCGATTTGGGCTTTTATGTGTGGCGTGGTGTCAGCCGGGGTACCGCTTGGCCAGCGCTGGCCGGAAATCATTCTCGGCGTGCTGTTAGCCGGGCCGATGGTGTGCGGCACTAGTCAGGCGGTGAATGATTGGTTTGACCGCCATGTTGATGCGATCAATGAGCCGAACCGGCCGATTCCCTCCGGGCGCATGCCAGGCCGATGGGGGCTTTATATCGCCATCATCTGGTCGCTGGCCTCGCTTGGCGTTGCGATTCCACTTGGGCCTTGGGGGTTCGGTGCGGCCTGTTTCGCGCTGATGGCGGCTTGGGCCTACAGCGCGCCGCCCTTTCGCCTCAAAATGAATGGCTGGTGGGGCAATGCCGCCGTAGCACTCTGCTATGAGGGTGTTCCTTGGTTTACCGGGGCGGCGGTGATGCGCGATGCGTTGCCCAGCACGCCAATTTTGATCGTCGCACTCCTTTATAGCGCCGGTGCGCATGGCATCATGACGCTGAATGATTTCAAATCGGTGGAGGGGGATTTGCGCATCGGCATCCGCTCACTTCCCGCCCAGCTTGGCGTCGCGGCGGCTGCGCGGCTGGCCTGTTATGTGATGGCCTTTGCCCAGATCGCGGTGATTTTCCTGTTTCTTGGCTGGCGCCATGACGGCATCGCTTTCATCATTTTGGGCCTGTTGATCGCGCAATTATTTTTGATGCGCCGCCTGCTCGAACAGCCCCGCGAGCGTGCCCCCTGGTATAACGGCACCGGCACCACGCTCTACGTCATTGGCATGCTGGTTAGCGCATTTGCGCTGGCCGCCGGAGGAGTTTGATCATGACACAAATGAACGGCAACGCTGCAATCGAATATGACGTCGTGGTGGTTGGCGGCGGCCCCGCTGGCGCGACTGCTGCCGAAACCTTAGCCCGCGCCGGGCGGACGGTTTTGTTGCTTGATCGCGCGGGACGGATCAAGCCCTGCGGCGGTGCCGTGCCGCCCCGGCTGGTGCGCGATTATGCTATTCCCGAGCACTTAATCGTGGCGAAGGCGCGCGGCGCTAACATTGTATCACCGACCGCCAAAAAAGTGGCGATGCCGATCGATGATGGCGGTTATGTCGGCATGGTTGATCGCGATATATTCGATGAGTATCTGCGTAACCGCGCTGCCGAGGCCGGTGCCGAGCGGCGCACGGGTCGGTTTGAACGGTTAGACCGCGATACGAATGGCCGGACGATTATCCATTACAAAACAACGGACGGCGTAGCATCGGTTATTGCCCGCGCGGTGATCGGCGCGGATGGTGCAGTATCGGCAGTTGCGCGGCAATGTATTCCCGATGCTGATAAACATAAGCGAGTTTTTGCCTATCACGAAGTGATCAAATCACCGCCCGCCGGCACGCCGGGTTGGAACGGATCGCAATGCGAAATCTATTACGATGCCAAGATGTCGCCCGATTTTTACGCCTGGATTTTTCCCCATGGTGACACGGCGAGCATCGGTACTGGCAGTGCCGTCAAAGGGTTTTCCCTGCGCGATGCCGTTGGCGATTTGCGCGCCCATACCGGCCTTGCCGGCGCAGAAACCATTCGCTCGGAAGGCGCGCCCTTGCCGTTAAAGCCGCTGCCGCGCTGGGATGATGGCATCAATGTGCTGCTCGCGGGCGACGCTGCTGGCGTGGTCGCCCCCGCATCCGGCGAAGGGATTTACTACGCCATGCTCGGTGGCCAATTGGCTGGCGAGGCGATGGATGAATTTTGCGCCACCGGCGATGTCAAGGCGCTCAAGCAGGCGCGTAAACGCTTCATGGCCGCGCACGGCACGGTGTTTGCTGTGCTCGGCTTTATGCAAAATTTCTGGTATTCCAGCGATAAGCGGCGGGAATTATTCGTGGCAATTTGTGGTGATACCGACGTGCAGGCGATGACCTGGCAGGCCTACATGAATAAGGCGCTGGTGCGGGCCAAGCCGATTGTGCATGCGCGCATTTTTGCCAAAAACATGATGCGGCTCACCCGATTGATCCAAGCTTGAGAGCGCGATGACAACAGGAGCGCGTCAGCAAATGAGTATTTTAGGCGGCCACTGGGAACCGATTTTGATCGCCGCTGGCTGCGCCACGCTGGTTGCTGGAGCCGGTGGGGCTGTTAGCACCATCGGGCCATGGTACAAAAGCCTCCGAAAGCCTTCATGGCAGCCACCCAACTGGCTGTTTGGCCCCGCCTGGACGGTGATTTTTGCGCTGATCACCGCAGCGGGCGTGATCGGCTGGGAAGCCACCCCGACAAGGACGAGTGCGGCTTGGTTACTCGGCCTGTTTGCTGTCAATGCGGTGTTCAATTTTGCTTGGAGCTATCTGTTTTTTTTGCGCCGCCGACCTGACTGGGCGTTGATGGATATTGCCCCGCTCTGGATCTCGATTGCCGCATTGATTGTGACCTTGGCGTTTCTTGCAAAAATCGCAGCGTTGCTCCTGCTTCCCTATTTACTATGGGTTAGTTTTGCTGGTTACCTAAATTACGTGATTGTCCGTCTCAACGCGCCCTTTGGTGCCGCTGCCGAGGGGCGCTGACATGGTTTATCCATTTTCCGCGATTGTCGGTCAGCAGGACATGACCAACGCGCTGCTGATTGCGGCCATTGAGCCCGCTCTCGGTGGTGTTTTGGCATTTGGCGATCGGGGTACGGGCAAATCCACAGCGATCAGGGCGCTCGCAGCCTTGCTTCCCTCAATGCGTGCGGTGGCTGGATGCCGGTATCGCTGTGACCCCGCTGATCGGAAACGGCTCTGCACGGATTGCCGGGCGCGCCTTGGTCAGGGCTCACTTCCGGCGATCCGGATCGCAGCACCGGTGGTGGATTTACCACTGGGCGCCACGGAAGACCGGGTCATTGGCGCACTCGATTTGGAACGCGCCTTGGCTGATGGTTCTAAGCATTTCGAGCCAGGATTGTTAGCAGGAGCCAATCGCGGCTTTTTATATATCGATGAGATCAATTTACTCGAAGATCATTTGGTTGATTTGTTATTGGATGTTGCCGCCTCGGGCGAAAACGTGGTTGAGCGCGAGGGGTTAAGTCTGCGCCACCCGGCGCGGTTTGTGCTGATTGGTAGTGGCAATCCCGAAGAGGGCGAGTTGCGCCCGCAGCTCCTTGATCGGTTCGGCCTCTGCGTTGAAGTCCGCACCCCGACTGACATTGATCAACGGCTCGAAGTCGTGCGGCGGCGTGATGCGTTTGAGCGCAACCCTTCCGCCTTTGCGCGACGCTTTGCCCAAACCGAGCAAGCCGTGCGCGCACGGATCAAGCGCGGACGGGCTTTATTGCCCAAGGTTGACGTGCCCGAACCGGTTTTGCGACGCGCCGCCACCTTATGCATTGCCCTTGGCACGGATGGGCTGCGCGGCGAACTCACGCTGGTGCGCGCGGCACGAGCCAAAGCCGCTCTCGATGGCGATGATTGCGTGACCGAGACCCATTTGCGCGACGTGGCTCCGGCGGCGTTGCGCCATCGGCTTCGGCGTGATCCGTTGGATGAAAGCCTCGCCAGCACGCGGGTATTGCGGGCGATGGATGAGGTTTTTGCGCCTGCGCGTGCGGCGGCATGACGCTTTCGGTATGAACCCGGTCTCACCCCTAACGCTGATGGCCATCGACCCGCACGGATTGGGCGGATTGGTGTTGCGCGGGTTGAGCGATATCGATTGCACGGCGGTGATCGGCGCTGTGCGAGCCATGCTTCCTGCCAACGCACCATGGCGACGGCTGCCCGTTTCGATCACCGATGATAGGTTGCTCGGCGGCGTCGATTTGACCGCAAGCATGCAGAGCGGACGCCGGGTTTATGCACCAGGCGTGTCGCGTAGCGAAATTGCTCGCGGCATTTGATCAAGGTTCGTCGCGCTTTGCGATTATTGCTTGCGATGAATCACGCGATGACTCCACAATGTTAGCACATGGCCTCGCCGATCGGCTGGCATTTTGGCTTGATCTCGATAGCGTCGAGGCCATACCCTCATTAAGCAAAAAGCGGATCGCCGTCGCGCAAAGCCGCTTAGCGAGTGTTATTTGTCCTGAGCCAATTCTTGATTCTTTGACGATCACTGCCGTTGCATTAGGGATCGCTTCGCTTCGCGCCCCGATTTTGGCCGTCCGTGCCGCGCGAGTGATTGCGGCCCTGGCGGGGCGGGCGCGGGTTTCGCCCGCCGATGCGCAGCGGGCGGCGCAACTCGTGCTCGCCCCGCGCGCCACCCGCCTGCCCACGGCCGACCCTGAAGCCGCAGCTCCGCCGGAGCCGCAAGCCCCGCCGCGGAAAACCCCCGACAACCCCAATGACGACCGGCAAGACGACCAAAGCGCCGCGCAATCGGATTCCCAAAAGCCTTTGGAAGAGCAAATTTTGGAAGCTGCCGCCGCGTCGATTCCGGCCGATTTACTGGCGCGCCTTGCCGCGATGGCGAAACTGCCCGCCAGCCAGGGCGGCGGCACCGCGCCAGGACAACTCGTGGGCATGCGTGGGCGCCCGGTGGGGGTGCGAACCGGCAAACCCGGAAACGGCGCAAGGCTTGCGGTGCTCGATACCTTACGTGCCGCGGCCCCGTGGCAGGCGCTGCGCCGGCGCCAAAACCCCGACGCACGACCCGGGCCGATTGTTCGGGTGAGTGATTTCCGGATCAAGAAATTCAAGGAGCCAACCCGCTCCGTTGCCATCGTAACGGTGGATGCCTCTGGTTCGTCAGCCCTCAACCGGCTGGCCGAAGCGAAGGGGGCTGTGCAATTATTGTTAGCAGAATGCTATGTCCGCCGGGATCAAGTGGCGCTGATTGCGTTTCGCAACCGCGCTGCTGAAATTTTGCTGCCCCCCACTGGCGCGCTCGCTCGCGCGCGGCGCAGTCTCGCAGGCTTGCCGGGTGGCGGGGCGACGCCGCTGGCCGCTGGCATTGATGCAGCACGCCAACTCGCTATGGCTGAGCGGCGACGCGGCAAAAAGCCGCTGATCGTGCTGCTGACCGATGGCGGCGCCAATATCGGGCGGGATGGCCAACAAGGACGCAAGCAGGCGATGGATGATGCACTGGCCGCAGCGTCGGCCTGCGCTGCCGACCGGCTGGCTGCGCTCGTGATCGATACCGCACCGCGCCCCTCCGCGATGGCTGCGGATTTAGCCGGGCGCATGCATGCGCGGCATTTCCCGCTGCCATTCGCCCATTCGGGCGCATTGCAGCAGATTATTCGAGCCGAGCAGCGCGCGTCATGAGCGCAACCACAGCACCACGAGCGACCACGCCCGACCCGGCGTTTCCAGACTGGGAGCTGGACGGAGCGGATTGGCCGAATCGCAGCGCGAGCCGCTTCATCAAAGCGGGCTCCATTCGGTTTCACGTGCAAATATTAGGGGCGGGGCCGCCGATTTTATTGCTGCACGGAACCGGTTCGGCCACCCATTCCTGGCGCGATCTCGCCCCGATATTGGCGCATGATTTTACCGTCATTGCGCCGGATTTACCGGGTCACGGCTTTACCGAGGCGCTTCCCTGGTCGCGTATGTCCTTGCCCGGCATGGCGGCTGCGGTGGCGGATTTGTTGAAAGCACTCGGCTATGAAGCTCCCCTGTTGGTCATTGGCCATTCGGCGGGTGCCGCGATTGCGGTGGAAATGGCGTTGGAGGGGATGATTGCGCCGCTCGGCATTGTGTCGCTCAACGGCGCGCTACGCCGCTTCAAGGGCGTGGCGGGGCAGATTTTTTCACCGTTAGCGAAATTGATGTCGCTGAACCCGCTGGTCCCGCGCCTGTTCGCTTGGCGCGCGACCAACCCGCAGGTGGTTGCACGGTTGTTAGACGGCACCGGTTCGCGCATCGATCAACGTGGTGCCGACCTTTATGGGCGCTTGGCCCGGCGCAGCGGCCATGCCGGCTCGGCACTCTCAATGATGGCCAATTGGGAGCTTGAACGCGTTGAAGCCGATTTGCCGCGCTTGACGCCCAAGTTATTTTTAATAACTGGCGCCGAGGATCGTTCGATTCCGCCTTCCGATGCCGCCATATTGGCGCGGCGCGTTACCACGGCCAAACATCTGCGCCTGCCCGGGCTTGGCCATCTGGCCCATGAGGAGCAACCTGCTATGATTGCCGCGATGATCGTCGAATTTGCCCACTCAGTGGGCGCTTTTCCGGGGGGCGATGATGAACGCCATTAACCCACCCAGCTTCTCCGACCCCCGCCCTCACGCGCTGGTCATTGGCGCAGGGTTTGGCGGGCTCGCCGCGGCCATTCGGCTCGGGGCGCGCGGCTATCGGGTAACGATCTTAGAAAAACTCGATCAGCCGGGCGGGCGGGCCAGCGTGTTTCGCCAAGATGGTTTCACCTTCGATGCCGGCCCGACCATCATCACCGCACCGTTTTTGCTCGAAGAATTATGGCATTTGGCCGGAAAGCGTTTGGCCGATGATGTCACGCTGCGCGAAATGTCGCCATTTTATCGCATCCGGTTCAATGATGGCACGCATCTCGATTGCTCGTCCGATCCCGCAGCGATGGCCCGCGAAATTGGCCGGATCGCGCCCGGCGATGTGGCAGGCTATCATCGGTTTCTGACACTCACCGAGGAAATCTATCGGATTGGCTTTGAGCGTTTGGGGCATGTGCCGTTTGGCGCGATCAGCGATATGGCCAAAATCCTGCCCGATCTGCTGCGCCTATCGGGCCATCGCAGCGTCTATGCGCTGGTCGCGCGCTATGTGCGCGATGAGCGGGTGCGCCAGGCGTTGAGCTTTCATCCTTTGTTAGTGGGTGGCAACCCGTTCAAGGTGAGTGCGATCTATGCGCTTATTCTGCATTTGGAGCGGCGGCATGGCGTGCATTTCGCCATGGGTGGCACGGGTGCAATCGTGGATGGCTTGGTGGGGTTGATCACCCATCAGGGCAATATGATCCGGTTCAATGCCGAAGTGCGCCGTATTTGTGTGCGTAACGATGCTGCTTGTGGGGTCGAACTGGTCGATGGCAGCATGATCGATGCCGATCTGGTGGTTTCGAACGCCGATGCGGCCTATACCTATCAAACATTATTGGCCGATCATCCGCGTAAACGGTGGACGGATCGCAAACTAACACGATCCCGCTACTCGATGGGATTATTTGTTTGGTATTTTGGCACCAACAAGCAATATCAATCGGTTCCTCATCATGCGATTATTATGGGTCCGCGCTATCGGGGCTTGCTTGAGGATATTTTCGAGCGGAAAATACTGGCAGAGGACATGAGCCTGTATTTGCATCGCCCCACCGCGACTGATCCCGCGCTTGCCCCGGCAGGGTGCGATGCGTTTTATGCTCTATCACCGGTGCCGCATTTGGGTGCGTTGATCGATTGGGCAGAGCGGGCCGCCGCCTATCGCAGCGCGATCGCGCAACGCTTGGAAGCGACGATTCTGCCCGGTTTGCGCGATCATATTGTGACCTCGATGGAAATGACGCCTGCGGATTTTGCCAGCCGATATCGCTCGGTGCTCGGCGCGGGATTTGGGCTGGAACCGGTATTGACGCAAAGCGCGTGGTTCCGTCCGCATAATCGCAGCGAAGAGGTGAAAAACCTATTTCTGGTGGGGGCGGGCACCCATCCCGGCGCCGGGGTGCCCGGTGTTTTGTCCACGGCCAAGGTGCTGGACCGTTTGATTCCGGAGGCGGCGCATTATGTTAGAGCGTGATACCGATCATTCAACCTGTGCGGCCTTGTTGCGCGGCGGCTCGCTCAGTTTCCATGCGGCCTGCCGCTTGTTGCCTGCGGCGTTACGGCGCGATGTGGTGGCTTTATACGCATTTTGCCGGGTTGCCGATGATGCCGTGGATTTCAGCGATAGTAAGGCAGAAGCCGTTGCACAACTCTCCACCCGGCTCGATCGCGCCTATGCCGGGTCACCGATTGATGATCCGGTTGATCGCGAATTCGCCGCCCTCATCGCGCGACACACGATTCCGCGCACATTACCCGATGCCTTGATCGAAGGGTTAGTGTGGGATTCCGAGGCCCGGCGCTATCAGGATCATTCAGCGCTGCGCGCCTATGCCGCACGGGTTGCCGGTGCGGTGGGCGCGATGATGACGCTGCTGATGGGGGTGCGCGATGCGCCCGCGCTGGCTGCCGCGTGCGATTTGGGCGTCGCCATGCAATTGACCAATATTGCGCGCGATGTTGGCGAGGATGCGCGGGCCGGGCGGCTCTATTTGCCATTGGATGCTTTGGTCCATGCGGGACTTGATCCTGATCGGTTCCTCGCGACCCCGGAATTTAGCCCAGCCCTCGGCCGTGTGATCGCGGAATTGCTGGCGGAGGCGGAGCGCTTATATCAGCGCGGCTTTGCTGGAATCGCCGCGTTGCCGCTGCGCTGCCGGCCTGCAATCGCGGCCGCGGGGCTGATTTACCGGGAAATTGGCCGCGATCTCGCGAGCACTGGCTATGATTCCCTCACCCGCCGCGCACGGGTCTCAGGACAGCGCAAAGCATTGCTGGCCGCCAGCGGCCTTGGGCTTGCGCTCTGGCGCAGACCTGTGACGGACGGCGCGCCCCTGCCCGAGACTGCATTTTTAGTCGAGGCCGTGGCGCACCCACGCGCCGAACCGGTTGGGCCGGGCGTGCGGGTTTTGCTGCTGATCGAGAAGCTGGAGCGGGAAGATCGGCGTAAACGTAGCGAATCTGCTTGCATATCGGGCAATTTCGCGTGACCATAATTCCAGGAGGTTATCATGCACCCTGTTGATGATGCGATTGGCGTGGCGATGTATATCGCCAGTGCAGCCCTTCTCGCCCATGGTATTCATGCGCGCCGTGTGCGCCGGGCCGAGACACTTGACCCCCATTACGAGGCGATGAGCCCAATGATGTTTGCCGCCGGTGAGATTATGCGGCCGATTTTGCAAATCTGCATTGGTTATGCGACCATCAAGACCGGTTTGATGTATTACATGTTGGGTGGCCCCAAGCTGATGCCGCTCTATGATTTCATTGGCCTGCCGGTATTTCTGGGCATGTATGGCGTCTGGCTAACCCTGAAACTCAAGCCGGTGGCCGAGCCGAAATCCGACCGGGATGCCCCTTCTCCCGCGCCACGCCCGGCGCTGCCGCCCGAACTGATCCCCCATCCCATCACGCGGGTGCGTGAGCTAGAATTGACCGATTAGGATGCTCGCCGCGCTCGGCCATTATGCCACGTTTCTCGAATGGGCGATTGGCGATATTTTGGTGATTGGCTTCGCTGTTTGGCAAATTATCTCGGTTCGGCGCAGCCTGCGGCGTGATCGCGAGCGCGAAGCAAGCACGCAGCAGGTTGCGCCGCCCGATAATCGGCCCGCCGCGACCGTTGAGCCTCGTGCATCCCCGCCGCCGCTTGGTTAGGCAAGTCAAATCACGCGTTGATCTGTGGCCGTATGGCTAGGGTTGATCGCGCGGGGCGTTGTCCGCGAAGCGGAGAGGGCTGCGCTGCGGATTGCACATCACCGTATGAACCCAACATGCGTTGGGCAAAGACGAAATGGGCGCTATGGTGCCTGCGAGGCGATGAAGGGGCATGACAACATGAAAACGGAAGCGGTGGATGTCGCGATTATCGGCGCGGGTCCGGTGGGGGCGGCTTTGGCCTGCCGACTGGCGAATGCCGGGCGCACCGTGCTGCTCGTTGATCGGGCCGCCTTGCCGCCGATGGAGCATCCGGATTTCGATGGCCGCGCCTACGCCATCGCTTACGGTTCGCGACCATTGCTTGATGCTGCGCGATTGTGGGATCGGCTCGCGTTCACCCCCTGCCCCATTGAGCAAATTCGTGTCTCGGATGGCAAGCCGGGACAGCCCGCATCGAAGCTGCATCTGCATTTCGATCACCGCGCTGTGGGCGACAATCCGTTCGGCTGGATTGTCGAGGCGCGGGCCTTGCGGGTCGCGATCAATGCGCAATTGCATGAAAATCAACGCATTATCCTGCGCGCCCCGGCAGACGCAATCGTCACGCGTGATGCCGAGAGCGCCCTGATCACCATCGCGGGGGATGCCGCCTACCGGGCGCGGCTCGTGGTCGCCGCTGATGGGCGCGGCAGCCAATTACGCGCCCAGGCGGGCATCGCCGTCACCCGCTTTGCCTATCGGCAAAGTGCGGTTGTGTGTGCGCTGGCGCATGAGCGGGCGCACCAGAATATCGCGCTGGAACATTTTTTGCCGGGTGGTCCATTCGCGCAATTGCCCATGACCGGGATTGATGGCGCGCCGCATCTCTCCGCCATCGTGTTTACTGAGGGGCACGCGATCGCGGATCGGTTGGCGGTGATGGATGATGCGCGCTTTACCGCCGAGGTTGCGCGCCGGTTGGGAACGCATCTCGGGGCTGTGCGGTTGATCGGAAAACGCTGGACCTACCGGCTGAGCGCCTTGCACGCCCATCGCTACACCGCGCCGCGCTTGGCGTTGGTGGGTGATGCCGCGCACGGTATTCACCCGATTGCCGGGCAGGGTTTGAATTTGGGGCTACGCGATGCCATGGCGCTCGCGGCTTTGATCGATCAGACCGATGATCCCGGCGCACCGTATTTGTTGACGCGCTATCAGCGGGCGCGGCGGCCCGATAATCTGCTGATGCTCGCCGCGACCGATGGGCTGGACCGGCTATTTTCCACCGATCTGCCGCCTGTGCGTCTCGCACGGGATTTGGGCCTTGCCGCAGTAAACCGGATGCCCGGCCTGAAGCGGGCCTTTATGCGGGCGGCGATGGGCTAGTGTCCTGCCCCTGAAATTCATTAGATGAATTTCAGGGGCAGGACACTAAATCATTGAAATTGATCGAAAAAAATTAGAGCGCGTCGTCGTAAAACGATCACGCTCTGGGCGCTGCAAAGCGGCGCGGCAGGCGCGGCGCAAGCCCTTCGATCCGCTTCCGCAGCTTGCCGATTTGCGCCACGTTATTCAGGCGGCGATCCAGAAACGCAATCGTATCCTGGTCATCCTCCGATCCATCGCGCAGCCAGAACAGCATGGTGCTGGAATAAACGCCGGCAAGCAAAGCCCGTTTGGTATACCAAGAAAAATCGGCAGAGCGATCGCCGGCGGCGAACCAAATTTGATCGACCGTGCGGGCGGTGAGTTTCGCGGCCAGCCGCACATGCTGCGGCAAAGCCAGGAGGGCCAAAGCGCGGCGTAGCGCCTCCTTATGCGGGCGCACCAGTTCAAACCGAATGGTGATGATCGCACGCACCCGCCCCGGCGTGCGGTAGGCCGCGAGATCCGCTGCCGTTGCCTCGGTCAGCATCGCGCGGTCGGTCATATCGGACCAAAGCTCGATCATTTCAGCCGCGCCGCTGGGAAATAAAATTGGCGCGTCTGCCGGGTCGCCCCCCAAATCGGTCAGCGCACGACGCACGGCCCGCAAGGTCCAGCCATCAAAGGCGACATGGTCGAGCATGGCGGTTAGGATCGTCTCGCGGTCGTTATCGGCCATCGGATCGGGCGGGTTCATAACAGCTCCTCAATCGCCGGGCGGTGCCGGCCAATTTCCTCGTTAAAGCCCAAAGCCCGCGGATCGGCTAGGCGGGCAAGATAAACAATCCCCTCCAGATGATCGGCCTCATGCTGGATCACCCGCGCATGAAACCCTGCGGCCGCTCGGGTGAATTGCGCCCCCGTGGCGTCCTGCCCGCGCAGCACGATGCGCGCCGGTCGGCGCACCTTGCCGGTGAGGCCCGGGATCGAGAGGCACCCTTCCCACGCATCTTCCGTCTCCGCCGAGACCTCGATGATTTGCGGATTGATCACCACGCTCAGCGCCTGCGCGCTGTCCTCCGGCCCACCCGTCGCACGATGTTCGGGCACGCGGTAAATGAACAGGCGCAGCGATTGATGCACTTGCGGTGCCGCAAGACCAACGCCCCCCGCATCATCGAGCGTCTCGATCATATCGGCGATCAGCCGTTGGATATCGGGATCAGTGGCATCGGCAATCGGTACGGCGGGGCGCGCCAGCACCGGATGGCCCAGTTTGGTGAGTTTCAGGATCGCCATGCACGCATTATGGGCGTGGATCGCGGGAATGCAAACGCATTCGCTTAACCATCGCTGGTCGGCGCATCGAGCAGAATTTTCCCTGGATTGAGAATACCACGCGGATCGAGCGCGGTTTTGATCGCCCGCATCATCGCCAGGGCGGGGGCGCCATGTTCGCGGCGCAAAAACTCGCGCTTGCCCAAGCCTACCCCATGCTCGCCACTCGCCGCGCCCCCGAGATCGAGCGCCTGGGCCACAATCTCACGATCCAGCGCCCAAGCCCGGGCTGCTGCCTCGGGCGTGTCGGGAAATAAAATCATCACATGAAAATTGCCATCGCCCACATGCCCGACCACGCATGCATCCAACCCCGAGCGGGTAACCGCCGCGTCGGCTTGCGCAATCGCCTCGGCGAGGCGCGAAATCGGCACAATCGTGTCGGTGGTAAACACCGCATAGCCTGGGCGCGATGCCCGCGCCGCCCAAAACGCGTCATGGCGGGCCTGCCAAAGCCGGTTGCGATCCTCTGCGGCCGTGGCAAAGGCGAACGCGGCACCGCCATACCCGGTTGTGATCGCCTCGGCCTGTTGCGCTTGCTCGGCAACACTCGCTTCACTGCCATGGAACTCGAACAACAGCGTCGGCAGGGCCTGCATGGCGGTGAGTTTGGAATAGGCAATCGAGGCGGCCATTTGCGCCGCATCGACAAACTCGATCCGCGCGACCGGTATCCCCGATTGAATAATCTCGATCACGCTCGATACCGCCCCCGCAACGCTGGTGAACTGGCAAATCGCCGCACCGGTCGCCTCCGGGACCCCGAACAGGCGGAGCTGAATTTCGGTGATAATGCCCAGCGTGCCCTCCGAGCCAATCAGCAGCCGGGTTAAATCATAGCCGGTCGAGGATTTGCGCACGCGCCCGCCGGTGTCCACTATTGTGCCGTCCGCGAGCACGGCCCGCAGCCCGAGGACATTCTCCCGCATCGTGCCATAGCGCACCGCATTGGTGCCGGATGCGCGGGTGGCGCACATGCCACCAATCGTGCAGTCAGCCCCAGGATCAACCGGGAAAAACAAACCTCGATCGCGCAATTCGCCATTGAGTTGTCGGCGCGTCACCCCGGCCTGCACGCGAACATCCAGATCAGCATCATGCACCGCCAAAATCTGGTTCATCTGGCTCAAATCGAGGCTAATACCGCCTTGCACCGGCGTTACATGCCCTTCCAGCGAGGTTCCGGCGCCAAAGGCGGTCACTGGAATATGATGCGCATGGCAATGTTTCAGCAACGCCGCAACCTCCTCGGTGGAGTGCGCGAACACGACCGCATCAGGCTCATGCGCAGTCGGATTAGCCTCACCATGGGCATGGGTGGCGCGGTGAGCAGGATGACGGCTGAACCGATCGCCAAATAGCGGCGTGAGCGCATTGATCGTCTGATCTTGGAGCATCAAATCAACCTATCCGAGTGGCGCGCCGCTGTCATCCGCCGCGCCCGCCAGCGGTTCGGCGCCTTGTCGCGCGCGTTCGACCGCCGCATTGAGTTGAGCGCCGAACAGCAACGCATAGGCCGTCAAATAAAACCACATCATCAGCCCAATAATCGTCGCGAGCGGGCCATAGGTTTGGCTGTAGGCGGCAAAGCGCCCGACATAGAGCGCGAACAAATAGGACATCACCATCCACAAAATAATCGCCACCACCGCGCCGGGCACCACCGCATGGCCTTCGGCCAACCGAAATGAGGGGCCGAAGCGGTATAATAAACTCAGCGCCAGCGCCATGAACAATGCCAGCACCACAAAGCCGAGCAGCACCACCAGATTGGCCGAATCCGCGCCCAGCCCCACCAAATTGAACAGCAGCGGCAGCACCACCAACACGCCAATCGCCAAAATCGCCCCGATGATCGCCAGCAACGTCATGCCCAGCGCCGTTGCTTGAAACCGCACAAACCCGCGCGTCTCATCGCGCCGATGGATCAGGTTCAACGCGTAAATCAACGACTTGGTGCCCGATGATGATGAATAAAGGGTAAAAGCCAGCGATATAGCGAGGCCGATGCCGAGATTAGTACTTCCGCCCGACACCAAATGCTTGATCCGCCCGGCGATCAGCGAATAGGCGGTATAGGGCATGAATTGCTGCAAATAATGCAGCTGCGGCGTTACCGATTGCGGGTCGAACACGAGACCGTAAAGCGATATTAATGTGGTCAAGGCCGGAAAAATCGCGAGTGTCGCATAAAAAGCGCAACCCGCCGCTGCGAGTGACATATCACCCGACATCAACGCCCATATCGCTCCCGTCACGATCCCGCGCCACCGCAACTCTTTGACAGCAAGACGCCGTGGCGGTTTCCCGCTCATTAATCGTTCAGAAACCGATGAACGGCCGCGATAGTCGGCGCATCCATCAATGCCGGGGCATGCCCGCAATCGGCAACCGTCAAAGTCTGGGCGCCCGCCTGGTCCATACGCGCAAAGGTCGCTGCCGTGAGCAAATCGCTGGATTCGCCACGAATCGCTAACACCGGGACGCGCACCCGATCCCAAAACACGCTCAAATCGGCATCGGCCGGCACGCTGGCCTTGATCGGCGTTGCAATCGCCGGGTCATAATGCAAGGCAACGCCGCCGCCATTCAGCGGCCGCGCCGAATAGCGCGCCAAATGCCGCCATTGCGCGTCGGTCAGTCGGCCAAACGGCGCGTGGATCGTGCGCAAATGCGCCTCCAGCGCCGCCAGATCGGCAAAACACTCAGGTCCGCTGCCAATATAATCGCGAATCCGCGCCAAGGCCGCCGCCGGGATCATCGGGCCAATATCATTGAGCACCAGCTTGGTGATCGGCGTATGCGCCGCCGCCGCCACCATCATGCCGCAAATACCGCCGAGCGACGTGCCGATCCAGATCACATTTTTGTTGATATGCGCCAATAAATGGCTGAGGGCCACGACATAGGTGGTTGGTTGATACAGGCTGGCATCGGGCAACCAGTCGGACGCGCCACGGCCTGGCAAATCTGGACAAATCACGTGGTAGCGATCCGCCAAAGCCTCAGCCAGCGGATCAAAATCGCGGCCATTGCGGGTCAATCCATGCACGCACAGCACCGCCGGCGCGGCAGGGTTGCCAAACTCGACGAAGGCCAACCGGTGAAATTGGGTGCCCAGCAAATAGGAGATCGCGCCGGACCGTGCCATTTCAGATTACGCCTTGATCGCGCAGGCCAGCCCGCTGGCCAGCATCGAGATGCAGCAGCCGCGTCAAAACCTCATCGGTATCCGCACCCAACCGGGGCGGCGGCCGCCGATAGGACACGGGCGAGGCGGACAAGCGCACCGGATTGGCAATCAACGGCATCGATTCGCCGCCGCTCTCCATGCGGATCACCCCGCCGCGCGCGGCCACATGCGGATCGGCAAAGACTTCGCTCAGCGTGTTGATCGGCCCGCAACCAATTTTCTGCATCTCCAGCTCCGCGAGCCACCAAGCACTAGTGTGAGCTGCGAGAACGGGCGCCAATGTCTCGGTGACTAACTCCCGATGAGCCACACGCGCCGCATTGGTCGCGAATCGATCATCATCGAGCAGGGCTGCAAGACCGAAGGCCCGGCAAAATCGTGCAAAAGTCGGGTCATTGCCAATCGACAGCACAATATGCCCATCCGCCGTCGCAAACACCTGATAAGGCACAATGTTCGGATGTTGATTGCCGAGCCGCTGGGGATTTTTGCCGGTGGCCAGAAAATTCATCGCCTGATTGGCGAGCCACGCCAGATTGGCATCGAGCATGCCAATATCGATATGCTGCCCCTCATTCGTGGCATCGCGGTGGCGCAGCGCGGCCAGCACGCCAATCGCCCCGTACAAGCCGGCAAATAAATCAGCAATCGGCACACCGACCTTCATCGGCTCGCCCTCCGGCACGCCAGTCAGCGACATGATGCCCCCCATGCCCTGCACCAAACTGTCATAGCCCGGGCGTTCCGCATAAGGCCCGGTTTGGCCAAAGCCGGTGATCGAGGCGTAAATCAACCCCGGATGGGCAACGCGAAGCTGCTCATAGCCCAAGCCGTAACGCGCCAGCGCGCCTACCTTGAAATTTTCGACCAAAATATCGCATTGGCTCAGGAGATCATGGATCAAACGCTGGCCGGCCGCGCTGGCAATATCCACCGTCACCGATAATTTGTTGCGATTGGTTCCGGCAAAATAGGCCGACAGCCCGGTATCGCCCAAAGTCGGCGGCGCAAAGCCCCGCGTGTCATCGCCGGCACCCGGCTTTTCGATCTTGATCACCTCAGCGCCAAGATCGCCAAGCATTTGGGTGCAGGTCGGACCCGCCAAAACCCGAGTTAGGTCCAGCACCCGCACGCCCGCCAGCGGGCCGCCCGCCGCATTCCGCCCGCCCTGCTGCGCGCCCGGCGCTCCCTTGGCACCGCCCCGGATCTCGGCGGTTTGGTCACTCGTCGCATGATGTCCGGTATCGTGTTGCTGCATGTCGCTCCCATCTGGTCCTGCCGACCGGACGCGCCACCCAAAGCGGCCATCCGGTCTATTTGCCCAGTTGGATCGCGATCATACCCGCCGTCAAGCCGGGCAGCCGACCGATGCTCCCAGCCGCTGCCGCGCGCCCAGCCGCGGTGCGGGTGGATTATCGCAAATACGCAACGCCAGACGCAATAAATCACCGGCGACCGGACGGAGCCCTGCTTGGTCCGCATCCTGCGCCAATGTCATCAACTGGTCACTCAACATCAGCGGACTGATGGTCCGACGCGATTGCGCCGCGCGCGCATATCCCGCATTAAGTCCCGTTTCGCTCAAGGACCCCGTTTCATTGAAGAAAATGGTCATCATCACACGTCCTTTCTGGCTCGGCCATTTTGGCCAAGACCGAACATGGACAACAACCGTTAGGATTTGGTTAACAGCGCCGCAAAAATTTCGAAATTTTTTGCGACCCAACCCAAGAGCGACGCCTCATCAGCATCGCTCGGTCGATTCTGGCTCTAGTGTCCTGCCCCTGAAATTCGTGAGATGAATTTTAGGAATAAGTAGGCCACTAAAACATTGAATTTATAGTGTCCACTCTGATTCCGAAATCCAACGGATTTCAGAATCAGGACACTAGCGTTCGGCGTCTTCACCGTCGCGCTCGACCTCGATATCGGCATCGATCACCGCATCGTCGTCAATGTCTTCAGCATCTTCGAGCAAATCTGGATCATCCGCATCGACATCATCGTCGATTTCCACGTCATCGCCCGGCACGACCGCCGCTTTGACCGGCTTTTTCACATCTTCAGGAATCGGCGCGGCCCGCTTCAGCTTCGGCAGCTCAATCGGCTGCTCGGTGCTGCATTTTGGGCACACAGCCGGCTGCTTTCCGAAATCGAAAAACCGTGCACCGCAGTTGGTGCAGGTATGTTTGTCGCCCAGCTCCGGCTTAACCATGTTTGCCTCGTGGAAATTTGGAACAGATCTCTTCAGGCCGGGCGCCATGCCACCCATCCATGACTATGTCAAACCCGGCCCGACGTGCTAATTGCGCGGCGATGTCCAATCTCGCTCCGATCCGCGCCCAAGCGCACCCCGCGACCACCGCTTTGACCGGCACAATTCGTGTGCCCGGCGACAAATCAATCTCGCATCGTGCGCTGATGTTTGCCGCCCTCGCGGTTGGCACCAGCCGGATCACCGGGCTGTTGGAGGGCGAGGATGTGTTGCGCACCGCCGCCGCCATGCGCGCCCTGGGTGCCACCATCACGACCGATGACAGCGGGGTCTGGAGCGTGACCGGGCTTGGCCTCGGCGCGTTGCAAACGCCTGATGACGTGCTCGATATGGGCAATTCCGGCACCGCAGCACGGCTGCTCTGTGGTGTGCTGGCCAGCCATGATCTGTTCGCGGTGATGACCGGCGATGCGTCGCTCCGGCGCCGCCCGATGCGCCGGGTGATCGCGCCGCTGGCGGCCACCGGCGCGGTATTCGCAGCCCGGCCCGGCGATTTATTGCCGCTGGCAGTCAACGGCGCCGCCGAGGCAATGCCCCTAACCTACCGGTTGCCGGTCGCTTCGGCCCAGGTAAAATCGGCTCTGCTGCTCGCCGGGCTCAATGCTCGCGGCATCACCAGCATCGAGGAGCCGGAACCGACTCGCGATCATTCGGAAAACATGCTCCGCCATTTCGGCGCGCACCTCACCATCGAGCCGCTCGGCAGTGGGCGACTGATTCGCCTGATCGGCCAGCCTGAGCTCAACGCCGCCGATATTGCCGTTCCTGGCGATCCCTCGTCTGCGGCATTTCCCATCGTCGCAGCGCTGCTGGTTGCCGGATCGCGCATCACCATCGAAGCCGTTGGCCTCAACCCGCTGCGCACCGGCCTGTTCACCACCCTGCAAGAAATGGGTGCGGCTCTCTCGATCACCAATGGCCGGATCGAAGGCGGCGAGCCGGTTGGCGACATCACGGTGACCGCCTCAAATCTGCGCGGGGTGGATGTGCCCGCTGCCCGCGCCCCCTCGATGATCGATGAATATCCGATTCTCGCCATCGCGTGCGCGCGCGCATCCGGCCCCTCGCGGCTGCGCGGCCTCAGCGAATTGCGGGTCAAGGAGAGCGACCGGCTCTCGGCCACCCTCGCGCTGCTGCGGGCCAATGGCGCGGCGGTCAGTCTGGACGGCGATGACATGGTCATCGAAGGGGGGGTGAACCGGCTGGGCGGTGGTGCGGTCGAAACCCGCATGGATCACCGCCTCGCCATGAGCGCACTGGTGCTCGGCCTCGCGGCGGACGCCCCGGTGCAGATCGATGATGCGCGCTTTATCGAGACCAGCTTCCCAGGATTTGTGCCGCTGATGCAGGGCTTGGGCGCAACCATCGCGCTAGCGGGTGCTGCCGCGTGATGCGCAGCGCTCCGCAAAAATTGGTGATCGCCATCGATGGTCCCGCCGCATCGGGCAAAGGCACGCTCGCACGCCGTCTTGCTGGCGCCTTCAACCTGCCCTACCTCGATACCGGGCTGCTCTATCGCGCCGTCGCACGCCGCGTGCTGGATGCGGGCGGCACGGCGGCGCAGGATGCCATCGCGCAGGCGCAATCGCTTAACCGGGTTGATTTGACCCGCACGGATCTGCGCACGCCCGATGTGGACCGGATGGCCAGCGCCGTCGCCTCGATTGCCGAGGTGCGGGCGATTTTGCTCGATTTCCAACGTGATTTCGCCACCGCTTCGGGGGCTGTGCTGGATGGGCGCGATATCGGCACCATCGTGTTTCCGGGCGCGCCAGTGAAGCTTTATGTCACCGCCTCGCTCGATGTGCGGGCGGCTCGGCGCCATGCCGAGCGCGCCGCCTCGGGCATCGACACCACACTCGCGGCGGTGCGCGATGATCTGGCCGCGCGCGATGAGGCCGATCGCACCCGCGCCGCCGCGCCACTGAAGCCAGCGCCGGATGCCCACCGGCTGGACACCTCGGCGATGGACGCCGATCATGCGTTTGAGGCGGCTGCCGCGATTGTGAACCGCACCCTCGCGCATTTATAACGACCGCGCCGACGCCGTTCTAGTTGGTTTGATTGATGAAATCGGGGATGATGTGAGCGATTTGTTTGCAAAAACGGGGCCGGATGAGAGCTATTCGGCGCGCGATATCGAGGTTTTGGAGGGGCTGGAGCCGGTGCGGCGTCGGCCGGGCATGTATATTGGCGGCACCGATCAGTCATCCTTGCATCACTTGGCCGCCGAATTGCTCGATAACGCGATGGATGAGGCCGTGGCGGGCCATGCATCGCTGATCGAAATGAGCCTGAGTGCTGAAAACTGGCTGACGGTCCGCGATAATGGGCGCGGCATTCCGGTTGATGCGCACCCGAAATTCAAGGACAAATCAGCACTCGAGGTCATTCTCACGACCCTGCATTCCGGCGGCAAATTTTCCGGCAAAGCCTATGAAACCTCCGGCGGGTTGCACGGTGTGGGCAGTTCGGTGGTCAATGCGCTGGCGGAGCGGCTGGAGGTTGAAGTGGCGCGCGACCGCGTATTGTGGCGCCAGGATTATGCGCGTGGCAAGCCGCTCGGCCCGCTGGTGAATGCGGGCGCGGTGGCCAACCGGCGCGGCACCTTGTTCCGCTTCGTGCCCGATCCCGAGATTTTCGGCCCGCTGCGATTCAGCCCGGCTTTGCTGTATCGGCTGTGCCGCTCGAAGGCCTATTTGTTTCGCGGCGTGCGGATCCGCTGGAGCTGCGATCCGGCGATTCTGCCGCCCGGCTCGGACATTCCCGCCCAAGCCGAGCTACATTTTCCCGGCGGGCTTGCCGATTCGCTGGCCGAAGAGCTGGGCGCCAGCCCGGTTTTGGTGGTGCCGGTTTGGGCCGGAACCGCAGAATTGCCCGAACAAGCCGGCAAGCTGGAATGGGCCTGCGCGTGGCAGGAAAACGGCGAGGCCAGCCTGTCCACCTATTGCAACACAATCCCCACGCCCCAGGGCGGCACCCATGAGGCGGGGTTTCGGGCAGGCTTGCTCAAGGCCCTACGCGGCTTCGGCGATGCGCGCGGCAACAAACGGGCCGCGGTGATCACCGCCGAGGATGTAACAGCGACCCTCGCCGCCAAGCTCTCGCTGTTCATCCGCGATCCGCAATTCCAAGGCCAAACCAAGGAAAAACTGACCTCACCCGCCGCGCAGCGTCTCACCGAGTTTGCCCTCCGCGATCGGTTCGAGCATTTCTTGACCGGCGATCCGGCCAATGCCGATAATCTGCTGGCCTTTGTCATTGAGCGCGCCGAAGAGCGGATTCGCCGCCGCGAGGCCAAAGATACGCCGCGCAAATCCGCAACGCGCCGCCTGCGCCTGCCGGGCAAACTGACCGACTGCACACGTGAATCCCGCGAGGATACCGAGATTTTCTTGGTCGAAGGCGATTCAGCTGGTGGTTCGGCCAAGCAAGCGCGCAACCGCGAAACCCAGGCCGTGCTGCCCCTGCGCGGCAAAATTCTGAACGTCGCCTCGGCGTCCACCGAAAAACTGCGCCAAAATCAGGAACTCAAAGACCTGATCGAAGCGCTGGGCTGTGGCGTCGGTGATCGTTTTCGCCTGGATCAGCTGCGTTATGGCCGGATCATCATCATGACCGACGCCGATGTCGATGGCGCGCATATCGCCTCGCTGCTGATGACATTTTTCTATCGCGAACTGCCCGAACTCATTCGCGGCGGGCATGTTTATCTGGCTCAACCGCCGCTCTATCGGCTCACCCAAGGCAGCAAATCGGTCTACGCGATGGACGATCAGGCCCGTGACCGCTTGCTGAAAACTACCTTCAAAGGCAGCGCCAAGGTTGATATCAGCCGATTCAAGGGGCTGGGCGAAATGCCCCCCGCAATGCTGAAAGAAACCACCATGGACCCCGCCAAACGCGTGCTACTGCGCGTGGTCGCCCTGCCTGAGCGGCGCGCGCAAACCGAGGAGATGGTGGAAAGCCTGATGGGGCGCAAACCCGAGTTACGGTTTCGCTTCATCCAGGACAACGCCGGCAATGTCAGCGACATTGACATCTAGTGTCCCGATTCTGAAATCCGTTGGATTTCGGAATCAGAGTGGACACTAGAAAATTCAATGATTTAGAGCAACATTCGATCAGGTAGAATCACCTGATCGGATAAAGTTGCTCGCCAAAACAATGAGCTGGAGCATTGTTCGTGAGCCAATGCGAACGGACAATGCTCTAGTGGCTTGCTTATCCCTGAAATTCATCTCATGAATTTCAGGGGCAGGACACTAGTCGAATGCATCACCAGCCGGGCATGGGTCATCATTGATTTATCGCTGGATAACAAAATTAACTTTGAATCATACGCTCGATCGACGCCGATCTGACAAAAACAACCGAGCCTCAACCCGCCGTCACGATGCTGCCGCGATGGCGCTTGGCTTGATACAAGGCTTGATCTGCGCGCTCGAACAAACTGGCCGCATCGCTCCCGCTTTGGGGCCGGCGTGATTCGATACCGATGCTGACCGAGACGACCGATGAGGCGGAATCGGGGTGCCATATGCGCAAATCGGCCACGGCGGCGGCAATCCGTTCAGCCACCAGCTTCGCGCCGGGAGCGCTGGCGCCGAGCAACAGTACGGCAAATTCCTCGCCTCCGATCCGCGCCGCCAAATCGCCAGGACGATGCGCCGCCTCGCCGATCACCGCGCCAATCCGGCGCAATGCTTGATCACCCGCCGGATGCCCGAAGCGATCATTGTAGGCTTTGAATCGATCCACATCGATAACTAACAGGCCGATCATTAAATCATCGCGCACGGCACAATACCAAGCCCGCTCCAAGGCATCGTCAAACCGCCGACGATTTGGCAAGCCCGTCAGCTTGTCTGTATGAGCCAGCGCGCCAAGCCGGACGAGATCCGCCGCCCGCTCTGCCTCTGCCGCACGGCGCGCGGAGATATCACGGGTTACCATAACATATTCAACGACCCCACCCGGCATCCGGCGCCCCACGCGGATGCGCATTTCTGCCCAGAAATACTGTGCTTCATCCGCAGACTTTAATCCAACCGCCGCCTCGCGCCCATCGCGCCGCAAGCGCGCCTCAATGGTTACTTCCGGGATCTCACTGCCAAGCCCCTGCAACGCACGACGCATATCCCCCTGCGCCTCAGAATGCACCCAGTCGAAAACATTACCCCCCACCAACGCCGCCGCGTGCCGACCCAACAAGTGCTCCGCCGCGTGCGAGGCATATAAAATGGTGCCATCAACGCGTAAAATCTGGATCATATCAGCTGACATTTCAGCCAGAATTCGATAACGTTCTTCGCGTTGCAATGTTTGATGAAACCGCCGACGCCAACGGCGCAATACCGCTCGATGCCGCGACAGCGCAATCGTTACCGGCAAGGCCGCCCCCATACATGCCAGCAAAAATCCCTGCATCATCAACAATCTTAGATCAATCGCCTCGCCATGCATTGGCCCAAATCCAGCAGCGCTCAGCATCACCGTCATGGCTGATAGGACCGCAAGGCTAACATAGGCGCTGCGCGATCCTGCCGTCACCGCGATTGCCGCCAATAGCGTCGGTCCGGCAAACAACACCGACACCCCGCCGTCAATGAATAACAGCGCAAACACTGAAATCGCTAAAATAGTCAGGATCAAACGGCGCCATCGAATGGCGGAACCCTTGGCGCGCTGCGCCGGGATACCGCCGATTACGAGACAGGCAGGAAAAAACAGGACATTCCCCAATCCCGTTGCCATGGTGATGATCAACAGCGTTTTCACAAACGACCCTGGCGCCACCAATGCGCACCCTGCGGCGACCCACAACCCTTCAGCCAGCGGCCCAATCACACCGCCCACCAGCATCAATCGGCCGATCGAAAACGGACGTAATCGTGGCCCCAATGCACGCCAGGGGAGCACCACCAGCCATGTCGCAACCGCAATATCCAGCCCAATGCCCTGGCTGACGAACAACGCAAACCAATTAAGCCGTTCCAACAGCATAAAGGCCAACAGCGACGCACTCACGCTCACCGCAATCACCCGCAGCGTCTGCCCCCTCGTTGGTAATGCAGTGGATGAGCGGAGTAGCCGCGCCAGCGGTATTGCGGCCGCCGGGCAAAAGGCGGTCAAATGATAGGCGGAAAAGCTGAGCCCTTCGCTCAATAGGGTGGCGCAAAGCACGGCAAACCCGATCACCAGCAACGCACCCGCCCCAACCGCACCCCGAGCAGCGGGACGGATCGGCAAATCAGTCACCGACAACGGCCGCCGCCGCAGCTCGTTTTGATCGCGTCGTGCTCGGCCAAAACTTCGGCTCAAAATCATCAAGCGCCTTTCGCAGCGGCGGTTCATCGCCCGTTGTCGAGACGAATTTAGCCGCCAGAAATGAATAATTGGTGAAGCCCCTCGCAATCGTGATGGCAATCGCTCCATAATCCAGCGAATTTGGCACCCGTTTGAGCACCGACCATTACCCGCTATACGTTCCGCTTGCTCTGCCCTACAGCCAAAAGGCCCGAATCATGCTCGCCGCCGATGATTGATAAATTCGTCCCCTCGCTGGAAGCCGCCTTGGCGGACATCGCCGATGGCGCCACCATTATGGTCGGCGGCTTCGGCGCGATCGGTCAGCCACATCGCTTGGTCGATGCGCTGAGCGGTCGTGGGCTGCGCAACCTGACCATCATTGCCAACAATGCCGGCGGCGATTTCGGCGGCCTGCCAGCATTAATCGCCGAAGGATCGATCAGGAAAGTGATTTGTTCCTACCCGCGCGCCCCCACCAAAACGGCGTTCGACGCGCTCTATGCGACGGGCGACATTGATCTTGAGCTGGTTCCCCAAGGCACGCTGGCCGAGCGAATTCGTGCAGCCGGAGCGGGCATTCCGGCCTTTTTTACCCCCACCGGCGCGGATACCGAGCTTGCCGCTGGCAAAGAAACCCGGCTTATTCAAAATCGTCTTTGCGTGTTGGAAACAGCACTCAGCGCCGATTTCGCGCTGATCGAAGCCTGGTCCGCCGATCGATGGGGCAACCTCACCTATCGCGCGACTGGGCGCAACTTCAACCCGATTATGGCAACCGCCGCCACCATCACCATCGCTCAAATCCATCAGCGGGTTGAAATCGGCTCGCTCGATCCAGAAAACATCGTCACGCCTGGCCTTTATGTTCAGCGGCTATTTCTCGCCGACTAAAGGCGTTCGGTCCGCCTTGATGGGGCCGATGATGCCCATCAAGGCGGATATTGCCGATAAACGCCCGGTCAGTCCGCCGCCAACGCCATATGCTTGCGCGCAATTTCGGCGCTGACATAGGATTCCACCGCTTCAGAGATCAAATCGGCTTGCTGGGCAAACACATGATCCGCCCCGGGCACCACCCGATAATCAACCGCAACGCCTTTTTGGGTGTTCAGCTTATCGACCAACTTGCGCACCGAATTTTCCGGCACCAACTCGTCGGCCTCGCCGTGAATCATTAACCCGCCGCACGGGCAGGGCGCCAGGAAGCCGAAATCATAATGCGCGGCTGGCGGGGCAATGCTGATCCAGCCGGACACTTCCGGGCGTCGCATCAAAAGCTGCATGCCCACGAACGCGCCGAACGAATAGCCAGCGATCCACAAGCCGCCATGCCCCGGATTGAGCGACTGCATCCAATCCAACGCCGCCGCCGCATCATTGATTTCGCCCATACCGCCGTCAAACTTGCCCTGGCTGCGGCCCACGCCGCGAAAATTGAACCGCATGGTCGAAAAGCCCAGCCGCTGAAAGACCTGATACATCGAATAGGCGATGCGGTTATTCATCGTCCCGCCATGCAACGGGTGCGGGTGCAACACCAACGCCAACGGCGCGCCACGCTCTTTTGCATGATGATAACGACCCTCGAGCCGACCATCCGGCCCCGCAAACATAACTTCAGGCATTGTTCTCTATACTCTCTCGTTCTGCGTTACCTCGGCGCCACTGGCGGCACCGCACTCGACCCACCATCAGCGAAACTCGCTCTGGCACCGTTCCCACGGCCCCTTCACCTCGTTGACCACACCCGATCAGGCTCGCGTCCCATGGCACGCCCCGCCCAACCGTCACACACTTGACTTATATATAGGACCGTCTCCGGCGACCTATATAAATTATATTCACAATTCAGGAGCCGCCGCCGGACAATGCACGGTCACCAAAAAATCGTACCCGGCACCGCAAAATCCTCATCGACTCACCCGCCGCCTCGGGTTGACCTTCACCCCAACACGCACCACACTCTCTGGTCACCGAGCGGACAATCCCCTCGGGGTCTGTCTCTATACCCTATTGGCCGCTCCATTCCTACGGAAATGTCGCATGACCCCTATGTTTTTTGGCGAGACGATCCAGGCCTATCGGCAGCGCGACCCCGCCGCCCGGTCCAATTTGGAGGTCATTCTCTGCTATCCAGGATTGCATGCGGTGCTCATCCACCGGGTCGCCCACTATCTGTGGAACCATCATTTGCAGCTACTCGGACGCATCGTTTCGCATTTTGGCCGCATGATCACCGGTATTGAAATCCATCCGGGCGCCAAAATCGGCCGCCGGTGCATCATCGATCACGGCATGGGGGTGGTGATCGGCGAAACGGCGGAACTCGGCGATGATGTTTATTTGTACCATCAAGTCACCCTCGGTGGGACCGCGACCGATCATGGCAAGCGCCACCCGACGATTGGCAATAACGTCATTATTGGCGCGGGTGCCAAGGTGCTGGGCGCCATCCTGATCGGCGAGAACGCCCGGATCGGCGCCAATGCCGTGGTGGTGGCAGAGGTTCCGGCCGGGACCACCGTGGTTGGCATTCCGGCTCGCCCGGTCGAGCGGCGCGATGACCAGCGCATCGCCAATCAGCGCGAAAAGGTCCGGTTCGACCCCTACGGCACCCCTTGCGATCCCTGCATCGATCCGCTGCTGAGCGAAATCGAGACCCTGCGCGCCGAACTCACCGATCTTGAACAGCGCGTCGCCCGGTCCGACGAACGCGCCGCCGCCCAAACGGCGCCGCGCAACCCGGTTACGTCCAATCCGCGAGACGGTTTTGCCCGCGACTAATCCGCTTTATCTCGACGCCAACGCCAGCGAAACGCTGCGCCCCGCCGCTCGCGCCGCCATCCTCGCCGCCCTCGATGCCGCCAATCCGGCCTCGATCCATCAATTTGGCCGCGCTGCTCGGCACATTCTGGAAAAGGCGCGCGAGACCATCGCCCAACATTGCCACGCCCGGCCCCAGGATCTGATTTTCACCTCCGGCGCCACCGAGGCCAACGCGCTCGCCATCCATGCGCTCGGCGCCAACCGCCCGATCCTGATCGGCGCAACCGAACATGACGCCATCCGCGCCCCCGCCGAAGCGACCGGCCGAGCGATCACCGTGCCGGTAACCCAATCGGGCATCGTCGATCTCGCCGCGCTCGAACGGTTGCTCGCCGACCATCCCGGCGCGCTGGTCTGCCTGATGGCCGCCAATAACGAAACCGGCGTGCTCCATCCGATCCAAGCGATCGCGACCCTTTGCGCGGCTCATCAGGCGATGCTGCATGTCGATGCCGCACAATCCGCCGGACGCATCGACGCCGATCCGCTCGGCGCCGGTGCAACCAGCCTTGCTCTATCGAGCCATAAGCTCGGTGGCCCAAAAGGGGCCGGCGCACTGATCATGGCGCCAACCATGGCCGACCGGCTGCCTCCGCTGATCATCGGCGGTGGGCAGGAGCGCGGCCGACGCGGCGGCACGCCCGATCTGCCCGCCATTGCCGGATTCGCCGCCGCGATCACCGCGATCGGGCCCGACGAAGCGCATCGTCTGCAAAGCATGCGCGACCTGATCGAAGACGGCGCGCTGGCGCTCGGTGCCGAAATCATCGGCCATGACGCGCCGCGCCTGCCCAACACCACTTGCCTCGCCGTGCCGCTGGTCGCCGCACAAACCCAAGTGATCGCGCTCGATTTGGCCGGTATCGCGGTTTCCGCCGGGTCCGCCTGCTCGTCAGGCAAGGTCGCTCGCAGCCATGTGCTCGATGCGATGGGCCTTGATGCGCTGGCCGGCTGCGCCATTCGTGTCTCGCTCCCGTGGAATTGCCAGGATGACGCCCCCGCCCGATTCCTCGCCGCTTACCAAGATTCAATCACCCGCGCCTTGCACAAAGCGGATCGGTCTCATATTGCCTCAGCAGAACCGGTCGCCTGACGCGCCCGGCCCCGTCCGATGCCGCGCAACCGGCACCCACCCACAGGATATCGACCATGCCACAGATGATTTTTGTCGAGCGTGATGGCTCGCACCGCACCGTTGACGCCCCGATCGGCCTGTCCGTGCTCGAAATCGCGCATAAGCACGGCGTTGACATCGAAGGCGCGTGCGAGGGATCGCTCGCCTGCTCAACCTGCCATGTGATTGTCGATCCGGCATGGTTCGCCAAACTCGCCCGCGCCTCCGAGGACGAAGAAGACATGCTCGACCTCGCTTTCGGGCTTGAAAAAACCTCACGCCTGGGCTGCCAAATCGTCATGAGCGAGGCGCTCGACGGGCTCGTGGTGCGCTTGCCCTCCGGCGTGCGCAACGCCCAGTCCGGCTAAGATGGCCAGGCCAGGAGCGCGACAATGAGAGTGGTTGTTGCCATGTCCGGCGGGGTGGATAGTTCGGTGGTCGCCGGGCTGCTGCATGAGGCGGGCCATGAGGTGATCGGCGTGACGCTGCAACTCTACGATCATGGTGCCGCGTCGGGCCGCAAAGGGGCGTGCTGCGCCGGGCAAGACATTCATGACGCCCGCAACGTCGCGGACCGGCTGGGCATCGCTCATTACGTGATCGATTCCGAGCAAGCCTTTCGCCGCAACGTGATCCAGGCCTTTGCCGATTCCTATGCGGCCGGGCAAACCCCAGTGCCGTGTGTCGCCTGCAACCAGCATCTGAAATTCGGCGACTTGCTCGGCCTCGCGCGGGATCTGGGCGCCGAAGCTTTGGCCACCGGCCATTATGTGCGCCGCGAAGACGGCCCAACCGGCCCGGAGTTGCATCGTGCGGTGGATGATGCGCGCGATCAATCCTGGTTCCTGTTCGCCACCACCCGCTCGCAGCTTGAATTTGCCCGGTTTCCGCTCGGCGCGATGGCCAGCAAAGCCGAAGTGCGCGCCCAAGCCGCCCGCATGGGCCTGCCGGTGGCCGACAAGGCCGATAGCCAGGATATATGCTTCGTCCCCTCCGGCTCCTACGCCGATATCGTCGCCCGCCTACGCCCGGACGCTGTGGAGCCCGGCGACATTGTCGATGCCGAGGGCCGGGTGCTGGATCGGCATCAGGGCATTGGCCGCTACACCGTGGGTCAGGCGAAGCGCCTGGGTGCCGCCACCGGCCAAGTGGTCACCCGCATCGATGCGCCACGCCGGCGAATCGAGGTTGGCCCGCGCCATGCCGGTGCGCAGATTGTTTCGCTGCGCGATTGTAATTGGTTGATCGATGACCAAACCCAGCCGCGCCGGGCGATGGTCAAGCTGCGCGCCCGCGAAGCGCCGCACCCCGCCTTGATTGATTTCGCCACCGGCACCGTCACGCTAGAGCAACCCTCGCTCGCCGCACCGGGTCAGGCCTGCGTGGTGTATGATGGCACGCGCGTGCTCGGCGGCGGTTTTATCCAGTGAGGGAAAAATCCCACAAACGGCAAAACTTGCCCCATTTTCCAGCCGGAACCATTTGCACCGCGCAAAATCTTGCTATAGAGCGAAGCGGAAATCAGGTCGCGATGCCGCTTTTCGCTGCGTCGCGCCGTTTGCTATGTGACTTTGGCAGCAGCGTCCTACAATCGCCGCCGCGAGTATTCAGCCAAGTGCAAGTTCTCGTTCGTGACAACAATGTCGATCAAGCGCTGAAGGCGCTCAAAAAGAAACTGCAACGCGAAGGCGTATTTCGGGAGATGAAGCTACGGCGTCATTACGAAAAGCCGTCCGAGCGCCGCGCCCGCGAAGCCGCTGAGGCCGTCCGCCGGGCCCGCAAAATGGAGCGCAAGCGCGTCGAACGCGAAGGGTTCTAAACCGCACGACGCTGCCGTTGAGGGTTTCGATCATGGATATGCTCGATCTCGATCGTCTGAAGTCCACCCCCGTCGCCAGAGACCCGTTTCGTCACGTGGTGGTGCCCAATTTCGTGCGCCCCGAATGGCTCGGACAGGTCGTCAGCGCTATCCCGCCGATTGGCGCGCGCGGATCGGTGCCGGTTGAAGCCTTGCGCCTCGGCCCGGTGGCCGCTGATCTGATGGCCGCCATGGCAGGTCCCGCCATGCGTGCCGCGATTGCGGAAAAATTCGCGCTTGATTTGCACGATGCGCCGGTGATGGTCACGGTGCGGGGGCAAACCGGTTCCCGCGACGGCCAAATCCATTGCGACTCGGCCGCGAAGCGCGTCACCATCCTCCTCTATCTCAACCCCGCCGATGCCGCCTGGGACCGCCAGGAAGGCTGCCTGCGGCTGCTCCGCGGCCCGGATAATCTCGAGGATTTCGCAGTCGAAGTGCCGCCAGTGAATGGCACGTTGCTGGTGTTTCCCAACGGCCCCGATACTTGGCACGGCCACAAAACCTTCATCGGCAAGCGCATCACCGTGCAAATGAACTACATGACCGATGACGCCCATGCGAAATACGAAATGCGCCGCCACCGCGTTTCTGCCTTTTTCAAGCGACTCAGCCGGGCAGCCTGATCCACCATGCTCGGGGGTCAGCGCATCGCCGTTGTGCTTCCCGCCTATAACGCTGCCAAAACGCTCGCCCGGACCATTGAAGATATCGATCGCGATATCGTCGATGATTTGATCCTCACCGATGATGCCAGCGGCGATAATACCGTCACCCTCGCCCGCGCACTCGGCCTGCACACCATCGTGCATGAGCGCAATCGCGGTTATGGCGGCAACCAAAAAACCTGCTACGCCGCCGCCCTCGCGCGCGGAGCGGATATTGTGGTGATGCTGCATCCTGATTACCAATATTCGCCGAAACTGATCCCCGCGATGGCGGCCATGATCATCTCAGGTCATTATGATGCGGTGCTCGGCTCGCGGATTCTCGGCGGCGGCGCGCTCAAAGGCGGCATGCCGCTCTGGAAATATATCGCTAATCGCGGGCTAACCTTTGTTGAAAATATCCTGCTCGGGCAAAAACTGTCCGAGTATCATACCGGCTACCGCGCTTGGTCGCGCACCGTGCTTGAACGGCTGCCGTTGGAGCGCTGCTCGGATGATTTCGTGTTCGATAATCAAATGATCGCGCAGGCGGTGCATGCCGGGTTTCAAATCGGCGAAATCTCCTGCCCTACCCGCTATTTCGATGAAGCCTCCTCGATCAATTTCCGTCGCTCGGTGCAATATGGTTTCGGCGTGCTCGACACCGCCGCCCGGTTTCGCTTGGCACGCGCGGGCCTGATCGCTTGGCCGGTGCTCGGCCCGTAATGTCCACCAAGCCCGCATCACTGCCGCGCGATCGACCGCTGATGATGACCGTGATCGGCGGTGCCGCCTTGCTCGCCGCCGTTGCGGTCGGCAGCCTGTTTGGCGGGCAATGGAGCGGCGCTCTGCTCACCCTGTTGGAGCGATTGCGCAATCTCGGCTGGATCGGTTGGCTGATTTTTGCGCTGCTGCAAGCCTTGGTCGCGCTAATCGGCTTCCTGCCCGCCTCGCTGCTCGGCCTCGCCGCCGGGGCAGTCTATGGCGTTGCCCTCGGCTTTGGACTGTCGGCGACCGGCATCTTGCTCGGCGCGGCCATCGCTTTCGCGCTCACACGCTCAGCCCTGCGCCCCACCATCGCGCAAAGGCTCGCGGCCAGTCGGCGCTTGGCCCGGCTCGACCATGCCGTGGGCCGCGATGGCTGGCGGCTGGTATTGCTCATGCGGGTCTCGCCGGTGATGCCGTTTTCGCTCACCTCCTACGCGCTGGGCCTGTCGGCGATCAGCCCGCGCGATTATGCGCTCGGCACCCTCGCCGCCCTGCCCGCTTTGCTGCTCTATGTCGCGATTGGCACGCTAAGCCGGTCCGGCTTAGCGGCCCTGCACGGTCATGCGCTCATCCATCTGGTGTTGATCGGCGTGGCGATTATCGCGACCGCGCTGCTGACATTCCGGCTTGGCCGATTAATCACCAACGCTCTGGGCAGCAGCGATGGCTGAGGATTTGAGCTGGCCGCACGCCGCCAAAATATCGCGCCCGCGCGGGGTGCGCACCGGCGAGGCATAGCCCGCATTCATCACAATATCGGCGAACCGGCGGATCGCATTGCCGCTCGATGTTTCATAGGTCGAGCCGGGCCAAGGGTTGAACGGGATCAGATTAACCTTGGCCGGGATCCCCTCGATCAGCCGCACCAATTCGCGCGCATCGGCCTCGCTGTCATTGATGCCTTTCAGCATGACATATTCAAACGTGATCCTGCGCGCATTCGATGCTGCCGGATAGCGCCGACAGGCGGCCAGCAGTTCGGCGATATTATATTTGCGGTTCAACGGCACGATCACATCGCGCACATCATCGCGCACCGCATGGAGCGATACTGCCAGATTAACCCCAAGCTCAGCGCCGCATTGATCCATCATCGGCACCACGCCCGAGGTCGATAGGGTAATGCGCCGCCGCGACAGGCCGATCCCCTCGCCATCCATGATGATTTTCATCGCCGTCGCGACGTTTTCGTAATTATAGAGCGGCTCGCCCATGCCCATCAGCACAATGGTGGAGAGCAGGCGCGGCGTTTCGCCTTTGGGGCTGGGCCATTCGCCATAGGCATCGCGCATCGCCATAAATTGGCCAACGATTTCCCCCGCCGACAAATTACGCGTCAGGCGTTGGGTGCCGGTATGGCAAAACCGGCAGGAGAGGGTGCAGCCCACTTGGGAGGAAATACATACGGCTCCTCGATCCTCGGTCACATCCGGGATATAGACCGTCTCCACCGCTTCCTGATCGCGAAAGCGAAACAGCATTTTGCGAGTCTCATCGGTGCTGCGCTGATCGAGCGCCACGCTGGGCCGCGAAATCACGAAATGCGTCGCCAACTTTTCCCGCAACGGCTTGGCGATATTCGCCATCAGGGCAAAATTGGTTACCCCTTGATGATAAATCCAATGCCAGAGCTGCTTGGCGCGAAACGGCGCCTCACCAATCGACGCCACCGCCGCCGCCAACTCTGCACGCGACATGCCGACCAAATCCCGCCGGCCATCTGCCAGTTGGGCCGAGGGCGGCGCGAACAAAGCAGTTTTTGCCAGAATGCGCGCGCGTTCGGCCTCGTTCAGCGCAAACGGGATGGCGTTCATCGCTATTTCGCGCCTGGATTAGCCGGGCAAGCTTTGACAATCGCCTTATACGCATCGGAAAACCCAGCAAGCCCGAAATGATTGATCACCTCAGCCGCCTTGGGGGCGCTGGCCGTCGCGGTCACGTCATTGCCGCCCAGAAACGCCTTGATCGTTTTCACCTTATGCAGCGCATAAGCCATATTGTCTTTGTAAAAGAATTTGAGCGCGGTTTTGCCCACTTTGAGCACGATTTTCGCGTCTTTGCTGTAGGTTATGCCCTGCGCGAGGGAAATTTCGTCACGCTGGTCGCCGCGCTCAGTCACGGTCAACATCGCCGGCGCCGCCTTGCTACCTTTGGGCAATTTGCTCAAGGTAAAAGCATAGCAGGCTTTATGCGCGCCAATGCCATATGTCGCTGCCGTCCAGGACGAAAACACACCCAGCGGCTTGGGCGCATCAGCGGCCGGCGCAGCGAGCGCAGTTGCGGTGCAGGCCATCAGCCCAGCGGCACCAAGCCCAACGAGAAACAGGTTTTTCATAGAGCGAGAAATAGGCCGCCCGGCGCGGCGGGGCAAGTCGGTTTGAGCGCGAGCAAATCAGACGTGCGGCACAGCCCCATGCAACGCGCCAATGACCAAAGCTGCCGCCATAACCCCGCCATTATACAGCACATGGAGCAAAATCGCCGGTTTGAGCGAGCCGCTGCGCAGCCTGAGCCAGAGCGCTGCCACCGCCAGGAGCGTAATATCGATAAAGCCCGGCGGATAATGAATTTTTTCCGGCGCATGCAGCGCCACAAAGCAAACCGTCACAATCGCGCCACTCACCCAAACGCTGTAGCGCGATGCCAACGCCGCGAATGCACCGCCGCGAAAAATAAACTCCTCCGCCGGCGGGGCGATCAGCAGAAACAAAATCAACGAGGCCACACGCGGCCAGCCCGGTGCGAGCATTTGCTTGAGCGCCCCCAAATGCCCATCGCCATATTCGGCGAATGGAAACAACAGGGTCAAACCAACTGCAACCGCTGCAACCACCACCGCGAGCAGCACCGCGATGCCATAAAACCGTGCCTTCGCCGCACACCAAGCGACGCCGGAGGCTGACGCATCATAGAGCCGGGGGCCAACCCGGTCGGTAATATATTTTGCCGACCAAATCGCCGCGATTACATAGGCACCAATGCCAAGTGCGGTGATGAAACCGGCCGTCAGCGGCGGCGGCACTGGCGCGTTGCCGAGGTGAAACAGGTTGATGCTCCGGTGCGCGGCGGCCGCCGCCATCACCACGAAAATAACGCCACGCGCCAGGATCGCGATGATGCCGACCAAAATCTGCACCAGAAAAAACCCGATCATCAGCACCCAGCCTTGGCGCGGGCCAAATGGGCGGGCGCGGAATGATTGCGGCGTGACGCGGTCGGGCATGCTGGACCAAGGGTTCATGGCATCATCCATGTCGGGGAGATTAACCGCTGGCAAGCAACTTGAAGTTGTGTCACGCTGATGCCATGCCAGCCGACACGCTCCCACATCAGCGTCCCGCCCAGCCACGCCTGCATCTGTTCGATGGGCTGCGCGGTGTGCTTGCCGTTTATGTGATGCTCGGCCATCTGGCGCCGATGCTGCCGCTCGCTCCGGCTTGGGCGCGGACCATAAATTTTTTGTTCGGCCACGGATTCGCGGCGGTCAATTTGTTCTTCGCCCTGTCCGGTTTGGTAATCGTGCAATCCTTGGCCCGGTTCGAGGGGCGGATCGGTGCGTTTTGGTTGGCCCGGGCGCGGCGTTTGCTGCCAGTTTATTATCTGGTGCTCGCCCTCGCGATCGCGGGTCTGGCACTGCCGGCGCCGTTTGCGGTGATGCCTTGGCTGCATCAGGGTGATATCGCCCATCAAATCTGGGAATCGGGCCTGCCAACGCCGCTCGGGGTGCATATTCTGGTGCATATCCTGCTGGCCCAGGGTGCGTTGCTGCGCCATAGCCTTTCCGATGCGCAGTTTTCGCTGCTCGGCCCGTCCTGGAGCCTGTCCACCGAATGGCAATTTTACGCGCTAATTGCGCTGCTCTCGCTCAGATTTCGCCCTAATACCGACGGTCTGGCACCCTTGGTTTGGATTTTTCTCTGCCTCGCGCTGGCTGGCCGAGCCTATGCCGCGCTGGCCCCGCTCGATTGGCAGTTTCACCGCGCCTTCCTGCCCAACGAGGCGGGATATTTCGCCCTCGGCATCGCAGCAGCGCGGTTCTGGCGCGGGGTGCGCGCTGCCAATTTGTTTCTCGTCGCCCTGCTGATCACAATCGCCCTCGGCGCCAGCCATGGCACGGATGGCCCGATGATGCTGGAAAAATCCCTGCCACCGTTGATTTGGGCGCTGGTCGTCAACACCCAGCGCGCGCCCGATCGCCGCTGTTTCCAACCCATCGCCACCTTGCTCGGTCATCCGGCGGTGCAGTGGCTGGGAGCAATTTCTTATCCGCTCTATCTGCTGAACGAGCCGGTCAGCCGCACCCTCGCGCTGATCATCGGAACAGCCACCGACCAAAATAAGCTATGGTTTAGCCTGCTATGGCTACCGCTGAGCCTTGCCTTATCGATTGGTCTCGCCGCCCTGCTGCATTATCAGGTCGAGCGCCGCTTCATGCGGACGCGTCGACCGGCCGTGGGGATGGCAGCATCGGCCCCGTGACCGGTGTACGACCAGTCCACACCAAACTGCCAATGGTGCCGCAGCGTGGGCAATCATGGCGCCATTCCGGCGTTTCCGCCTGGCAATTGCTGCAAACAAAGCGGGTTCCCGCCCTATCAGCCCCAACTTGATGACGCTGCGCCTCACCATCGAGACGGGCGGCGCGAGCGGTTTCGGCCAGTAGTTTTTCCGATTCCGGATCGTTGGGGTTAAGCCCAGCCAGTGTTTGTGCGGCCCGTGCGCGCTCCAGGGGTGCTGCGATATCATTGAGAAAAGCCGCCGCAATGTCCGGGTGCGGCGCCGCGTGCCAGCCCGCACGCAACGCGGCGCGGGCGCGGGCTTGATGCCAGGCGCGCGGAAACCCGGCGCGCTGATGCGCCGCCGCCAAGGCCAAATAAGCGGGCGGTGACGCAGGCGTAGCCCGCACCGCTTCGCGGGCCCAATCGATTGCCAGCGTCGGGTCCGATGCCTGCCGCGCCGCCATAATCGCGAGCGCGCCAATCTCGGCCTTATCGGTCGCCAACCGCGCCGCCTCGGCATAATCCCCGCGTGCCGTGGCAAGGCGCACCCGCGCCTCGCGCAGCCAGGGCGAGCCCGGATGCGCCTGCGCCGCTCGCCGCACATGCGCCGCCGCCAGCGATTGTGAGTCGGCATCGTTTTGCCCGGCATGATGCTGCACCAGCCCGCGCCAGCCAAGAAATCCGCCATGCTTATGCTGTGCGAGCGTGGCAAAATGCTGATCCGCTGCCGCATGATCGCCCGCCTGCCGCGCCGCCTCGCCCGCCACATAAAGGCTAATGGGCGAATCCGGCGCATGGCGCTGGGCGGTTTTGGCATGGCCGCGTGCCGCTTGCGTATCGCCGGACGCCAGCGCCGACAGAGCGCGCACCGCCGCCGTCTCCCCCGCATCGCGGCGCGACGCCGCCCGCCGATCAGCTAGGTTGCGCGGGGTGCGCAACACCGCACGAAACAGATTAATCAGCACGATAATCACGATATCGAGCAGCAACAGCAACAAAATCGCGACCGGCACCGCTGCCGCAAATTGATAGCCGCCGGTATCGACGCGCACCGTGCCGGGCAGTGAGGCAATGCCCCAAATAATCGCCAGCAGCACAATCGCGATCAGGCCAAACCGAAATGCCCGGAGCATCAATGTTGCTCCGCCATCTGTGTCAGCGCCGCCCGTGCCGCCAGCAAATGATCAGCCCGCGCCAACCAAGGCTGCATAACCCGCTCCGCCGGCGCGGGCAGGGTTTTCACCGCCGCAACCGCCCCGGTCAAATCCCCCAGCGCCAAATCGCGGCGCGCCATCGCGATGGTGCCATCAGCCCGGCTACCAATCAGCACCTGATCGCCCCGACGGAGCGAAATCAAATCCACCACATGAGCGCGCAGCCGCGCCCACAATCCTGTAACACCGCTATTGGTCATGCCCGCCTGCTGCGCCGCATGCGGGGCAAGCGCCAAAAATTCAGCGCGCAATCCCGCCTCGGTGGGCGGAGCAACGCTGGCATAACGCACCAAAGCCTCGGGCGCGTTCGGAATGGTGCCGAGCGGCTGGCCCGATTGCAGCGCCATCGACGCGGTCGCCAGCACCGCCATGGTCTGCGCCTGCGCGGCCAAATGCGGCAGGCTCGCGGCGCTCGCTTGCAGGCGCACCATGTCGGCATGATCGGCAATCACCGTCGCGGAAAGCTGGGCAATTTGCGCTTGCATCGCGGTAATTTTCGCCGCGTCCGGATTGGTTGGCACGGCACTCGCCGCTCCAGTTTCATTCGCGCTGGCCGATGGAGGCGGTGCCGGTTGGGGGGTCGCCGATGTTGCGGTCGCCGATCCGGTGCTCGTCGCGGGCGCAGGCGCCACGCGCGGTGGCGCGGATGACGCAACTGCCGGACGGGGTTGTGCAACCTGCACGGGCGTCGGCGCCGGCGCGGGTGCTGCGGCGGTCATTGGTGCCGACGGCCTATGGAGCAACCCTCTGATTTTATACGCAATCGACCCGCCCGCCCCAATAATCACCACCAGGGCCAGGAGAAGCAACAACCCGCGCCCACGGCGCTTGGGTTTAGCCGGGGGCGCCGCGCTGGCTTGATCGGCAGAGGACATCGCATTGGGGATAGCAGAATTAGTATCGGTCATGACAAAAGCGCTAGCATATGTTTCTGGTCCGGCGCCATGGCGATTCGCACCCCGCGCAACGACAACGCCGCCAGCGGTGCGGCGGCGGCGGCACTGATCGCAATGGCCATGACGCGCCGCAAGCCAGGCTCCACCCCCGCCCCCTGCACCAAGGCAACGAACCGTCGGGCGCTTGCTGGCGAAAAAATCAGCACAAAATCAACTTCATCCGCTTCCAGCGCGGCGATGGCCGCGATCGCCAACGTCTCGGCGGGCACGGTCCGATAGGCAACCCGGCGGCTGACCCGCAATCCCGCGGCACGCAAATCGCTCGCCAAATCAAGGCCGTTACCAACGCCGCTCGCCAGCAGCACCGCCGCCCCCGGCGGCAGCCGATCCGCCATCAGCCGCGCCAAATCCCGCGCCGTGCCGCCCGCACTTTCCACCCAGCGAAACCCAGCCTCAAATGCCCGCCGCGCACTCGCATCGCCCACCGCATAGAGCGGCAATGCCCGTAACGCCGACGGCAGTCCGGCCAGCGCCTGACCGCTGGTGATCGCAATCGCAGCCACATGACGCGGCGCGGCGATAATCATCGGCTCAATGCGCAACACCGGCGCCAAGACCGGCACATGCCCCAGTGCCCGCAACGCCGCGGCCGTTTCGCCAGCCCCCGGCTCCGGCCGGGTCACCAGCACCGTCGCACTCCACCCGCTCTGCCTCGCGGCCATCGGGCGATGCCCTCAATCGAGAAAAATATCGGCCGGCGACTCGCGGCGCAATTCCGCCCCCAGCGCGGCGCCAAGGCGCGCCGCATCGCTCGCAGGCCCGGCAAGGCTGCGGCGGAGCAGAAAACTGCCATCGCCCCGTGCGGCGAGGCCGGTGAGCCGCAAATGATCGCCCGCATCCAACTGCGCATAGGCGCCAATCGGCGTCCGGCACGATCCATCAAGGGCGGCGAGCAGGCTGCGCTCAGCGGTCGCAACCACACGCGCGCCCCGATCCTCAATACTGGCCAGAAGCGCAAGCAAATCCGTATCATCGGCCCGCGCCGTCACGCCAACAATGCCCTGCCCGGCTGCGGGAAGCATCTGCTCCGGATCAAGCACCAGGCTGACCTCATCGGCAAAACCAAGCCGCCTCACCCCGGCCAACGCCAGCAACGTCGCATCGATGCCGCCCGCCTTGACCCGGTCAAGCCGGGTGCGCACATTGCCGCGCAGCAGCGTCACCGCCAAATCAGGCCGCGCATGCAGCAATTGCGCCTGCCGACGCAGCGATGCGGTGCCAATCTGCGCCCCCTGCGGCAGCACGGTGCGAAAATCCGCCGCCCCAGCATCAATGCCAGGGCGCACGATCAACGCATCCCGCGCATCCTCCCGCGCCATGGTGCAGGCGAGAATAATTTGCTCCGGAAAGCTGGTTTCCAAATCCTTGAGGCTATGCACCGCGCAATCGATCCGCTGATCGAGCAGCGCCTCGTGGATTTCCTTGGCGAACATGCCCTTGCCGCCAATCTCGGCCAAGCGCCGATCTTGGATTTGGTCGCCGGTGACCGCGATGATCTCAATGTCGAAATCATCGGGGGCAAAACCAAAATGCGGCCCGGCTTGCTGCAATCGTGCCTGCACGGTCCGCAAAAATGTCTCGGTTTGCCAGCGCGCCAGCGGCGAGCCGCGGGTGCCGATGCGCACGCGGCGGCGGCTGGTGGCGGTGATGTGATGCGCGACGGTTTCCTGACCCATGGGCAAAGACTAATGTGCTCTTTATGGAAAAGAAAGCTGCCCCCGGCATCGCGGCCCCGATCTTGGCCCCGATCTTGGCGATTGAATCATCCTGCGATGAAACCGCCTGCGCTATTCTGGACGCAGACGGCACCGTCCGCGCCGATCTGGTGGCGAGCCAAATTGCCGAACATGCCCGGTTTGGCGGCGTGGTGCCTGAAATCGCCGCACGCGCGCATCTCGCGGTGCTGCCCGACATGGTGGCGCAGGCCCTCGATCAGGCCGGGCTGACCCCGCGTGATCTTGGCGCGGTCGCGGCAACCACCGGGCCCGGGTTGATCGGCGGGCTCATCGTGGGCAGCAATTTCGCCAAGGCGATGGCGCTGGCGGCGGGAAAACCATTTTACGCCATCAACCATCTCGAAGCCCATGCCTTGACTGCGCGCCTGCCCGGCATCGCCCCCAGCCAGCCGGAATTTCCCTATCTCTGCCTGCTGGTCTCGGGCGGTCATACCTTGCTGCTCGCGGTGGACGGGGTCGGGCGCTACCGGCGCCTCGGCACCACCATTGATGATGCCGCCGGCGAGGCGTTCGACAAGGTGGCGAAGCTGCTCGGCCTCGCCTACCCGGGCGGTCCGGCCCTGGAACGCCTCGCGATCGAGGGTAATCCCACCGCCCTGGCCCTACCCCGCCCGATGCGCGGGCGCGACGGCTGCGATTTCTCGTTCTCCGGCCTAAAAACCGCCGTCGCGCAAAAATTATTCCAAATATCCGGCGCGCTCGCGACCAACGAGGCGTTACCGCGCCAAATCGCCGCCGATTGTGCCGCCTCCTTCCAGGCCGCGATGGTTGATATTTTTGCCGACCGGCTCGAGCACGCACTGCGCCAAACCAGCGTGGCCCATGTTATCGTCGCGGGCGGCGTGGCCGCCAACCAGGCCATCCGCGCAGCGCTCGGCGATGTCGCCGCGGCCCATGGCGCACAATCGATCGCCCCGCCGCTACGGCTCTGCACCGACAATGCCGTAATGGTCGCCTGGGCCGCGCAGGAGCGGCGCCGCGCGCAGCTCGGCCCGGATCCACTCGATGCACCCTGCCGGCCGCGCTGGCCGCTGACCAGCATCGACAAAGCGCACTGACGATATCATCATCACCGATCCCGCCATCGAGCGCGCTGAGCGGGTGGATTTCGATTTATCATTGCGGCTGAGCGGCAATCTGTGCGACGCTGATCACTAAGCTGCCAACTCAGGCATGCTGCGGGTCAAGCGTTATTGCGCCGATGAGGGTATGTCATGGATGATGGACGAGAGACGGTTCGAACCGGTGCCGCCGAACCGGGGCCGATTGGCGCGCAACCACCCAAACTGCCGCCGATCCGCGACGCGGCGGCCTGGAGCGAGATCATTCTCTCAAAGCTGGTCTATGGCGTTGGGAAAAATATCTATGCCGCCACTGAGCGTGATTGGTTCGTTGCCCTCGCGCTGGCCCTGCGCGATCGGGTGGTTGAGCGGTGGATCCAAACCAGTAATGCGGTCTATAGCGGCGGTCATAAGCGGGTCTATTATTTATCACTCGAATTTCTCATCGGCCGCCTGCTGTTCGATACCTTAACCAATCTGGGGCTGACCGAAATAACCCGCGCCGCGTTCCAACGCCTCGGGGTCGATTTAGATGCGGTGCGCACCGCCGAGCCGGATGCCGCCTTGGGCAATGGCGGGCTCGGTCGGCTCGCAGCGTGTTTCATGGAGAGCATGGCGAGCCTCGGGATTCCAGGATATGGCTATGGCATCCGCTATGATAACGGGTTATTCCAACAAACTATCCGCGATGGCCGCCAACTTGAGTTCCCTGAAGATTGGCTGTCCTTTGGCAATCCGTGGGAGTTTGAGCGCCCTGAGCTAGCGTTCGATATCGGCTTTGGCGGACATGTCGAAGCGATCACCAATGAAGATGGCGAAACCACCCATCACTGGCACCCGGCCGAAAAACTGCAAGCCGTCGCTTATGACACGCCCGTGGTTGGGTGGCGTGGACACCATGTAAATGCGCTACGGCTATGGTCGGCGCGGGCGATCGACCCGATCCATCTGGAAAGCTTTAATGCAGGTGATTATCACGGCGCGTTAGCCGCGGATGTGCGCGCGCAATCAATCTCGCGCGTGCTCTATCCGAGCGACGCCACGCCCGCCGGGCAGGAATTGCGGCTGCGCCAGGAGTATTTTTTTGCCTCCGCCTCGCTGCAGGATTTGCTGCGTCGGCATCAGCGCCAATATGATAATTTCCAGAACCTGCCGCAAAAGGTTGCGATCCAACTCAACGATACCCACCCCGCGATCGCGATTCCGGAAATGATGCGCCTATTGCTCGACAACCATGATTTGCTCTGGGACGAGGCATGGGAAATCACCCGAGCCGTCTTCTCTTATACCAATCACACGCTCCTACCCGAAGCGTTGGAGACTTGGCCAGTGCCACTGTTAGAGCGGCTCTTACCCCGGCACATGCAAATCATCTATATGATCAACGCGGAACATTTGGAGAGCGCGCGCGCCGAAGCGCACACAATCAATCTCGCCTCCGTATCGGTTATCGATGAAAGCCATGGGCGCCGCGTGCGCATGGGCACCCTCGCCTTCATCGGATCACGCCGGGTGAATGGCGTTTCGGCACTGCATAGCCGATTGATGCAGGAAACCGTATTCGCGGACCTGAACCGGATGTTCCCCGACCGGATCACAAATGTTACCAACGGCATCACCTTCCGCCGATGGTTGTTCGAAGCCAATCCTGGCCTAACCCGGCTTCTGGTCGAAGCATTGGGTGAGCATGTATGCGATGATCCTGCTGAATTGGAAGGCTTAGTGGCGCTCGCCGATGATACTGGCTTTCGCGATCGCCTTATCGCCTGTAGGCACGCGAACAAATTGGCCCTGGCGCGCTATGTGCGCGACACGCTGCGGATCAAGCTCGATCCTGCGGCGATCTTTGATGTGCATATCAAGCGGATTCATGAATATAAGCGCCAATTGCTCAATATTCTGGAAACCATCGCCCTCTATCAATCGATCCGAGCCCACCCGACGGAAACCTACGCGCCCCGGGTCAAAATTTTCGCGGGCAAAGCCGCCGCGAGCTATCATCAGGCCAAATTGATTATCAAGCTGATCAACGATGTAGCGCGCACCATCAACGCCGACCCTACCGTGCGGGGCAAGTTGCGGGTGGTCTTTATGCCGAACTATAATGTTAGCTTGGCAGAAATTATCATCCCCGCCGCCGATGTATCGGAACAAATTTCCACCGCTGGCATGGAAGCCTCCGGCACCGGCAATATGAAACTCGCCTTGAATGGCGCACTAACCATTGGCACACTCGATGGCGCCAATGTCGAAATTCGTGACCGGGTCGGTGCGGAGAATATCGAAATTTTTGGTTTGACAGCCGAAGAGATCGCCGATCACTGGCGCAATGGCTGGTCATCCGAAGCGGCAATCGCGGGGTCGCCTTCATTGACCGAAGTGTTAGACGCCGTGGAATCAGGCGTATTCTCGCCCGATGAGCCGGACCGGTTTCGCCCAATCACCCAAGCTCTACGTCACGATGATCGGTTTTTCGTCACCGCCGATTTCGATGCCTATGCGGCAGCCCAACAGCGCATTTCCGAACGCTGGCACGACCCCGCCGCATGGTGGCGCGCCAGCGTCATCAATACCGCGAAAATGGGCTATTTTGCCTCTGATCGCGCGATTGGCGAATATGCGGCACGGATTTGGCGGGCGCGGTCAATATCGGCGATTGATTGATTGACCATGGCACAGCAGCGCAAGGATGATGAAATTCTGGATATTACGGTTGAGGACAGCGTGTTGAACACTAAATAATCGAGTGCGTCGGCGATCTGCCGGTGCGGGAGGAGCGAAACATGGATTTTGGCACAGCGACACCGGGATCAGCGCCAGCCGGATCGATCACCCCGCTATCACGGCGAACCATGGCCTATGTGCTGGCCGGCGGTCGGGGCTCGCGCCTGTTCGACTTGACCGACAAACGCGCAAAACCGGCGGTTTATTTCGGTGGTAAATGGCGAATTGTCGATTTTGCCCTGTCTAATGCGATCAATTCGGGAATTCGGAATATCGGCGTTGCCACCCAATACAAAGCGCATAGCTTGATCCGCCATATGCAGTTGGGGTGGAATTTTCTGCGCCGCGAGCGTAAAGAAAGCTTTGATATTCTACCCGCGAGCCAGCGCGTTTCCGAAGAAAAATGGTATCTGGGCACGGCGGACGCTGTGTTTCAAAATATTGAAATCATCGAGAGCATCAATCCCGATTATATGCTGATCCTGGCGGGGGATCATGTTTATAAAATGGACTATGAGTTGTTGTTGCAACAACATGTCAGTGCGCAAGCGGATGTTACGATTGCCTGCGTGGATGTGCCGATTGCCGAAGCGACCGCTTTTGGTGTGATGCATGTCGATAAATCCGGGCGCGTTCTGGAGTTTCTTGAAAAACCCGCGAACCCGCCCGCCATGCCTGGGCGCACCGATGTCGCACTCGCCAGCATGGGTGTTTATGTGTTCAATACCAAATTCTTGATCGAGGAATTGCGACGAGATGCAGCGCGCACCAACTCCAATCATGATTTCGGCCAGGACATCATTCCAGCGTTAGTGCTCGAAGGGCGCGCCTTCGCCCATCATTTCGGACAATCGTGCGTACGCTCCAGTGGCGAGCGGCATCCTTATTGGCGCGATGTCGGCACCATCGATGCCTATTGGGAGGCGAATATCGACTTGACCGATTTCGAGCCCGCTCTTGATATTTATGACCGGAATTGGCCGATTTGGACCCATACCGAAGGCACACCTCCGGCGAAATTTATCCATGATCAGGAAGGTCGGCGGGGCCAAGCAATTTCCTCGCTCATTTGCGGCGGCTGCATCGTTTCCGGCGCGACATTGCGGCGCTCGCTGTTATTTACCGGCGTAAAAGTCAATTCGTTTTCGCAAGTATCCGGTGCCGTTGTATTGCCTGAGGTGGATATCGGGCGCCATGCACGACTAACGAACGTGGTGATCGATCGCGGCGTGCATATCCCACCGGGGTTAGTGGTCGGCGAAGATCCAACCGATGACGCACGACGATTCCGCCGCACGCCACACGGCATCACCCTGATCACCCAAGCGATGATTGATCGATTACATAATGGCTAAACCGCGTACAAAGCCGATGAAAATTCTGATGGTTGGTTCAGAAATTTTCCCGCTGATCAAAACTGGTGGCCTCGCCGATGTGATGGGAGCGCTGCCCGCCGCATTGACTGCGATTGGCCTTAAAGTCACAACTCTGATCCCCGGCTATCCAGCCGTATTGGCCGCTTTACCGAGCAGTGATGTTGTCCATCGCTACGCTAATTTATTTGCCGGCGATGCCACATTGCGCGCCGGGCGCGCCGAAGGGCTTGATCTGCTGGTATTGGATGCGCCGCATCTGTTTGCGCGGCCGGGTAATCCCTATCTCGATCCAGTCGGCAAAGATTGGCACGATAACGCACAACGATTCGCAGCCCTCGCCCGCGTCGCGGCAGATCTCGGTTTAGGGTTGGTGCCATCACTCACACCCGATATTGTCCATGCGCATGACTGGCAGACAGGGTTGGTGCCGGTGTATTTGCGCTACGCCAACAAGCCTGCGCCGCCTGTGGTGATGACGGTGCATAATTTGGCCTATCAAGGGCAATTTCCGGCCTATTTGTTGGGTGCGCTGGGCTTGCCTTCCGACTCATTTTCGTTAGCGGGAGTGGAGCATTATGGCGCGATCGGGTTTCTGAAGGCTGGCTTGCAACATGCCGATGCCATCACCACGGTCTCGCCAAGTTATGCCGCCGAAATTGCCACCCCCGAAGGCGGGATGGGGTTGGATGGGCTGTTTCGTGCGCGGGCGGATCGGGTATTTGGGATACTCAACGGCCTCGACACTGATATTTGGGATCCCGCGACTGATAACGCTTTGGCAGCGCATTTCGATGCCAACCGCTTGGCCTTGCGGGCAGCGAATAAATCGATGCTCGCCCGCGCCACCGGCCTCGCGGAGCGGCCCGACGCCCTGCTGCTCGGGCTCATTTCGCGCTTTACTTGGCAGAAAGGCATTGATTTGGTCTTGGCGGCGATCGACACGATCATCAGCGTCAATGGCCAGTTGGTGGTGCTGGGCACTGGCGAGGCCGCGTTAGAGAGTGCTTTGCGCGATGCTTCGGCGGCCTATCCTGGATCGGTCAAGGCGATTATCGGGTTTGATGAAGGCCTCGCCCATTTGATCCAAGGCGGAGCGGATGCGTTGTTGGTGCCCTCGCGCTTTGAGCCGTGCGGCCTGACCCAACTCGCCGCGCAGCGTTACGGGGCGGTGCCGATTGTAACGCGGATCGGCGGTTTGGCTGATACCGTGATCGATGCCAATGATGCGGCCCTCAGCGCGCACGTTGCGACCGGCATTCAATTTCAACCGGCCAGCGAAGAGGGGTTACGTCGCGCCCTGCTGCGGAGTGCTCGCTTATTTCAGGATAAGCCCGGCTGGCAATCCATGCAGCGCAACGCCATGCAGCTTGACGTGTCATGGGCCAATCCAGCGCGGCACTATGCCGCGCTGTACCGCTCCCTGCGCTCAGCCTAACGGACGGTGACCGGCCACGTCATGATTGCTCCGGCGGGCACCAAGGCGCGCAGGCTTGTCATTGCGGCCTCCGCCTGATCAGGGGCGGCGCAGAACTCAACTAAGAGCGGCAGATCGATATCAAAATGGAGAATGTCGGCGGCATGGATCACATGGCCGCCATTGAGTCCGGCCACGCCACGCATGACCGAGACGCTGCCTAGTCCAGGCAAATCGCGGAGCGCGTTCAGCACCGCATCCATCAAGGCACGGCGCTTGCCGTGATCGGCGTGATGCAAATCAATCCGCACCATCAGGGCGCCTTGGCTCTTTGTTGCGTCGCTCATGTCACAAGCTCCTTGCTAAGGCGGCACCGGCCAGAACCGCGATCAGCCCTAGCCCGACCGAGGTGAGGAGATATAGGCCGGCGCGGAGCAATTGGCCATTCTCAATCAGCAATAAGGTTTCCAGCTCGAAGGTTGAGAAAGTCGTATAGCCGCCGAGAAAGCCGGTTAAAATGCCGATGCGCACGGCGGGGCCGATGGAGAATCGTTCCAGCGATGCGAAGAACAGCAGGCCGATCAGAAATGAGCCCAAGACGTTGATGCTCAGCACCGCGACTGGAAAGGCCCGGCCGGCGAGATGCTGCACCAGAATGGTTTGACCATAGCGTGCCCAGCAGCCCAACGTGCCGAATATCGCGATTGCCACTAAGGTGCGCATGGGTCCTCCTGTATCAGAGCGCTTTGTGGTTTTTCACGGCGGAGGCAGCCTCGTCAACCCGAGCGCGATTGCCAGATGGGTTGGCGCATGATTCAAGCGGGCATGGCGATTCTCTCGGTGCAATCTCAACTGGTCGATGGTGCGCTCGGCAACTCGGCGGCCGGGTTTATTCTCGCGCGGCTGGGGCATGAGGTTTGGCCCTTGCCGAGTATTTTGCTGTCGCATAATCCGGCACTCGGCAAGGCGGGGGGTGGGCCGATTGATGATGGGTTGTTGAGCTCGGTGATTGCGGGGCTTGGGGAGCATGGCAGTTTCGCGCGGTGCTCGATGGTGATGAGCGGGTATTTGGGGGATGCGGCCTGCGTGACGGTGGTGCTGGAGGCGGTAGCGCGGGCGAGAACGGCGGGTCCGGATTGCTTGTTTTTATGTGATCCGGTGATGGGCGATCATGGGTCGGCTTATGTCAGTGAGGCGCTGATCGGTGCGTTTTGCACGATGTTGGTGCCGCAGGCGGATATTATTACGCCGAATCCGTTTGAGCTTGGGGTGTTGGCAGGCGGGGTGCCGCGCGATCGGCGGGAGGCATTTGCCGCGTTGGAATCGTTGCGGAGGCGCATTGCGCTGGTCACGGGGTTTAGCGGGGCGGATACACCGGCGGGGCAGTTGGATATTTTGATGGTGCTGGAGGGTCAGCGTTATCGCGTGGGGGTGAGGCGGTATGAGGCGACGATTTCTGGAGCAGGTGATGCGTTTGCGGCGTTTTTCGTTGCATCGTTGCTCGATCATCGGCGGCGGATGCCGTTGGGTGCGGCGGCTCCAATCGCGTTGGGATTTGCGGCGGCGGCGAGTGCTGTGTTGATTGATGCCACGGTGGCGAGCGGCAGAGGACAGTTAGCTATTATTGAAAGTCAGGCGGTTTGGGGTGCGGATTTGGCTTTTGTTGCGGCGCAGCAATGTAGGTTAAATTAATCTTTAGTTGAGCCAGTAATTTATTCTCTTGCTCTAATATATCTGATCAGATTAGTCTCATTGCAAGCTCGGCTTCATTGCCGATGAGCCGCTTATGTTAGCGGGTGAAATTGTTGGAGGGGACGATGACGAGTTTGAATGCGATTTTGCGCCAAAAGCAGCATGGGCCGATTACCATTACGCCGGAGACCTCGATCCGCAAGGCGGTGGCTTTGTTGGCGGAGAAGCGGATTGGTGCGGTCGTGGTGGTTTCGGCCGAGAATGAGTTGGTGGGGATTCTCTCCGAGCGTGACGTGGTGCGGAGTTTGGCTTCGAGTGGGGCGGAGACGCTGGATATGATGGTGGCGCAGTTGATGACGCCGCACCCGACTACGGCGACGCCGAAGACCACGGTGTTCGAGGCGGAGAATTTGATGACGGACGGGCATTTCCGGCATTTGCCGATTGTTGATGATGGCAAGCTGATTGGGGTGGTCAGTATTGGCGACGTGGTGAAGCGGCTGATTGATGAGCAGGCCGATCAGGTGCGGAATTTGCGCGACTATGTGGCGGGTGTTCACGCCGCCTGACCCGGCAGGGCTATTGCGGCGGCGGGAGCGGTGTTGATTGGACGCCGTTCGGCGCTGCGGGGCTGTAGGTTGGGGGCGGTGCGGAATAGGTGGGGGCGACTGGCTGGGGCGCTGCCGTTGGGGTGGCGGGTTGGGCAATTGTGTTGGTGCCGCCGAGATAGCTGCCGCCGGTCCAGGGTGGATTGCCAAGATTGACTTGTTTGGGGGTGGTGTTTGCTGCGGTGAGGGCGCCGATGCCGCCGCCGATGGCGCCACCGATCAGCACGCCGACGGGCCCGCCGATGAGTCCGAAGGTTGCCCCGGTTGCGGCCCCGCCTGCGGCGGCCCCGCCGACTCGGGGTGGGGCGCTAGTGCCGCAGCCGGCCAAGCCGAGGCAGGCGAGTGTGACGATACTTGTCCGCCGGATCAAGGTTTTGGACTGCCGAATCGGTTGCATGGCTCACTCCCTTTGATGGTCTACCATTTCAGACAAGGTGCAATCCTGCAACCCGGCCCGCGCAGTTGCCTTGACGGCAGGGCAACCCTATAAGCGCGCCCACGCGGAGAGGTGCCAGAGTGGTCGATCGGGACGGTCTCGAAAACCGTTGTACCTTCACGGGTACCGTGGGTTCGAATCCCACCCTCTCCGCCATACCCTACCAATAACCCGCTGATAATGAACGATAAAAAATCGTTGCGCCTGTGTCGGGATACGTAAGGGGAGACTATCCCAGAGCGAACCAATGCGAATTGATGCGAATTGTCACGGCGGCGTGATGGCTCCCCATGGGTGTCTCTCTGTCTCTATCCATATATGAATGTTCATGATTTGTTCTTCGGTAAAAGAGACTTTTGGATAGGCTCAAAGTGAGATACCGACACCCATGGGCTGCTAAAGTTGCTAAAGTTGCTAAAGTCTAGGTTTTCTGCGGGTTTGCTGATGCTAATCGATTGCTAATCGCCTGCTAATCGGCTGCTAAAGTGACCGGTCGCCACCATCACGGGCGATTGATTGCCGACTGGATCACCTCGATCAGCCTTTGCCGGTTTGCCTCGATCATGTCGCGTCGATATTCGCGTAGGGCTTGCCGTGCTGCAACCCTCTGCGATGGTGGTGCTAATTGATCCTCGGCAACCCGGCGCAGTTCTGCCAGATGGGCCGCATCGGGCTGGTCAGGCATCGGATTGCGGAGGGCTTGGGGCGTCACGTTTTCTCAGACAATTTGGCCGTGGCACACGCGCACGGCGGCTTAATCGGGCTTGCTCAGCTGCTTCACCGTGACACCAGGTGCGCGATACCCGCGAACTCGCCCGCCATCCTGACGCCACTGTGCGGCCTCCCAGCCGGTGCCAGCGAGTGCCCGTCCAATCTGGGTTGCGGTGAAGCCGCGCAACGCCGGGATGGCGCTGCATCCGCTCAAAAGGACCTTGATG
>NCBV01000060.1 GCA_002279355.1 Acidiphilium sp. 37-60-79
GGGAAAGCCAGTTCGTCACGCTGGTGAATGTCAATGGCCGCCATGGCGGGGGCCACTAGCCCTAGTGGGTGTCTGAGTCAACCGGATAGGCACGGTTCAAGCGAGAAAAGTTAAATGGCTCCTCCACACGTAGAACCTTAATTTTTTTCTTCCGCTCTACCTCAATCACAAACTCTGCCGCTTCTGCCGTCAGAGACCAATTGTCAACAAGAATAATCTCAAAGTTCACATAGTCCGTGCCACTTAGCACGGTTTCAAGACATTTTCGTGTTATTTCTACCTCGTCTTTGAACGGAATAATGATACAAACTTTTGGTTCGTCCTTATTTTTCCAGATTGGATTATAGAGAGGCAACTCTTTAACACTCTCTACTTTGGCTTGAAGATTTTTTCGTGCAAGGTGATCCGACACCGCACGGATACCGGCCTCTACTGCGTAATTTTTGCGAGAAATATCAGTAGCGGTTGAATTTGGTGTTTTCCGCCAATGATATAACACCTCTTGCACATGATGGATGCGGTTCGCTGGAACAACCTCGGATAAGCGAAGTATCAAATCGTGGTCCTGAGCACCATTGTACTTAGTGTTCAATGGGCCGGCTTTCGCAAGTGAAGCGCACGCCACAAAAAGCAAGTGGCATATATAATTAGAGCCAAGAAGATACCGATAATTCCAATCTGGTTTAAAATTAGGCTCCAGGAAATACCCAGACTGATCAATCTTGTCTTCGTCGCTGTAAAGCACATGAGCGCCGGTGCGCCTAGCTTCGCGGACCATCACTTCGATTGCAACGTCCACCAGTAGATCATCATGATCAAAGAAGGCAATATATTCGCCCTGCGCCGCTTCGATTGCGGTATTTGTAGCCTCGCTGATGTTGCCATTTTTTTTTCGTATTATACTACGGATACGCTTATCGCGTTCGCAAAAAGATTTAATTTTCGCCGTCAAGTCTGGATCCCGACTGCAATCATCAACAATCACCAACTCCCAATTTTGGTATGTTTGTGCAATAACTGATTCTATAGCAGCGACGAAGTCAGATATTAGTGGTCTATAAGCTGGTACTAAAATACTAACTAATGGGTCTGGCAATATAACTCCTGCTCTATTGCAGGTAGCACGCTCTACTTCTATGCGCGATCGAAGTGCTGGGTAGTAAGCGCGAGCCCAACGATCATAATCGTCCAAGTTATAGCCTGGCTGCGGCAACATCTCTGTGATTCGACGGCGAAGTTTGACAAAATCTCGAAACATCGTCTCCATCTGTTCCGACACATCCACCAATGCAGCTTCCAACTGATCATCAATCGTGCGAGTGAACAGGGGGCTACCGTCAATCTCAATGCCTTCCGGCATTACCTCAAATCGAAACATTCTAGGGTTTGAGCTGCGAAAAGCACGCGGTACTGTTAACTGAAAACCACAATTAGGAGCACAGCCCATTGCCGCCGCAACATCTCCACGATAACGATCAGCGCGAAGTTGAGCAACGCGCGCTCCGTCGCAAGTGACCAATACGTGGCAGCCGCCCAGTTCTTCTGCATCTCCAATTTCTGTCCGCGTCACCCAACCGTGAATCTGACCCTGGCGGAGCCCGTCCACATGTCCTCTAATTTTCGGAGTATACTTCGCTGTAAACACGAGCTCTGATTGTGTCTGTCCGGGGACATCAGGATCAAGATAATCAAGAATTATTCCCCGAGGCAGCCGAAATGATATTCTATGTTCCCGTCCATCCAAATAAACTTTAGGTACACAGTAAGAGAAACCCACACGACCGGTCGGGTGTATTAGTGCTGCCCGAATGTCGTCCCGTTGCTCGTTTGCTAACACCTGTTCCGTCTCTTGCCCATCAATAATTGCATGGATAACAACAGGATCTAGTGGTGTATTTTTGTTTATAACCCATCCGTACGCCATCCCATCCTCAAATCGATCAAAATGACCCTCGAATGAAGTGGCTTTCTGATTGGGAACGATATTCGCAGACATTTTCATCATACCTGTGTTCTAAATTAATTTGTCATTCAGATTACAATTAATCGCTACAAAATGGAAAGCGACGCGATCGTCATGCCGCTGTTTTGCAACGCGAGGGTCCGGCTTTCTACGAAAACTTCGACTATCGACTGGGGACGTTCCAAGAATTCAGCAATATCTACAGAAAACCCATGCTGCCCGGTCCCTATTCCCGCAGCATGTAAATCTGGCCTCCATATATTCGCGTCAAAACAGCTAACTCTCTTATGGTCCACAAACAGGATAAGATGAGCTGGTTCGGGACAACTGATTTGCCGCGCCCATCCCGTCAAAATTCCGTTTTTGATCTGATCTACTACCCCTTCAAAGGGCGAACTCGCGCCCGGGCGATACTTTTCTCCGTAAGGCAAATGGTCGCCGTATACCTCTACTTGATCAAGATGCAAGTAGTTCCGGTTAAGCAATCTTATGCGTGCGTATCGACCAGGAATCGGAATCGTGGGCTTAAACACCAACGGGTGGCCGTCGACACCTCCAAACGGCTCTTGCTCTTCTCGGCGATACACTTCAACAAAGTTGTCCTGTTCCAATCCAATCTCAATGGCGAGACGCGAAGCACGCTCGGCTACCCCCGGGATATCCATCCTATTGAAAATTCTAATCTCCGATATGCCAAAAATATCGCCTAAATCCACCATCCACCACGGCGATTCCTCAATATCGGTATGGAACCCTTGCTGCCCGTCGATCACGCCGTCTAAAGCGCCAACTGCGTCAGCCTCAGGAGTTGTGTGTGCGGCCCACTCGGACACGGAGCTTTGAGTCGCAAACTTACCTTTCACAAGGTTGATTCGGGGAATTTTCTGAATATTTCTCTCAGATTTTTTGTAATTTTTGATCAATTTTTTATAATACTCTAGATAATAGGCATAAGAGTTTTTGTCTTTTTCAAACAAATCCTGCCAGATTCCGTTGGTTTTTTCTATAGAGTTATTTAATAAATTATTAATAGTCTCTGGTTTTGGGCCGTGCCAATGTATAATTGATGCATCTTGGTTTATACCCCAATATGGTTTCCAATTATATGTGTCAGGAAGAAGCAAGTAATCAGTTCCGACAAACTCTCTTAAAATTTCCTGATCGAGCCCAATGTGTAGATTCTTTAATGTGAATTCAATTAGTTTATCGTGGATTAGTTTGAAGGTTTTTAGATTAAGTAACATTACACCAGAATTCAAATCATATCGTCGCCCTCGATCAAATTGAGGTGCTGCCGCAACAAAATTAGGATTATATCCAATAAATTTTGGATCTTCCAGAAACATTACATCTGCGTCTGAATACAGAACGAATTCATCAGAAAAATCTGATATAATTGGTATATCAAAGCGCAAAAAAGCACCGCGCGCAATCGATTGATATACTTTATCATTGGGAGAATGTTCTATTATTTTATTTGTAAAAGAAAGTCGATGAAATATTACATTGACTCCTTTTTCACTCATTTCTTCTGTGAAGTCTGACCTATCTCCGTCATAAATAAAATATGGTTCTAATTTCGTATTTTTCTGAGCAGATTCTACGGATGCCCTTATTAAATCTTTCCAATTATGATCACTTCGAAAATCGGTGTCCTGACACCAGCAAAAGAACCATTTCATTACTAAATATACTCCACAAAACCTTGTTTTAACTAATTCGGAATCTTATCGTCGCTGGCGGGATGAAACTTACCCGATCGGCAGTTTGAATCTAACCAACGGCTTTGACGGGCTCGACCCGCGAACGTATACAGTGAACGACTTGACAACTCCAAGCCGTGGGTCGGCTCAATACCCACGGATCACCCTGTAATCTGCATGCTTTCCGAACGCCCCGGCGCTCTCATCCACCTTGACGCAAGGGCGGCTATCAGGACCGCAGGTACTCAGCGCGCCCAGCATGCCCGCCTTCACCCAAATCCGGTGATTGGCCTGCAACGTCGCAATCTGGTCCTGCAACCTGTTGATCCTCCCGGTATCCCACCACATCAGAGCGGTGCTGCTCAACCACCCTAACAGCACCAGCGCGGCAATCAAAGCCACGATCCAACCCAGTAACCGCCAGCTCGCCCATTGCACAACCCGGCGTAACGCCACATCGGCATCCCCGGCACTCTTCGTCACATCGGCCAGTTTGCCCAGCAACGGCTCGGTTGCTTCTCCAACTGCCTCCGTACCCTCACTGGCCGCTCCGGCCAAGCTTTCCGACACGGCCGAATGTACCACTAGCTTCATACCTTTCGCCAGCTCTCCCACCTGGCCGGCTAAAGCCAGACGCTCCCGCTTCAGCGCATCCCGCTCCGCTATCAATCCGTCCAGTGCTGTCTGCACCGCCGTCTGTTGACGCTCGGCAATTTCCATAAGCCCGTAAAGTCGATCTTCCGCTTCGCTCATAATGACATCCCATGATCCCGAGACACCGTTTTTCTCTGCTCTTTCCGGACGGCTTCCTGCTCGGACGCAAGGGTCAGTTGCCACCGCGTCTCTGTCTCGGCACGCCCCATCATATCGGCAATCGCATGGGCCGGCTGCGGATGGGCAACCACCCATTCCAGAGGAGCCCCTTCTTCAACTCCGAACGCCGGACCACGCTCACGTAGCACCGTCACCACTTCGGGATTATCCCGTAGGGTCTGAGCGAATTGAAGCAACCGCCCTCGGGCACCTCCAAGATCCGGTTCGGCCTCCAAGCCCGGCAGCGCCTTGTGGTAATCATCCGTCAGCCGGTTCCATTGACCCACCAGGTCAAGCGCTATCTCATCACGGGCAGCTTCGGCCGCCTGACGCTGCCGGTGAGCTTCATAGCGTTGCCGGAAGCCTGCGCGACCAGATTCGATGCTGTCCGGCGCTATCGCATTCTCCGCTCGATCAGGCGTCTGATGCTTTTGGGTTGGACCTCCCGATAGCGTAGCCAGCCACTCAGCCGCACGATCCTGCATTGCCACCGGCTCATCTTTTTCTTGTCCGACCGACGGCAGGGGGGCCGGCCCGTCGCTAAGTGGCCGTTGCAATCGCGCCTGATGTGCTTCGGCCGATTCCCCGACCGACGCTTCGAACCTCGCCCACGAGGCAGTCACCCTCGTTCCGCTCTGGATCTGCCGGCCGCTGTCGATCGCCCTTTGCCAATAGCCCCCCCCATCCTGATGCGCCGACGATGGCGAGGGCGGCGACGGGAAGGCTGTCGATTTCTGCCAGTTATCCCGCCCATCCCGATCCTCCAGCGACTCTGCCGACCGAGATGGCTGTGGGTGGAGTACCGGGGATACCGGGGATACCGGGACCGACACCGCCCGCACCGGCTCCGGTTTGCCGGATGTCGGCACTACCTCCGGCGTCTCGATCGCGTCCCGATCCTCGATCCCCCGCCTGGTCCCGAACCCACCCATCCCCCGCTCTCGCTCGGTTCCTGGAGTCCGGCCGGCCCGCTCATAATCGAGCGTGGTCTCCTTCGCCTGGGAGCGCGATAGCCGCGCCGATAGCGCGCCCATGTCGCTGAACTCGTCCCGGCCAGCATACAGCGCCACCCTGTCCCGATGCCGGGTCATCGCCACATAGGTCAGATGCCGGTCCATCGTTCCCGAAGCCAGCACGAACGCCCGGTCCACCGTCGCCCCCTGGCTTTTGTGGATGGTCGTCGCATAGCCATGGTCAACCGCCACATAATCCGCCATCGAGACCAACACCGTGCGACCCTGCCCCTGCGATCCCGGCCCTGCCGCACTGTCCAGCCGCACCAACAATTGCCCGGCCTCGGCCCGCTCCACTGTGCCCAGCATCCCGTTCTTCACCCCAAGGTCACGGCTGTTCTCCCGGAACATGAGCCGATCCCCCGGCGCGAACGCTCGTAACCCTTCGGTGGTGCGATAAACGATCTCGCCCCCGGCCTCACCGCGCCCCAGCTCGCCCCGCGCCTGACGCGCTGCCCGGATCGCCTCGTTCAACGCCTGAGTGTCAACTCGCCGATGCGCCAGAACCAATCGGGAACAATCCGGCCGCGCCGCCATGTCCGCCATTACATCCCGTACAATCGCCGCACGCGCCTCCGCCCCGCTCGCCTCAAACCGGACACCACCCCGCCTGTCATAGGCGTCCAGCCCCTCCGCTGTCCGGTGCCGGCCAAAATCCACCGATGCCGCCCGCTGCCAATCCTCACGCTGGCGGCGTATCCCCTCCAGCTCGATGTATCCCACTCGCTCGGCAACCGCCCGGAACGCCGCCCCCGCCCCGATCGGCTGCAATTGCTCCGGATCACCGATCAGCACGATCTTCGCTCCGGCACGGTCCGCCTCGGTAATGAACCGGGAGAGCTGCTTCGAGCCCACCATCCCTGCCTCATCGATCACGAACACATCACGCGATCCGAGTTGATCGAACCCGCGCTCCCAGCCCCGTGACCAGGACGCCAGGGTGCGCGAGACAATCCCGGAACTCTCCTCCAGCCCCTCGGCCGCCTTGCC
>NCBV01000061.1 GCA_002279355.1 Acidiphilium sp. 37-60-79
CTTGCAACCAAAATAAAACACGATATTCTGTCGCACATCGCGGTCAGTTTTTTATCACGCTGATTGACGGTTTTTCTCACCCTGTTTGTCGCGCCACAGAAAGAAACGTTATCTTCCGATGGAACGCGTTCGTCGGAGAATTATCCATTGATTCGAACGATCTGTCGGCTTCCATTTTTTCCTCCCAATATAAGCCAGCAATGGCTTTCCTTTTTGTTTCAGACTATAGAATCAGCTTTCGATCCGCCCATGTTCAACGATGTCATGACCCGGATAGATTACAGCCGGATGCAGATCGGTTACGCGCTCAATTGCGGCAACTGCTTCGCACCAATTCATAAGAATTCCAGGAGGGATATGCTCGTGGTAGTTACGCAATAAAGGTATTGCGTCTCCCGCAATCACGGCTCTGCCTTCCTTCGTCTCGACGCATAGCATCTGTGAGCCCGGCGTATGTCCGCCGCTCCAAATCAGAAGTATTCCAGCGGCAACCTCAAAATCCCCATCAACAGGCAGAATGCGGCCACAATCAATCAGCGCGTCTAGGTAATCGCAATTGCTGAAGAACCGATCGACTGATGGGTGTTTACGTCGTGCGCTACGGAAAAACTCAATCTCTTTTTTTTGCACGAAGAACATTGCATTTGGGAATTTTGCCGCATTGGCGGCGTGGTCCCAGTGAAGATGGGTTAACACAACAGTGTCGATCTTGGAGGCATCGAGACCGATACTAGATAGTGCAGCGGTCACGTCGGTATTCTCGGTCAACCCACGCCTCGCACTCTCCTCGCAAGGAGGGCCCGTATCAACCAAAACAGTCCGAGTGGAATTGCGAAGGACCCAAACGCGATAGGCAATTTCGACGGGGACGCCGGGTTCCGTTAAATATAGAAACAGGGAAGTGTCTGCTATGCGCCGCCCAAGTTCCAAAGGCTCAATCGTGAAAGGGGAGGCAACCGTAACCATGTCAGGTAGCCCTTGTCCGCTGTCGCGATTTACCGGTATTTTTCTTGTCAATATTTTGTTGGCTTTTCAACTCTTCGGCAAGGATGGGAATGCCGACGTTACACGCGTGAATGCCCAATATGGTCGTTAGTTGGATCGCCTCTAGAATTTCATCTCGGCTCGCACCTTGTTGCAGGGCGTTCCGAATGTGCCTTCGTACACCGGGACCATACATGTGGGTGGTCGCAACATTGATCGCGACCAAAATCAATTCTTTATACTTCTGAGGTAGCGGGCCATTGCGATGCGGCACATTACGAAATGCCAGATACCGTTCCATAAATTCTGGGTCCCATTCGCACAACGTATCCCAGAGAGGGTTCCAATCACCACTCGCGCGTTGAGCATCGATCCACGAAGTGACTTCCTCCGGGGGCGTGGTTTTGGTGGTTCTCTTCTTGGTGTTGGTCAAAGTGCATCCTCCAGAATTAAATCGGCACCCCGTTCGCCTATCATGATGGCGGGGGCGTTAGTATTTGAAGAAGCCAAGGTCGGCATCACCGATGCGTCGACCACGCGTAATCCATGCACCCCATGCACTCTCAGCCGATCGTCCACCACACCATAATCAGTTGGTCCGATACGGCAGGTGCCCACGGTGTGCCAAGCGGTTTGCCCGGTGTCACGCGCATATTCGAGCAACGCAGTATCCTGATCGACGCCTGGTCCCGGCCGACGTTCTCCCACGATTAGGCGCCGCATTGCGGGGCGTCCCGCAATGCGACGAATAGCGCGAAGCAATTGTGTTGCATGAACCACGTCGTCCGGATGTGACAGATAGTTCGGCTGAATATGAGGTGCGAGCGCAGGGTCAGGAGACCCAATATGAACGGAGCCGCGCGACGCCGGATATAGTTTAAAACCGCCGATCGAAAAGCCTGAATACGAATCGATCCCTGCACCAGGAGATCGAGAATACCGGTCTTTCCCGCTGATGTGATATATACGGATCATCACATCAGGGTTGGAAAGTGCTGGATCGGTTTTGGTTATCGCATGCGCCGTTGACGAGGTCCCGGCCATTAAGCCCCGGCGAAACAAAACATATTGTAATCCAGATCGCAGGCGCCCCATAACACCTCTCATCATGTCATTGATCGTGATGGGGAGCGTCGTCTGATACGTGCACCGAAGTTGGATATGGTCGATCAGATTTTCTCCAACACCGGGTCGATGTGCTACGACTGGTATACCGTAGCTCCGCAACAGCGCAGCATTGCCTATCCCTGAGAGTTCGAGCAGTTGTGGCGACTTAATCGCACCAGCAGAGATCAATATTTCGCGGCGCGCATGCACCGTTGATCGCCGCCCGTTCTGAACATACTCCACGCTTCTAGCTCGGATGCCATCGAAGAGAATGCGTGAGACCAATGCGCGTGTTTCGATGCGCAAGTTACGACGTTTACGGGCCGCGCGTAAATATCCGACCGCAGCACTCCATCGCCGTCCGTTCCAGGCTGTCTGTTCGAGATAGCGAACGCCTTCATAGCTCCCGGCATTGTAGTCGGGTGTTTCCGTAATCCCCGCTTCTTGACATGCCCTTACAAAGCCATCGGATAGGGCATCGGTATCACGCCACTTACGATCGGTAATGCGAATCGGGCCATGATGTCCGCGTCCCGGGTCGTCGTTATACGAATAAGATTCGAGACGCTTGAAATAGGGGTGCAACTCCTCAAAACTCCAGCCGTTGCAGCCTAATTGTTGCCATCTATTGTATTCGGCTGGATCGCCCCAGACATACGCCATACCATTCAGCGAACTTGATCCCCCGAGCACTTTGCCACGCGGCGAATAAATTCGCTGACCATGCATCGAATTTTGCGGCTCGGTCTCGAATTTCCAGGCGTACTGATCGTTAGTTAATAATTTGCCGACACCTAGAGGTATGTGAATCCAGAGATTATTGTCTTCGCCCCCCGCCTCCAACAGCAGAACGCTGTAGCGAGAACTTTCGCTCAAGCGCGACGCAAGCGCACAGCCTGATGATCCTGCGCCAACGATTACGTAGTCGAACTCAGGCACGCTGCTCATTTATTTGCTTCGCGATGTTTGAAGGAATCACGGCGGAAACTGTATAATGCATTAGGATCAATCTGCACGTCGATGATAGCCGGCTTTCCGCAAACTAAGGCCGCTTGCAACGCGGGCTCAAACTGCGCAGCATGATCCACACGGAAGCCCGCCGCACCAAATAATTCCGCAACTTTATCGTAAGGTGGATTTGGGACATCTGCACCGATATAGCGGCCATCAAAGAAATCGCGTTGGTAAGCTTTTTCCGCACCCCAGCAACCATTATTCATTACTACACAAATACTATTAATGCCGTGCGTAACAGCAGTACCAATCTCACTCATCGTCATCCCGAACCCACCGTCACCCATTAAGCTGACCACAGTGCGATCTGGACAAGCGAGCTTCACGCCCAGTCCGCAGGCGTAGGAAAATCCTACCAAGCCAAAGTCAAGCGGCGTGAACAATGAGGGAGGTTGCGCATATCGCATCTGATCGGTCGCCTGCAAACACAGCGTCCCTGCGTCCATGGTGAACATTGAATCATCGGGAAGGATGTCCCGCAACATCTTGAACAACACGGCTGGTTGCAACGGAGCCCCAATTTTAGCACCTTCTTCATCACGGGCCTGCAACAGAGCCGAGCGTTTGCGCTGAAAATTTTCCGTCCAAAGCACGGCATGGGTAGCATTGTGTCCCGCGAGTTCCCGGCATAGTTGAGCCGCTATGGTTCCCGCATCCGCGAGCAGCCCCATACTTATTGGGATCAATCGGCCAATCGCCAGGGGATCGGTTTCAACTTGGATAATAGTAGCGCCTGGGTTTAAATTTTCGCGAGTATAAAAGGTCGTATTGAAGCCGATACGGGTGCCTATCGCAAGTATTACATCTGCTTGCTGCGCTAAACTAGTCGCTACAACATTGCCCCTTGGTCCCATTTGTCCAGCGTATAGCGGGTGCCCACACGGTATTGCATCGCCATGCCCAGGTGACATCACGATAGGAGCCTGCAACAACTCCGCGAGTTGCATTACAACTTTATGGCAGCGTCCGTTCTTGACACCACCACCAGCGAGGATGAGCGGTCGTTGAGCTTCAGCGAGAAAGCGGGCTGCGCGCGCAATGCTATCAAGATCGGCCGCAGGGGCAAAATCTCCTCTCCATCCGCTGGGCCCGTCATCGAACTCAACGACTTCGGCAAGAATGTCGCGGGGCAAGTTGAGCGCAACCGGACCGCGGCGCGGAGTCAAGGCAGTGCGAAACGCCTCATGAACCATCTCCGGGAGTCGGCTGGCGTGGGTGGCAGTCCAGGTTTTCTTGGTTACCGGTTTAAACAGTGCCTGTTGGTCAACCTCCTGGAATGCGTCGCGATACACGTGCCCGCTGGACAGCGAACCAGCGAGTGCGACAACTGGTGAATAGGCGGCGGCGGCCTGCGCCAACCCGGTGACTAGGTTAGTGGCACCAGGGCCATTCTGACCGGCAATGATGACCCCTGCGCGGTTCGCTGCGCGGGCGTAACCATCGGCCATATGAGTGCCCGTCCGCTCGTCGCGCACGCCGATGAAACGAATTTCCGGGGTTGCGTGTAACGCATCAAAAATCTCCATCCCAGCTGAGCCTATCAACCCGAACACATGGTCAACGCCCTCCTTGCGCAAGGTTTCGACGATTGCTTTTCCACCTGGCATGCTACTCATTTTGACGTTTCCTTGACAGAGATGTGTTTTGGCCGATCGAAATTCAGCACATGACAGAAATAATAATGCCAAAATGTCGACATTATGTCAACTCACCGCAGCGGAACATCCGCACGATGATGTGTAAGCGCGCGGTCTTGGCCGTGTAGTGATGGGATCCCAAGAGGTTTAGCTGGACTACTTCTGGAGGCTCATAAGGACCGAGGACAGAATTGCCTGCAACGTCCTGAACCGGATGACCCGCCTCGGTATGCCGGTGTCCGTGAGGGTCAAATAAACGTTGCTACAATGGCGATCATCAACCCTGACACGACTCATGCAACAACGCCCTTCCGATTCAGACAGGTCGAAACCCGCTCTACCTCTATCGATCATGCGTGAATTCGCTGTCCCCCGGATTGAGGAGACGCAAATTCCAAATTTCGTGGCACGCAAATCAGTTCTGGTTGGGCGCCAAATATTGCCGCTTCCATCTGACGCCGGATTTCAAGTGCCCCTAAATTCGCTTCGGCCCAATCCATAGAAATTTTGGATACCCGATCATGGAACAACCGGTCTTCGTGGGCATAAATCATTCGCGACACGATACCTTCAGTATCATCAGCGACTAACGCCATCAAATCGGTCGGCAGGTCGAGACCGTCTGCGGCAACTGATGTCATGACACATGGCACACCCGCACATAAGCTACTTAGTACCTTGCCTTTAACCCCCGCACCAGTGCGCAGCGGCGCAACCGTAATCCGCAAATTACTGAGAGGTTCTGCTAGGTCTTGGGCCAACCCTGCGAAGTGCATCCCCTCACGCTCACTCAAGTATAAATCATCGTGAAATTGAGAACCAATGATGTTAACGACGAATTTTGCATTCTTGGCACGAAGTTCAGGCTCGATTTCTCTATCAATCCAGTATAACGCATCTAAATTAGGAGCGTGTCCCATGCTCCCGATGAATCCCGCCCCGGTTCGACGGTTAAAGGGAATATCTGATTTCGTTACAGAAGGTGTCCAAAGTAGCATATCGATCGTCTTCGTTGGGTAATGCGCACGTAGCCAGCGCTTCTCAGACAGCGAGTGAGTAAAGACTTGGTCAACAAGATGAACAGCTTGATCAAGCCGACGTCGTGCAATCGCCTGTTGATCGCGATAATACTTATGCCCGACAACGTGCCAAAGCGCTTCGAACCGGATATGTTCTAAGTCAGCTACCGCCATAACGATTTTACAATTTGGAGCACGAGCCCGAACCAGCCCCGCATATGAAACAGCGACAATCGGACGATGTAGAAGAACCAAATCAATTATAAAATTACCCAAAACCGCCTCTACCGCCGTGCATCCCGCAGCCTGCACCACCTCCCCTCCCCCGGCCTGAATGGCCCGAATTGACTCGCGAGAGCGAATGCCATGAGTTACGGCAAATAGCACCCGGTACCCTATGTCTCGGAGTGTTCGTGCGTAGCAAAGGATTGCCTCTGATCCAGCGTCGCGATTAGGATCTGGTTCGTTTTCGTCGAGGACTAAGGCAATTGGCCGATTATCTCCTGAGCGGGCTGCTAACGATGAGCGAGTTGTTGCCGCTAGGGCCTCAGCTACAGCCAACACGCTGATAGGATCGCTATTTAAATTTGTTTCGTCG
>NCBV01000031.1 GCA_002279355.1 Acidiphilium sp. 37-60-79
GCCGCGATCTTTGATTATCTGTTAAGATAGACAGGGTAGGAGCAACAGTGACATGACAGAGATGATGAAAGCCTGGGCGATCGTTGAAAACGGTGCGCCTTTACAGGAAATGGCTTTGCCAATGCCCGAGCCGAAGGGCACCGAGATTTTGCTCGAAGTAACGCATTGTGGCGTGTGCCATTCGGATTTGCATATCTGGGACGGGTATTACGACCTCGGCAGTGCAGGCCGGTTCGAGATCATCCAGCGCGGCATCACGCTCCCTTTGGCGCTCGGGCATGAGATTGTCGGTCGGGTGATCAAACTGGGGCCTGATGCCCGCGGCGTCAAAATTGGCGATCAACGCATCGTCTATCCCTGGGTCGGTTGCGGGCAATGCGCCCGCTGTCTGGCCGGTGAGGATAATCTGTGCGCCAAGCAGCGCTCATTGGGAATTTACCAGCATGGCGGGTTCGCGACTCATGTAATTGCCGCCCATGCCGGCCATCTGATCGATCCGGGTGATCTCGATCCGGCTTTGGCCGCAACGTACGCCTGTTCGGGGATTACGGTGTTTGCCGCGATCAAGAAAATCATGCCCATCGCGCCGGATCAGCCCGTGGTGCTGATCGGCGCGGGCGGGTTGGGCTTATCGGCCATTGCGGTGCTGAAATTGGCGATCATTGATCTGGTCAATGGCTCAGGCACGGCACAAGCGGCTTATGCAAGCCTTGCCAAAGGCGGTAAATTGGTGATGGTCGGCCTATTTGGCGGCGAGTTAAAACTACCGCTCCCCTTCGTGCCCATGCGCGCATTGACCATCCAAGGCAGCTTCGTCGGCTCGCCGGGCGATTTGCGCGATCTGGTGGAATTGGCGCAAGGTGGCAGCCTGCCTCCCTTGCCGATCGAAACCGTGCCCCAGCGCGAGGCCGATAGCGCCTTGCACCGGCTCAAAGATGGCGCAGTCACCGGCCGATTGGTTTTGGTGGCTGAAGCGGGGTGATTGACAAGCTCGATTATCTGTTGGCGCTGGCGCGTGAGCGCCATTTCGGTCGCGCGGCGGAGAGTTGTGGCGTAACCCAGCCGAGTTTTTCGGCTGGGATCAGAGTATTGGAAGAAATGCTCGGCATGCCAGTGGTCGAGCGATCATCGCGGTTTCGCGGTTTTACCCCGGAGGGCGAACGTGTGCTGGAATGGGCACGCCGAATCCTCGGTGATGTCCACGCCATGCGCGCCGATGTCGGCGCGTTGAAGCACAGCCTCACCGGATTACTGCGCATTGCTGCGATTCCAACAGTACTCGCCACCATTACCGAGTTAACCACGCCCTACCGGGCGCGGCATCCGAATGTGCGCTTCTCGATCCAATCTTGCACCTCCAACGAGGTGTTACGCCGCTTGGAAAATTTCGAGGTCGACGCCGGCGTGACCTATCTCGATAATGAGTCGATCGGTCGGGCGCGAATGATCCCGCTCTATGAAGAACGCTACCGGCTCCTCACCTCGGCGGACGCCCTCCTCGGTCATCGCGAGCACGTCTCCTGGTCGGAACTCGGCGACATCCCGCTCTGCCTGCTGACACCCGACATGCAAAACCGCCGGATTTTGGACCGGCTGCTGCAAAATGCCGGGGTAACAATTGAACCGACCTTGGAAAGCAATTCAATCGTGGTGCTGGTGAGCCACGTACAAACCGGCCGCTGGGCCTGTATTTTGCCCGAAAAACTCGCCCGGATTTTTGGCTTGACCGAAAAATTACGGATCATCCCGATCATCAATCCCGAAGAAGTTCACACGGTCGGGCTGGTGCTGCCGGATCGTGATCCGCTGTCACCCCTCGTCGCAGCCCTGGCCACGCTCGCGCGTGAACGCGGCAGCTTAGACTAGTCAGCCTATTGATAGTTAAATTCTATCAACTGACGGAAAAACGATCTTGCTTGGGCACATAATTCGGGGAATACGCACTATCGTTCAGGTCATAATAAGTTGATTAAGGTGGGGTGAATGCCAGACACGACACGATTTGATGAGCGGATGACGCAGCGCCTCAGGAATATAATTGTTCAATTCCAACATATTGAAGGCGCGATGCTGCCTCTGCTGCATGAGATCCAATCGGCGTTCGGCTATGTCCCGCGTGAGGCAGAACCCGAAATCGCCTTGGCCCTGAACCTCACCCGTGCCGAGGTGCATGGTGTGATCAGCTTCTATCATGATTATCGGCGCGAACCGGCGGGCCGTCATGTGCTGAAATTATGCCGCGCCGAGGCCTGTCAGTCGATGGGTTCGGAAGCCCAAGCCAAGGCGGTGTTGGATCATTTGGGATTAAACTGGGGCGAAACCTCCGCCGATGGGCGGATCACCATTGAGGCGGTCTATTGCCTTGGCCTGTGCGCAACCGCGCCGTCTGCCTTGTTTGATGATCAACCAATCGGCCGCATCAACGCGAGTCGGCTGGTCGCCTTAGCGGAGGCCGCAGCGTGATGGATATTTTCGTCCCCCAAGATATGGCCGCGGTCGCCGTGGGTGCCAACCAGGTTGCTGACGCCATCATCGCCGAAGCACGGCGCCGCAACATCATGGTTCGCGTGATCCGCAATGGCTCGCGCGGAATGTTTTGGTTAGAACCCTTGGTCGAAATCGCCACGCCAGCCGGGCGGGTCGGCTATGCCGATGTGCGGGCTGAGGACGTGCCCAGCCTGTTTGACGCCGGTTTTGCCGAAGGCAAACCTTGCGGCAATCATCTGGGACTGGTGGAAAATATTCCGTATTTCGCCAAACAAACCCGGTTCGTGTTCAAGCGCGCTGGCCTGATCGATCCGCTTTCTCTCGATGATTACCGCGCCCATGGCGGATGGCGCGGACTGGAAAATGCCCTTAGCGCGGGTCCGTCGGCCATCGTTGCCGCGGTCAAAGCCAGCGGCCTGCGCGGGCGCGGCGGCGCTGGGTTCCCCACCGGCATCAAATGGGAAACGGTGGCGCGCGCCGAAGCCGCGCAAAAATACATCGTCTGCAACGCCGATGAAGGCGATTCTGGCACATTTGCCGACCGGCTGATTATGGAAGCGGACCCGTTCGCCCTGATCGAAGGCATGGTCATTGCCGGCATCGGCGTCGGCGCAACACGCGGCTATATTTACCTCCGCTCTGAATATCCGTTTGCCATCACCATGATGAACCGCGCCATCGCGTTGGCCCGCACCGCTGGCATGCTGGGATCATCCATCAATGGTAGCCACCACGCCTTCGAGCTAGAGGTTCGGGTCGGCGCGGGTGCCTATGTTTGCGGCGAAGAAACTGCATTACTGGATAGCTTGGAAGGCAAGCGCGGCCAGGTGCGCGCCAAACCGCCGCTGCCGGCTATCAAAGGATTATTTGGACAACCAACGGTCATTAACAACACCATCTCGCTGGCCAGCGTGCCATTCATTCTCGCTGAAGGCGCCTCCGCTTTTGCCGATGTCGGCTATGGCCGCTCACGCGGCACCATGCCGGTGCAACTCGCTGGCAATATTCGCCATGGCGGCCTGTTCGAGGCTGCTTTCGGTCTAACCCTTGGCGCCCTGGTCGATGAAATTGGCGGCGGAACCCAAACCGGCCGCCCCGTCCGAGCGGTGCAAGCGGGGGGCCCGTTAGGGGCGTATTTTCCGCCATCGATGTTCGATACGCCCTATGACTATGAGGCTTTTGCCAAATGCGACGGGCTAATCGGTCATGGCGGGCTCGTCGTGTTCGACGATAGCGTGGATATGGCGCGCATGGCCCGCTTCGCCATGGCCTTCTGCGCCCATGAATCGTGTGGCAAATGCACACCCTGCCGGATCGGCGCGGTGCGCGGCGTGGAAACTTTCGATAAGCTGTTGGCTGGTATCGATGTCAGTCAAAACCTCGCCCTGATCGAGGATTTATGTGAAACGATGAAATTCGGCTCACTTTGCGCGTTAGGGGGCTTTACCCCCTATCCGGTTCTGAGCGCGATGCGGCATTTCCCCGAAGATTTCGTCCCGGCGCCGCTGCGCCATGCAGCTGAATAAGGAGAGCGATCATGGGTCTGATCCACGAGATTGATTTCGGCACCAAAGCAGCAACCGCCGAGAATTTGGTGTCGCTCACCATCGATGGTGAAATCGTCCAAGTGCCCGAAGGCACATCAGTGATGCGCGCGGCGATGATGATGGGCACCCAAATCCCAAAACTCTGCGCCACTGATATGCTGGATAGTTTTGGATCATGCCGTCTCTGCCTCGTAGAAATCGAAGGCCGCGCCGGCACGCCCGCCTCCTGCACCACTCCCGTCGCGCAAGGCATGGTGGTTCACACCCAAAATGAGCGGCTTGGCAAATTACGGCGCGGGGTCATGGAACTTTATATTTCCGACCACCCGCTCGATTGCCTCACCTGCTCCGCCAATGGCGATTGCGAACTGCAAGATATGGCCGGCGCGGTTGGCCTGCGCGACGTGCGGTATGGCTATGACGGCGAGAATCATCTCGGCCAAACCAAGGATGTTTCCAACCCCTATTTCCAATTCGACGCGTCCAAATGCATCGTCTGCTCGCGTTGCGTGCGGGCGTGCGAAGAGGTGCAAGGCACGTTTGCGCTCACCATCGCCGGGCGCGGGTTTGACGCCAAAGTATCCCCCGGCATGGAGGAGAAATTCTTCGACTCCGAATGTGTGTCCTGTGGCGCCTGCGTGCAGGCTTGCCCCACAGCGACCTTGATGGAAACCTCGGTGGTCGAAATTGGCCAGCCGGAACATTCAAAAGTCACCACGTGCGCCTATTGCGGCGTCGGCTGTTCATTCAAGGCCGAGATGCGCGGCGAACAAGTGGTGCGCATGGTGCCATTCAAAGATGGCAAAGCCAACCATGGACATTCCTGCGTCAAGGGTCGCTTTGCTTGGGGCTACGCCACCCATCAAGACCGCATCACCAAGCCGATGATCCGTGCCGCCATCACCGATCCTTGGCGCGAGGTCTCCTGGGATGAAGCGATCGCGTATACCGCGTCCGAATTCAAACGGATCCAGGCGAAATATGGCCAGAGTGCGGTGGGGGGAATCACCTCGTCGCGCTGCACCAATGAAGAAACCTATCTGGTGCAAAAACTCATCCGCGCCGGTTTCGGCAATAACAATGTCGATACCTGCGCCCGGGTTTGTCATTCGCCCACCGGCTATGGTTTAAGTGCTGCGTTTGGCACATCGGCTGGCACCCAGGATTTCGATAGTGTTGAGCAGGCCGATGTCATGTTGCTGATCGGCGCCAACCCGACCGATGGCCACCCGGTCTTTGCCTCGCGGATGAAAAAACGTCTGCGCGAAGGCGCCAAGCTGATTGTGATCGATCCGCGCCGGATCGACATGGTGCGCACCCCGCATGTGCATGCCGCACTCCATTTGCCAACGCGCCCCGGCACCAATGTCGCGATTTTGACCGCCTTGGCGCATGTCATCGTTACCGAAAATCTGGTCGATTCTGACTTTGTGCGCGCACGCTGCGACGGTGATTCCTTCGGCCAATGGCAAGACTATGTTAGCCAGTCGCAGAATAGTCCCGAAGCGATGGCCGATGTTACCGGCGTCGCGCCTGACTTAGTGCGCGAAGCGGCTCGCCTCTATGCAAACGGCGGTAATGGAGCGATTTATTACGGGTTGGGCATCACCGAGCACAGCCAAGGCACCACGGCCGTGCTCGCCTTGGCTAATCTGGCCATGGCCACCGGCAATTTGGGGCGCGTGGGCGTGGGTGTGAACCCGCTGCGTGGTCAAAACAACGTGCAAGGGAGCTGTGATATGGGCAGCTTCCCGCACGAGCTTCCCGGATACCGCCATGTTAGCATGACGGATGTGCGCGAAAGCTTCGAGCGGGCTTGGGGCGTCTCGATTGAGCCCGAGCCGGGCTTGCGAATCCCCAATATGCTCGATGCCGCGATTGATGGCACGTTCAAGGGGCTCTATATCCAAGGCGAGGATATTGCCCAATCTGATCCGGATATCAAACATATCACCGCCGGGCTCTCGGCGATGGAATGCGTGGTGGTGCAGGATTTGTTCCTGAATGAGACAGCGCAATTTGCCCATGTCTTTCTGCCCGGCTCAACCTTCCTTGAAAAGAACGGCACATTTACCAACGCCGAGCGGCGGATCCAGCGCGTGCGTAAGGTGATGTCGCCAAAAAATGGCTATGAGGATTGGGAAATCACCCAATTACTCTCAAACGCGTTGGGCTACACAATGGCCTATCAACATCCGAGCGAAATCATGGATGAAATCGCCCACCTAACGCCAAGCTTCGCGGGTGTTTCATATGATCTGCTGGAGCGCGAAGGTTCGGTCCAGTGGCCGTGCAACGAGACGGCACCCCATGGCACGCCGGTGATGCATATGGAGCATTTCGTGCGCGGCGAAGGACGGTTTTTCGTCACCGAATATGTGGCAACCGATGAAAAAGTGGGCCCACGCTTCCCGCTCCTGCTCACCACCGGGCGCATACTCAGCCAATATAATGTGGGCGCGCAAACCCGGCGCACCGAGAACACGGCTTGGCATCAAGAGGATTTGCTCGAAATCCATCCGTTCGATGCCGAACAGCGCGGTGTGATCGACGGCGTTTGGGTCAAAGTCGCCAGTCGGGCTGGCGAAACGTCGCTGCGCGCCAAAGTCACTGAGCGGGTCGCACCGGGCGTGGTGTACACGACTTTCCATCACCCGATGACGATGGCCAATATTGTTACCACCGATTACTCGGACTGGGCGACGAATTGCCCGGAATATAAAGTAACAGCGGTACAAATTTCGCTCTCCAACGGCCCAACCGACGCGCAAATCGCTTACGCAACACTCGGTCGTAACACCCGCCAGATCGAGATCGCCGCAGAATGATGCCGATGCCGGACCCCGCTGCACGCGTGCGGGCCGAGGCGTATCGGCACGGCACCCATTCGGTGATTGACCGCACCGTCCCCGACGAGATTGCGGTGGCGCTGAGTTATGACCGGGTCGGCTACGCGGTGATGATGGCCACACCGACGAATTTAGTCGATTTTGCCATCGGCTTTAGCCTCTCAGAGCGCATCATCGATCGCGCGAGCGACGTGATTGATTGTGCGTTAGTCACGGTTGAGCAAGGCATCGAATGCCGCCTACAAGTCGGGCATGACGTCGCATCGCGCCTCGCGCAACGGCGGCGCCATATGGCTGGAGCGCTTGGTTGCGGCTTGTGCGGGCTAGAAAGCTTGGCGGAAGCCACGCGCGATATCAAACCTGTCACCTCATCGATGCGGTTTTCCGCACCCGGATTGACGGCCGCGATCCGTGATATGGCGCGGCTGCAAGGGCTGAATGCGCAAACCCACGGCGTTCACGCCGCTGCCTTTTATCAACCGGGCAGCGCCGATTTGCTGGTGCGCGAAGATGTCGGTCGGCACAACGCACTCGATAAGGTCATCGGCGCGTTGGCACGCCAAGGCCGGGCGGGATCGGGCGGCGCGGTGTTATTGACCAGCCGCGTCTCGATCGAGCTGATTCAAAAATGCGGCCTATTCGGCGCACCGCTCATCATTGCCGTATCGGTGCCCACCGCACACGCAATCCGCGCCGCTGAGGCGGCCGGAATCACACTCGCGGCAATCGCACGCGATGATGGGTTTGAAGTCTTCACCCATCCTGCGCGGATCGAGTTGGAGGAAATCGCTAATGTCGCATGAGCAGCAAGACCAAAAGCTCGTCTATATGGCCAATCAAATTGCAACCTTCTTCGCCTCACGACCGGAAGACGAGGCGGTCGCTGAAATTACCAATCATCTTCGCAAATTTTGGGAACCGCGGATGCGGGCCAAAATCATCGATTTTACCGCCCATGGCGGAGCAGGCTTGATGCCGCGCGCCGAGGCAGCGGTAAAAATGTTAAGCAAGTCATAAAGACAATAGTCTATGACTTCTGGGAGCGTCTATAGAACAGGGAGGGGTAGATTTTCTTTAATTGGTCTGGATAAACAATAAATATCTGGATATCGACGTCAGTACACACCATAAACAAAGGAGAGCTTCATGGATTGGTTAAAACCCTCGGCACTTGCTGCGGCGATGATCGAAACGGGAACCCGAAAGGCTAATCTATCAACCAAAACCATCCTCATCACCGGTATTTTGTCCGGTATGTTTCTTGGTTTCACCACAACCTTATTTGTCTCGGCATTTGTCGCCACCGGCAATCTGGTTATCGGCGCGTTGTTCTTCCCGGTCGGGTTTATTCTGATCGTGTTACTTGGTCTTGAGCTATTCACCGGCAACGTTGCCTTGATTCCCTATGCGACAATGGCGGGGAAAGTAACACCTAGTAAAATGGTGTCCTCGCTGGTCACGGTCTATATCGGCAATTTGATCGGCAGCCTGATCTATGCAGCGATTTTTGCTGCGATCGATACCAAATTCTTCACCGATGCACCTGACCCGGTCGGCACAAAAATCATTGCGATCACCGGCCTGAAAACCTTGGCCTATATCAAAGCGGGCGGTGCTGGCTGGGCCACCGCTTTTGCCAAAGGCATTCTGTGCAACTGGATGGTGAGCCTGGGTGCTGTGATGGGTCTGGTCTCTCGCTCCACCATCGGCAAAATCTTCGCGATGTATATGCCGATCATGGCCTTCGTTGCGCAAGGGTTCGAGCATTGCATCGTCAATATGTTCGTTATCCCCTGCGGCATCATGCTCGGCGCGAAAGTGACCGTAGCACAATGGTGGATGTGGAACGAAATCCCCGTCACGCTTGGTAATATTTTCGGCGCTGTGGTGCTCACAGCCGCCGGCTTGTACCTCTCGTTTGGCCGCACGGCCCAGGCCGAGCCAGTTGGTTCTGCTGTCGCCGCCGAATAACGAAAAGTCCGGCGGGTTGCAGCGCAGCCCGCCGGTTCTTCGCACCTGTTACAGTATTTTCCCTTCAAACGGCGGCAATCCATCCGCCGCATCAAACTCAATCACCCATAAATCCGGATCTTGCCGGCGCTGGCGTTCCACATAAGCATCCGCACTCGCCTGATCGAGCGGTGCCGGGTTGGTGCGCAGCCAAGCCGGGCGCCCTTCGCTGTCGCGGGTCTGGCTCAAAATCGAAATGCCGACCCGGCTGCGCAGCAGGACCAGCACCCCGCCCGCATCCGCATCGCCCTTATGCAGCACCATCCCTGGCTTGTTATCAGACGTGCCCAACCGGAGCGCCATTTGCACCCAAAGCCCGGCCTTGATGCGCGGTTCCATATCACCCACTCCTATGATCGCTTTCGTAACTGAATTTTGACAATTCCGCGCTATAGCGAGACTGTGATGTCGGCCAATATAGGCTAGAATCAAGGGCGGCCGCATTGGGAGCTGATCATGGGCGTTTGGGGTAGATTTTTACTGGTTATTGTTGGAATGCTGAGCCTATGGGCGCCCGCCTCTGCGCTGGCTGGCGCGAAGCTGCAAAAAGTAACCTTCGGGCTCGATTGGCGGGCTGAGGCCGAATATGGCGGCTATTATCAAGCCGTCGCCACTGGGATTTACCGAAAATACGGGCTGGACGTCACAATTCGGCAAGGCGGTCCGCAGGTGAATAATGCCCAATTGCTGCTTGCCGGACGGCTTGATTTCGACATCACCTCGAACGCATTTTTAGCGTTCAATTTCGTCCATGAACACATCCCGTTCATTGCCGTCGCCGCGATCTTTCAAAAAGACCCTGATATTCTGCTTGCCCATCGCAGCACCGGCGAGACAGGTTTCGCGAGCTTGCGCGGCCGCCCAATCGCAATTTCGGCGGATACCAGGGCAAGTTGGTGGCTATTTCTGCGCCATAAATACCATTATTCGGACAGCCAAATCCGTCCCTATGATTTCAATTTGGCGCCGTTTTTCGTCGACAAAAAACTCGCAGTGCAAGGTTACGCGACCTCCGAGCCTTTTTTGGTCAAGCAAAAAACCGGGCATTTCCCCATGGTGCTCAGCCTGTCGAAGGCCGGTTTTGACGGCTATGCCCAGCTCATCGCCACCTCCGATCAATTGGTGCAGCATAACCCAGACCTCGTCCGGCGCTTCGTGCAAGCCTCTGCCGCAGGCTGGAAATCCTATCTGAACGGCAATCCCGCCCCGGCATTCGCCGCCATCCGAAAAGCCAACCCCGATATGTCGATGGCCCTGCTGCAATTCGGCTATGACACGTTAAAATCCAAAGGCATCGTGGAATCGGGCGATGCACGAACCCACGGCATCGGCGCCATGACACCCGCACGCTGGCAGTCATTCTACCACCAAATGCGCGCATCGGGCCTATATCCGAAAGGATTTGATTGGCGCGCAGCCTTCACCACCCAATTCGTGGCCCACGGCAATCCTTGACCAGGTCGCGCTGATGTTAGCGGCACGCGGGGTCACACGGCGTTTCGACGATGGCACGGTGGCACTCAAAGGCGTGGATCTAACCATCGCCGATGGCGCGTTTGTCGTCCTACTCGGCCCGTCGGGCTGCGGCAAATCCACCTTGCTGCGGCTGCTGGCCGGGCTCGATCAACCCGATGATGGGCGCATCATCTGGGATGCCGGCGCCAAACCACGCTCTGGTGAAATCGGCTTCGTCTTTCAAGATGCGACCTTATTGCCTTGGGCCGATGCCACCGAAAACGTATTTTTGCCCCTCCGCCTTGCAGGTCGATCCCTGTCGGATAGCCGTGCCGAAATCACCGAGTTACTCGCGAAGCTCGGCCTCACCGGTTTTGAGCGCACCAAACCAGCCGGACTATCCGGCGGCATGCGCATGCGCGTGTCGATTGCCCGCGCCATGATCGGCCGACCACGCTTGCTGCTCATGGATGAACCCTTCGCAGCACTCGATGAATTCACCCGCCATCGCCTGCAAAACGATCTGCGCACCCTCTGGCAGGAAACCGGCATGACCGTGGTATTCGTCACCCACTCAATCTACGAGGCCGCATTCCTCGCCTCGCAAGTGGTGATCATGACACCGCGCCCCGGCCAAATCGCGACCATTCGCCCTGGCATCGAACAAACCATCGAATCGCGCCGGACCGACCCCGAGATGGTCGCACTGGTCGGCGCCATCTCTGCCGATGTCGCACGAATGATGCCGACATCATGAATAGCGAGCGTTGGGCGCCGATTTTGTTCGGAATTGTCGGCCTCATGATCTGGCAAGGCGCGGTTATATTCTTGCATGTGCCTGCCTATGTGCTGCCCGGACCTATCGCGATTATCCAGGCATTTTTCGCGGACTGGCAATCATTGCTGCTCTCGCTGGTGGCAACCTTAGCCATCGCCGCCGCCTCATTGTTCGCCGCCGCGCTGCTCGGCATAATCCTGGCCCTCGGCATGGCGGCAAGCCGGTGGGCGCGGGCAGCCATCCAGCCTTGGGCCGTGGTGCTGCAAGTCACCCCCGTCGTCGCGTTAGCACCGCTCATCATCATTTGGGTGCATCAACAATTTTTGGCTTTGGTGGTCTGCGCCACCATCGTCGGGTTTTTCCCGGTCCTATCCTATACCGCGGCGGGCTTGGCCGCAACGCCTCCCGCCTTGCTCGATTTGTTTCGCCTGAACGGCGCATCACGCTGGCAAATTGTGTTCTGGCTCCGGTTGCCATCCGCCCTGCCCTATTTTCTGGCGGGCTTACGCATCGCCGGCACTTTGGCACTGGTCGGAGCGGTGGTCGCCGAATTTGTCGCAAGCTCAGGCGGCTTCGCCTCCGGTCTTGCCGGGCGAATACTCGAAGCGGGCTATCGGCTGGAAATTCCGCGCATGTTTGCGGCTTTAGCGCTCTTGGCCCTCGCCGGCATCGCAATTTATGCAGCCCTCGGGGCATTCGAGCGCGCCATCCTCAAGCGCGTTGGTGCCACATCCCTATAAGACCATCAGCCCCAATGGGCTTGATGCGTAGCCGCGCCTCTGGCAGATGCGGCTGATGACCCGCAAAATGACCGACGCCCAACTGGATTATGAACGTAAACGCGCTGCCAAGGCGAACATGTCCTTGGATGAATGGCTAAAATCCAAAGCGGCGCGAGAGGCCAAAGCCGCGCAAAAAAACGCGCCCCCGCCCAAACCCAAGAAAAAAGGACTATTCTCGCGCCTCATTGATCGCGCCAACAAGCCGCTCTAAATCGAGGTCCAACCACCGAAATCGATTGGAGCGATCAGCCGTGCTCATTCCGAGCCTCGATTGCTGGCATCGATATCCGGTGCGTTGGGATTTTTCATCCCGACAATATGAAATCCGCAATCGACGTGATGGATCTCGCCCGTTACCCCGCGCGACAAATCGGACAATAGATAGAGCCCGGACGCGCCGACCTCCTCCAGCCCAACATTGCGCTCCAGCGGCGCATTATACTGGTTCCATTTCAGAATGTAGCTGAAATCGCCAATGCCGGAGGCGGCCAATGTCTTGATCGGGCCAGCGCTGATCCCATTCACGCGAATCGCACTCGCACCGAAATCCGCCGCAAGATAGCGCACGGATGATTCAAGCGCCGCCTTCGCCACACCCATCACATTATAATGCGGCGTCACCCGCTCCGCCCCCAAATAGGTGAGCGTCACCATCGATCCGCCCTCGCTCATCAGCGCACCGGCGCGCTGGGCCGCCGCCGTGAAGGAAAAGCAGGAAATATCCATCGCTTGCAAAAACGCCTGACGCGGTGTGTCAGCATAGCGGCCGCGCAAATATTGCTTATCGGCAAACCCGATCGCATGCACCAGAAAATCAATCTTCGGCCAGCGGGCTGCAACCATGTCAAACGCCGTATCCAGCGCCGCATCCTCGCTCACATCACACGGGATCAGCAAATCAGCGCCAATCGACTCCGCCAGCGGACGGATCCGCTTTTCCAGCGTCTCGCCCTGATAGGTAAAGGCGAGTTCTCCGCCTTGCGCCGCCACAGCCTGCGCAATCGCCCAGGCGATCGAGCGGTTATTCGCGACCCCCATGATCACACCGCGCTTGCCTTGCATCAACGTGCCGGTGAGGGGCAATGTTGGACCCGGTTCGTGCATATCGCTCTCCAATTTGGCCTCGATAAAATGAGTGCCTGAGGGTGGTGGCACAAGCCAGTATCTCATATCAAGTGCCAGCAAGTTCGGAGAACCCTACCATGATCGATTTAGCCAGCGACCCGTTCACCCTGTTTGGCACCTGGATGGAGGCCGCCAACGCCTCAGAATTGAACGATCCAAACGCCATGACTGTGGCCACCACCACGCTCGATGGCCACCCCTCCGCGCGCATCGTGCTGTTGAAATCGTGGGATACTGACGGATTTGTATTTTATACTAATTTCGAGAGCCGCAAATCGATCGAAATCGCCACCAACCCCCACGTCGCCTTGCTATTTCACTGGAAAACCCGCAAGCGCCAAGTGCGAATCGAAGGTATCGCGGCCCCGGTTACCACTGCGGAAGCCGATGACTATTTCGAGAGCCGCCCGCGCCTCTCGCGCATCGGCGCCTGGGCGTCCGATCAGTCGCGCCCCTTGCCCGATCGCCGTTTGCTGGAACAACGGCTGGAAACCGAAATCGCCCGCTACGCGAATCAAGCCGTGCCGCGCCCGCCACACTGGTCCGGTTGGCGCGTGCGCCCTGAGGCGATTGAGTTCTGGGAAGATCGGGATTTTCGCTTGCATGACCGGGTGACATTCACCCGCACCGCTCATGCATGGGATTCGACCCGACTTTATCCTTAATTTTAACTATTTTGCCGAAAATACACGTTTGAGTGGATGGCGAGGGGGCGAAAATTAACCTTATCTTGAGGAATGGTGTTCATACTCATCGTTATGATCGCAACCGCCTCCCTCGCCGCCTTTTCCACACCGGTCCGCGCCGGCACCGATGACACGCCGCCGCTCACCATGCGAACGCCGCCCACGCCCAAACCCAAGCCCACAGCACAACCCGCCGTGCTGCGCTTGGCGGACAAACCATCCTCCTCTCCATCAACCGCACCGGCGTCGCCCTTTCAGGCCAATCTGCCACGCGGCTCGGTGTTGAACGTCAAGGTTTAACCGTCACACTGCGGCCTTAGCGGGGAGAGTCTTGCTTTTCGCCCACGACTCGCCCAAGATGTGACTATTCAATCTCCCACGCGGGAGAGTGCGGAATTGCCGGAAATCAGCCCCGGCGCCGCCGCCGAAGGCGCAACCGGCCCCCGGAAACGCTCAGGCAAAAGGACCGCGCGGGTTGTGAATCTCTGGAAAGTCGGCGTCCGCGCCGCACCCACGGGGTAAGGTCCGAACTCAGTTCGACCCAATCTCTCAGGTTCCACGACAGAGGGGGGTCAGATGGAACGGTTCTGCACCCGTTCGCTGACCGCGTGGAGAGAAATATGTCCGATTCTGACCTACTGACCACGCCACTTGATCCGCTGCATCGACAATCAGGTGCACGGATGGTCGATTTCGCTGGCTATGCGATGCCGCTTCAATATCAGGGCATCCTGGCCGAGCATCTGCATTGCCGTGCCGAAGCTGCCTTGTTCGATGTCTCGCATATGGGCCAAGCTATTCTCACCGGCCCCGACGCCGCGACCGTGCTGGAGCGCGTGGTGACCGGCGACATTGCCGGCCTGAAAGCCGGGCGTCAGCGCTATACATTACTGACCAACGAGTCGGGCGGCATTGTCGATGATTTGATGGTCGCCAATCTCGGCGCCGCCTTGCTGCTGGTCTTTAATGCTGGGCGCAAACATATCGATGCCGCGCATATTCGCGCCATATTGCCCCCCGGCGTGACGTTAGAGACCCAATTTGATCGCGCCTTGATCGCGCTCCAGGGGCCGTCGGCCGCAGATATTCTCGCCGCAATCGCCCCGGCGGCAGGCACAATGCGGTTTATGGATGCGATCACGCTCGATATAGGCGGTGTCAGCACCACCATCACCCGCTCCGGCTATACCGGCGAGGATGGGTTTGAAATCGGTGTACCGGCCACCGCCGCAGCGAGTTTCGTGACAGAATTGCTCGCCGATCCGCGCTTGCATTGGGCCGGCCTCGGCGCGCGAGACTCGCTGCGTTTGGAAGCGGGTTTGCCGCTTTACGGCCAGGATATCGATGCAACCACCTCACCCATCGAGGCCGGGCTGGGCTTTGCCATCGGCAAGCGGCGGCGCGAGAGTTGGAATTTTCTCGGCGGTGCGGCGATGCGCGCTGTGCATGATCACGGACCAACCCGCCGCCTCGTTGGCTTAAGCGCCGAAGGGCGCGCGCCCGTGCGCGCCGGCGCCCGATTGCAAAATCGCGATGGATTGCTGCTCGGCCAGGTAACCTCCGGCGGGTTCGCACCGAGTCTGCAGGAACCAATCGCCCTCGCCTATGTCCGCACTGACCATGCGCAGGACGGCACCGAGATTTTCGCTGATTTACGCGGCCGATTGGTGCGGCTGCACGTCACCCCCCTGCCCTTCATTCCCCACCGATATCATCGTTGAAAGGTTTTTGAGCATGACCGAAACACGTTTTACCCAGGACCATGAATGGATTCGCCTCGATGGCGCGGAAGCGATTATCGGCATCACCGACCATGCACAATCGGCGCTGGGCGACGTGGTCTTTGTCGAATTGCCCGAACCCGGGCGCAAAGTCGCCGCAGCGGAGGCTTGTGCGGTGGTCGAAAGCGTCAAAGCGGCATCCGATATCTACGCGCCGTTAGCGGGGGTGGTCAGTGAAACCAATCCTGCACTCACTGATGATCCGGCATTGGTTAATAAGGACCCCGAGGGCAGCGCTTGGTTTTTCAAAATACGGCTCGATGATCCATCCGCATTTGCCACGCTGATGGATGCGGATGCCTATGCTGATTTGGTGAAATCCCTATGAGTGGCGGGGCGGAGATGGGCGATACGCTGGCGGGTTTTGACGCGATGCTGGCCGAGGATCGCTTCGCCTTGCGCCATATCGGCCCAAGTGCGGCGGAACAGCGGGCGATGCTGAACGATTTAGGCGATCCCTCGCTAGAATCACTGATTGCCCGCACCGTGCCCGCCGCGATTCGCAGCCTCAAATCCTTGGATTTGCCAGCACCGCTGACCGAGGGCGAGATTTTGGATGATATGCGGCAATTCACCGCACAGAACCAAATCAAACGCAGCCTGATCGGGCTTGGCTATCATGGCACCACGATTCCGTTAGTCATTCTTCGCAATGTGCTTGAAAATCCGGGTTGGTATACGGCCTATACGCCCTATCAGGCGGAAATTGCGCAGGGGCGGCTTGAAGCCTTGCTGAATTTTCAAACCATGATCGCCGAACTCACCGGCATGGCGATCGCCAATGCCTCCCTGCTCGATGAAGCGACCGCCGCCGCCGAGGGGGTTGCGTTAGCCCACGCGGTGCATCGCGCCGGGTCGAGCGTGATTGCGGTCGCTGCGGATTTGCATCCGCAAACCAGAGCCGTGATTGCCACCCGCGCGGAGCCGTTGGGTTGGACGTTAGTCGATATCGCACCCGGTGACGCGGCGGGAATTGCCCGCGCCAAACCATTCGCATTGGTGCTCCAATATCCCGGCAGCACCGGGGCGGTGCGCGATTTGACCGAGGAAGTTACAGCGGCGCATCAGGCCGACGCGTTAGCGATCATTGCGGCGGACCCGTTAGCACTCGCCTTACTCACGCCACCGGGCGAGATGGGCGCAGATATCGTGGTGGGGTCAAGCCAGCGTTTCGGTGTGCCGATGGGGTTTGGCGGCCCGCATGCTGCGTTTTTTGCCACGCGTGAATCGCTGAAGCGTCATATGCCAGGACGGCTCGTCGGCGTATCCGTCGATGTGGCGGGCGCGCCCGCGATGCGCCTTGCGCTGCAAACCCGCGAGCAACATATCCGGCGGGAAAAAGCGACGTCGAATATTTGCACCGCGCAAGTGCTGCTCGCCGTCGTTGCCGGATTTTACGGCGTCTGGCATGGGCCGGAAGGGCTCACCCGGATTGCCAAACGGGTGCATCTGGCCGCAAGGCTGCTGGCCGGGGCCGCGCTGGAGGCGGGATTTTCGCTGCGCCATCCAGTGTTTTTCGATACCATCACGATCGAGATAGGGTCGGTAACGGACGCAATCATCGGCCGTGCGTTAGCGGCTGGGTTTAATTTCCGGCGCGTTGATGATGACGCTGTGGCCATTGCACTCGATGAGACGGTGACACATGCAGAAATTGAACAACTCGCTTTGGTGCTTGGCGGCGCCATACGGGCGGTGCCGGTGGCCTTGGGTGGGCTGATGCGGCAGAGCGGCTTTATGACCGCGCCGGTATTTCATATCCATCGCTCAGAGCACGCGTTGCTGCGCTATATCAAGCAGCTCGAAGACAAGGACATCGCACTTAATCGCAGCATGATCCCGCTCGGCTCGTGCACGATGAAGCTGAATGCGACGGCGGAGATGATCCCGATGACGTGGCGGGGCTTTGCGGATATCCATCCATTTGCCCCGCCTGAGCAAACACGCGGCTATGTGGCGTTGATTGAGCAGTTGAGCCGGGATTTGGCGCGGGTCACGGGGTTTGCCGCTGTTTCACTGCAACCGAATTCCGGGGCGCAGGGCGAGTATGCCGGGCTGCTGACCATTCGGGCCTATCAGCACGCGCGCGGTGAAGGGGCGCGGGATATTTGCCTGATCCCCAGTTCGGCGCATGGGACCAATCCGGCCTCGGCGACAATGGCGGGGTATAAAGTTGTGGTGATTGGCTGCGACAAGGCGGGCAATATCGATCTGGCTGATTTGGCGGCGAAGATCGCGGCGCATCGTAGTCGGATTGCCGCATTGATGATTACCTATCCATCCACCCATGGGGTGTTCGAGGCCAGCGTGCAGGATATTTGCGCCTCGGTGCATGAGGCGGGCGGGCAGGTTTATATGGATGGCGCCAATATGAATGCGCAGGTCGGGTTGACCAGCCCGGCGGCAATTGGGGCGGATGTTTGCCATTTGAATTTGCACAAGACGTTTTGCATCCCCCATGGCGGCGGCGGCCCAGGCGTTGGGCCGATTGCAGTGGCGGCCCATCTCGCACCCTATTTGCCGAACCATCCGATGCGGGCCGACGCAGGGCCGGCAAGCGGGTTTGGGCCGGTGAGTGCGGCACCGTTTGGCAGTGCGGCGATTTTGCCGATCCCTTACGCCTATATTCGGATGATGGGAGCGGATGGGCTGGCAGAAGCGACGATGGTGGCGATTTTGAATGCCAATTATATCGCGCATCGGTTAGCGCCGCATTATCCGATTTTATATACCGGGACCAATGGGACGGTCGCGCATGAATGCATTATTGATTGCCGGGGGTTTCAGGCTGACGCGGCGGTGATGGTTGAGGATATCGCCAAGCGTTTGCAGGATTATGGGTTTCATGCGCCGACCATGTCATGGCCGGTGCCGGGCACGTTGATGATTGAGCCGACCGAGAGCGAGAGTAAGGCGGAGATTGACCGGTTTTGCGATGCGATGATCGCGATCCGCCGTGAGATCGCCGCGATCGCGGCGGGTGAATTGCCGCAGGATGATAATATGCTGAAGAATGCGCCGCATACCGCCGCTGAGGTGATGGCGAGCGATTGGCGCCATCCCTATAGTCGGGAGCAGGCAGCGTTTCCGTTGCCGTTTGTGGCGGCGGCGAAATATTGGCCGCCGGTCAAGCGGGTGGATAATGTTTATGGCGACCGGAATTTGGTGTGTAGCTGTGCGGGGATGTCCTCATACGCTGCGGCGGCCTGACGGCGACGGAGGGGGCGTTCGGCGTGCGTGATGTAATCGCGCGTGAGGGGAACGGCGTCTTGCCGACGAGCGAGTTGGATTTGGAAGACCATGTGGTCTTGCACGCTGAATGCCAATTCCGAGCCGGCAAGATACATTTCGAACATGCGGCAGAAGCGTTCGTCATAGATGGCGGCGATGGCATCGCGGTTGGCGGCGAAGCGGCGACGCCAATGGGCGAGGGTTTTGGCGTAGTGCAGGCGAAGGATTTCGATGTCGGTGCTGCGCAGGCCGGAGCGTTCGAGCGGGCCGAATACTTCGGATAGAGCGGGCGAGTAGCCGCCGGGGAAGATATATTTGGTGAGCCAGGGGCTGGTGGCGGACGGACCATCGAACCGCCCAATCGCGTGCAGGAGGCCTATGCCGTCGGGTTTCAGGCAGCGATGGATGGTGTTGAAGAAGGTTTGGTAGTTGGGGATGCCGACATGCTCGAACATGCCGACTGAAACGATCCGGTCGAATTGTTCATCGACCAGGCGGTAATCCATCAGCTCGAAGCGGACCCGGTCGCTGAGCCCTTCGGCTTGGGCGCGGTTGCGCGCTTCGATGAGTTGTTCGCTGGAGAGGGTGATGCCGAGCACTTGGGCGCCGTAATCGCGTGCGAGGGCGATGGCGGTCGCCCCCCAGCCGCAGCCGATATCGAGCACGGTGCGGCCTGGTTGGTCGAGGAGGAGTTTGGCCGCGATATGGCGGATTTTCGCTTGCTGGGCAGCTTCGATGGTTTCATCGCCTTTGGGGAAATAGGCGCAGGAATAGAGACGTTCGCGATCGAGGATCAGCGCGTAGAGGCGACCGTTCAAATCATAATGATGGGCGACGTTGCGCTGGGCGCGACGGGCGGTGTTGTGCTGTAAAATGGGACGCAGGCCGCGCAGGAGGCCGGCATGCAGGCGCAGGATCGTGATGTCGTTTTGGTGGCGCTCGACATTTTCGAGCAACACATGGAGGAAATCATAGATGGTGCCGGAGGTGACGAGCAGGCCGCCCTCCATATAGGCTTCGCCGACGGCAAGCCAAGGATTGCGGGCGATATGGCGAACGGTTTGCCAGTTGGTGAGGGTGATGGCGGCGCTGGGTGTTTCGCCGGTGCCGTATTGGGTGATTTGACCATCAGGCCAGCGGACGATGAGGCACCCATCCTGAATCAGGCGGCGGAACAGCCAATTCACGAGCACCCGCATGATTTTTACTCCGGAAACATCATCCCAGACTAAAAATAGGTAAGCGATAATACCGGATAAAGGGGGTTTTTGCTAAAAAATCGACCGGGCCGTCATGCAGGAGCCTGCGTGAAGGCCCGGTTTTTGGGTTTGGTTAGGCGTCGTCGTCTTCGGCGGTGAATTCGCCGAGGATCAGTTGTTCGCCATCATCCTCGTCTTCATCGCGGGTGATTGCTTCGCCACGGGATTGCTTTTCGGCTTCCTCGGCGGTGCGGGCGACGATGATGGTGATCGAGATGATCACTTCCGGGTGGAGGGCCACGCGGGTTTTCGACAGGCCGAGGGTTTTGATCGGCTGATCGAGTTTCACTTGATCGCGATCGATGGTGAGGCCGGCTTCGGCGCAGGCGATGGCGATATCACGTGCGGTGACGGAGCCGTAGAGGGAGCCTGCTTCGCTCGCTTGGCGGATCAGCATGACGCTGAGCCCTTGGACGCGCTCGGCGACGCGCTCGGCTTCGGCGCGGCGTTTCAGGTTTTGGGCTTCGAGCTGGACGCGCTCACGCTCGAAACGTTCGCGGTTTTGCTTGGTGGCGCGCACGGCTTTGGCCTGCGGGAGCAGGAAATTCCGGGCGTAGCCAGGGCGGACTTTGACCACTTCGCCCATTTGGCCGAGATGCTCGACGCGCTGGAGCAAGATCAATTCAACTTGTGCCATGATCCGTTCTCCTCAATCGACCACGTAGGGGAGCAGGCCGAGAAACCGCGCGCGCTTGATCGCTTGGGCGAGTTCCCGTTGCTTTTTTGCCGAAACGGCGGTGATCCGGCTGGGCACGATTTTGCCGCGCTCGGATAGAAAGCGCGACAGCAGCCGCACGTCCTTATAATCGATCACCGGGGCATTCGGGCCGGAGAATGGGCAGGATTTTTTGCGCCGGTAGAAGGGGCGACGCGCTCCCACGGCGGCGCGGCGGCCGGCGGGGTTGGTATCAGTGGCTTCCGACATCTTATTCCTCCTCGATCAGATCATCATCGCGATCGGCGCGGAACTCATCACGCGCACGGAATTCTTCGCGATCATCGGGGCCGGCGGGCTTGGGGCCACGGAAGCTGCGTTCACGGTCATCGCGGCGCGACAAGGGCGCGGACGGGGCTTCCTCGATTTCCTCGACCTTGATGGTGAGAAAACGCAGAACGTCTTCATTCAGGCGAAGCTGGCGTTCCATTTCGTTGATCGCGGCGGGTGGGGCATCGAGACCGAGGAGCACATAATGGCCCTTGCGGTTCTTTTTGATGCGGTAAGCGAGGTTACGCAGGCCCCAATATTCGCGTTTTTTCACCTCGGCGCCATCGCTTTCGAGCTGGGCGACCACGGCGTCGAATATGGTATCGACCTGTTGTTGCGTGATTTCACTGCGTGCGATGAGCACGCTTTCATATAACGGCATTCTGCTCCCCCTCTGGCTTGTTCAACCCCGGCACGCCGACCGGAATTGGTGGCGCCGGAGCGAATTTTTGCGCCATCTGGTAGGGGTTTAGGCGGAGTTTTTGAAGGGCGGAGAGAAAGCGTAGCGGTGGCCGGGCAGCGTGGGGCGGGGCGGAGGCGGATATTTTTCAAAGAGATATTCGTAGAGCGTTTGGGCTGGTTTTGGTGGGGATTTGCGCTCCGGCTTCATGCGATGGGCGCGCGGTTTACGGGGTTTTTGCGGTTTTCGCGCCAATTTGAGGTGAAGGGGGAGAGAAATACGGAGCATGTGGCACATCGGGCGCAGGACGCGGCCGAGGCTGGGGTTTTCACTCAGGAGCGCGATCAGGTCGGGGTCATCGAGGAGATGCATCAGTTGCGAGCGCGCTCCGGAGACTTGGTAGCCGGGGAGGAGGAGACAAAGCGCTTCGCTCGCAATGACGGGTGGGGTGGGGCGGGGTTTAGGCGGGTTGGCGATGAGGGCGGAAAAGCGGCGGGTAAAATAGATTAGGCGGTGCCAGATGGCCCATTTCAGGTTTTGCTCGATGGCGCGCGATTGGGGGTGGTTGCCGAGGATGTGTTGGAGCAGCCGGAGAATCAGGGTGAAGCGGTCGGTCAGGGATTGGGCGGGAGCGTTAGGATAACCGGACATAAAGTGAGTATGGCATAGGTGCGAGTAGGTGCGAAAGGTGCAAAAAGCGGGTCTATCGGGGCTGGGCGTGGCTTGTTATAGCGGCGGGCTGATTTGGATGGGGGTTGGTCGGAGATGCGCGCGTTATCGTTATGGTTATTTTTGCCGACTTATGCGGCGATTGCGCTATCGCCGG
>NCBV01000032.1 GCA_002279355.1 Acidiphilium sp. 37-60-79
GGCATCGGAAACCTCCTCAACGCCTTCTCACCACAGGAATGCAGAAATTACTTCAGAAACTCCGGGTATGCGTCAATTTGACAATATCAAACTCTAGCCAGCAGACTCGCCGCGACCGCACGCTGGCGCTACAGGAAGCCAGATGATTCGCAACGCCCTGACCATTGGCTTTTGGACGCTTGGCAGCCGCGTGCTGGGTTTTGTGCGCGATATCATGATCGCGGCTTTGCTCGGCGCCGGGCCAGCTGCGGATGCGTTTTTCGTCGCATTACGCCTGCCCAATTTGTTTCGCCGCCTGTTCGGTGAGGGGGCATTCTCGGCGGCGTTCGTGCCAGCCTATACCAGCCGCCTGACCGGCGAGGGCGATCAGGCGGCGACGGTGCTGGCCGAAGAGGTTGGCTCGATTTTAACGACCTTTCTCCTCGCCCTGATGCTGCTCGGCCTCGCGCTCATGCCTTGGCTGCTGGATGTGCTCGCGCCGGGCTTTCGCGCTGAGCCTGCCAAATTTTATCTCGCCGTGCGCCTGTCACGCATTACCTTTCCCTATCTTTGGTTGATCTGCCTCTCGGCCTTATTCGGCGGCATACTCAACGCGCGCGGTCGCTTCACCGCCGCCGCCGCCGCACCGATTTTGTTCAATCTTTGCTTGATCGGCGCGCTGCTCGCGCAGCGTATTTGGGGCGGCCCGGTTGCTCAGGAGCTGGCCTATGGCGTGGCGCTTGCCGGGATTGTGCAGCTCGTGCTGCTCGCCCGCGCTCTGGTGCGCGCCGGTGCCGCAATCAGGCTGCGCTGGCCGCGCCTCACCCCCGGTGCTCGCGCGGTGCTGCGCCGACTCGGCCCCGGCTTGATTGGCGCCGGAGTGACCCAACTCAACCTAACCGTTGACACAATTATTGCGTCATTGCTGCCTAACGGCACGGTTTCGGTGCTCTATTATGCGGATCGGGTCAATCAATTGCCGCTCGGCGTGATCGGCGTGGCGCTGTCCACCACCTTGCTGCCCGCGCTCACCCGACATTTTCGCCGCAATGAGCCGGAGGCGGCGCGGTCCAGCCTGAACCGGGCGATCGAGGTCGGCGCGGTATTGACCCTGCCCGCCGCGACCGCGCTCGCGGTGATTGGCCTGCCAATCATGCGCGGCCTATTTGATCACGGCGCGTTCACCGCGAGCGATGCCGCGCGCAGTGCCGGCGCCCTTGCCGCCTACGCGGCGGGTCTGCCCGCCTTTGTGCTGGTAAAATTATTATCGCCGGGATTTTTTGCGCGTGGCGACACCAAAACCCCGGTTTGGATCGGGCTGATCGCGGTTGCGGTCAATCTTGGCTTTAATTTGGCGCTGATGCATCCGCTGCAACAGGTTGGCATCGCGCTGTCCACCAGCATCGCGGCATGGGTGAATTTTGCCCTGCTGGCATATTTCCTGTCGCGCCGGGGCGATTTTCAGATCGATCAACGCTTGCGCAGCCGCACTTGGCGCATTGTTATGGCGTGCGTCGCGATGGCGGCGATTTTGGCCCTGCTCACCGCAGCGCTCACCGGCACCATGCCCAAGCTCGTTCTCCTGACATTGCTGGTGGCGAGCGGGGCGATTAGCTTTGGCCTGTGCGGCATCGCGCTCGGCGCGTTTCACCCGCGTGAGTTGCGCGAAATGCTCCGCCGCACCCCAAAACCCGCCTGACCCAATCTTGACCGCGCAGGGTTGCCTGGGCGAATACAGCCTATGGCACGCATCTTTTCAGGTATTCAACCAACCGGCATCGCCCATCTCGGCAATTATCTTGGCGCCATTCGCAATTGGGTCGCGCTGCAAGAGGGCAATGAGGGTATTTATTGCTTGGTCGATTTGCATGCGCTCACCGTCTGGGTCGATCCAGCCGCCCTGCGCGCGCAAACCCGCACCAACGCCGCCTTGCTGATCGCCTGCGGGATCGATCCGGCGCGCAGCATCCTATTCAACCAATCGGCGGTGCACGCCCATGCGCGGCTGGCCTGGATTTTCAATTGTGTCGCGCGCTTTGGCTGGTTAAACCGGATGACTCAGTTCAAGGACAAAGCAGGCAAAGATCGCGAGGCGGTATCCACCGGCCTGTTTGTTTATCCCAACCTGATGGCCGCTGATATTCTGGCTTATCACGCCACCGAAGTGCCGGTGGGCGACGATCAAAGCCAGCATCTCGAACTCGCCAACGATATCGCGCAAAAATTCAACCATGATTACGGAGTGGAATTTTTCCCGACCATCACGCCCCGGATCATGAGTGCGAGCGCTCGGATAATGAGCTTGCGCGATGGCAGTAAAAAAATGTCCAAATCGGACCCGTCGGATCAAAGCCGGATTAATCTTACCGACAATGCCGATGCAATCGCCCAAAAAATCCGCCGCGCGAAAACCGATGCCGAACCGCTGCCCGATTCGGTGGAGGGCTTGGCCCATCGGCCGGAGGCGCAAAATCTGGTGAGCATTTACGCCGTTCTCGCCAATCAACCCTTGGCCGAGGTACTGCGCACCCATGAGGGCAAAGGCTTTGGTCCGTTCAAGGAAAGTCTCACCGAATTGGTCGAGAGCGTGATCCGCCCGATCGCCGAGGCCACCCGCCAGATCGAACAGGATACCGGTGAAATCGACCGGATTTTACGCAACGGCGCCGACCGCGCCGCAGCGATTGCGGATCCGATTGTAACTGAGGCTGAAAAAATCGTTGGGTTTTTGCAGCCGTGATCAAACGCATTCTGCTCTTGGCGTTACTGCTGGCCGGCATGGCCACTGCACAGGCGGCACCGGCGGGCTATGGCGGCACGTTGCGTATGGTCACTGTTTCCGCCTCAGGCACATTTGATCCGCAGGTGAATTACACGCTTCGGTACGCGCAGCTCTTCCAAATGCTGTATGATGGCTTGGTCACATTTGCCAAAACGGGTGGGCCGAAATCCGTCACCATCGTGCCTGATCTGGCAACAGCCGTGCCGGTGCCGACCGATCATGGGCTGACCTATCAATTTACCCTGCGCACCGGGGTAAAGTTTTCGAACGGCCAGCCGGTAACGACAGCCGCCGTGGTGCATTCATTTCGTCGATTATTCAAAGTTAATAGCCCCAATGCGGGCACTTGGTATGATGTGATTGTCGGTGGTCGTCGCTGCCTCGCCCATCCGCGCAGCTGCAAATTGCAAGGTTTGGTCGTTGATCCTGCAACCAACAGCATCACATTTCACCTGCGCCATCCTGACGCTGAATTTCTTGACCAATTGGCCCTGGCCTTTGCCGCAATTTTGCCGGTCAACACGCCTGATCACAATATGGGCACAAGGCCGGTTCCAGGCACCGGCACCTACATGGTCAAATCATACGATCCATCGACCGGCTTAGTCATGGTGCGTAATCCCTATTTCCATCAGTGGAGCGCGCTCGCGCAGCCCAAAGGCTTTCCCAGCGTTATTACCTATCGCTTCGGCCTATCAGCAGAATCGCAAGTCACCGCCGTCGAAAATGGTCAATATGACTGGATGTATGAGGATGTTCCCGCCGATCGATTGAACGAGATTGCAACAAAATACACCAAGCAAGTGCATATTACTCCCACCAACTGGACGTTGTATGTGCCGATGAATGTCAATATCCCGCCATTCAACAATAAGGATGCGCGCCTCGCCGTCGAATATGCGATGAACCGGGAATCCACCGTTAAACTCGCAGGTGGCAACCGGCTCGCCATCCCGACCTGTATAACGTTACCGCCTAAAATGCCTGGCTACAGCGCCTATTGTCCGTTCACCAAAAACCCCGGAAAACACTGGAGCGCACCAAATTGGCGCCTCGCCCGGCATTATATGAAAAAATCCGGCATGATCGGCCAGAAAGTGACAGTGATCACCTCGCTGCAAGCCCCCTACCGGCAAATCGGCGTCTACACCCAGGATGTGTTAAACCGGCTTGGTTTCAAAGCCAGCGTCAAGGCTATTTCACCGAATATCGATTTTACCTACATCCAAAACACCAATAATCACGTGCAAATTTCCATCACCGATTGGGCGCAAGATTATCCAGCACCGTCGGATTTTTTGAATGTGCTCTACTCATGCAACTCCTTTCATAAAGGCTCCGATAGTTCAATTAACATCTCAGGATTTTGTGATCCCGCAATCGATGCAGAAATGTCCAAAGCCGAGCTTTTTTCCTTGAAGCATCCGAATCAAGCCGATGCGATGTGGAGCCATATCGACCATCAAATCACCCGCCGGGCCGTCGCGGTTAATCTATTTTCGTTCGAACGGCTTGATTTTGTCTCTGCGCGGTTGAGAAACTTCCAATTCAGCGGCGAATTTTTCTTCCTGCCGCAACTGGCCAAAATCAAACCATGAGCACCAGCATGACCGAGGTGAAGCAGCGTCCCGCCCAGGGCTATTGGGCGTTGGCGTTGCGAAAATTAATGCGCAATCGCTCCGCGATGATCTCGGTGCTGGTGTTGGTGCTGATTGTGCTCAGCTGCCTCAGCGCGCCTTGGTATGCGAAGTATGTTTCCCATACGAACCCGTTTCAATCCAACCTATCAGGCACAATCATGCGCCATGGTCATGCTGTTGAGGTGCTGGGGGCTGCGGATAATCCATTGAAATTGGGCATCGAGCCGATTGGCCCAAGCGGGCGCCTTGGCCCCTATATGCTGGGTGCCGATCAGCAGGGGCGCGATGTGGCCGCCCGCTTGCTCTATGGCGGGCAAAACTCCCTGCTTATTTCAAGCATTGCGGCAATCATCACGCTGATCCTCGCGGGCCTGACTGGCATCATCGCCGGATTTTTCGGCGGCTTCATCGATGCCGCAATCACCTGGGCGCTCGATGCGCTATGGGCATTTCCGGTGTTCCTGCTGGCCATTTCGCTCTCAGTGGTCTTGATCGCCCATGGGCTTGATATCGGGCCGCTCCGTCTTGATGCATCAAGCTTAGCGCTCCCCATTTCCATTATCGGCATTATCTATGTCCCCTATGTGGCGCGGCCCATTCGTGCAACGGTGCTCACCCTGCGGCAGAGTGAATTCGTTCTCGCCGCGATTGGCATCGGCGCATCCCCCTGGCGCATCGTTTGGCGCGATATTTTACCTAACGTGATTTCCACCATTATCGTGTTCGCGCCGCTGATCATCGCGCTCAATCTCCTCACCGAAGCAGCCTTGTCGTTCCTCTCGATCGGCGTGCAAGCCCCGGCGGCGAGTTGGGGCACCATTATCCATGACGGTGAAAGCCTGATCTATACCCGCCCCCTCGTCGCAATCGCGCCGGGTCTGCTGATCGTGGTGACGGTAATTGCATTAAATATCCTCGGTGATGGTCTGCGTGATGCACTCGACCCCCGTGCGAAATTGAGGCTCTAGCATGCTCAGCGCCATTATTCGCCGCCTGATCCATATGATCGCCGTGCTATTTGGGATTTCCGTTCTGGTCTTTCTGATTTTCTTTGCGACACCCGGCGCTAACCCCGCCGCACGCATCGCCGGTCGTAACGCTTCACCACAAACCATCGCTCGCGTTGAGCGGCAATTTGGTCTGAACAAGCCGTTGCCGGTGCAGTACGGCCTCATGATGAAAAAGCTGTTCATCACTCAAAACCTTACCTCCTTTGTTAATCTAGGCGAAAAAGTCGTTCCGCAAGTATTCCGCGCCGCCCCGATCACCTTGTCACTGGTTACCGGTGCGGCGGTGATTTGGATTGGTTTTGCGGTGCTGATCGGCCTGCTCGCGGCCGCCTTTCGCGATACGTTAATCGACCGAATATTAATGATCCTATCATTGATCGGCATCTCCATGCCGGTATTCTGGGTCGCGACCATGGCAAATCTGATCACCCAAGGCCAGTTTCACCATAGTTGGCTATTCTCCTGGGTGCCGCCGCTGGGCTATGTGCCGTTCAACACCTCGCCACTCGGCTGGTTCAAGGCGCTGATTATTCCTTGGTTCACCCTGGCAATTTTATATATCGGTCTCTATGCGCGGGTGCTGCGCGCCGCCCTGATCGAGACGATGCAAGAAGATTATATCCGCACCGCCCGCGCCAAAGGCCTGTCCGAACGGCAGGTGCTTATGCATCACGCGCTGCGCTCGGCCATGATCGGCATCGTGACGCTGTTTGGCCTTGATTTCGGCGCGCTGGTCGGTGGGGGCGCTTTGCTCACCGAGGTTGTGTTCGGTTTGCAAGGTATCGGATATCTCACCTATCAAGCGCTAGAAACCCTGGATTTGCCAATGATTTTAGCAACCGTCATCTACGCGTCGGTGTTCGTGGTGATGTCCAACGCGGTGGTGGATATTCTCTATGCCGTCATCGACCCCCGCGCGCGGCAGGCTCGTTAGATGAGCGATTCTCAAGCCCTGCTCAGCGTGCGTGATCTGAGCGTATCGTTTCGCACTCGTGGTGGCCTCATCCGCGCGGTGGACGGCGTTAGTTTCGACGTTCTGCCACAGCAGATTTTTGGTATTGTGGGCGAATCGGGATCAGGGAAAAGTCTAACAATTCTTTCCATCCTTAACTTGATCGGCGATCCAAACGTCATCATCGCTGGCTCCATCCGCTTTGCTGGTCAGGAACTGGTCGGCGCGCCCGCCCCGGTCATGCGTTCGATTCGCGGCAATAAAATCGCGATGATTTTCCAAGACCCGATGACCGCCTTAACCCCGGTGCATACGATCGGCGCACAAATTATCGAACAAATTCGCCAACACCGCCAACTCAGTGCGGCGGCAGCGCATCAGCGGATGCTTGACCTCCTCGACGCGGTCGGCATTCCGGATCCGCGCCAAACTTTCCGTCGCTATCCGCATGAACTCTCCGGTGGTCAGCGCCAGCGCGCGGTTATTGCTATGGCACTTTCATGTGATCCGGCCTTGCTGCTTGCCGATGAACCAACCACCGCACTCGATGTTACGGTGCAAGCCCAAATCCTGGATTTGATCCGTGATCTGCGGATCAAATTCGGCTCCTCGATCATTTTGATCACCCATAATCTCGGCGTTGTCGCCGAAGTCGCCGATCAAGTGGCGGTGATGTATTCAGGCCGGATCGTTGAACAAGCAAACACGGCCGATTTATTTGCCAATCCCTCGCATCCCTATAGCTGGGGCCTGTTGGGCTCCATGCCGGTGCTTGATGGGCCCCGCAAACGGCTTGCGGCCATTCCCGGCTTGCCGCCCGCGCTTGATCATCGCCCGCCCGGATGCGCCTTCGCCCCGCGCTGCCACTTCGTGCGCGCAGCCTGTGAAACCACGCCGCCGCCTTTGCGCGCAGCCCCCCACCCGGTCGCGTGCATCATTGACGAACATGAACGAACAAGCCTCCGCATGGAGCCTCTGGAACAATGAATAATTTGTTAGAGGTGCGCGACCTCACCAAGCATTACACCTCACGCCACGGTTTCGCGGGCAAACGCGTGGTGCGTGCGGTGAATGGTGTCTCGTTTGAGATCGCCCCTGGTGAAGCGTTAGGGCTGGTGGGCGAATCGGGTTGCGGCAAATCCACACTCGGTCGCTGCATCGCGCGGCTCTATAACGTCACCAGCGGCAGCGTTACCTTTGACGGGACGGACATCACCCGTCTCGGTGGGCGCGCATTGCGGCCAATTCGTGCCGGTTTGCAAATGATTTTCCAAGACCCGTACGCCTCGCTCAACCCCAGGCGCCGGGTTGGCGAAATCATCGCTGAGCCTCTGCATGTGCATCACCGGGGCAACAAAGCGGCTATGACCGCCCGGGTCGCGAGTCTGCTGAGCGATGTGGGGCTTGGCCCCGAAGCGCTCACCCGCTTTCCTCACGAATTCTCCGGCGGACAACGCCAGCGCATCGGCATCGCCCGCGCATTGGCGCTCGATCCCAAGCTGATCATTGCCGACGAGCCCGTCTCGGCGCTCGATGTGTCGGTGCAGGCCCAAATCGTTAATCTTCTCGCTGATTTGCAGCGTGATCGTGGATTAGCCTATTTGTTCATTGCCCATGATCTCGGCGTAGTGCGGCAAATCGCGGATCGGGTCGCGGTGATGTATTTGGGCGGCATCGTCGAGATTGGCCCGGTGGCCTCAGTATTTGGCAGCCCAGCCCATCCCTATACCCGCGCGCTGCTCGACGCCGTGCCGGTTGCTGATCCGGCGCTCACGCACCGTGATCGCATCCGCCTCGCGGGTGATCCTCCCAACCCGGCCAATCCACCCAGCGGCTGTGCCTTTCACCCGCGCTGCGCTTGGGCAACGGCTGAGTGCCGAACCGTCAAGCCGCTGCTGCGCACCTTGGCTGACGGCCGCGAAACGGCGTGCCACCACCCTCTCACGGCGCGTGTTGAGCCCGCCGACCGTTAGCCCAATGCTTTCGCCGCGTCGATGACAGCCGTGGCGTGCCCTGGCACTTTGACGTTGCGCCAAATTTGCGCGATGCGTCCGTCTTTGCCGATCAAAAAGGTGGATCGGTCTATACCCATATATTTCCGACCATACATCGATTTCTCGACCCACGCGCCAAACGCCTCAACCACCTGACCATCGAGGTCCGAGGCGAGCGGGAATTTCAAGCCATATTTCTCGGCAAATTTTTCTAAAGCGGTTATTTTATCTTTGGAAATGCCAATCACCGTCAACCCGGTATGGCCCAAAGCCGCCAGCGCCTCTTCAAACCCGCACGCCTCTTTGGTGCAGCCCGGCGTATCGGCTTTGGGGTAAAAATACACTACATAGAATTGTCCCAGGAGCGATGCCGCACTGACGCGCCGACCCAAACTGGCGGGCAAATCAAAAGCGGGCACTTTATCACCAAGCTCTACACTCATTCTGGGTCTCCTTTGGTTAGATCACCGATATAAGACGTAAAAATCTGCCGAACCGCCTGCGCATGCCGATCAAGCGGCGCGCGGCGCGTGGGCTTGCATCGGAGGGGCTCGTCAAGCCGGTCAGGCGCAACATGGCTTGGACGCTTCTAAACAAATGATCCGCCGCGATCAATTGATCGGCAACCTTGCGGGGCAAAATCCGTGCTTGGGCCAAATGTCGCACGGCGATCAGGGTTCGCGCAGAAAATAGGTCCGGCCGCTGCGGCCCATGAACCAGTTGTAGCGCCTCCACGATGAAGCCGAGTTCCATCATCCCGCCAGATCGGTGTTTCAAATCAAACCCATCGCGCCCCGGCGCATCGCGGGCAAGCCGGGCACGCATCGCCGTGGTGTCGGCGCGAATGATCGCGCCCGGCACATCGCGTGACAACGCGGTCCGGATCGCATCGTCTAACACCGGCGCAAAGCCCCGGGTCGCCGCCAAGGGCCGTGCGCGGGTGAGGGCAAGCCGCTCCCATGTCCAGGATTGTTCCGCATGATAGCTGCGAAATGCAGCGAGCGACACGGCAACCGGCCCTTTATTGCCCGAGGGTCGCAGCCGCATATCCACCGGATAAATCGGCCCATCCGCGCCGGAGGCGGTGAGCGCGGTCACCAGCGATTGCGCGAGCCGGGTAAAATATCGCCCAGCGTCCAAGCCGCGCCCCACCGCATCGGGCGGGTGGTCATAAATCAACATCAAATCCAAATCTGATCCGGGCATCATTTCCTGCGCGCCCGCACGCCCGAGGACGACAATGCCAAACCGCCCGTGCGGCACTTTGCCAAACCGCGCCTGATGATCGGCCAACACCGCCGACAGCAGCGCCACTAACACCGATCGCGCCAATTCCGCGCGCAGCACGCCCGACTGATCGATATCGAGGCGGCCTTCGAGCGTTGCCACCGAAAGCTGAAATTCCTCGCGCCGCACGAACCGCCGCAGGATCGTCAAATGATCTTCAAGGCCACGCGCATCGCCCAATTGTCGGCGCAGCAGCGGCGCGAAATCGCGGGTGCGCTCGTGCGCGCCGAGCAGCGCATCAAGCGCGCCGGGATGATCAGCCAAATGATCCGCCAAGGACGGCGCAGCACCAAGCACCATCGCCAAGCGATCTAACAAAGCCGGATTATGCTGAAAAAGCGAGAGCAGCTGTACCCCGGCGCGTTGTCGGCTGAGCATATGGTCAAACCGGCGGAAGGCCAAATCGGGGTCTGGTTGATCGCCGAGCGCGCCAACCAGCCGGGGCAAAATCCGATCGAGCAAGCTGCGCGCCCGCTCGGCCCGTAGCGCGGGCAAGCTGCCATCCTGCCAGGCGCGCAACCGCTCCGCCACGTGGCGCGCATCGACAAAGCCATGGCGGGCCAGGGCGGCGGCAAAGGCGGGGGGCACCGTGCCTGTGTCGCCCGGATTGAGCGGATCGGTGCGCGGCGCATCATCGCCCGCGTCAAAAAATTCGGCGAACGCGCTGTGCACCCGCTCCATTAAGAGGTTCAGCCCATGGGTGAATGACCGCTCATCCATTCCCATGAACCGGGCAAAATCCGCCATGCCATTCGCGCTCGCGGGCAGCCTATGGGTTTGCCGATCGTCGATCATTTGTAGCCGATGCTCGATTTGGCGCAAGCGCCGATAGGCCGCACGCAGCATCCGCGCAATATCAGCCGGTAAATGCCCCGCCGCTGCGAGCGCGCGCAAGGCAGCAAGCGTGCCGGGGATGCGTAAATCAGGCTCGCGCCCGCCCCAAACCAATTCCAGCGTCTGCGCGATGAACTCGATCTCGCGGATCCCCCCGCGCCCGAGTTTGACGTCGCGCCCGAAAACCACCCCCGCGCGATCCTCATGGCGCTGATCGATTCGCCGTTTCATGGCATGAATATCCGCAATCGCGGCGAAATCGAGATGGCGGCGCCAAATAAAAGGGCGAATTTGCTCCAAAAAGGCCGCACCAAAATCCCGATCCCCGGCAATCGGACGCGCTTTGATATAGGCCGCGCGCTCCCAGGTGCGCCCGTGGCTCTCGTAATAAGTCAGCGCTGCGGCAACCGAAATTACCGGCGGCGTTGCCGCCGGGTCCGGGCGCAGCCGTAAATCCACCCGGAATACCCGCCCATTGGCATCGGGTTCAGCCAAGAGGGGAACCAGATCGCGCGCGAGCCGCGCCATGGCGGATTGCGCATCATCTCGGTAAACAGGAGCGGAAGGGTCGAACAACAAGACGAGGTCGATATCGCTGGAATAATTAAGTTCGCGGGCGCCGAGCTTGCCCATGGCGAGCACCACGAAGCAGCAGCCGCGCTCCGGATCATCGGGGTAGGGCAGGGCAATCACGCCACGCTGATGCAGCGCGTGCAGCAAATGCCGCAGCGCCGCCGATACCGCAGCGTCGGCAAGATCGGACAAGGCGCGCGTGACGGTTTCAACCCGCCAACTGCCGGTCAGATCGGCCAGGGCAATGGCCAAGCCTGCGCGGCGCTTGGCCCGGCGCAAGGACGCGGCGATCAGGTTACGCGTGGCCCCAGGGTCAAGGCGCCGCAGCGCGGCCAACTCCCGCGCCATCACCTCATCAGCGCCAGCGCCAATGCCATCGGGCCCCAGCAAGCGGAGCAGAATGTCCGGCTCGCGGAGCGAAAGCATCGCAAGGTAAGGTGCATGACCGCCGATCGCCGCCAACGCCGCCGCCCCGCGCCGACTGCGCGCCAATCGCTGCGCCTTATTGCTCAAAGCGCCAAACGCCTCGATCAGCCGTGCCGCCCCCGCCGGATCGCTGGGTTCGGGGAATGCACGATCCAAGGCACGATCCGCCGCCATAATGCGTTTCATCGGCTGATCCTTCGATGAGCAAGCGCCTCCGTCAAGCCGGGCAGATCCTCGGCGCGCTCTCCCACCACACGGCGCGCACTATTGGCACATTTGTGCTGGTTGTCTTGCTGGCATTTGACGCTGCATCCTGGCGGCTGTCACGCGGGCCGGTTGCCATTCCCTTGCTCGCCAGCCGCATCGCCAGCGCCGCCACGGCGGCGTTGCCGGGGGTCAAAATAACCATCGCACGCGCCGCCTTGGCGTGGGAAGGGTTTCATCGGGGCGGCGCGCCGCTCGATTTGCGGCTCTCCACCATCACCTTGCGCGGTCCCGCTCATGGTGCCCATGGCACCATTTCGCATTTGCGGGTGACGCTCAGCGCGCTCGCCCTCTTGCACGGGCGCATCGCTCCGATCGACATCATCGCCCGTCGCACCCGCGTCAGCCTGCGTGCCCCTACATTAGCAATGCCAAAAATCAGCTACCCCGCCGCAGCCCCACCACCAACCCCGCCGTCAACACCGCACTCGTCGCATCGCCAGTCGCTGGATTTGTCGACCTTGCGCCGTATCCGCATCGAGAATGCCACAATTAATATCGGCGCCGACCAAGACCCGATCGCGCTTGCCGCGACTGGTGCGGACCTGCAAGTGACGCGCACCGCCAATGGTCAAGTGTCGGGCGGCGCCGTCGCTATTTTTTCCCATGGCGGCACCAAATTGCGTGTGCAAGTCGCTGTCGCCGCCCGCAACGGACTCGGCCAAGTGAGTGCAACCCTCGCGCCGGTGAACCTAGCGCAGTTGCTGCCGGATGACCGGCAATTTGCCTGGATCAATCTGCCCGTCGGGATGTCGGTCCGGTGGCCCATCGGCCCCCGGCGCCCCGCATCGCGCATCACCGCCACGGCCTCGCTCGGCGCGGGAACCGTGATGCTTGATGGCAGCGCCATTCCCATCGCGTCCGGCACCCTCGCCGCGACCCTCAATGGTGCATCGCTCCGTTTGACCACCGCGCATATCACGCTCGCACCGCGGGACGGCGTGGCACCGACCATCACCGGCACGGGTCATCTCGCCCTTGCCGGCGCCAAAGCGGGGGTGCTGCACCTCGCGGTGGACCACGCTGTGGCACCCGCTTTGCTCGCCTATTGGCCCCAACACTTCATCCCCAATGTGCGGCTATTCGTGCGCAACCGGATACCGGCCGGGCAGGCCAGCCATGGCGCAATATCGTTGGGGTTCGTGCTGGCACCGTCTTTCCGGATCACGCAATTCGAGGGTGGATTCGCTGCCCGCGCCCTCACGCTCGACTGGTTCGCCGGCGCGGCGCCGATCAGCAATTTGCGTGGCACGCTGCATATCGATAATCCCGATCAAATCACCATCGTCGCACAATCGGGCATGCTCGCGGGTGCGAACGTCCATGGCGGCATGGTCATCACCGGACTGACCCAACCGCGCCAACACGCCACCATCAAGGCCGATCTCGCTGGCCCGATCGCAGCCGCCATCCCCGCGCTCAACCAACCGCCTTTGTCCCTCGCCCGCCGCGCGCTCGCCTTTACCGGCATCACCGGCAATTTTACCGCCGTGATCAAAGCCGAATTGCCGCTGGTCAAACCGCTGAAACTCCACGATGTCGCACTAACCGCCTCGGTCGATCTCAGCGATGTGGATTGGGCGCCCATCGCCGGATTGCCGATCCAACAGGGATCGGCGCATCTCGATGTTGATTTGCACCATCTGGCGCTGCACGGCACTGGCTTGGTGGCGCAATCGGCGACGCGGTTTACCGCGCGGATGAATTTGCCGTCCGGCACATTCCGGTTGCAAGCGCAGTCGGCCTTGAACCGGGTCTCCGCGCAAAATCTTGGCCTGCCCGCCGGATATTGGCTGCATGGCTCGGCCCCCGTGTCGCTGGTGTATCAAACCAAAGCAGGCGCCGGTTCGCTCGCGCTGACGATGGATTTGGCCCAGCCCAGCTTTGCAATCCCTGCGCTTGGATGGCGCAAACCCGCCGATCAACCAGCGTCCGCCTGGCTCGGCCTCGCCTTTCCGGCCCATCAGCCCTGGCGCATCACCAGCCTGGAAGCCCAAGCACCAGCCTTGGTGATCGCCGCGACCGGCGCAGGTCGATCATTGCGTATTCAGCAGCTGCGCATTGGCGCCACCCGTGCCCATGGCAGCCTCACTCCGCCTATGCATCGCGGTATGGCGTGGCAAGGGCGCGTGCAGGGCCAAGAGCTTGATCTAACCCACGCGATCAGGCAGGGCACGCGCTCCACCAAGAGCGCGCCGCCCAACCGCAAGGCTGGTCCGCTCTGGCATCTGGACGCGCATTTCGACCAAGTTCGCCTGGCCCCCGCGCCAGCATTGCCGCTGAATGCCGCCCATATCGTTGCGTTCGGCACGGGCAATGATCTGGATGTGCTGACAGCAACCGCCGCCCCCAAGCTCGGTGCCGGTCAGGGCATAACCACAATGCGCCTCAGACGGTCCGGCGCCGCGCTCAATCTGCAGGTCACCTCGTCGCATACCGGCGCGTTGCTCGCGAGCCTCGGTGTTGGTCATCTCATTTCCGGCGGTGATCTCAGCCTGATTGGTCAATTTGGGGCTAACGGGCTGGATGGCCGCGCCAACCTGACAACATTTCGAATTCCGCATACACCGATCATCGGCAAAGTCTTGCAAGGCATGACCGTGTATGGCATCGGAGACGCGACCTCAGGTCCGGGCCTTGCATTCACCCGCATGGTCGCAAGGCTGCGGCTGGCTCACGGCCTACTGACGATCGCACGGGGCCGCGCATTTTCCGAGTCGCTCGGCCTAACGGCGGCCGGCCAGATTGATCTATCCAGCAAACATTACGCCATCGTTGGTACCATTATTCCCGCCTATGCGCTGAACACGCTGCCCGGTAAAATACCGTTGCTCGGCAAGCTCTTTCGCCCGGCCAAAGGCGGGGGCCTGTTCGCCGCGCATTACGAATTGCGCGGCCCCTTCGCCAACCCGACCATCAGCGTCAATCCGCTCTCGGCCCTCACACCGGGCGTGCTGGGTCGGCTATTCAACAACGATATGCCAACCCCTTCCGTAAACGTCAGTAAACATCCGTAAGCATTGACTTGCCACTTGCCCTTCAATAGACCATCCCCATTCCCAGGGTAAATGTTCATCAACCAACCAACGGTAGTACCATGAAATTGCTGGTTCCTGTCAAACGCGTCGTTGATTATAATGTGAAAATCCGGGTGAAATCGGACAATTCCGGCGTCGAATTGGCCGGCGTCAAAATGTCGATGAACCCGTTCGATGAAATCGCCGTCGAAGAGGCGGTGCGCCTGAAAGAAAAGGGCACGGTCAGCGAAATTATCGCGGTCTCGATGGGCATCGCCGCTTGTCAGGAAACCCTGCGCACGGCGCTGGCAATGGGGGCGGATCGTGGCATTCTGGTGGAAACCGATATCGAGCTGCAACCGCTCGCGGTGGCGAAATTGCTCAAGGCGCTGATTGAGCGCGAGCAACCGCACTTGGTCATTATGGGCAAACAGGCCATCGATGATGACATGAACGCCACCGGCCAGATGCTCGCCGCCTTGCTCGGCTGGCCGCAAGGCACGTTCGCCAGCAAATTATCGCTCGAAGGCGATAAAGCCACGGTGATCCGTGAAATCGATGGCGGGTTGGAAACCCTCTCGCTCAACCTGCCGGCCGTCATCACCACCGATCTGCGCTTGAACGAGCCGCGCTATGCGTCGCTGCCGAACATCATGAAGGCCCGCAAAAAGCCGATCGAAACCATCAAACCGGCCGATCTCGGTATCGATCCGGCGCCGCGCCTGACCACGCTGAAAGTGGTCGAACCGGCCAAGCGCCAAGCCGGTATCAAGGTCAAAACCGTGCAGGAACTCGTCGAAAAACTGCGTAACGAAGCGAAGGTGATTTGAGATGTTGCAAATACTGGTTCTCATCGATCATGATGGCGTCAGCATCAAGCAGCCAGCCCGCAGCGCCATCGCGGCGGCGGCTCAGCTTGGCACCGTGCATGCGCTGGTCGCAGGCGAAAACGTAGCCCAGGCCGCGCAAGCGAGTGCGGCGGTCGCCGGTGTGGCAAAGGTGCTGGTGGCCGATGGCCCCGGCTATGCCCACGCGCTGGCCGAACCGCTCGCGGATTTACTGCTCCGCTTGGCCCCCGATTACAGCCATATTCTCGCCGCTTCGACTGCGATTGGTAAAAATGTCATGCCGCGCTTAGCCGCGTTGCTCGATGTTCAACCCATCAGTGATATTGCCACAGTCATCGATGCCGACACCTTCGTCCGCCCGATCTATGCCGGCAACGCGATGGCGACTGTCAAATCATCCGACAGCAAAAAAGTGATCACCGTGCGCGCCGCCAGTTTCGATCCCGCCCCGGCGACCGGCGGGTCCGCCCCGATAGAGGCGATCGATGCCGCGTCCAGCAGCGCCACCTCGCGATTCGTCAGCGCCGAGCTGTCCAAGAGCGAGCGCCCGGAACTCACCGCAGCAAAAATTGTGATTTCCGGCGGTCGCGGCATGCAAAATGGCGAGAATTTCACCAAATTGCTCGATCCGGTGGCCGATAAGCTCCACGCCGCCGTCGGCGCCTCGCGCGCGGCGGTGGATGCCGGTTTCGTGCCGAACGATTATCAAGTCGGCCAGACCGGTAAAATCGTCGCCCCTGATTTATATATCGCGGTCGGTATTTCCGGCGCCATCCAGCATCTCGCGGGCATGAAAGACTCCAAAGTCATCGTTGCCATCAACAAAGATGAAGAAGCGCCGATTTTCCAAATCGCGGATTACGGCCTCGTCGGTGATCTCTTCACCATCCTGCCAGAGCTCGAGAAGGAGCTTGGCTGATATGACCCTCAATACCGTCGGCGTGCTCGGCGCCGGCGCGATGGGCAATGGTATCGCCCATGTCGCCGCTCTGGCCGGGTTGAATGTCGTGCTGGTCGATACCGCGCAGCCGGTGCTGGATAAAAGCCTCGCCACCATGGCCAAAAATCTCGAACGGCAAGTGCAAAAAGGCACGATCGATCAAACCGCCGAACAAGCCGCGCTGGCGCGGGTCAAAGGCGCCACCACCCATGACGCGCTCAGCCTCTGCGACATCGTGATCGAAGCGGTGCCCGAGCGCGAAGACATCAAGCGCGCGGTCTATGCACAACTCCTGCCGCATCTGGCACCCCACGCGATCCTGGCCTCCAACACCTCGTCAATATCGATCACCAAACTCGGTCATGCTAGCGGCATCGCCGATCGTTTCGTCGGCATGCATTTCTTCAACCCGGTGCCGATGATGAAGCTGGTCGAAATCATCAGCGGGCTGGCCACCAGCCCCGCCACCATCAGCGCGGTCGAAGCCCTGGCCCAGCGCATGGGCAAAACCACGATTATGGCGCAGGATTTTTCCGGCTTCATCGTCAACCGTATTTTGGTGCCGATGATCAATGAGGCCATTTTTGCCCTGCATGAAGGCATCGGCACGATCACCTCGATCGATCAAGGCATGAAGCTCGGCGCCTCGCACCCGATGGGCCCGCTGACCCTCGCCGATTTCGTCGGGCTGGATATCGTGCTGGACGTGATGCGCGTGCTCCATGAGGGGCTTGGCGAGGATAAATACCGGCCCTGTCCGCTGTTGGTAAACTATGTGGCCGCTGGCTGGCTTGGCCGCAAATCAGGTCGCGGCTTCTATGATTATTCAACAACCCCGCCCACGCCCACCCGCTGATCGCACACGTTGACTTCATCCAATCCGGCCTGTATCCCGCGTTATCGTTAATTTTCTCTCCGGCGGCGTAGCTCAGTGGTAGAGCAGGGGAATCATAATCCCTTGGTCGGTGGTTCAAATCCGCCCGCCGCTACCAGCCATCCCAAAGCCCCCGAGGCGGGCTAGGTCTCATTCCTTAAACAATCAAAATCGCCCGAAAATCATTGACATTGGTGCGGGTCGGGCCGGTCACAATCAAATCACCGAGCGCATCAAAGCCGGTATAGGATGCATGCGCCGCCAGCAGCGCCTCCGGCTGCAACCCTTGGGCGGCAAGGCGGACCAGACTGCTCGGCGTGATCACCGCACCAGCATTGTTCTCCGACCCATCGATCCCATCAGTGTCGCAAGCCAGCGCGTAAACGCGCGGATCGCCGCCCAGCGCGATCGCCAGAGCCAGTAAAAATTCGCTATTGCGCCCGCCGCGCGCATTGGGGCTTGGCTCGGCTGGCAACGTAACGGTGGTTTCGCCGCCCGATAGCAGCACGCAGGGCCGCTCAGCCGATGATCGCGCATAATCCAGCGCCTGGGCGGCCATCTGTCGGGCAATCGCCGCCGCTTCCCCTTCGATCGCATCGCCCAGGATAATCGGCACCACCCCCATTGATCGGGCGAGGGCCGCAGCCGCCTTCAGCGCATCCGCAGGCGTCGCCACGAGGTCGGCGTGTGACCCGGCAAAAATCGGATCGCCAGGTTTCGGCGTTTCCGCTGATGGACTGGTCAGATGCGCCATAACGCCTGCCGGAGCCGAAAACTGGTAGCGCACCAGCGCCGCCAGCGCCTCGGCGCTGGTACTCGGATCCGGGCAGGTTGGCCCCGAGCCGATCACCGCAAGATCATCGCCAGGAATATCCGAAATCGCGAGCGTCACGATCCTCGCGGGTGCCGCCGCCGCCGCAAGCCGCCCGCCTTTGATCGCGGAAAGATGCTTGCGCACCACATTCATCGTGCGAATATCAGCACCCGAGCGCAACAAGCCCCGATTGATCGCCTGCTTATCCGAAAGGCTCAACCCCGCCGCAGGCACCGTCAATAATGACGACGCCCCACCCGACATCAGGCAAAGCAACAAATCATCCGCGCCCAGCAAGCGCGCTTGCGCCAAAATCTGCGCCCCAGCATCCAAACCGGCCTGATCCGGCACCGGATGCGCAGCCTCAATCGTGGCAATACGCGGGATCGCGCCAACGCCATGGCCATAAGGCGTCACCGCAAAACCTGAAAGCGATGCCTCGGCCGGCCAAGTCTGCGCCACCACCTGCGCCATCGCAGCCGCGGCTTTCCCGGCCGCGACCACCAAAGTCCGCCCGCGCGGCGGCGCCGGTAAAAACGGCAACAGCCGCTCACCACTCGCCGCAGCAACCGCCGCATCAAATAGCGCACGAAGCAGGCTCGTCGGCTCCATCATTGTCGCTCTCCCCACCATCGACTCACCTTGCCCTGATTTGCGCGCCGCGCCAAACAGAGGGGATGTCAGAGTATGGAATAGACGGTACAATGATTCGGCGGGCGATTGGATTAATGAGCGGAACCTCGCTCGATGGCGTCGATGCCGCCTGGATCGAGTCTGATGGCGAACAGATTTTCGCTCTCGGCCCCAAAGCGACCTTGTTTTACGAGGATGCGCTGCGCATCCGCCTGCGCGCCCTGCTCAACCGTGCCGCGGAGCTTGCCACCGACGATCCCGAAATCACCGATCTCGCCCATATCATCGCCGAGCGTCACGCCGAGGCGGCGGTGTTGCTGGCGCGCGGCGCCGATATTATCGGCTTTCACGGCCAGACAATTTTGCACAATCCGCAGCAGCGTCGAACCTGGCAGATCGGCGATCCTTCCGTGCTTGCGCATAAAACCCGCATGCAAGTCGCATATGATTTTCGCAGCGCCGATATGGCGGCGGGCGGCGAGGGCGCGCCTTTGGTGCCGCTATTTCACCAAGCCCTCGCCGCCACGCTCGAAAAGCCGCTGATGATCGTCAATATTGGCGGCGTGGCCAATATCACATGGCTGGGCGCCGATGGCGCGATTTTGGCCTGCGATACCGGACCCGGCAATGGCCCGTTGGATGATTGGGTGCACCACCATACCGGCGAGCCATTTGATCGCGACGGGGCGTTGGCGCTGAGCGGCGCCGTGGCGGAGGATCGTTTGGCAAAACTGATGGCTGATCCTTATTTCGCCCGTCCAGCCCCTAAATCACTGGATCGGCTGCATTTTTCTGGCTCGATTGGTCAAAGCCTGACCGGCCTATCGCCCGCCGATGGTGCGGCGACGCTGGCAGCGTTTACCGCCGCGTCAATCGCCGAAGCACCCGTGCCGCCGGGTCTCCAGCGGCTGTTAGTAACCGGCGGCGGGCGGCATAACCACGCAATCATGGCCGCATTGCGCGCGCGGTTCGCGGTGCCGGTAGAACCGGTCGAGGAGGTCGGCTGGGATGGTGATGCGCTGGAAGCGCAATGTTTCGGCTTTTTGGCAATCCGGGTCGCGCGCGGCCTGCCCTTATCACTCCCGAGCACCACCGGCGTCGCCGCCCCCATGCAAGGCGGACAGATCAAACGACCAATTTATTGAATTTTCCAATGATTTTTAGTCGTTTTTTTTCAATAACGCCCACGCCCCTAAAATAAAATTCTGCACCGATATTTTGCTAGACAAGCCGGTCGCCCAATGATATCGCTTCAACCCTGAACTCAAACCCAGGAGGCGTTGATGTATATTGTGTCCGTTCCGCCTCTTGCTGGCTATCAGCCTATGAGCGGCGCCTGCGAGCGATTTTACCGTTAGTTCGCGCGGATGTCGCCGTCTCCCGTGATGGCGTGATTTCTTAAATTTCCAATTCTCTAAAGGACGTTTCCGCGCAAGCGGAGCGGAGTAAAAATGTCTTTACGCGATCAGGCGATCGGATCGCCGTTCCGGGCCGTGTTCGGCTTTGTCGGTCGGCGCTGGCTCCAGCACCCGCTCTGGGTAACGATCACGGCAACCGCCATGATATTGGCAACGCTGACCGACGTGTTCATGCCGGTTTACGCGGGCAATTTGATCAATGCCGTGGCGCAGCGCAACGCCAGCGGGTTGGCTGCGGCAGAGCGCGCGCTCATGATCATCGCGGCCCTGGGGGCGGCACAAACCGTGCTACGCTTTATCGGGTTTCGCGCAATCGTGATGCTCACCTTGGCGATGATGGGCGAGATGGCACGCGAATCCTTCTATCGTGTGCAGCGATTCGCCGCCGATTGGCACGCCAATAATTTCGCCGGCGCCATCGTGCGTAAAATCACTCGCGGCATCTGGGCGACCGATCTGCTCAACGACACCGTGTTAATCGCCCTGTTGCCCGCCGCCTCGGTGCTGATCGGCACCTCGATCATGCTCGGCGTGCGCTCGCTGGCGATGGGTTTGCTGATTGCAGGTGGTGCTATGATATATGTCACCGCCACCATGCTGCTCCAAACGCGCTATGTCTCGCCTGCCTCGCAACTCTCCAATCGCTGCGACACCGCCATGGGCGCAGCCCTGGCCGATGCGGTGTCGTGCAATGCCGTGGTCAAAGGGTTTGCCGCCGAAGCGCGTGAAGATGATAAATTGACCCAAGTGGTGAGCAAATGGCAACGTCGCACGCGGCGCTATTGGATGCGCGGCAATAATGTCGGCACCGGTCAAAGCACCGCTCTCTTAGTGTTGCGGATCGCGATTATTGGTCTTGCGCTCTATTTATGGTGGCTGCGTCGGGCCAGTGCTGGCGAAGTCGCCACCGTTATCACCGCTTACTTGATCGTGCTCGGATATTTGCGTGATATGGGCTATCATATTGCCAATATCCAACGCACGGTGAACGAAATGGAGGATATGGTGCGCATGGAAGCGCAACCCTTCGCCATCGCCGATCACCCAGCCGCACGACCGGCCCGCATCGTCCAAGGGGCGATCAGTTTCGAGCAGGTGGATTTTGCCTATGGCGCGCATGTCCGGCCGCTATTTCGCGCCCTATCGGTGCGCATCGCCCCCGGCGAACGCGTCGGGCTGGTGGGCCATTCCGGCTCGGGCAAAACCAGCTTCGTCAAGCTCATCCAACGGCTGCACGACGTCACGGGCGGGCGCATCATGATCGATGGGCAAAATATCGCGCAGGTCACCCAGCAAAGCCTGCGCAGCGCCATCTCGATTGTTGCCCAGGAGCCAATCCTGTTTCACCGTAGCCTCGCCGAGAACATCGCCTATGGCCGTCCCGATGCTAGCATGGCCGAGATCGAGCAAGCGGCGATGCTGGCCAATGCTCATGATTTCATCATGCGCTTGCCACGCGGCTATCGCACGCTGGTCGGCGAGCGCGGGGTAAAATTATCGGGCGGCGAGCGCCAGCGCGTCGCGATTGCACGGGCCTTTTTAGCCGATGCGCCGATCTTGATTTTGGATGAAGCGACGGCAAGTCTCGATTCCGAATCCGAGGCGCTGATCCAGCAGGCGGTGGAGCGGCTCATGACCGGTCGCACAGTGATTGTCGTTGCACACCGCCTCTCCACGGTGCGCGCACTAGACCGAATCTTGGTTTTCGACCAAGGTTCGATTGTGGAAGAGGGCACGCATGACGCCTTAACGGCGCAGTCGGGCGGCATCTACCGGCGCTTATTCGAGCGGCAGGCTTTGGGACTTTTGACCGAATAACAGGAACAGACCAATGAAATTTGCAAGCATCACCACCACCACCCCAAGCGCTGAAAGCCTGGATGCCGATTACGCCCGCCTCCATGCGATGCTGGATCGCGGCACGCTCGGCGAGGCGTTAGCAGCTTGGGAGCAAATCCGCCGTGATATCGGAACCTGGTCATCTATGGTCGAGCTGCGTTTTTCGCAAGACACCGCGGATGCCGATGCCAAAGCCGCCCGCGAATATGCCGACGCGCTCGGCCCGGTCATTACCGGCCATGATACCAAGCTCAAGCAGCGCCTGTTAGCGCTCGATCCCGCACCGATTGAGGCGCTCTATGGTCGGCACGCGCTCGATATTTGGCGCAACGACGTCACCACGTTCGATCCGATAATCGCTGATGATCTGGAGCAGGAAGCCAAGCTTAGCAGCGATTATACCGCCCTGCTAGCCTCGGCAAAAATCGAGTTTGACGGCCAAACCCTCAATCTTGCCGGATTAACCCCCTATGGCGAGAGCATGGACCGCGATATGCGCCATCGGGCGGCGCGGGCGCGTTGGGCATTTTTTGAAAAAAATGCCGACCAGCTTGATGATATTTATGATCGTCTGGTCAAGCGGCGCGATAAAATGGCCCGCGCCTTGGGCGATGAAAATTTCATCGCGCTCGGCTATCGGCGAATGGGGCGCCTCGATTACGGCCCGGCCGAGGTCGCGACCTATCGCGCCGAGGTGCTCGCCCATGTCGTGCCGCTGGTCGCTAAAATTGTCGATCAGCGCTGCCGTGATAATGGTCTCGATCATCTATATGCCTGGGACGAAGCGATTATCGACCCCGCAGGCAACCCCAAGCCGCAGGGCGATCATGACACGCTGGTGGCCAAGGCCAATGACATGTTCGCTGCAATGGATGGCCGGATCGCTGCCTTTTATCAACAAATGAACGAAGGCGGCTTCCTCGATTTGCAAAATCGCCCCACCAAACGCGGCGGCGGTTTTTGCACCTCGTTCCCTTCGGTCGGCATGCCTTATATCTTTGCCAATTTTAACGGGACCCATCACGACATCAACGTGTTTACCCACGAGATGGGCCATGCGTTCCAGAATTATCAAAGCCGCCACCAACCCGCCCTTGATTATCTCTGGCCCACTATGGAATCGGCAGAAATCCATTCGATGAGCTTGGAGTTTCTGGCCTATCCGCATCTCGCCCCGCTGTTAGGCGCGGAAACAGCGCGCTACCGGCGCATGCATCTGATCGGCGCGCTTGAATTTTTGCCTTACGGCGTCTGCGTCGATCATTTTCAGCACGAAGTCTATGCCAACCCGAACGCAACACCCACCGAACGCCATGCAATGTGGCATACGTTAGAAAAAATCTACATGCCCTGGCGCGATTGGGGCGATCTCTCATACCCCGCCAAAGGGGCGCGCTGGCAAGGCCAGCCGCATATCTATAGCGCGCCCTTCTACTATATCGATTATACCCTGGCGCAATGCTGCGCTTTGCAATTCTGGGTGGAATCGGAGAAAGACTATCGCGCCAGTTTCGATACATATGTCGCACTTTGCGGCCTCGGCGGTTCGGCGCCGTTTGGTGGTCTGGTCGCCGCCGCTAAATTACAATCGCCGTTCAAACCAGGTGCGCTCCGTGCCGTGGTCGCCCAAGCCGAAGCAACCCTCGCACTCTGAAGGAGCCAAAATGGTCTTCCCGGCCGTTACTGCTTTCTATGCGTCTATTTTGGCGCTGATTTATCTCGCCTTATCATTATGGGTGGTGATCGGGCGGGGTAAATTCAAAGTCATTCATGGCGATGGCGGGCATGATGCGCTGCAACGCCGCATCCGCGCCCACGCCAATTTCATCGAATATGTGCCGATCATTCTCATCGTCTGCGCCTTGCTCGAAGCGCGCGGGGCAGGGGCCTTTACCATGACGTTGCTGCTCTTACCGCTCACCCTTGTGCGCCTGATGCATCCGGTGGGCATGCTCGCCAAGGAAAACTCGTTGCAACAATATCTGTTTCGCGCGCCCGCTGCGCTGATCACCTGGATCGTGATGGCCGCATCAGCCATCCTGCTCTTGCTGCGCATTGGCTAAACAATGATCCCGATCGCGCTTGATCCACGCTTTGTTCGTCTCGCCGTCTGTGGGAACGGTTCGTTGGCATTGCGTCGGTTCAATGCGCTGCGAGCGGCCGGGGCGGCGGATGTTTTGCTGTTTGCCGATGCGCCAATTCCTGAGTTGCAAGCGGCCGCCAGCGATGCGTGGCGGTCGCGCCTGCCCAACACTGAGGATCTCGCGGCGCTGCACACGCTGTGGATTGTCGATCTCGATGCCATAAAGGCCGAACCGCTCGCTAAAGCCGCACGGGCGCGCATGCTGCTGGTCAATATCGAGGATGTGCCAGCTTTTTGCGACTTTCACTCTGTTGCTGAAATTCGCCGGGGTGATTTGCTGTTGACTATTTCAACTGGCGGTGCCGCCCCCGGCCTCGCAGGCTTGATCCGGCGACGGCTTGAAGCGATGTTCGATGGGCGTTGGGCCGACCGGCTGATCGAGCTTCGGGCCCTGCGCGCCTCATGGCGCTCGCAAGGGGTGCCGATGGCCGAAGCAATGCGGCGCATCGAAACATTGGTGGCCGAGCGCGGCTGGCTCGACGAGCCGGAAAAAGTGAACACTTCCAGAACAAATTCTTAACAAATCCTTTACGATGGTGTTGCTGTTCTGTTCTCTACATGCGATGGTAAGTCTCACCGATTCGCGGCGACCACGCCTCGACGCATCGGTGCGATTGTTTTATAGGTAGTTCGCCTTAAAGTTGTAACGCGCCGCCCGCAAAGGAAATTTCGATGGAAAAAAACAAGGCTCTTGACGCCGCCCTCGCGCAAATCGAGCGTGCCTTTGGTAAAGGGTCGATCATGCGCATGGGCGCGCGCCCAGGCAATGAGGAAATCGACGTGGTGCCCTCTGGCTCGTTGGGGCTGGATCTCGCTTTGGGCATTGGGGGCTTTCCGCGTGGCCGGGTGATCGAAATTTACGGGCCAGAATCCTCGGGTAAAACCACCTTGGCTTTGCACGCCATTGCCGAAGCGCAAAAGCGCGGCGGCACCTGCGCCTTCATCGATGCCGAACACGCGCTCGACCCGATCTATGCCCGCAAGCTCGGCGTCGATGTTGATAATCTACTGATTTCTCAACCGGATACCGGCGAGCAAGGGCTGGAAATCGCCGATACGCTGGTCCGCTCCGGCGCGATCGATGTGCTGGTGATCGATAGTGTCGCCGCGTTGGTGCCGCGCGCCGAACTCGAAGGCGAAATGGGCGATAGCCATGTCGGCCTTCATGCCCGTCTGATGAGCCAAGCGCTGCGCAAACTCACCGGCTCCATCTCGCGCAGCAAGACCATGATGATCTTCCTCAACCAAATTCGCCTGAAAATCGGCGTGATGTTTGGCAATCCGGAAACCACCACGGGCGGCAATGCGCTGAAATTTTATGCCTCGGTGCGCATGGAAATCCGACGCATCGGCGCAATCAAAGACCGTGAAGAAGTCACCGGCAATCAAACCCGGGTCAAAGTGGTGAAAAACAAGCTCGCGCCGCCATTCCGTCAAGTCGAGTTCGATATCATGTATGGCGAAGGCATTTCCAAAGTGGGCGAGCTGATCGATCTCGGCGTGAAGGCCGGCATTGTTGAGAAATCCGGCGCCTGGTTCAGCTATGACAGCCAACGGGTCGGCCAAGGGCGCGAAAATGCCAAGCAATTCCTGCGCGATCACCCGGATATCGCTGCAACCATCGAAGCACGCATTCGCGACCAAGCCGCCGTGGTGGAAAAAGCCATGATGGTCGCCCCCTCTGATAATGAGGCCGCCGAAGCCGCCGAATAAGCCCGGTGGGATGACAGGTCTGAATTGCTGCGGTATGCCTTGCGCAACCGCAGCATTCAGGGACTTCACACCGCTCCATGACCTCCAGTAATGATATCCGCGCAACCTTCCTCGATTATTTTACCCGCAACGGCCATGAGCTGGTCCCCAGCGCACCCCTCGTGCCGCGCAACGACCCCTCGCTGCTCTTCGTCAATTCGGGCATGGTGCCGTTCAAGAACGTCTTCACCGGCCAGGAAAAGCGCCCCTATCTGCGCGCCACCTCCGCGCAAAAATGCGTGCGCGCCGGCGGCAAGCATAACGACCTGGACAATGTCGGCTACACCGCGCGCCATCACACGTTCTTTGAAATGCTCGGTAATTTTTCGTTCGGCGATTATTTCAAAGAACAAGCCATCACCCATGCATGGACCTTGCTGACCCGCGATTTCGGCTTGGCCAAAGATCGCCTATTGGTCACGGTGTTTCACGACGATCATGATGCCGCCTTACTCTGGCACAAAATTGCCGGCCTGCCCGATGAGCGGATCATTCGGATCAAAACCGATGATAATTTCTGGCGCATGGGCGAAACCGGCCCGTGCGGGCCGTGCTCGGAAATTTTTTACGATCATGGCCCTGCCGTCCCCGGCGGACCGCCAGGAAGCCCCGATGAAGATGGCGATCGGTTCATCGAAATCTGGAACCTCGTCTTCATGCAATTCTTTGAAGACGCCGCGAAAACCCTCACGCCGCTGCCGCGCCCGTCCATCGATACCGGCATGGGCCTTGAGCGATTCGCCGCTATTTTGCAGGGCAAACACGATAATTACGATACCGATACGCTACGCGCCCTGATCATGGCCTCCGCCGAGGCCTCGAATACCGATCCTGATGGCCCGCATAAAATCAGCCATCGGGTGATCGCCGATCATTTGCGCAGCACCGCCTTTATCATCGCCGATGGCGTCTTGCCTTCGAATGAAGGGCGCGGCTACGTGCTGCGCCGGATCATGCGCCGGGCGATGCGCCACGCCCATCGCCTGGGCATGCGCGAGCCGTTTATCTACCGTTTAGTGCCCGCCCTCACCCGGCAAATGGGCGTCGCCTATCCTGAATTGCCGCGCGCCGAAGCGCTCATTATCGAAACCCTCAAACTCGAAGAACAAAAATTCGCAATCATGTTAGAGCGTGGCCTGTCCCTGCTCGATGACGAGGTCGCCCGCTTGGGCGGTGGCGCACCGTTAGCCGGCGCGGTCGCCTTTAAGCTCTATGACACGTTCGGCTTCCCGCTCGATTTGACCGAAGATGCCTTGCGCGAGCAAGGCCGCGTCCTTGATCGCGCCGGGTTTGACGCGGCAATGGCTGAGCAAAAAACCCGCGCCCGCGCCGCCTGGGCCGGCAGCGGCGATGCCGCGAACGAACAGCTCTGGTATGATTTGCGCGATCAAATCGGCGCCACAGAATTTCTCGGCTATCACAGCGAAGCCAGCGATGCCAGCGTGCTCGCGTTAGTGGTAAATGGCGCATCGGTGCCCTCCGCAACCGCAGGCCAAGAGGTCGCCATCATTCTCAATCAAACCCCATTTTACGCCGAAAGCGGCGGGCAAGTCGGCGATACCGGCACATTCACCGCCGGGGACACGCGCATCATTGTGCGCGATACGCAAAAGAAAATCGGCGACCTGATCGTGCATCTTGGCCAGATCGAGGCGGGCACATTATCCGTCCAGCAAACCATCCACGCTGCCGTGGACCATCAGCGCCGCACCGCCATTCGCGCCCATCACTCCGCCACCCATTTGCTGCACGAGGCGCTACGCCGCGCCCTCGGCCCACATGTGACGCAAAAAGGCAGTCTAAACGCCCCCGATCGTCTGCGTTTTGACATCTCTCAGCCCCGGCCTGTCACATTCGTGGAATTGCGTGACGTCGAACGGGCGGTCAATGCCCGCATTCGCGAAAATTCCCCGGTTGAAACCCGGCTCATGACGCCCGATCAAGCGGTCAAGCGCGGCGCGATGGCGCTGTTTGGCGAAAAATACGGCGATGAAGTGCGTGTGGTGTCGATGGGCGAGGGGGATGACGGCAAATCCGCCTACTCGATCGAGCTTTGCGGCGGCACCCATGTCCGTCGCACCGGCGATATCGGCGCTTTTCGCATTCTCTCCGAAGCGGGCGTCGCGGCCGGCATTCGCCGCATCGAAGCGGTCACCGGCGAAGCCGCCCTCGCCGTGATCGAAGCCGATGCCGATACGCTGGCCCGAGCGGCCAACGTGCTCAAAGCCCTGCCGTCCGAACTGCCAACCCGCATCAGCGCCCTGCTCGATGAGCGCAAGCGCCTGGAACGCCAACTCAGCGAGCTACAACGTAAACTCGCCACCGGTGCCGCCGATGCCGCAATCGAAGAGATCGCTGGCGTGAAACTCGCCGCCCGCGATTTGGGCGATGTCGCCCCCCGCGAGCTCAAATCAATCGCCGATTCGATCCTCAAATCAATCGGCTCCGGCATTGCCGCCGTCGCCTCCACCGCCGAAGCCAAACTCAGCCTCGTGGTTGCCGTCTCCGCCGATCTGACCAACCAATTCAACGCCGTAACCCTGGTCCGCGCCGCCGCCGAAGCTGCCGGCGGCAAAGGCGGCGGCGGTCGCCCCGACATGGCCCAAGCCGGCGGCCCGGACGCAACCCTCGCCAACGCCGCCTTCGAGGCCATTCGCGCCGCATTGAAAACCTAACCACCCCAATCCCCCCATCTCTTGCCCCGCGATATGGCACGGGTTAAGGGAGCACCCAGCTGGAGGGATGGCCGAGCGGCTTAAGGCGCACGCTTGGAAAGCGTGTGTACGTGAAAGCGTACCGTGGGTTCGAATCCCACTCCCTCCGCCAC
>NCBV01000062.1 GCA_002279355.1 Acidiphilium sp. 37-60-79
CAACGGGTCAAATCCATCGGGTCGAGCTTCGCGCCCTGGGTGCTTTCGGCTTCCAGATAAGGCTGCAATTGTTCGCGCAGCACCATTTTGGTCAGGGTTTCATAAGGCCACACCGCCGCCACCCGCAGCCCGGCTTTCAGCATCGCTTGGGTCAGGCCAACCTCATAGCGGTGAATAATGAAGGATTTCGCCGGCGCGGGCAGCACCTGCGCCCAGAATTTGCGAAATCCCGGATTATGCAAGGCGGTGCGGCCAAAAGCGATGAAATAGGATTGGATATGATAGCGCCGCTGCCAGCTTTCGGTCAGGCCCCAAACATCCGCCTCGTCATAATTCAGCCGCAGCAACGTCAGATCCAGCGGCCGCACCGGGCCGAACACGCTGTCATTGCAAATGATCAGCTCCTCAGTGTCCGCGCGCGGGAGTGCCAATGTTTCAATGGCGTCGCGCCAGGCGCCAAAATCATAGCCGATATTGCGCCGGATCATGATGCTCGCACCGGCATCACCCAGCGCTGCAATCGCCGCCTCGGTCAGCCGACCCGCATTGGTGACAAACACCACCGAGCGCCCCGCCGCTGCCATCGAAATGCATGAACAGCGCGACGCGCGGCCCAAGCTCGATGCGCTCGGGAATTTGCCGAATCACCTGATGCGGGTTGCGCACCCGGCCAATGATTTGGGCATAAGTAAACACCGCCTGCTTGCGCAGCGTCAGCAACCATTCATAAATCAGACGGAGAGAAAGCCTCATCAGACGGTATTATGCTCCGGGTTAATGTCCGTAGGAGCCCCCGCATAGCGGAGCACCATCGCCCGGCCAAGTGCCGCCGCTTCCATGCTGCGCTCCGAGCGGTTCAGTGCGACCAATTCACCGCGCAGCGCATCCCAAAATAACGAAGGTGCGGCGGCGCCGGGCTCCAGCGTGGCGGTAATGCCCCGGCGCACCGCCGCAAACGCCGCTTCGGCACGGATCGGCGCGTTTTGTGCCAGATGAAACAGGCCCAGCGCGAAATACAGGCTTTGCGCGCCATCGCCCGCCGCACTGGCAAAAGCACCTCCTTTCAGACCGAGCGCTGTTAGCAGCGGCGCGGCCTTATCCATCGCCCCGGCGGCGACCGCGCTACAAAAACCCGCCCGCGCCAATGGCTCCACATCGGCGGACACGCAACCAATCGCGCGCAACGCCGCCAAGCGGGCGGGCAAATCCTCGATCACGCAGCCCTCGGCCAGATCAAGCCGCAACAATCCCAACGCCACGTCGCGGGCCAAATCGGCGGGGAGCGAATCCCCCGCTTCGCGTAAGCGGGACGCCGCCGCAACCCGCCGCGCCGACGCGAAATCGCCGCGATTATTGAGCCGCACGAATGCCTCGGCCGGTGCCGTGACGCGCACAAAGGCGGGCAGGCGCGGGCAGTGTTCCAGCCAATGCAGCACCATCGCCGGGTTACCCGCGGCCAACTCGAGCGCGATCAGCGCCAGCGCCGCATCCGCCCCGGACGGATCATCGGCCATCGCCCAATCACCAATCGGCTTGGCCTCCCGCAGCGCCAACGCCTGCGCATACGCGGCCTGATTGACCAGGGCGACGAATGCGCCGAGCACCACGCGCCGGATCGCTGCCGGGTCAATGCCGCGCCGCGCGACCCATGCGAGTGCTGCAGCCGGTTGGCCTTGCGCCAAATCCAATTGCGCCAAGGCGAGTGCGGCATCATCGCCGACTGGATCAGCCCGCTCCAGATCCTGATCAATCGCGACGAACGGTGCGACCTCCGCCCGCAGCGCCGCCGCCGCCTCATAGCGCGCCTGATGAACCAGCCGGGTGAACGCACCCAGCACCATTGGGCGTCGCATGGCGGGCTCCAGATCCAGCGTCGCGATGCGCGCAGGCACAAGCGCCGGATCACCCACCGCCAAATCGCGCTGCGCCAGCGCAATCTGCGCATCATAAGCCAAGCGCGGGTCCTGCGCCTGAGTGCGCGCGATCAGCGCTTCCACGCCGGTAATCGCCTCGGACTCAGCATAGCGCCCCGTCATCACCAGCCGGATGAACGCGCCCAGCAGCAACATATCGCGATCCCGCTTCTCGCCGTTGACCCCGGCGCGCAGCGGCGCCACCAGCGGCGCCACCAGCGGCGCCACCAGCGGCGCCACTTGGGCCGGATCGCCAATCTCGTGGGCAATCCGCGCTTGGGCGAGCCGGATATCGGCAAAGCTCGGATCGCTCGGCGCCGGATCGAGCCGCTCGGCTTGGCCCAGCGCCTCCGCCTCGGCGAACCTCCTTTGATTAACCAGCCGGACGAACGCGCCGCCCAGCAGGCTCGCCCGATGATCGGCATCCAGCGTAAGCCCGGCCAGCCGCGCAGGCACCAAAGCCGGATCGCCGCCCTCCAGATCCAAAACCGCCAAAGCAATGCGCGCATCCTGCCCAGATTGATCCTGTTGGTCGGCCGCAAGGCGGGCCACATCATGGCGCGTCGCCAGCCCCCGCGCATCCTGATAGCGTTCCTGATTAACCAACGTGGTGAACGCGCCGAGCAAAATTGCCCGCTGGCGTGGCGCACTCAGCCGATAGCCAGCGATCAAGCCCGGTGCGCGCGCCGGATCGCCCAATGCCACCGCGAGTAAGGCCAGCGCCGCCCGCGCATCGCTATGCGCCGGATCATCGGTCGCGGTGCTCAGCGCGGCAATCGGTGTTGCTTCGTCAAGCGCCTGCGCCGCGGTGTAATCCCCATCATTGACCAGCCGGACGAACCCATCGCGTGATAAATCCGCGAGCGCGGCTGCGGGCAAATCCAGTGCGGCCAGACGTTGCGCGAAATCGCGTTGGCGCGATGATCGATCCGCCAAATAAAGCCGCCCTAACGCCAGGCGCGCATCGGCCCCCAGCGCATCGCGCCGCGCTTGGGCGCAGGATACCAGATCATAGTGATCGACGAGGGAAGCCGCTTGCGCAAAACGCGCCTGATTAACCAGACGCACCAGCGCATCCAGCCGGAGTTGATCCGCGCGCGCCGACGCAATCGCCCGGCCATCCAGCCGGTGTGCTGCCTGCGCGGCGTTGCCGGTGCATAAATCGAGCACCGCCAAGCTGATCGCCGCATCATCGCTCGGCGCGTCACGCCGGTCGGTGATCAGCGCCTCGATCATCGGCACCAGCGCGCCAGCCTCATCGAGCCGTGCCGCATTGACCAGCCGGGTAAAGGCGCCGAGCCGTAAATTTCCCGCCATCGGCTCCGCCGCTCCCAGCCGCGCCGCGACGGCCAAAGCGCCCGTCGGGTCGCCGCCCGGCGCCAACGCCAATTGCCCGAGCACAATCCAGCCATCGTGCCGAGTCGCGTCATCGAGCGCCTCGCGATCAGGATCGGTGAGCCGTTCTCGGGCGTGCAGCGCACGTGCTTGTGCGATGGCATCCGCGTTGACCAGCTCGATCAACACCCGCCACACCACACCAGCCCGATCGGGATGCGGGGTGAGGCGCGTAATATCATCGAGCGCTGCCGGGTCGCCATAGCGCGCCGCCTCAATTGCGGCTTCCGCGCCCCCGCGCCACGCGATATCCTCGGCCAGACCATCATTCAGCGACAGCCGCGCCAGCGCATCGCCCAGCACCAAAGCGCCAGCGCGGGCCAGTCGGAAGAGATGCGCCGCGCGCGCGCGCGTGGCCGGATCGGCGCGCAACCGGCTCGCTTCGGCATAGAGGATCATCCCGAGATTGAGCGGCATTGCGTCTTTCAACGCGTTCAGCTTGAGCGCGCTGAAGGAAGGTGGAATCGTCTCGAGCCGGTCCAAATCAAGACCGAAGCGCGCCGTAATTGCCGACCAAAGCCGCGCGCGGGTGATCGAAGCTGCCGTGAAATCCTGATCGATCGTCGCTTCAAAAAAATCTCGGCCATTAAAGCCCAGGCCCAAATCGCTCGCGGGATCGATGGCCGGATCACCGGCCCGCACCGCCAAATAGCCGCGAAACCGCACCCGCCTTGCGGTGGGATCATCGGTCAGGCAGGCCAATTGCGCGGCGCTGGTCGCGGCATAGGCCGTCAGCGTCTGGCCATCGCTGCTGACCTGCACCGCGCCAAAGCCGGTTTGGGCAAAGAGCCGCCGCAAACTCGCCTCGGTTTGAAACACCATGTGAATGCCCGGCGCTAATAATTGCACCAAGGCGGCGGCGGGGGTCGCTTGGTTAATCGCCGCCCCATCGGGTGTGGTGAGCAGCAAAATCCCGTCCGGGGCGAGCCGCTCGCGCAAAGCGCGCAGCAAATCGATCGGGCGCTGCACATGCTCGATCACCTCGGTCGCCGCAATCACATCCCAGAGCCGGTTTGCCGGATCGGCCTGCGGAAAATACCCATCGATGATGGTAATACCGAGATCGCGCCCACCCAATTGCGCCATCGGCGAGGGATCAATGCCGTTGGCCTGCCAGCCGAGCGCATGGATCGCGAAATCCAACCCAAATCCATAGCCGCAGCCAATTTCGAGGCAGCTTGACAAGGCGGGGCGAGCGATGCGCGAAATTTTATCGGTAATCGGCAATAACCCAGCGCCTTGCTGGATATGAAATTGGTGCCAGCCCCAATCCATCACGTCCGGGTCGTGATAATTCGGCACTTTCAGCGGCGGATAGAACCGCGCATCACAATCGGGGCAAGCAAACACGCCCTTGCGATCACCCTTGGGCAATTTTGGCGCCACCCAAGCGACATCAAGCACGCGGCGCTTGACGCCGGTCGTGCCGCAATTGGGGCAAGCGCCATCGAAAGGTGACGCTGCCTGATCCGCCCAGAACACCTGGATCGCCGCATCCGGAGCGGTGCGTGCGTTTTCGCTCAAAACCAGACTATCCGAACAAGGCTGGCACGCGTGCCCGCAGCGCCTCGGTTAAGGCTCCGCGCCGATCCCACAGCGAGCGATACCAGTCGATCCGTGCATTGGTTTGATAGGCCAGCATTCTCTCGCGCGCCACATAATCGCGCGCCGCCGTGGCCATGCGCTTTGCCGCGTCCGGATAGGCGAGCAGCCGCAGCAATTGCATACGCAGCGCATCCGGCGAGCGGAATAATAATCCGGTTTGGCCATCGATCAGGCTGTTTTCATAGACCACGGGGCTCGCGAGCGAGACCACCCGCGCCGCACTGGCTTCGATGAATTTCAGGTCCGATTTCGCCCGGTTGAACAGGCTATCACCCAGCGGCATGAAGCAAATTTCTGACTGTGCGAGCGCCGCTTGATAAGCAGTGTAATCAGTTGTTGGCAGGAAGGTTTTGTGCGGCGTATCCAGCGCGTCGAAAAACCCTTGATCATGCAATACGTTCACCGCCAAACGGGGCCCCACCGCCCGCAGCACCTCGTTCAGCGCGGGCATTACCGGCGCCCAGTCCTCCTCGCGGTTCAACGCTGCGAAAAACAGCGTCATTCGCTCGGGGTTGGTAAAATTCACCGGCTCGTCCAACGCGCTGATCGCGTTCGGGAACACCGCCACTTCAGGATTATAGACGCTCAGCGCCTCCGCCAGCGGTTCGGTGGAAGTCTGTATCGCATGGGTTGCGTTGAAGGTGAATAATTGATCGGTCGGAACCCCGTTTTTCTCCATGAAGACCGGATGGTCATCGAATTCGGTGACCACCAAAAAGCCGCGCTCGATCAAGGAGCGCACCCGCCCGATCCCGGCATCGCCGAGCAACAACGGGCGATGCAATACCGCAATATGCGGTGCCTCGGGCAACAGGGTCGCGAAATCGGGTTCGGTGCGAATACTCGCGAGCACTGAGGCATCGGTCGAAATCGCCCGGATCGGCTCCACCACCCGCACATCGGATACGCCACCGATCGGCGGCAGCATCGAGGCATTGACCACAAGGCGCGGACGCGGCGATTTTTTCGCGCGCAGCATGAATTGCACCGGCGCCGCCCGATTCAAATATTCACTGGCATCAATGCCGAGCGCCGCCAATGCGGGCTGCATCGCCTCGACAAACCGGGTCAGCGTAAGCCCAGCATCGCTCACGGCACGGGCCATCATCCGGGGGGTAAACCAGCGTAAATGGGTGCGATCCAGCAGCCCCTCCGGCTCATAATCGAAATTGCCATTCAGCAGCCGAAACACGATGCTGAAATGCTCGACATTGGGAAAGCACATGACCACCGCGCCGTCATCGTTCAAATAGGCGGCCTGTGTGCGCAGCAATGCCCACGGATCGCGCATATGTTCGAGCGCATCGCCATAAATCAGACAATCCAACCCGTTGGGCAGATCAAACGGCATTGGCGTTGCTTCAACGTCCAGGATCTGCACTGCATCCAGTCGCTCGGCGGCGCGTGCGCCTGACACGTGATCGCTCTCGATCCCCAAAATCCGCGCGCGCGGATTGCGCCGCCGATAGGCCGCACCCACCGCGCCACCGCCGCAGCCAACATCCAGGATGGTGCGCGCCGCCAGCGGAATCGCATCGACCAGATCGGGATTGGCATAATCCGGATAATTGCCAATCAGCGGAATGCCGCTGCGCATCGCCGGTGGCGGAGTGTCGGCCACGGCTTCATGATCCATCAGGGCGGAATGCTGGTTTGGGGGGAGTTCGTTCATGGTGCTGCTCATGCCTCAGCCGCTTCAGGATCAAAAGAGCGGGTTCGGCCCCGCCCGACGCCGTGATAAATCAGTCCGGCGGCGCGGATCGCGCTGGGGTCAAAAATATTGCGTAAATCCATGATAATTCTCCCGCGCATCAGCGCCGCGATGCGCGTGGGGGCGAGCGCCCGAAACGCATTCCATTCGGTCGCAATGACCAAAATATCCGCGCCATCCAGCGCGCTTTGCGCATCTTCGGCAAAAATGACGCGCGCCGGTAGCAACGCTCGCGCGCCGGCCATCGCCGCCGGATCATAGGCCGTCACCACCGCCCCGGCATCGCACAGCCCGTCGATCAGCGGGATCGCTGGCGTTTCACGCAAATCATCGGTCTCGGGTTTGAAGGCAAGCCCGAGCACCGCAATGCGCAAGCCCTGCACCGATCCGCCGGCCGCCGCGATCACCCGGCCCGCCAGCCCGGATTTGCGCGCATCATTCACCGCAACGACGGTTTCGGTGAGGCGCGAGGGCGCACCGGCCTCGTCGGCGATCCGGGCGAGTGCCAGCGTGTCTTTGGGGAAGCATGATCCGCCAAAACCCGGCCCCGGATGCAGAAATTTGCGGCCAATCCGGCCATCCAGCCCGATGCCGCGCGCCAAATCATGCACGTCGCCGCCCAAATTCTCGCATAGATCGGCCATTTCGTTGATGAATGTCACTTTCATCGCCAAAAACGCATTGGCGGCATATTTGGTCAGCTCCGCCGTTTCGAGCCCGGTCACCAAAATCGGCGTTTCGATCAAATTGAGCGGCCGATACAAGGCGCGGAGCACTGCCTCGGCGTGCGGGGTTTCCGCGCCGACGATCACCCGGTCAGGCCGCATGAAATCGCCAATCGCGCTGCCTTCGCGCAAAAATTCGGGGTTGGAGGCAATCTCGATCGCCAAGTCTGGGCGCCGCTCACGGGCCAGTGCCGCGAGCTTGCGGCCCGTGCCGACCGGTACGGTCGATTTGGTCACCAGCACGGCCGGATGATCGAGCGATGCCAATATTTGTTCAGCGGCAGCAAACACATAGGTCAAATCGGCATGGCCATCGCCGCGCCGGGTCGGCGTGCCCACCGCAATGAACACGGCCTCGGCCTTCGCCACCGCCTCAGCGACCGCGCCGGTAAACCGCAATCGTCCAGCCGCCGCATTGCGCGCGACCAGCCCGTCCAAACCCGGCTCATAAATCGGGATTTCGCCACGCGACAGGCGATCAAGCTTGACCGGATCGGTCTCGGCAATGATCACATCGACGCCGAATTCGGCAAAACATGCCCCCGACACAAGGCCAACATAGCCGCCGCCAATGATTGCAATATGCAAAATAAAATCTCCCTCGGAAAACCAAACCGGTATTAGGCTTGTGGCAATCTCGGATTACGACGGCAAGCCCATGATGATGACAACATTACCGATTTACGACCGTAGCGTCGTATTATTGAGATTCTGTAACATGTTGTAACCTCATTGTCGTTGATTTAGCAGCGGCATCGCCCCATATCCCTCCGCGTGAACAATATCAATTGGTTATCACGGATCCGTGAGTTATCAATTCTCGGTGTTGGGCGGTTGAGTGCGCGAGCGTTGTTGCGGCTGACCATTGGCCGTGCGGCGACGGAGCAGGAACGTGCGGCCTTTGTGCAAGGGTTTGCTGCGCGCGAGCGACCAATCCCGCCGGTATTGCGTGGCTTGTTGGCCGTGCCGAGTGCACGCGCCCTGATTGGTCAATTATCGGATCATCTTTTGGTGGCCGCACGTCACACCGAACCGGATGCTTACCCGGCGGACCCGCCAGCCTTGGGCGGTAATCTGTTTACAATGTCGAATGGGCCGCCGTTGGGATTTTTGCATTTTGAAAAATGCGGTGGAATCGCCTTGACGCGCTGGCTGACCCAGCAATTTCATCCACGCCAGATCAACGCTGATCCCTATCGTGATCTGGCGCCGCATCTTTACGAGCGGTTGGACAATTTTGCCCCCTATCCGCTGGTGTGGGGTCATTATGATTTGGCGCTCCTTACCCGTGATGATCCGGCACGACGGATTATTTCGCTGCTGCGTGACCCGTGCGATCGGTTGGAGTCGCTCTATCATTTTTGGCGCAGCGTTGATCCCGCGCAATTCGATCCGGATTTGGCGTTCGCAGTGGCCCGCGCGCATCGTTGGCCGATCGAGGCGTTTTTGGATTGCGATGACCCGCTGGTACTGGATTTGATCGATAATGTTTACGCCCGTCGGCTGACCGGGCTTTATGCCTCCGGGGCGGCGGTTGATCCGCTGGTGGCGGACCCGGAATCGGCATTGAATCGTGCGCGGGCGGCGCTGGACCAACTGGCTGCGGTAGGCATTACCGAGCGGATGGATGAGAGCGTCGCGCATTTTGCCGCGTGTTTGGGGCTTGCATTGCCGCGGGAAGAGCTGCGGGCCAACGTTACGGCGGATAATTACCTGACCTCCGGCGGATTTTTTCGTCCAATGAGCCGCCCGACGCGCAGTGCCGCTGTGCAAGCGGCGTTGGAACAGCGCACGGTGCTTGACCGGACATTGTATGATCGGGCCGCCGCGCGCTTGCAGCAATGTCATGCCGAGCTAGTTGAACCGGCGTGAAATAAGCGCGACAGTGCGGGTATGTCCGCTCGCGGCTACACCATCGATCCTGAGACGCTGCTTCGGGCCTATCGCTTGGGATTTTTTCCGATGGCGGAAACCCGCGAATCGACCAAGCTGCATTTTCTGGATCCTGAACAGCGCGGGGTTTTGCCGCTTGACGGATTTCATTTGACCCGGCGGCTTGCGCGCACCGCACGGCGGACGGCGCTGCGGGTGACGGCGGATGCGGATTTTCCCCGGCTGATTGCGCTTTGTGCGCAGCCGCGACCCGAGCGCCCGGAGACCTGGATTAATCGGGAGATTGAGCGGTTATTTTGCACTTTAGCGGCGATGGGGCATGCCCATTCGATTGAGGTGTGGGAGGGTGACCGGCTGGTTGGGGGATTATATGGGCTTGCGATCGGCGGGGCGTTTTTTGGTGAGAGTATGGTATCGCTGGTGCGCGATGCCTCGAAGCTTGCGCTGGTGCATTTGGTGGCGCGGCTGCGGCTGGGGGGATTTTTGCTGCTTGATACGCAGTTTCTGACCAGCCATTTATCGAGTTTCGGGGCGTTGGAAATTGCGCGTGCCGATTATCGGGCTCAGCTTGTGGTGGCGGTTGAGCGGGCGGCGTGTTGGCTGGCTGCGCCGTCGGCGCCAGAGCTTGAGGCTGAAATGATAATGTTGCGGCGATTGTCGCAGCAGAGGGAACCGGAAATGGAGCGGATATGAATTATCGCTGGGGCGCATTGATCGGGGCGTTGGCATTGATCGCGGGGGGGCAGGCGCGGGCGGCGGTGCCGATGTTTTTGCCGGATCATGACATTGCGGGAACCTATCGGTTGAGCCAGCCGGGCAAGCCTGCGACCACGTGGCGGGTGCGCTATAGTGCTGGGGCGGAGGTGGCGCGGGCGCGCAGCCTTGATGGTGCGGCGGCGGGGACGGTGATTTTGCTGAATATGCGATCACGCGATGCGTTGATTGTGCTTGATCAGATGCATGCGGTGGTGGCGGTGCCGGGGGTTGGGGCGGTGCTTAATCGGGTATTGACGGGGGATGGTGCGCGGTTCACTCGGCTTGGGGCGGCGCAGGTCGCGGGGCGCGCTTGCACGCGTTATTTGGTGTTAAAGCGCGGCGCGACGGGGAGCGTGTGTTTGACCCGGCATGGGGTGTTGCTTGCGGGGCAGGGGCATGATCGGCAAGGGGCGGTTCGGATTACGGCTTTGTCGGTGCAGAATGCGGCGCAGCCTGCGGGGGCGTTTGAGCCGCCGGCTGGCTATTCGCAGGTTTCGCTGCCGCCGGCGATGTTAGCGCAATTGCTCGGCACGGCGGGTTAGGTGGCGCATGGTTGAGGTGGCGGCGCAAAAGCCAAAGCGGCGGGCGAAGATTTTTGCGGCGCCTTGGCGCGATCCGGCGGGGCGGTTTTCATGGTTCAAGAGTGTTACGTTGATCGGTGCTGTGCTGCCGACGTTGTTTATTGTTTGGCAGGCGCAGGCGGGGCGGCTGGGTGGGCGGCCGGTGCATCATGCGATGTTGGAAACCGGGTTTTGGGCGATCCGGTTTTTGCTCCTGTGCCTTGCGGTGACGCCTGCGCGTAGCTTGTTTAATTGGCCGCGGGTTGTGCAGGTGCGGCGGATGTTGGGGTTGGCGGCGGCGTTTTATACGATTGCGCATATTATTTTATATGCGGGGGATGAGGGTTGGGGATTGGGTTTTGTGCTCAATCAGATGTTCACGGTGTTTTATTTGATTTTGGGTACGATTGCGACGGTTGGGTTTATTGCGCTCGCGGTGACATCGAGCGATGCGGCGATCATGCGGTTGGGGCGGCGATGGAAGCTGTTGCACCGGCTGATTTTTCCGATTGCGGTGCTGTCGTTTTGGCATTTTTTTCTGACGCAGAAGGTGGATGTTGGGATTGCGCTGGTGCCGGCGGGGCTGTTTGCGTGGTTGGGGTTGTGGCGATTGTTGAAGCCGGAATGGCGGCGGTCCTGGTGGGTGATGTTTGGGCTTGCGGTGGGGTGTGTGGTGTTGACGGCGTTGGTTGAGGCGGGGTGGTATGGGTTTCACTCCGGGTTCAATCCGCGTTTGGTGTTGGCTGCGAATTTTTCCACGGCGCGGTTGAGCCCGGCGGTGCTGGTGGGGATTGATCTTTTGCTCCTGCTTGGCGTGATTTTGCTCCGGCGGGTGATGCTGGCGCGGCAGGGCGCTCGGCGATAATTGGGTGCTTGTTTGTGTGTTATGGATAATCGTTGGTTATTTTGTTGTTATAACGCAACGATTATTTCGCTCCTTTGCGCCGGGTGTTTAGGGGCGATTTTTGAAGGGTGGAGAGAAAGCGTAGCGGTGGCCGGGGAGTGTGGGGCGGGGCGGAGCGGGAGGGTATTTTTGGAGGAGATGCTCTAGGAGCGTTAGTGGTGGTTTTGGCGCCGGTTTGGGGCGACGCGGACGTAGAGGGCGGGGTTTGCGGGGTTTTTGCGGTTTTCGCGCCAATTTGAGGTGGGCGGGGAGCGGAATCCGGAGCATGTGGCATAGGGGGCGCAGGACGCGTCCTAGGCTGGGGTTTTCGGTGAGGAGCGCGATCAGGTCGGGGTCGTCGAGGAGGTGGATTAGTTGGGAGCGCGCACCGGCGACTTGGTAGCCGGGGAGGAGGAGAAAAAGCCAGCCTTTGCGGCGCAGAAGTTCGCGCCTTGGCGTTACCGATTCGGCATTTTGCGATGCCCGTGCTGTGGATTGCTTCGCTTCGCTCGCAATGACGGTTGGGGGTTTGGGGGGATTGGCGGCGAGGGCGGAGAAGCGGCGGGCGAAATAGGTTAGGCGGTGCCAGATGGCCCATTTGAGGGTTTGCTCGATGGCGCGGG
>NCBV01000063.1 GCA_002279355.1 Acidiphilium sp. 37-60-79
AAAACCACAACCCAGTCGCACAGGCCGCCTGATAACCCCACCCCAGAGATCCGCAAACGCCGCGCCGCTATCAGGCCGCGGTCCTCACCGGATGGATACCATCTGCCAGTCGGTCGTGCGCGAATAGGCACCAACGCAGTCTGCCCACCCATCAGGCTAGTCCTCTTGCTTTTTTCATTCAAAAACCAGCTCAGTCGAAGCAGCTCAGAAATACCCTCACCATTTCGTTGTAGTGCTCGTTGATGGCGTCGGCATCCCAAGGCTCAACTTTCATCATCAGATACTGCTTAACGCTATCGATCGTATTTTTATCGTAAAATTCTTTTTTTGCTTTAGGCGTAAAACGGCTTAGTTGGGAATTCTTGTCATGGCTAATAAGGCATAGATTCCCGAACGAATTAAGCACCGAAAGGTCGAGTTCTTCCTGCCCCTGCAAGGGGGTTCGGGGGTAGTAATGCTCCACCGAACTGCGGAAGGTAAATTCATAGGATTTAATCGGTTCACATGCGCCGTGGTTAAGCCAAAGCAAATAATCCAGGAAGTTAAAAACCAGATTGTTTTCAATGTTGCCATATTCCAACCGAGGCGCAAGATTACCGCAGTTAAGAGTTTGACGAGGGGTCTTACATTCTCCCGCATTGTCGTAAATTATCGTAAAGTACTCTAGGCCGGCTTCCTGAGCTAAAAAGCGATCAAACACAAAAGCTTTTGCAACCGACTCCATATGTTTCAAGTAGGCATGAGCCTCTATTTGTTTTGCATAAAATAAGTAACGCAGGGCAGCATTCAGCCAGTGCTTGTAAACCTGCGTTGGTGTAGATACGTGAAAAGCCGAGAGCAGCATTATGATACGACGATTGATTTTTTCGATTTCGTCGTCATTTCTGTCCTCATTAACAAAAGTATTCGCATAATACCCTTCTTCCTTTTTATTGCCCGAATTAGACTCTTCTTTCTTATTCAATTTGAAGCGCTTGAGGCTCCAGCGATCTGAGCCTTTGATAAACTCGCGCTTGATTATACAGTGGTCAAAAAGAAATTTGCAACGCAATAGACAAAAAACAAACGTTTTTACTTTCGTAACAGAGTCGGCATGATCAAGCAGATTCACTTTGAATGTGTCGAGCAGGCGTTTGTCATCAAGAGGAATATCTTCTCCAGATTGGACACGAAGTACGTGTAACAAAAAATTTGAGAAATTGATAACGGTGTTGAATCGCTCTGGTGCGGTATGTCCTGAAGCAGCCTTCTCGTCATTGACGCCGGCGCGATTAGCAATGATATCAACAAGATTCATTGATTGCTCCGCCTCGTCAGGCTTCGCTCGCGATTGGTCCAGCGATACCAGCTTTGATCGAAGATCGTCGAAATTACAAACTTTAAAATGCCACCAATTCTGATCACAAAAAATAAGCTTGCGCTGTTCGAGCGTAAAGCCTAATTGTACATAGCGCTCCATATTGGCGCAAGCTTCCCATACCACATGCAGGCACTGCTGGCTCTGCTGACAGCCTTGCAATTGCGCCATCAATTGAGCCTTGAGCACTTCGTGCTTTTCGAGTTGCTCACCGCGGCTATTCATAATCTCGAAGTAGTGATTTAGGTCAGTATCATGCGGCACCTTCACCCGTATGATTTTCACGCGGTTAAATAAAAATTTGGCGAAGCACTCAGACTGAACATTATTCTCTTTCAGCTTCTGGGGCAAAATTCTCTGGATCAACCGGTAACCATTGAGAATGGCGGTATTAATTTGCTTTTCGTCCAAAACTTCAGCTGGATCATAGTTAAATTCTCCTTCGAAAATGGCTTCCAAGGTCTTGCTTGAGTGCTTTCGGCTATCAAATTGGATGTGTAATGTCGTATACCATGGCACATCGCTTCGGCTTGTTTTTTTCAGATACGATGTCAGCAACGATAGGGTCGTCAGCCGCTGTTGTCCGTCAATTATTTCAAATACCGGTGGAGATTTATCTGGGCGTTCGTATACTACCAGCGTGCCGACGTAGTAAATGTGCGTTGGATCGCAACAATCTATCACGTCCTGAATGAGTTGAGTAATCTCTCCTTCATCCCAGGCATAATTACGCTGATACATCGGTATGGCGTAGTTGCCGCTGCTGCTGAGCAGATCTTTAATACTGAGAGCGCAAAGTTCTTTACTCATAGTATTTCATCTTTTTGAAAAGAGTTTCGATGGGTTCAATTGTTTTTGACGAATCTATTTTTTTGTGTAATTTGGGTGGGCTGTAATTAATAACGTCATGATGACGAGTGGCATATTTGATTAAGTGGAAAAGATTGTTTTCCAGCACGTGATTGTCCATACTGGCCAGTTGAACCGCGTGCTTTTGCAGCCGCAGGCTATATGCCCATATAAAAATCTTCTCAATGGCCATGGAGATATCTGTGTTGCCAAATTTGTCGATGTAATAAATTAACAGGCAATCGAACATTGCCCGGACATAACGATCTCCCGTGCGATTTCTTGCCGAATATTCGTTGAGGGTTTTTAAAATTTCTTGTGCAAAGCCATCCAACTTTTCAGGCCCAAATAGTTCATGTACACTACAGTGCCCGGCTGTGTTCGACTTTGTTCTCTTATACTTTGCGCCGATCTGGTCAATTTTGGCCTGGTAGTGGTTGATCAGTTCAAAAAAACGTCGACCATTAATGATGGTTTGGTCGAGTTGAAAAGGAAAACTAAATTCATACGAGTCGATCTTGCGCTCGTATTGGCCGTTATACTGATCGACAAATTGATGAGCTATACGCAATTGTTGGATATAGGGATAGCTGGCCGCGGTATCAATGTTTACGCCTTTGAATAAATAGCTATCGTCCTTGCCGAAATAACGGGCCGATTCGCCTTTCGACCAATTTCGTATACGATATAGGTACTGCGAGAATAGCATTGCCAGATCTTCGGTATCACTGCTTTCCCAGCGCTCCACCGCGACTTCCTTGAGATGTTCGTCATGTGGACTGAACTCGCGCAGATGATAGGCTTTGAGCAGATCGTGGGGTTCGAGATCCCGGCCTCGCGCATTTTGCGAATCAAAAAACTGAAAAGCTTCTGAAACATCACCAAGTCTCACGACCACGACTTCGCACTTGTTTAGGAGGAAGTCGATTTGTGCCTCAGTAAAATCGGAACGGGAGACAATGCGCTGCACCTCAAGGTAATTACTGCGGATATTTATTTTCGAGATCTCGCTCGTAAAGGTGGGGTTCACCATATTTTCCTTAAGCTGGCACAAGAGTCCCTGAAGGTCTTTCCGTCCGATATTATCGTTTTTATTACGCTGAATTAGTGCATGCGCAGCTAGCAGCAAGCTGATGATGCGCTGCTGACCATCGGCGATATTTTTTTTCTGACCATCCCAGTGAAGTACGATTGTGCCTAAACGGTAAGCAGATTTGTCGTTATGGGTGGCAATATCGTAAAATAACTCATTGATATGCTTGTTGGTCCACTTATACGGGCGCTGATACTCGGGAATATAGAGCCTAGAATCCACAATCAGTTCGTAGACACTGATAATTTCGGCCGGCTTTGTCATAAAAATACTTCTCTTCTGTCGGCTAATCCGTCACCATACCAAGCTTGATCTACGTGTCTAGCCATAACATTGGCCTGGCATATCGAGGTACTACTCAGACCCCTCCATGGCGATAGGGGGCGGCGGGCCGACCAGCGGAGGGCTCCGTCCACAGATTGGTTTATGTATAAGTATCGTATCATGGGGTTATTTTTCATGAAACAATTGCTTGCTGTTACAATAGTGAGAATCGAGATGAATAGGCGCGTCTAACGGTAAATTGAAGTGCACCCGCAGCAGTTCAGCGTGCACAAAAATTTGCCGATCAGCGTAGGCTATGAATCCTTGTGCCATGCCGTCATAAACCACGCGCCCACGCGGCCAGTCTTCGGACTCATGCGCCGCAATCAGTCGGTTGGTGGCAGGGGTCAGGGGATTAAGGGAGGTTTTACCCCGCTTGGTGTTTTTCCAAGCATCGTAATGGCTGAACTGGCAGGTTAGGCAGTCGTCATATTTTTCGGCCTGATCAATCGAAACAACGTGCGATAGCAGCACAACGCCCGCGCCGTCTGGCACCTGCCAGAAGATCTCCAGTTTTCCCATTTCGGCTGACAATGGAGTTTTCAAGAACGTTATATTCCTTTCCTGGGTGTTGCACGGGCTCGATTATTCTATGCCCACGTTTTGACAGGTTAGTACGTCAGAACCGGCCGTATAGAACGCACTGATGGTGCATTTTTCGCTGCTATACGGCCTATATGCAGCAACCAGGATGTGATCGAGGCGCTCATCCGGGACAGGTTCCAGAATGGCGGTGGCGACCTGATCAATGCGAAGCAAAAGATCCGAATTGCTCGCATCGGCGGCGCTGAAATTCTCACCGTAATCCAGCATGAGGATTAGCGAGATGGGTTTTCCGCCGGTGCCTATTATTTGCTGACCCAATTCGGCTCCGGTTGCCGTCTGAGATGTGCCTTGAGAGAGAATTTGCTGGGCAAAATGGATTTGGCCGGGGTGCTGGAACAGCGGCGCATAATCGGTGAAATCAATGCCAATCAGGGATGGCTCAAGGAACAACCGGCGCAATTCTATGATTAAAGACGCCAATTTTTCCGGGCGCGGGGTGCAGAGAATATAAGGGCACGAAAACCCATCGGGTACCGTATCGGCCAGGAGCACGGTGACAACCAAACGGCGTGTGCTCGGCAAAGCGCTCGTCGTGCGCTCGGCCAACCATGCATCTGTGGTAATCAACACGCTGACATGGGCATCGTGGTCCCCATGATCGCGTCGGACTGCGAAGCCGTCAGCCATCTGCGGGCCTCCGGCCAAAAGCATCGAGGCGGCAAGATCATCAAGCGGGAGCAATTCGACCCGAAGGTTGAATTGGTCAGGTGCGGGATATGCTTGATCATGCGTTCGCGGAACGTGCGCCATCATCGCTGGGCCTCGTCGTAAAGGGGCAGCAAAACCTTCATTTCTTCAGGCGCAATAATGTCGACCGCTGGTCCCCAGGTGAAGAGATGCCAGGACAGTTCCCGCATCCCGCCGCACCGAAACCGCACGATCAGCGATCCATCCGCTTGCGGCTCAGCGATTTGCGACGGATGAAATATCCACTCCGCCGCATCCTCGGCTGCTTCGGGTTTGAACCGCAGCACGACATTCTGAGGCGGTTCTTGGAACACGCCGAATGATTGGGCGGCAAAGGCCGAGATGTCGAACGGCAGTGGTTTGAAGCTCTCCGGCAAAACCTGCAAGTCGCTGATCCGATCTATCCGCCAGAGCCGCATCTCCGTGCCGCTCGGGGTATGCGCAATCAGATAGGCGCGCCGCCCATACAGGATGCCGTAGGGGCAGAGTGTACGGGTAGTAGCGCGCCCTGCTTCAGCCGGGCGATATTTCAGTTGGAGAAATTTCATCCCTAGGATCGCAAATCGTAAATCTGAAAGCAGCGCGCGATCGAGCTTCAGCCGCGGGCCGGGGGAGGCAGCACTGCCCTCGGCTTCCATTAATGCTTCGATATCGGTGTCGGCGCTGCGGAGAGCTGCCGGCGCCATCATGGCCCTCAAGGTCGCCGCCGCATCGCGCAGATCCGCCGCGCGCGCATCATCACCTCGGCCCGATAATTCCCGCGCTAGGGTTTCTAGCGTCGCGATGATGCCAGATTGCGCCGGCAGCACCGGCAGGCTGCCTTTGGGCAGCCGCCAGCGCCGGACCCGGTCCTCGCCGTCAGTGTACGACAATTGGGGGAATAGTTGCTCCAGCCGATCACGTAGCCGCTCGGCGGTGCGACGACCGATCTCGAGATCCGCCGCCATCTCATCGAGCGATAGGCCGTTGTGTGTGGCGGCTAGGCGCACAGCGAGGCGGACTAAGCGGGTGGCCGGTTCATAACGCACAGCGAAAGACTGCCCTGCCGGTTGTCGTCGGGCAAGAGGCATTCGGGTCTTCGCCGGGCGCAACACGATTTTGTTATCTCCCCGCGCCGAACCCAATGGGCCGGGCGACGCCTTCGCGCCCCTCCATTTCCGCGATGAACATCGCGAGAATTTCCTCCGCCTGGCCTTATCCAAGCGATCCGGCAGATTGGTGGTGCAGGCGAAGGGCAGGGGGTGGCTTTCCATCCAGGTGAGCATCTCATTCACCTGGCTCACCTCCCAAGACCGGTGCGCGCCGGATCGGTCGAGGAGTAAACTATCCGCTTCGTCGAAGATCAGGAATGCCCCGGTTGCGCGCGCCTCGGCGAATGCGGCGGCAATCTGCTGCTCCGTCTGGCCAACGAAGGGACCGAACAGATCTGAACCCCGCTTTTGCAAGACGGGTAAACCCATTCGATCGGCCAAATGCCGCGCGAACGCACTCTTGCCGGTGCCGGGTGGGCCTGACAGTAAGAGCGAAACATTGCGCGCAGCCCCCGGCCGAGCCAGCCGGTCAGTGATGGCCGCCAGATCACCATCGGCATGGCTTAGCGCCGGATCATAGAGCGCCTCGCTCTCTGGCTCCGGGGCCGGAACCGATCCATGCCCGATCGCCCGCGCCATGCCGGAGGCGACCAATGCCGCCGTCTCGGCATCGCCACCGGCTAGTCGCGTTGCGCGGAGCGCCGTGCGCGCGACCGATGGCGCGGCGGGGATCAGGCGGGCGAGCTTCTTGGCGGTGGGGGCATCGAGTGGCACGCCTTCGGCCTCGGCGAGTTCTTGCCACAGCTCGGCGCGCCGGTTCTGTGGCGGCAAGCGCACCTCGATACATAGGCTCATGCGCCGCAGCACAGCGGAGGAGAATGCTTCCAGATCATTGGCCGCCCAAATCATCGGCACCTTCGCCGTTTCCAGCAGACGATGGACGAAAATTTTAGGGTCTGGCTCACGCTCGAAGCCCCTCGACCGAAACAGATCTTCCGCCTC
>NCBV01000089.1 GCA_002279355.1 Acidiphilium sp. 37-60-79
ACATGGCCCGCGAACTGCGCTTGAACGTGCGGGCCGGGATTGATCCAGCGTTGGAGCGCAAGGCCGCCAAGGCCGCCGCGAAGGCCGAGGCTGAATATAGTTTTGAGCATGTCGCCGGGCTTTATATCGAGGCGCACAAGGCCGGTTGGCGCAACGCCAAACATGGCGCACAGTGGCAAGCCACCCTGGCGACCTATGCCTATCCGATCATCAGCGCGAAGCCGGTGCAGGCCGTTTCCATTGATGACGTGCTGGCGATCCTACGCCCGATCTGGACCACGAAGCCGGAGACAGCATCACGGGTGCGGGGCCGGATCGAGAAGGTGCTGGATTACGCCCGCGCGCAAGGTTGGCGAACGGGAGACAATCCAGCCGCGCGAAAGGGAAACCTAGATCACTTGCTCGCCCCCAGATCGAAGGTAGCCACGATCAAGCATCATTCGGCGATCCCGTATGACGCCCTAGCGCCGGTTATGAGCCGCCTGGGTGCCACCGATACCATGGCCGCCCATTGCTTGCGCTTCCTGATCCTGACGGCTGCCAGATCGGGCGAGGCGCGGGGCGCACGATGGAGCGAAATTGACCTTGACGCCCGGACTTGGACGATACCAGCCGAGCGGATGAAGGCGGGCAGGTCGCACCGTGTCCCATTATCCGACGCCGCCCTATCCGTGCTGCTGGCCGTAAAGCCCCTACAGCGCGCGCCTGACGGGCTGGTGTTTCCGGGGGGCAAGATTGGCCGCCCCTTGTCTGACGTGGCAGTGAGCAAAGCCCTGACGGCGGCGGCGGGGGAAGGTTGGACCGTTCACGGGATGCGCAGCACTTTTCGCGATTGGTGCGCAGAGCAAACCGCGTTTGCCAGCGAGGTTGCCGAGGCCGCCTTGGCTCATGCCAATCGTGACAAGGTAGAGGCCGCATACCAGCGTTCGGACTTGATCGAGCGCCGGACCCGGATGATGCAGGATTGGGCCGAGGGCAAAAATGAGTGAGTTTGCCGAAAATGCCCCCATCCCGATAGCCCCGATAGCTCCGATAGCTATTCATAACGATGAGGCCGATCACCCGGTGCGACCGTGCTCTTGCTGGTCAAGCAACTGGTGCAGAGCCTCATTAACGCGCGTCTGCCAGCCCGGACCACTCGCCCGCAACCGCGAAATTACATCGCGATCAAGCCGCAAGGTGACTTGCTGCTTCGGGGCAGCGGCGGGCGGGCGGCCACGCCGGATCAGCTTCGACCCGTCATACAGGGCCGCGCGCGCAAAGAACGCATCATCAAGCGCCGGGGCATCATCCGGGTCGATCCAAGGCGCGGTGCCAGCGTTCAGTTTCTTGAGCATGGGCATACCTCATCGAAATGACGCGCCGCGTTCCGTCGCGAGGCGTCCATACGATCACTACCATCCGGCCCGCGAGATATCCCGCCGTGATGAAACGCGCCTCACCATAATCATGCCGGTCATCAGGTGCCGTAGCATGGCGACCATCAAACACCTTAGCTGCATCGGCAAAATCAATCCCGCGATTCTGGATCGTAGAGGCGCGTTTAGCCGGATCGAAGGTGATCCTCACCTATTTAATGTAGCTACAAAAAATGCTCGCCGCAAGCCTAATCGCGTATCGTTGCGAATGGTAATGGATCGAAGCGAATAGCCGCGCTGGCCGGATGCCAGCATGTGCGGGATGGCGGGCGAGGCTGGACCCCTCGCCGCGCCGATGATCCCGCAACCTTGAAAGGAACAAACATGCAGGACCAACACCACGATACCACAAGCGCCGCCGCAATCGAGGCCCGCTAAAATGGCCCGCAAACTTGAAGGGCGGGACGCCCGGCAGCCCCTCGACCTGCAAAAAACATCTAAAGCACCATCATCGATAAAGGATCAGGAGGTTGCCCTAGATGCAGCGTTTAAGGCTTGGGATGGCTTGATAGATCGCTTTGGTGTGGAGATAGGCCGCGACCTCTGGGTAAAAATCGACCAGGCTTTTGGACCAATAAAAGAGCAGAAACGAGGCAGGGGGAGACCTAGAAAAACTACCTTAGAGCCTGGGGAGCAAGAACTTTTAAACAAGCTGAGAGCATTGTCTCTTTTATTAGGGGGTGGGCGACAGGCGGAAGGATACCTAACCAGACGTCTTGCCAAAGATATGGGTGGTCATTCCGTTCAAGCAAATATGAAAAAAATTCAGCGCCTTCGAAAACAATTCGGAATGTAAATGAACGACAGAAAAAAGGACTTGGAATATTGGAATAAATGTCCTTGTTTTTACTATTCTTTTTTCCGCAACATGGCTGTAGATAGTTAGTCGCTTTTGAACTCAAACGGAGTCTCGCGACATGAATACAATCAATCCCGACAAGTTATACCGATCTGGCGAAGTCCGCGACCTGATAGGTTGCGGCAATACGAAGTTTTGGGCGCTGGTTAAGTCCGGCGCGTTCGAGTGCCGCCGCATGGGCGGATCAATCGTGATCCCCGGCTACTCGCTCCGCGCATTTATCGAAGCCCTGCCCCGCATCGATGAAAGCCGCACCGCCGCGTGAACCCCGCAAAAAAATGGCCCGCCGCGTGTGACCGCTGGCGAGCCACTGAGAGGTTAATTTCATGCCCAAAATACCGCACCGCCCCGAAAATAGCAACGATATTCCG
>NCBV01000033.1 GCA_002279355.1 Acidiphilium sp. 37-60-79
CCTTGCAACCAAAATAAAACACGATATTCTGTCGCACATCGCGGTCAGTTTTTTATCACGCTGATTGACGGTTTTTCTCACCCTGTTTGTCGCGCCACAATGTCCGATAATCCGGCTCTGCACATCCTGAAACAATAACGCATCCAATTGCGACAAGGTCGCGCGCAACCGCAGGCAAATAATCTCAATCACCCGCCGGGCGAATTCCCCATCCCGCTCCAACACCTGCAACATCGCCGTCCGCTCAATCACCAACAGCCGCCCATTGGTCGCCGCCACCGCATCAGCACTGCGCGGCTTGCCATCAAACAACGCAATCTCGCCAAATACCGACCCCGCCAGCAGCCGGTTCAACACCTGATCATCGCGCTGCTCGCCCGGCAAAATAATCCGCACCTCGCCCGCCAAAATCACCATCATCGAAACGCCCGGATCACCGCGCTGGAACAAAATCTCATCACGGCGCATCGCCCGCTCGCGCGCGCACGAAAACAACACATCGAAATCATGATCGCTGAATGAGCCAAATAACTCCGTCCGCGCCAGAATTTGCCGCGCATCGCGCACCGTCCCGCTCATCACCCAGCCCCCTTTAGCCACGACCGATCACCGAGGGAGGCATCTTAGCAGATGATCGAAAAAAAAACCGGCCCCGCATCGCGGAACCGGCTTTTCTCGGCACTTAAATCGTTCTGACGTCATGAAACCGTTGCGTTCAATCTTCAGTCTTATTATCGCGGGAACCCCGACCAATGTCGCATCGGCCAAGTAAAATATCATCGCCACGTCCTCCGCCCGCCAAAGCGGATCACGCGGCTTACCCTATACTATCCGTGCGCAGCCCCTCCGGTGAGGCAAAACCCCACAAGCAGCAAAGCCGCCAACAAAAACGGCCAAAGCTCAGCGAGGGTCCAGTAGGGTTTACCAACATTCTCGCGAACCCTATGATTTTCCAGAGAATTATCCACCACCGCCCTCCTTTCAGCCGCCCTGTTGCTCAATCCGATGAGCAAGATTTAGGGCCTGGAGAGCAACGAATCTGTGACTCAGATCACACTGGCGATAGGGACGCTAAAAATTTCAGCGCGGGCAGGCTGGGCAAAAATAAATAGGCCCCGCCGCGTGTGGTCACAAAGCGCGGCAAACCCGCCAACCGGATAGGCTTGCCATCGCGCAGCGGCAGATCAAACCAGCTTGTCGCCGGATCATTCACCCCTAAAATCGGGTCATTCGAGCCGGTTATGCGCGGGTCCTGCAAACCAAGATTAACCCAATCATACATCACCGCCTCGAACTGCGCCCCGAGACTCGCCCCGATAAAGTTCCCCAGCAAACCCCGCTCCACGTGATCAGGCCGATCCGGATCAAAGCGCGGCCCATATGGCATGCCACGCCGGATCAACCGGCGGGTATGGCTCGCCACGCGTTGCACAATTTTCGCGCCACGCGGATTGCTCCGGCGAATATGCGCCCCCACCGGGCAGCGCCGATCGTCAGTATAATCAAAAGCGGTCAGTGAAACCGCAGGCTCCGGGTTCGGCGTCTCCGGCGACAGCGCCAGGGGCACGCCGTTGCGCCAACGCCCACACAAAGCCGCCGCCACCACCTCACGCAACGCCGCCCGCCGCGTCAGCCCCGCGCCAATCCGCCCCTCGTCTCCCGGCGGCAACAGCACCGCCCCGCGCGGATCCGCCAGCAATTGCTCTGCCGTCTGATCCAAATAGCCCTCAAACCCGGCAACATCCTGGGCTAAAATCCGAAATGCATTAAAGCAACCATTATGCCCGAGCACGGAAGGTTGCGGCACACGCCAACTCACCCCTTCCAAGCCGGTTGAATGGCCGAGCAGCGCCATCCCCAGCGGCGCAATCGGCTCGCCCAAATCTGCATGCTCGGCGATTTCGGCAAAGCGCGGCTGAGAAATATTGTCCCGATAGCCAAAATGCACGAAGTCACCATCAAAATTCCCGCCATTGCGGATTCCCATCAGCCGCAGCCCCTGCGCCGCATCGCCCTGCTCGAGCAAACGCTGCACCGCATCCAGGTGCGCTCCATCATCGGCGTAGATCGCAGCCACCAAATGCACCCGCGCGGGCTGATCGAACGGCGCTGGCCAGCACTCGGGCGCACTCGTCCCGACATCCCCCAGCTTCACCGCCCGCCGCACCATCCCGGCCGCAAACTCACCCGGAAACTGCGCCAGCATCGCTGCCCCCAGTCCCAAGGCGCGCAACCCGGCAAAGGTCAAACCCACATTGAAACAATAATCAGGCCGCACCGACCACGAACGTTCCGGCGTCACCGCGGGCACCTCGGCGTCACCGCCCGAAGCCGACCGCCCCAGCCAGCGCCGTGCCGCCACCGGCTTCACTACCTCAAACACCGCATATCGCACGGCCGCACGCCGATAGCCGCGCAAAATATTGCCTTGCAGCTCGCTCGGATCAAACGCCCCCTGCATTGCGCTCACCAACCCACCTCCAGCCGATGGCGTAATTGCGCCGCCGAAAATCCCGGATAGGCCCGATAGCCGCTGCCCAATGAAACGTTCGGATTGGCCTGGAGCTGCAAAATCAACGCGCGCGGCAAGCGCCGTATATCCGTCTCAGTGGCCGATCCATCACGCTGCTGGTTCAATAGATCGGTCGCCAAATCGGGCACCTGATACAAATCGCGCGCATGCACCCAATCAATGAACGCCTCGACATTTTGCTCCGTCGGTATCACCGCGTCGCCCCCGTCGATCAGCGCTACCACCGCATCAAACACGCTCCCAATGGTCGCGATGAAATCACGGATATAATTGGTGAAATCCCCATCATACACTGAAAACATGCATAAATGATCGCCCACCAGGACAAAGCGGGCAAAATGCACGGTGCCGACATTATTCAGCCCCGCGTAAATCTCATCGACATTCTGCGCAATCGCCAGCGCCGCCTTGGCGCGTCCAATCGGTGACGGATCTTTGAGCTTCATCACCAAATTCATCATCCGCTGCACATTATCGCCCGGCGCGATGGTCATCACCGGCCCACCTTCCGCAACAGCCACCGGCGTTCGCCAAGCCCAAAACGGCACCAACACATGCCGTGCCAAAAACTGAAATACTGGCGAGTCTGGCAACCGATCCACAACCCGCTCCAACCACCCGACGGACCCACTCATCGCCTCAGCCCCCCGCAAACGGACAAGGCGTAGCGCCGCGCTCGCGCTGCGAATACTCATAGGCATCCCGCCGCGCCCGCAAAATCGGATCGTCCGACACCGCAATGCCCGGCAATAATCGGCACGGATTGAACCCAACACGCTCGCAATCGGCAAGCTGATCAGCCACGACCTGCGCCAGGCTCAGCATCCCCATCGCCACCCGCGTCCGCTTAGCCGGCCAAGGCCGCGTCGGGTCGTTCAGCGCATCGCCCCCCTCTCCCACGCTCATCATCAGCATGAACTGCGCCGACCCCTGTGCGAGCCTCGCGCGTAACTCCTCATGCAAATATCGATCAATTGCGGGCGCGGTCGGATCGGTGGTGCGCACCCCAGAAACTGGCTGCCAACTAAACCGCACCGGTCGACGCACCCCATCCGCCCCGGTCACGATGAAACAATGCACCGCGTGATAGGTCGCCCGCGCGTAACTCACCGGCGCTCCAATCATCCCCGCCCGAAATACCGCCTCGCCGGCAAAACCATGCCGATTGGCATAAGCCATCATCCCGGCAGACCCGTTCATCGTCTCCCCCGGCTCCGGATCGGGCAGCGGCAATTCCAGCCGCAGCATATCGATCAATTTGCGCCACGGTGATTCGCGCTCCACCGACTGGGGCATAGCGGCTTTGGTAAACTGCAAAAACGCATCGACGTTAGGGGTAAAAAATTCCGGCAAAGTCATCGCCAGCATATCCATCGCCGCCCCATCACCCGGCAAAAACCGCGTCGCCATGCCCCGCACATCCGACCAGCCATCATGCTCAACCGGCGACCCCGAACCATTGGAAAACCGCACCAGCACCGGCATTTGTGCCGCCCGAAATGGCGCCGCAATGCAAAATTGACCCGCGACCTCCGAGGCCATGAAGGTCCCACTCACCCCAATCCCCACCGTGTGCACCGGCCGCGTTCCAGGCTGATGGTCCGGAAAATCTGACCGCACCGCCTCAACCAAGCGTTGCGCGATCGTGGCCTCACCCATGCAAACCTCCTTCACCCAGCAACCGGGGCGGTAATCAGCCCATCAGCCGACGAGTGTAACCCCCGACGAATGTAACAGTGTGTCCAATTTTTTAATAATGCGCAATCAAAATAATTACCCCAGCGCCTCGACAATAAAGAGCCGCGCCGCCGCCAGCCCGAGCTTTGTACCGCGCTGCGCCACCGCCTCATAGGCGGCAACACCCATCGCCGCACGCGCCTGTTCAACCGCCGCGCGCGCCGCCCGATCAAGCTTAATCGGCGATGCTTCCAACGCGCCCGCAATCATCGCGACAATCTCCGCCGCATTCGCCCGCTGCGCCCGCGTGTCCATCAAAGGTGCGAGCAACGCGCGGATCGTCGACCACGCATAAAATGTCGCACCGTGGGGCGGCAAATCGCGCAAAATCTGGACATGGATCGCAATCGCCTCCGCAGGCTCCGCATGGGTCGCTTGCAAATCTGCAATCAAATGCTGCACCCGCAACGCCCCAAGCGTATTGCCACCCATCAACGCCCAATCCACCGCAAGCCGATAATTCTCGATCGCCTTGGAGACGTCGCGATAGCACTCGACGCCACCCATCGCGTAATGAATATATCCCAGCAATGTCGGCTGCGTCGCCCCTTGCCCCGTCTGCCTGATCTCCGCCACCAAGGCATCCGCCCCCGCAAAATCGCCCCGCCGCGCCATAACAAACGCGGCCGTGCTAAGCGAAATAATCTCGACCGGCCGATTGTCCTCATGCCGCGCCTGCTCAGCGGCCGTGCGGTGATAGGCAATACTCGCCTCCGCCCGCCCCGCCCAAAGCTCAATCTGCCCGGCCACCGATGGCAGCCAACCTTCGCTCGACTGACCCCCCGCGGTCTCCGCCTTCAAGCCGCGCGCGATAAATTGCGCCGCGCGTTTCGGATCCCCCAAATTATGCAGCGCATGCAGCGCCGCCCCCGCGAGCAACAGCGGCGCCTGCCGCAAATGATCCGATTGGGGCCGCGCCATGATCCGCGCGTACCAATCGCCGGTTTCTGCACCACGATGGAAATAATTAAACAAAAACAATGGCGTTGCCAAATCTGCCGCCAAACCCAGGTCGCGTGACAAGGTCCGCTCGAACGCCGAGCGCAAATTCGCCATGTCATCATAAATCGCATTCGCCGCCTTGGCTTCCTGATCGCTCGCAATCTGCGCGCCCAGCGACCGGCAGCGCGCGGCAAACACCGCGCCATGGCGCCGCTCCACTGCCTCGAGCAAACCGAGCGATTCCAACTTCTCGCGGCCAAAAGCCTGCACGGTCTGGAGCAAGCGCAAATACCGCCCGCCACCCGGACCCCGCATCACCAGCGAGCCATCGAGCAAATCATCAATACAGGCAAGCACCTGCTTGGTATCGGGTATATCAGCCGCACACACCGCCAGCGCCTGATCCTCGCGAAATGGCCCCGAAAACACCGACAAGCGCAACAACACATCCTGGCTGCGCGGATCCAGCAACGCGTACGACCAATCCAAGGTCTGGCGCAATGTTTGCTGGCGCAAATTACGCCGCGCCACCCGCCCGGTCGGCAAATCCAGCGGCGTCGCCACCGATTGCGCGATCTCCGCCAGCGCGACCCGCCGCAAACCACGCGCGGCAATCTCAATCGCCAGCGGAATATAATCCAACTGGTCACAGAGCTGCTCGATCATCGCGTAATCCTGCGCGTCCGGCGCGAAGCCAGGCTCCACCAAACGCCCGCGCTCAATGAACAGCCGCACCGCCGCCTTATCCGGCTCAGCGCCCCCCCGAGCCACCGCATCAGCCGCCCCATCACGCGCCCCATCGCGTAACGGCGCCACCTCATATACCGCCTCACCCTCAACCCCGAGCGCACGCCGACTAGTATTCAGCAAAAACACCGAGCCGCACACAGCACCAATCTCGCTCACCGCATCGGCAATCTGGTCCAATACATGCTCGCAATTATCGAGCAGCAACATCGTCCTCGCGCGCTGTAGCCGCTCCAAGACCTCGGTCCGCCGCTCAACCCCCGGCAACGGCTGAATCAGCAGCGCCGCCGCAATCGCCGGCCACACATCACTACCCCGCTCCAGCGCCGCCAAATCAACCATCCACGCCCCATCCGGAAACGATGGCTCCAACGACCTGGCAAACTGAATCGCCAGCCGGGTCTTGCCAATCCCACCCGGCCCCACCAGCGTCATCACCCGCGTCGTCGCGGTCAGGCGCAGCAACTCCTGCAACGCCGCCTCGCGCCCGAGAAACGACGACATTTCTGCCGGCAAATTCCCCTGTGCCGATTCCCGCTTGCCGCCAATCGGCGGAAACACCACCGGCAAACCCCGGGCGCAAACCTGCATCACCCGCAATTTCTCGATGCCCTTAAAATGATGCTCGCCCAAATCCAGCAATTCGAAACAAAGGCTCTGCTTGGTGGCCAAAATACGCTGCGCCGTCACATCCGAAATCAAAATCTGATCCGGATTCGCCGCACTCTGCAACCGCGCCGCGGCGGGCAGAGCCGGGCCAAAAAAATCCGCCCCCCGCGTGCGCACCAGTCCTGTATGCACACCCGTGCGCACCGCCAAGCGCCCGGTCGCCCCCCATGGTGCCGCTGCCAAGGCGCGTTGCACCACGATCGCAGCGATCACCGCATCGAACGGCCGATCGAAAATCGCGAAAATCCCATCACCGGTGTTCTTGAACACCTGCCCATGATGAGCATCAACCACCTCACCCATAATCTGATCATGCAGATCCATCGCGGCAATCATATCGTTCGGAAATCGATGTAATATCGCCGTACTGCCAACCACGTCAGTGGTCAGCAACGTCCGCTCGACCGCGATATCCGCTTGCGCGGGCAGAGTATGCATCGCCAGATCAGCCCCAATATTATTCAAATATTGCTATCCTGCCTCGAAGATTGTGAGCTAGACAACCTATCGTTAGCAATAGCAAATTATCAGCATCGATCCCAGCTTGTCTGCCAAAGATTTGGCAGCGCTCCGGTCACGCCTTCGTCAGCGCGTCGTAACGCTGCAACTGCGCGAGCAAGCCCGGCATATCGCGCAACGCCAGCATATTCGGCCCGTCCGAGGGCGCGTGATCCGGATCATCGTGACATTCAATGAATAATCCCGCACATCCCACCGCGAGCGCCGCCCGCGCCAGAGCCGGCACAAACTCGCGCTGCCCGCCCGAGGCATGGCCCTGCCCGCCCGGCTGCTGCACCGAATGTGTCGCATCAAACACCACCGGATAGCCGGTCTGCGCCATAATCGGCAGCGCCCGGAAATCACTCACCAGCGTATTATAGCCAAAACTCGCCCCGCGCTCGGTCAGCAAAATCCGCTGATTGCCGGTGCTCGCCAGCTTCGCCGCCACCTGGCGCATATCCCACGGCGCCAAAAACTGACCCTTTTTCACATTCACCGCCCGACCGCTCGCCCCCGCCGCGAGCAATAAATCGGTCTGGCGTGACAAAAACGCCGGAATTTGCAGCACATCCACCGCCTCGGCCACCGGCGTCACCTGCGCCACATCATGCACATCGGTCAGCACCGGCACGCCGAATTTGGCCCGAATATCCGCCAAAACCTGCAATCCCACCGCTATGCCCACACCGCGCCCCGCCGAAACCGAGGTCCGATTGGCCTTGTCATAGCTCGATTTGAAAATCAGCCCGATGCCCAACGCGGCGGTCATCTCCACCAACGCCGACGCCATCTCCATCGCATGCGCCGCACTCTCAATCTGGCATGGCCCGGCAATCAGCGTGAACGGCCGATCATTCGCCACGCTCAGCGCCCCAATCGCCACCGTGCGCATCGCCACCGGCTCCGGGTTCACCCCGCTCATACCAGCCGCGCCTGCTTCACCGCCGCCTCGATAAACCCGGCAAACAGCGGGTGCGGCTCGAACGGCTTGGATTTCAGCTCGGGATGATATTGCACGCCAATGAACCAAGGATGATCGGGATATTCAATCACTTCCGGCAAAATCCCGTCCGGTGACAGACCCGAAAACCGCAATCCCGCCGCCTCCAAAGCCGCCCGGAAATGAATATTGACCTCATAACGATGCCGATGCCGCTCCTCAACGCTCACCGCCCCGCCATAAACCGCGCAAGCCAAACTATCCTCAGCCAAGCTGGCCGGATACGCGCCCAACCGCATCGTGCCGCCCAAATCACCCTGCGCGGCCCGCCGCTCGATCTCGTTGCCGCGCGCCCACTCAGTCAGCAGCCCCACCACCGGCGTCTCGCACGGCCCAAACTCGGTGGATGACGCGGCTGCAAGCCCCGCCAAATTCCGCGCCGCCTCAATCACGGCCATTTGCATGCCAAAACAAATCCCCAAAAACGGCACGCCGCGCTCGCGGGCAAACCGCACCGCTTCGATTTTACCCTCAGTGCCGCGCTCGCCAAATCCGCCCGGCACCAAAATCCCATGCACCCCGTCCAGCCGCGCCACCGCACCGGGCTGCTCGAACACTTCCGAATCCACCCATTCGAGCACCACTTTCACCCGATTGGCGATCCCGCCATGCGCCAAGGCTTCCGCGAGCGATTTATAACTATCGAGCAAATTGGTATATTTCCCAACCACCGCGATTTTCACCTCGCCTTCCGGCGCGCGCACCACCTCGACAATCTGCCGCCACCGGCTCAAATCAGGCATCTGATCATGCGGCAGCGCGAAATGCCGCAGCACCTCACGATCCATCCCCGCCTCATGATACGAAATCGGCACCTGATAAATCGTCGATACATCCAACGCAGGCACCACCGCCTCGGGCCGCACATTGCAAAACAGCGCAATCTTGCGCCGCTCGCCATCAGGGATCGGCCGATCGCAGCGACAAATCAGCATTTGCGGCTGAATCCCCACATTCAGCAATTCCTTCACCGAATGCTGCGTGGGTTTGGTTTTTAACTCGCCCGCACTCGGAATATACGGCACCAAGGTCAGATGCACGAACATCGCCGCATCCGGCCCCAACTCATTGCCCAATTGCCGGATCGCTTCCAGAAACGGCAAGCTCTCAATGTCGCCCACCGTGCCGCCAATCTCGACCAGCACAAAATCCAGCCCCTCAGTGTCGCGCACCACCACCTGCTTAATCGCATCGGTAATATGCGGAATCACTTGCACGGTGGCGCCCAAATAATCACCGCGCCGCTCGCGCGCGATCACCTCGGAATAAATCCGCCCGGTGGTCGCATTATCCGATTTGGTCGCATGCACGCCGGTAAAGCGCTCATAATGGCCCAGATCCAAATCGGTCTCGGCACCATCATCGGTCACAAATACTTCGCCATGCTGATACGGGCTCATCGTCCCCGGATCGACATTCAAATAAGGATCAAGCTTGCGCAGCCGAACCCGATAACCCCGCGCCTGCAACAACGCGCCGAGCGACGCCGATGCAATGCCTTTCCCGAGCGATGAAACCACGCCGCCGGTGATAAATACAAACCGCGTCATGGACGATCTTCATAGCACAGCACAACCCGTTCAGGCCAGAACCCCCAGAACTCCCGCACCATTTTTTTGCTCCGGCTTAGGGTGTCTTGGTCGCCGGCGCCGCCGGCTTGGCAAGGCCATTCGCGCCAGTCGGGCCATTCGCGCCAGTCGGGCCATTTGCGCCAGTCGGGCCATTCGCGCCGGTCGGCAAGTTCGGCAACGGCACGGCCATTCCGCTTGACCCGGCGGGCGCGGTCGGGAGCGCCTTTTTTGCGCCGGGCAAGGCACCCGGCACCGCAACCGGCGCTTGCGCGGCCGGCGGTTGATTCAAAATCGATTCGGCCCCGCTGCCGCCGCCATGCTTGTACAAAATCGCCAACGCGATCGAGAGAATGAAAAACAAAGCCGCCAGCACCGCCGTGGTGCGCGTCAGCAAGGTCGCCGTGCCGCGCCCGGTCATGAAACTGCCCATGCCCTGGCTGGTGCCGAGCCCCAACCCGCCGCCTTCGCTGCGCTGGATCAGCACCACGCCAATCAACGCCAAGGTGACAAACACTTGCAGCACAAGCAAAACAGTAATCATCGCAGCCTTCCGATTGACAGGGCGCCCGGAGCATAACGGCCAACCCGGCTTTCGCCGCCTGACCCAGTCCGCTCATCGCACGCCGCTCTTACCCCCCCGTCGCCGCCGCCGCAATGGCCAGAAAATCCTCCGCCTTCAAGCTCGCTCCGCCCACCAGCGCCCCGCCCACCTCGGGCAGCGCCAAAATCGCCTGCGCATTATCCGGCTTGACCGACCCGCCATAGAGAATGTGCATCGTCGCGCCCGCATCACCCAATTGCTTTACCAACGCCGCCCGAATCGCCTCATGGATTTGCATAATCTGCTCCAGCGAGGGCACTGTCCCGGTGCCAATCGCCCAAATCGGCTCATAGGCGACTACGCCCGCGAAACCATCGGGCAAACTCCCGGCCAATTGCGCACGCACCACGGTCACCGCCTCATCCTGGGCGCGCTCTGCACGCGATTCGCCGACACAAATAATCGGGATCAGCCCCGCCCCCGCCGCCGCCTCGGCCTTGGCGCGCACCATCGCATTGGTCTCATGATGGTCGAGGCGCCGTTCCGAATGGCCCAAAATCACAAAACGCGCCCCCAACTCTGCCAATAAATCCGCCGATACATCGCCGGTATGCGCCCCGGCGCGCTTCTCGCCGCAATCCTGCGCCCCGACCGCCACCTTCACATCATCGCCCGCCACACTGCCCCCAGCGCCGCCCAGCGCCTCAATCAAGGGGCGCACCAGCGGATCGGGCGGGCACACCAATAAATCCACCGCCCCCAGCCGCGCTAATCCCGCTTTCAAATCGCCCGCATAGGCCGCCAGCGCCCCATAGGAGCCATTCATTTTCCAGTTACCAGCAATCAATTGGCGCATTTTTCTCTCCTCAAACTCGTGCCCCCGATAAACCACCCATGGCCGAGGCTGGCAATCGGGCGCGCCCGTGGTAAACGAGGCGCCTTCAGCCGCTCAGGAACAACCCATGCTCTCCACGATACGCCAATTGCTCGATAACTGGATCATCCGGATTTTCTTCGGAATCCTTATCATCGTGTTCGTCTTCTGGGGCATCGCCAACGTGGTGACCCTGATTGGCTCGAGCACCGCCGTCGCCACTGTCGCGGGCAACGCCGTGCCGCTCGCCCCGGTGCAAACCGCCTATCAGAATGAAATCAACCGCTATGCCGCGCAATCGGGCGGCAAGCCCCCTTCGGCCACCCTGCGCCGCATTTTCGCCGGCCAAGCCGTCGGCCAAGCGATCGACCGCACCACCATGGCGCGCGAAGTCACCCGCCTCGGCGTCGCCGCCGCCCCCAACGCTCTGCGCAAGCAAATTTTTGCCATCGCCGCCTTCCAAGGCACCGACGGCAAGTTTAGCAAAACCACGTTCAACCAAGTGCTGGCCGAAAATCATATCGCGCCCAACCAATTCATGGCCGAGCTCGCCAGCAGCATCAATGCCGATCAAGTGGTCCAAGCCATTTCGGCGGGCGCGATTGCCCCCACCCCGCTGGTCCACCAACTCTCGAATTTCCTCGGCCAATCGCGCAGCGCCGCCTATGTCGAATTGCCCTTCGCTGCCGCCACCGCGCCGAACCCGCCCGCCTTGCCGGTGCTGCGTCGGTTCTGGCGCAACCATCCGGGCCGCTTCTCCACGCCCGAACAACGCACCATCCAGGTTGCGGTGCTCGCCCCAAGCCTGCTCGCCCCCACCCTCACGGTCAGCCAAGCCGCGATTGCCGCCCAATATCAAACCGACCTCGCGCGCTATCAAACCCCGGCAAAGCGGACCGTTGAAATCATCACCGCCGAATCCGCCGCCAGTGCCAAAACCCTCGCCAGCGCATGGCGCGGTGGCAAAGATTGGCAGGCGATGAAAAAAGCCGCGAACGCTGCCACCGCCACCGCCGTCACCTTCAAAGACGCACACACCGACTCGCTGCCCTCCGGCCGCCTGTCCAAAGCGGTGTTCGCCGCCAGCCCCGATATCGTCACCGGGCCGATCACCGGCGCGATCGGCACCTATATTTTCAAAGTCACCGCCGCCACCCCAGCCGGCGCCACCCCGCTCGCCCAAGTCGCGGATCAAATCAAAGCCAAGCTGCAATTGCGCGCTGCGCGTGCGAAAATCGACGCGATCATGCCCAAGCTGCAAGACGCGCTGGCTGGCAATACCCCACTCGATAAAATGCCCGCCGACCTGCACCTGACCATGGCGACCGTCACGCTCGATGCCCAGGGCATGCAGCCCGATGGCACGCCAGCCGCCATCCCCGGCCCGCCTGCTCTGCGCGGCGCGGTGCTCAAGGCGGCGTTCACCACCGCGCAAGGTGCCGCCCCAGCATTTCACAAAACCCCCGGCGATAATGATTTTATTCTCAGCGTGAATAAAATCACCCCGCCCCAGCTCAAACCCTATGACAGCGTCAAACACGCCGTGCTCGCGGACTGGACCGCGCATCAACTCGAACATGCGCAAAATATCGCCGCCGCCCAACTGGTCAGCGCGGTCAAATCGGGCCAAACCCTTGCCCAAGCCGCCAGCGCGGCGGGTCTGCCGGTCACCTTGGTCGGCCCGTTTGGTCGCAGCAAACTGCCCAAGCCGCTCCCGAAACGGCTCTTGCCGATCCTGTTTGCGCTCAAGCAAGGCCAACCGACCATGGTTGAAACCCGCATCGGCTTTGTCGTCGCGACCGTTACCGCGATCACCCCGCCCAGCGGTCAAATCGCCGATAATCTCCATACCCAACTTGCCAAAGTGCTCGATAACAGCATGCAAACCGCCATCCTGCAAAGCTTCGCCACCGGCCTGCGCCACCGCGATCACGTGAAAATCAACGCCAAAATCCTGCATCAAATCAGCTCATAAGCCGCCTTCCCCGATGCATCACTCACCGGAGCCACAATGGACGCCGCCACCGCCGATCACCAAAGCGCCTTCGTCACGACCTTTAACGCCGGTCCCGGCGCGTTGGTCTGGCGGGTTCTGGCCGCCGATCTGATCACCCCGGTCGCGGCGTTTCTGCGCCTCGCCCACGGCAAACCATTTTCGCTCCTGCTCGAAAGCGTCGAAGGCGGTGCTGTGCGCGGCCGCTACTCCGTCATCGCCTTCGCCCCCGATTTGGTGTGGCGCTGCGAAGCCGGTGCGGTCACCATCAACCGTGACGCCGCGAGCGATCCCACCGCCTTCACCGCCGATCAGCGCGACGCCTTCACCAGCCTGCGCGCCTTGATCGCCGAAACCCGCCTGACCCTGCCCGAGCATCTCCCGCCGATGACCGGCGGCCTCGTCGGCTATCTCGGTTATGACATGGTCCGGCTGATGGAAAATCTCCCCGCCACCAACCCCGACGCGCTCGGCATCCCCGATGCGGTGCTGATGCGCCCTGGCCTGTTCGCCATTTTCGACTCGGTCAAAGACGAAATCACCCTCGCCGCCCCCGCCTGGCACCGCCCCGGCCTGACCGCCGAGGCCGCCTACCAATCCGCTCTCGCCCGGATCGATGCCGCCCAAGCAGCCCTCGACCAGCCAACCCCGCATCTGCTCGGCTCCACCGCCCCCGCAGGCCCGCCGCGCTCGAACATGACCGAGCCAGAATTCAAATCCATGGTGCAGCGCGGGCGCGATTATATCACCGCGGGCGATATTTTTCAGGTCGTCGCCAGCCAGCGTTTCGCGCTCGACTATACCGCTCCGCCCTTCGCCTTTTACCGCAGCCTGCGCCGGATCAACCCCGCCCCCTTCCTGTTTTTCCTCGATTTCGGCAGCTACCAAGCGGTTGGCTCCAGCCCGGAAATCCTGGTCCGCCTGCGCGATGGCACCATCACCATCCGCCCGCTCGCCGGCACCCGCAAACGCGGTGCCGACCGCGCCGAAGACGAAGCCCTGGAAACCGAGCTGCTCGAAGACCCGAAAGAGCGCGCCGAGCATCTCATGCTGCTCGATCTGGCCCGCAACGATGTCGGCCGCGTCGCCAAAATCGGCTCCGTCACCGTCACCGAAAGCTTCGCGATCGAGCGTTTCTCCCATGTCATGCACATCTCCTCCACCGTCGAAGGCCAACTCCGCGACGATGCCGATGCGCTCGACGCGCTGATCGCGGGCTTTCCCGCGGGCACCCTCTCCGGCGCCCCGAAAGTCCGCGCCATGCAAATCATCGAGGAATTCGAACCCTCCCGCCGCGGTCTCTATGGCGGCTGCATCGGCTATTTCGCCGCCAACGGCACCATGGATACCTGCATCGCGCTGCGCACCGCCTTGATCAAAGACCAAACACTCTACGTGCAATCAGGCGTCGGCATCGTCGCTGATTCCGACCCCGACGCCGAATATGCCGAAAGCCTGCAAAAAGCCCGCGCCCTGTTCCGCGCCGCCGAAGACGTGGCCCAATATGTCAGCGCGAACCGGAGCACGCCATGATCCTGATCATCGATAATTATGACAGCTTCACCTTCAATCTCGTGCATTTTTTCGGCGATCTCGGCGCCGATTGCCTGGTCCGGCGCAACGATAAAATCACCCCCGACGAAGTCCTGGCACTCCGCCCGGAAGCCATCGTGCTCTCGCCCGGCCCCTGCACCCCGAATGAAGCGGGCATCTGCCTCGATCTGATCACCGCCGCGGCGGGCAAAATCCCCATCCTCGGCGTCTGCCTTGGCCATCAAGCCATCGGCCAAGCCTTCGGCGGCACCGTCATCCGCGCGCCCCAGCCGATGCATGGCAAAATGTCCGCCATCCGCCATCAAGGCAGCGACCTGTTCGCCGGCGTGCCGGACGCGTTCGAGGCCACCCGCTACCATTCGCTGATCGTCGAGCGCGCCACCCTGCCCGCCAGCCTGATCCCCACCGCCTTCACCGAAGACGGCCTGATCATGGGCCTGCGCCACCGCGATTTGCCGATTTTCGGCGTGCAATTCCACCCCGAAAGCATCGCCACCGCCCATGGCCACACGCTGCTGCGCAACTTCCTCGCCTTGGTGCGCGGCCGCAACCAAGGCAATATCGAAATCCTCGCCGACCTGAAACCGGTGCTCGATCGCCTGGCCCGCGGCGATAAACTCAGCGAAGAACTCGCCGAAGCCGCCTTTGGTGCCATCATCGATGGCAAATCCAACGACGCCCAAATCGCCGGCATGCTCCTCGCCATGCGCGTGCGCGGCGAAACCACCGCCGAACTCACCGGCGCGGTCCGCGCCATGCGCGAGCGCATGCGCACCATCGAAGCCCCGCCCGGAGCGATCGATGTCTGCGGCACCGGCGGCGATGGCGTCGGCACCCTCAACATCTCCACCGCCGTCACCTTCTTGCTCGCCGGGCTCGGTGTGCCGGTCGCCAAACACGGCAACCGCGCCGCATCCTCGCGCGCCGGTGCCGCCGATGTGCTCACCGCCTTGGGCGTCACGGTCGAACCACCGTTCGAGCGCCTATCCGCGATTCTCGCCGAAGCAGGCTGCGTGTTTCTCTATGCGCCCCGCCACCATGCCGGGCTGCGCCACGCCGCCGCCGCGCGCATCGCCCTCGGCACCCGCACCGTTTTCAACCTGCTCGGCCCGCTCGCCAACCCCGCCACCGTGCGTCGCCAACTGATCGGCGTCTATGACCCGAGCTGGGCCCGCCCGATGGCCGAAACCCTAGCCCAAACCGGCACATTGCGCGCCATGATCGTCCATGGCCAAGGGCTCGACGAACTCACCCTCTCAGGCCCCAGCGAGATCACCGCGCTCGATCACGGCACCATCACCAGCTTCACCATCACCCCCGAACAAGCAGGCCTCACCCGCGCCCCGCTCGCCGCCCTGATCGGTGGCGACGCCGCCCATAATGCCGGCAAGCTCCGCGCCTTGCTCGATGGCGAAGCAGGCGCCTATCGCGACGCGGTGATCCTCAACGCCGCCGCCGCCCTGATCGTCGCCGGCCGCACCGATGATTTTCGCGACGCCGCTCACCTCGCCGCCGGCAGCATCGATAGCGGCGCCGCCCGCGCCGCCCTCGACCGGCTTCGCCGTGCCAGCGCCCCGGAACCCACCAAATGACCGCAAACCCCGACATCCTCGCCCAAATCTGCGCCAATACCCGTGCTGAAATCGCCCAGCGCAGCGCCACCCAACCGCTGGAGGAGCTGAAAGCCCGCGCCGCCGACGCCCCGCGTCCCCGCGGCTTCGCCCGCGCCTTGATGGACGCCGCCGCCGCCGGACGCACCGGCCTGATCGCCGAAATCAAAAAAGCCTCGCCCTCCGCCGGGCTGATCCGCGCCGATTTCGACCCCGCCGCCATCGCCCGCGCCTATCGCGACGCCGGCGCCGCCTGCCTCTCGGTGCTCACCGACACAACCTATTTCCAAGGCACCATCACCCATCTGCAAGACGCCCGTGACGCGGTCGATCTCCCCATCCTGCGCAAGGATTTCATCCTCACCGAATGGCAAATCTATGAAAGCCGCGCCATCGGCGCCGATTGCATCCTGCTGATCATGGCCGCCCTCACCGATGACGAAGCCCGCCGCTTCGAAGAGCTCGCCACCGGCCTCGATATGAACGTGCTAGTCGAAATCCACGACCAGGCCGAACTCGATCGCGCCCTCGGCCTGCAAGCCCGCCTGATCGGCATCAACAACCGCGACCTGAAAACCATGGTCACCGATATCGGCGTCTCCGAACGCCTCGCCCCGCAAATCCCGCCCGAACGCTTCGTGGTCGGCGAAAGCGGCATCCGCAATTATAACGACATCCAGCGCCTACAAGCCGCCGGGGTGCAAGGCGTGCTGGTCGGCGAAAGCCTGATGCGCCAGCCCGACATCAAAGCCGCCACCCAAGCCCTGCTCGGGCTCGCCTCACTCGACCAAAACCCATGAGCCTCACCCATATCGATGAAACCGGCGCCGCCCGCATGGTCGATGTCGGCGCAAAACCCACCACCGCCCGCGAAGCCAGCGCCGCCTGCCGCATCATCATGCAGCCCGCCACCCTCGCATTGATCCTCTCCGGCACCGCGAAAAAAGGCGACGTGCTCGCCACCGCCCGCATCGCCGGCATCATGGCCGCCAAACGCACCGCCGAGCTCATCCCGCTCTGCCACCCGCTCGCCCTCTCCGCAGTCACCATCGATCTCACCCCCGATCCCGCCCTGCCCGGCCTGCACATCACCGCCATTGTGCGCACCAACGGCCCCACCGGCGTCGAAATGGAAGCCCTCACCGCCGCCTCGGTCGCCGCCCTCACCCTTTACGACATGGTCAAAGCCGCCGACCGCGCCATGCGCATCGATGATCTGCGCGTCACCCATAAATCCGGCGGCAAATCCGGCGATTTCACCGCGCCATGATCTCCGTCACCGACGCCCGCGCCCGTATTCTCGCGCCGCTCAGCCCCACCCACCGCGAAATCGTCCCGCTGAGCGAGGGCAATGGCCGCGTGCTCGCCGCCCCCCTGCAGGCCCGCCTCAACCAACCCCCGCATGATCTCTCGGCCATGGACGGATTTGCGCTGCGCGCCGCCGATCTCGGCCAGTCTCTCCGCATCATCGGCGAAGCCCCCGCAGGCCACCCGTTCACCGGCAGCCTCCAACCCGGCGAAACCATCCGCCTCTACACGGGCAGCTTGATCCCAGATGGCGCCGATTGCGTGATGCTCCAGGAAGATGCCGCGATAACCGGCGATCACGTGCGCTTCCCCACGCTCCCCCCAAACATCCAGGGTATCCAGGGCAAACATATCCGCCGCCAAGGCCAGGATTTTGCGCGCGGTGACACGCTGATCGCCGCAGGCACCCGCCTCACCCCGCGCGCCATCGGCCTCGCAGCCGCCGCCAATCACCCCTGGCTCACCGTCCATCGCCAACCCATCATCGCCATCCTCGCCACCGGCGATGAAATTTCGCTCCCCGGCACCCCGATCCCGCCCGGCGGCATCATCAGCTCTAACGCCCACGCCCTCGCCGCCTTCATCCGCACCCAAGGCGCCATTCCGCTGATCCTGCCCATCGCCACCGATAACCGCGACGCCATCGCCCAAGCCGCCGCCAGCGCCACCCATGCCGATCTGCTGCTCACCACCGGCGGCGCCAGCGTCGGCGCCCATGATCTGGTGCGCGACGCGCTGGCCGATGAAGGGCTCGTGCAGAATTTCTGGACCATCGCCATGCGCCCGGGCAAACCGCTGATGTTCGGCCAGCTCGGCGCCCTGCCCGTCCTCGGCCTGCCCGGCAATCCCGTCTCCGCGCTCCCCCGCCATCCAGCGCCTCTCCGGCCTGCCCGGCGATCCACCCACCACCGAACCCGCCCGCTGCACCATCGCGCTCCCGGCCAATGACCACCGCGCCGATCATCTGCGCGCCACCCTCGCCCGTGGCCCGGATGGCATTTGGCAGGTTACACCCTACACCACCCAAGATTCCGCGATGATGCGCCGCCTCACCAACGCCGACGCCCTTTTGCTCCGCGCCCCCCACGCCCCGGCCAGCGATGCGCGAGCCCTGGTCGATATCATCAATCTGCGCCATAACGGTCTGTAGCACCCTCAACGGAAACGAGACCGCCATGCGCCTGCTCCTCGCCTTGCTGCTCCCCTGGCTGCAATTCTTCACCATCGGCCGCCCGATCGCCGGCTTCATCTGCCTGATCCTGCAAATCACCCTGATCGGCTGGATTCCCGCCGCGATCTGGTCGGTCTACGCCCTCAGCCAATATAAAACCGACGAAAAAATCAACCGCGCCCTGGGCCGCTAATTCCAGCGATTTTTCTCACCCCACCTATTTTCTCAGCACCTATTTGCTCAGGGGCTATTTTGCCAGCACCTATTTTGTCAGCGTGCGGCCCCCTCAACGCCGCGCGTCGGTTTTCGAGAGCGCGTTATAAGGACCATACGGCAAACCCGTATTCGGATTATCAAACAGCAAAATATTTGCCTCTGACGTCGCGAGCCGCCCTTGGATCGATGCCGAGCTGAAAATCTGCGTCAAAGCCGCACTAATCAACATCGCTAACGGCGAGCTCGATCCGCCTTGGTCGCTACTCTTCACATAATTAATCTTGCCGTTCCATAATAACGTCCCCGTCGACGTATCAACCAGCCGACAAGACAGACCAACAACCGTATCGGACTGCACAATGTTATATTTTTGTCCCCAATGATCGATCGTCGTGTATAACACCGCATCGGGGTGAAACACCGATTTCAATTTGCTGAGCGGAATCGCCTGGATCTGCGTGCCGTCGGTCTCGCCATTCGCCCGCAAATAATGATCGACCAGCCAGACCGGAAACACATAATAGCCTTCTTCCGCCAGCGGCCGTGTCACCGTCGATAAATAAGCATCCCGCGCTTTCACATCCACGCTATGATTGACCGGCGGCAACACCAATATCGAAACTGGTGGATGCGCCTGATAGGCGGTATAATCGTAATTCACCACCTTGGGCGCGCAACCACTCAACGCCAACGCCGCCAGCAACACCCACGCGCCAACCCCATATCGCCCGATCATGAATTGGCTCCCGCACGTGGCTGCATCTTGGCTAACAACCGATCCATCAAGCCCGATGAGGCCGGATAAAGCTGCTTTTCCAGTCGAAATTGCGCCGCCGCCTGCGCCTGATCCCCCGCCTGATACTGCAAATACCCAAGCTCCGCATGCTCACCCGGCGGCACAAGCATACCCTTCGCCGCCGCCTTCTCAATATTTGTCGTTAATTTCGCAATCGCCTCGCTCGGGTCCATACTGCCCGGCTTGGCCTGCAGCTGATACATCACCCCCTGATAATCGCCCCAGAAATAAAGCGGTTTGGGTGCCTGCACACAGCCCGCCAACATTCCAACCAACCCCAACGCCCCCGTCACCGGCAGCCAACGCCCGCGCATCCCGCGTCCCCTAGCGCTGCGGTCGCACAGGGGACCAAGCCCCATTCGCCATCCCTGCAGTCAATTTATCAATCGCCTGCATGATCGCCAAATTCAAAACCTTACCGTTAATGATCGAATCATATCCAGCCGCCCCGCCAAACCCCAGCAATTCCCGGTCGCTCAGCGCATATTCGCCCGCCCCTTGCACCGAATACAAAACCTGCGAGGTCCGCACATCAACCACATTCAAATCCACCTTGGCATAGACCGTCTGCGTCTTGCCCGCCCCCAAAATCCCAAATAACTCCTGATCCCCCGTGGTCCGGCGGCCAAAATCAGTAATCGCCCCGGTAATCACCACTTGAGCGCCCTGCAGCGCCTGATCCTGGTGCCGCATCGCCGCCTCACGCTGCAACTGCGCCATGTTATTGCGATCAACCACGTTAAACCGGTTGGTCTGCTCCAAATCCGTTTCCAAAATCGCCTTGGCCTGACTGCCCAGCACATCGCCATTGCTGAAAATGCCAGTTCCATAGGTCGATTGATTATTAAAATCGCCCAACGCCACCGTATAGCGCGGCCCCGAATACGGCGTGCCCGCCATGCTCACCGTCGGTGGCTCAACCACGCGATGCGTCTCAGTGGCACAACCACTCACCAACAAAAGCCCCGACACCAACGCCCCCCAGCTCAACCGCGTCATGACACGCCGATAATTCATAATTTTCTCCGCACTTAAAAATTTGAGATCAACGATTTGAGAGCCAAAATCCGATCTTTCAACACATCTGAGAGCGTTACAATTCAGCAAGCTAACCCAATAAGAAAGGGCAATCAACAATTCTTTTTCTCCTTTCGCACCCAGCCGCTCTTATGCCATACTCACATCATGTCCGGTTCCATTAACACACCCGCACCATCCCTCACCGACCGTCTCTCCGGCATTTTGCTCATGCTCCGCCAAATCCTCGGCACCCACCAACAATCCCGCGCCATCGAGCAAACCCTCAAATGGGCCATCTGGCACCGCCTAATTTATTTCGCCCGCCGCTTCTCCGCCCTCGCCGCCAATCCCCCCAACCCCAAAACCGTCATTGCGAGCGAAGCGAAGCAATCCACAGCACGGGCATCGCAAAATACCAAAGCGGCAGCACCAAGGCGCGAACTTCTGCGCCGCAAAGGCTGGCTTTTTCTCCTCCTCCCCGGCTACCAAGTCGCCGGTGCGCGCTCCCAATTGATGCACCTCCTCGACGACCCCGACCTC
>NCBV01000064.1 GCA_002279355.1 Acidiphilium sp. 37-60-79
TCGGGTGAGCCAAAATTTCCCCATTTATCGTTTCCATTACACCAATTTCCGTCAGATTTGCCCCGATTCGCAAGCTTCAAACTGCCGAATTTAGGATTATGCCCCGCCACGCCGGTTTTGAGGCGCGCCTGTGCGCGCCGTATCGGCCGCAGACCAAGAGTAAGGTCGATCCAGCGTGTGCATACCGGGACCAGGGTATATCCGGATCACGGGTTAACCCATCTCGGAGATATATGGCAAAGAAGCTGTGAATGTGGTCCCCGCCGCATCAGATGATGAAACTCGAATTTCTCCACCATGTGCGACAACGATCTCCCTGGCGATATAAAGGCCTAAACCTAGACTGGTATTTCGATAAAGATCAGGTGTTTCAGGCGCGCGCCCCTGAAACAGGCAGTCAAATAGTTTGGGGATAGCGTCTATCGGGATCGGTATACCGCGGTTGTTCACGGCGATTTCAACCATGTGCATGCCTTGTTTGATCGATAGGGTGACGGGAGATTTTTCATCCCCATGTTGTATTGCGTTGCCTAGGAGATTTGATACCACCTGACTTATTCTAGCGGCATCCCATTCACCGATAACAGCGTCATCACCAAGGATACGGAAATCGCGGTGGGGATAAATGGCCTCCATCTCCAGGATCGCGCTTGCGCAAATCTGATACAGATCCATCGATGCTCGGTCGACGACTATTCCAGCACCCAATCGCACCCGCGTGATCTCGATCAGATCAGTAATCATATGAGACATTCGACCCGAACTCATAAATATCCGCCGCGCAAATTCAGAGCAACTCTCCGGCGTCTTGGCGCGCATTTGCAATTCCGCCCATCCAGAGATGGCCGCGAGGGGATTTCTTAGATCATGACCCAATATACCCAAAAACAGTTCACGAGACCGTTCAATTTCCTCCGAATATCTTGCTGCTGCTTCTGCCAAGGCTTGGTCGACTGCTTCATTGAACCTTGTTAGTTCATATAATGATTCTCGATCAATTTGATCTGTCTCATTTTGCCACAAACGGATGACAGTCGCACGTAGGGCGCGGAACTCTGAGATCAACTGCCGGGACGATAATCCCATTTTCACGCGCGCCAATGCGTGGCGCTCAGCGGCATCTTCGATATGTGGCGTGGAACGGGGGTCGCCCTCGGATTTTTCCTGCTGCTGCTCAACGCTCTGTGCACGTTCCATATCCCATGCAATCTCATTGAGCATATCGACAATGCCATCGCGCAAAACAGATGCGCTGAATTCCTCATCCGGCAACAAGGTGGCAGCAAACCTCTCCCAATCCGCCGCGATCTGCTCGATGTTTGATTTAATAAACGCTGATAATCTCATGAGACTTCCTTACAAGGCAATGGCGTCTCATATGCACTTATGAATCACCAGTACAAACGTTTACTTGATTAAGAAGGAAGCAACCAGGGTCTTTGCGGTTGACGGGACGGTTGAGCGATTATCGCGGTGCTGGATGATTTCTATGATTTATCCATGGCCGTTGCGGGCTATCGCTTCCCATGCGCGGTGGTTGCTTATGCAGTCTGGGCCCATCACGGTTCTGCGATCAGTCTGCGCGATGTGGAAGATCTTCTGCTGGCGCCAACTATGCCGCCCAACTGGCCGCCGGAATCATCAATAAGCCGAACAATCGGTAGATCCCATCAAAAGCTGGACAGCGCCGAGTGTCATTCTCCTAAGCGATTTTACAGCGGGATGGTGCCTGAAGCCGCACTGATCGCCTCGCGCAGCACGGCATCCACCGCATCGCGCAGCGAGGTGGGATAACAGGTCGCCCCTATTACGGCCTGAAAGTCGCTATAGCGCTCGTAATCCTCCTTGGTGGTCCAGAACCCGGCGACCACTGGCAGCTCCGGGAACGCCTTGTGAACGCGCCGCGCCAGGTAGCGCAGGCTGGATGGTGCGGCCGCGATATCGAGATAGCAAAGAAACACCAGCGCGACGCCCGCAGCGTCTAGTCCGCCGATATTGGTTCTGGCGGCGGCTTCGTTGGGCAGGATGCGCGTGCCAATGCCGTGCTTGGCGAGCAATTGAGCGATGATTTCGCATCCCTGGCGATCGAGTGGGCCGCGCCCGGCGATGCACAGCACCGGCGAATCGGTCCGCCAGGCCGGTGCGAGTTGCGCACGCGGCGGCAGGGTGAGCCGCGGCGTCGGTTCGTGCTCGGCATCCTGCTCGGCGATCGAGGGGCCAGTCGGTTCGTGCTTTTCGACCACCAGTGCGCGTGGTGCCTTTTCAGTGTCCGGTTCATCGGTAAGATCGTCGAGAAGTTCGGCGACGGTTTCGGTGACGCGCTCGATCTGGCCGGGATAGAGCACGCCACGCGTCGCATCTGCGGCGGCGAGCCGCAGGCCGGGAAGCACCACGCTGTCATAATAGTTGCACAGCGAGCGCTCGCGCAGCAGCAATTCCGCCTGGTCGATCACTTCGTCCGGGTCGCCGGCGAGCGCACGCTGATAGAAAGTCTCAATCGAGGTCAAGGCCGGACGATCACCCAGCAGAACGGCGAGAAATTCCAGGCTCTCGACATGGCTGCCGAGCACCACGAAGCACAAGGTCAACGGTGTGGACAAGAGCAACCCGACTGGCCCCCATAACCAGCCCCAAAAAATCGCCGCGACGATCACCGAAATCGGGGACAGGCCGGTGGTCCGGCCATACAGCAGCGGCTCGACCACCTGGCCGGTCACGCCTTCGCCCACTACGAACAGCACCAGCGTCCAGATCGCCGTGCCCCAGGTCGAATCCACTGCTGCGGCGAGCAGCAAAGGCGGCACTGCCGCGATGAAACTGCCGACATAGGGGATGAAGCGGAGCAACGCGGTCAGTACCCCCCATGAAATAGCACCCGGCACGCCGATGATCGCGAGGCCGCCGCCGATCACCACGCCGAACCCGGCATTGATCAGGAATTTCGTAACGAAATATCGGCTCAACCGCTCGCCCGCGTCATCGAGCGCCGTGGTGGTGCGGTGCAGGTCGTTCGAGCCGAATAGGCGGATCATGCGGTCGCGCAAGTCTTCGCGATAGAGCAGAATGAAGCTCGCCACGGTGATCACGAGCAACAGGATCGCCAGCGGGCCGAGCACCGGGCCGATAATGCCCTCGGCGACATGCATGGGCGAGATCGGTGGCGGCACCACCTCCACCCTCGTCGGTGCCGGCTTCACCGGACGGGCGGTCCTGGTCGACTTTGCCGGCTTTGGCGCGGCGGCGTGCTTGAGTTCATGCCCCGCGCGCTTGAGAAATCCATTGATGTTGCCGAGCGTGGCACCCTGAATGGTATCGACCTTGTGCATGATGACGGTCTGCTCAGCCGGTATTTCCCGGATCAACGTGCTGAGCTGGCTGCCAATGACGGTGCTCAATCCCAGCAGCACAGCGAGGGGCACCAGCATCGCCAGCAACACCGAGCCGACTCGGCCGCAATACCAGCGCCGTAGGAACGCCGCGATTGGCGCGACCAGAAAGCTCAGCATCACCGCAAGCGTGATGGGGATCAGGACAACGCGCGCGAAATAGAGGACGCTGACGAACATGCCGCCGACGGCGAGGGACACCAATACGCGCAGGCCAGGCATTTTAGCCGCCGGCACGCTCAATCCATCGGGCACCGGCCCTGGTCGTGATGATCGCATGATGATCTCCGGCTTTGGATGACATGGGATGGCAAGCTGGGATAAAACAGGAGGGCGGGATTTAGGAAGGCAAGATGCACCACCTGCGTGAGAAATGTGGCTTAACTTTGCGATCCGCCTTCGCCGGGAGGCCCCCCACGACGCAGGATTGCCTCAGCCGCCTTTGCGCCGAAAATCTCCCCGACTGCAAGACTAACGACCTGGAGCCACAAGCCCGGCACTTGCGGCTGGAGCGCGTCACCGCGCGCCTTGACCGAACAGGACCACGGCCACCGTCTCGAACAAGATCTTTCCGTCGAGTAGCAATGACCGTGTTTTCAGATATTCCGTGTCATAGATATGCTTGATCAGTGCGTCATCAATAGACGCGCCATAACAGTAGCGCACCTGGGCCAGCCCGGTAATTCCTGGCTTTACCGCATGGCGCAGATTGTAATCTGGGATTGACCCTTGCAAAATATCAACAAATTCTGGCCGCTCAGGGCGGGGCCCCACGACACTCATATCACCGCGCACGACATCAAGAAATTGCGGCAATTCGTCGATCCGATATTTGCGCATGAGCCGACCGAACCTTGTAACGCGGCTGTCCAAGGGCGCGGCCCAAACGGCAAGCCCCGATTTCTCGGCATCCTCGCACATACTACGGAATTTGGTAATTTTGAACGACACTCCGTTCAGTCCCACACGGGATTGCCGATAGAAAACTGGACCTTTGCTATCGATCTTTATGGCCAACGCCGCGATTAACATTAATGGCGTTAGAGTGAGGAGCATTCCAACACTGAACAAAACATCAAAAAGGCGCCGCAATGATGTGCTAATTATGTTATTAGCAGGTGGTTTGATCAAGTGCGCCGCGATTAACGAATCCTCGAGTGTCTCAAATATTGAGATATCTGTCGTCCGATCACTGAATGATGCTGGTTGACCCCTAGGAATTCCTCTATTGGGACTATCCATCGCTTTGATACCTCGGTAAGGATTGCAGGATAGCAAAATGGGCGCCTCCATCAACCTGATAGTTTGAGCGGTTTGTTGTGTTGCGTGCGTGTTGTCGCGGGAACGCGTGGATTTATGCCGTCATGCTTCGGCTTTTCGGCGCTTTTCCTTCGTTATTTGGTGATTTTAGGCGCAGCTATCCTGTCATGGTCTGCCGCTCGTGGAAGATCAGCCGGTGCATGTTGAACACGAGGTTGGCCAACGTGATCTTGGTCTCGGCACGGGCGATGCCGATGGTGCGAATGAACAAGCCCATTTTCGCCTTCTGATGCGCGAAGACATGCTCAACCCGGGCGCGGACCTTGGATTTGGTGGCGTTGCCGCGCCGGACATTCTCCGGCATCGGGCGCCCCTTGGGCTTCCTGCGGTGGATGCGGCTTACCCGGCCCTGGGCCTTGAGCCATCGTTCGTTGCTCTGGCTGCGGTAGGCGGTATCCGCCCAGACGTCCGAAGCGGTGTTGTCGCCTGTGACCACATCGCGCAGCATGCGCCCGTCGTAGCGCGCGCCATCCGTAGTCTTGCCCTTGCGGATGAAGCCGAACGTGCTGCAGATCGAGATACTGCTTTTGTAGCCAAAGCTTGGGATCGCAATGTCTGCCTGCGGCTTGCCATCGGCAGTCGGCCGCGCCTTGGCAAACTTCAGCGTCCAGCGGGCATCGGTGTCCTTTTGTCGCGCCTTGGCAGGATCGTCCGGCCAGATCTCGGCAGCCGTCTTGCCATCCTTCACTGCGGCCTTTTCGGCTTCGGTGTTACGCTGCTTGGGCGCAGCCACCAGCGTGGCATCGACGATTTGCCCGCCCATCGGCAGATATCCCCGTGCCTTCAACTGGCGATCAAAATCGGTGAACACCCTGTCGAGCGCGCCAGCATGCGTAAGACGCTCCCTGAACATGCGGATCGTGTTCGCATCCGGCGTTGCCGCGCCCAGGTCAAAGCCCAGGAACCGCAGCCAGCTCAACCGGTCCCGGATCAGCCATTCCATGCGCGCATCGCTGACGTTATTCTGCGCAGCCAGCACCAGCACCTTCAGCATCACCACCGGATCATACGGCGGACGACCGCCCTTGGTGCCATCCGAGTAGACCAGAGCGGCCACCAACGTCGGTCGGAATGCCTCAAAGTCCACAACCCGCGACAGCGCCTCCAGCGGATCGCCTTCCGCCGACAATCGCTTCATGTGGTCCGATAATCCGAAAAGCCCTGACTGCCGCATCGTTCACTCCCGTTCGCCAGACCTAATGAATCACGCAGTAGCCGCTTTGGCGAGGGGTAAATGGAGGCGCCCAGTTGGCTGAGATCGGGACCGGTCGGGGGCAATCGCCCCTGAGCTCAGACCAGCAACCTGGGCAGTCTGGCCAGAGCGTAGCCGAGAATGACTTGATCC
>NCBV01000034.1 GCA_002279355.1 Acidiphilium sp. 37-60-79
GTCCTGCGCCCCCTATGCCACATGCTCCGGATTCCGATTCCTCTCCACCTCAAATTGGCGCGAAAACCGCAAAAACCCCGCAAACCCCGCCCTAAATCGGAGCGAAAATCAGCGCGAAAACCGGAGCGAAAACCCCCGCTGACGCTCCTCGAACACCTCCTCCGAAAATATCCTCCCGCTCCGCCCCGCCCCACACTCCCCGGCCACCGCTACGCTTTCACTCCGCCCTTCAAAAATCGCCCCTAACCGCACAGCGCGAAGGTGCAAAATAATCGTTACGAAGCAAAAACGTTATAAGCAACCCGTGCAACAGAGCCATCTATTTTAAACCAACCCAAATCGCTGTTTGAGTTTCGCTAAATTATTTTTGCTCACCGGCACCGGATCACCCATGCCGTGCGGCATAATCACCAGCATGCCATCATCCACGCGCATCAATTCCACCGCAAAATTCAAATTGACAATATGGCTCCGGTGCACCCGTAAAAACAGTTCCGGGTTCAGCCGTTCCTCCAGAACCGACATTGAGAAATTGCACAAATAGCGCTCGGTCGGCGTAAAGATATTGGTATAATGGCCATTACCTTCAAACCGGGCGATATCTTTAACATCCACCAGCACGATGCGGTCTCGCCGATAGACCGGGATGCGCGAGAGCAAGCGCGGCTCCGGCCGCTCACCATGCGTGGGGCTGGACGCTGCCGGCGATGTCGTCGCTTCGGTCAGATCATAAAAAATCATGCAAGTGCCGGTGATGCCATTAGCCCCCATCATTTGCGACACTTTGATCATCAGCAACCGCTCAGGAATATTAATCATCATGGCAACCGGCGGCGGAGAAAACATGCCCCCACCATGACCATTACCGCCCGGCCCGTCGGAGCGCTGGCTATGCGGCCCATGGCTGCGGAGCAAAAATTCAATTTTCTCGCGGCTTTTCGGCGGATGCACCTGTAATATATTGGAGCCAATCAGTGAGTCAGGCAAAATGCCCATCGAGGCCTGCACCGCAGGGGCCAAAATATTGATCGCCACGTCGTTGAGAGCGGTAATACATTGGTTGTTGTCCAGCCAAACCATGCCCGGATTAAATTGTTCGAGCTTGTGCTGAAACGCCGATTCCCGCCAAGAATCGCGCAGGGCGTCTCCGGACGCGGCGCTTAGATCAGGAGTGCGCGACGGCAGCTTGGGCATTCAGCGGCTTTTCCCTTCCAAATCGGATCATCTTGTTGGTTGATCACCCATCTATGCCGAACGGGACAAAATGGCCAGCGTGAGCCATCCTTCGGGGGCGCGGCAGTCCAGGTATCAATACGGGCCGTTCGTGCGGGCCTAGTCGCATTTCGAGCATTGGCCCTTGCATCGCGGCGACCGCGCCGATTAGACTTCATCCGATCGCCTGGCTCTGCAAAGCACAGGCGCGTTTGGGCGGCCAAATTCCGAGATGCGAGCAGCCCAGAACGCAACATAATATAAGGGAGTGATAATGCATGATACCGAGCCCGTTTGAATATCACGCGCCGACAGCGTTGCCGGACGTGATTGCGCTCCTGAGCCAATATGGCGACGAGGCGAAGCTATTGGCGGGTGGGCATAGTTTGCTGCCGATGATGAAATTGCGGTTTGCGGCACCGGGTCATCTGATTGATTTGCGCAAGGTGGCTGAGCTGAAGGGCATTTCGGTGGTGGGCTCGCAGCTCCATATCGGCGCGATGACAACCGAGAATGAGCTGATATTCTCCAAACTTGTCGCCGAACATTTACCCCTTCTCGCCGAGGTCGCCCGACAAATCGCCGACCCGCAGGTGCGGTACAAAGGCACCATCGGTGGCGACATCTCGCACGGCGACCCCGGTAATGATCATCCGGCGGTGATGATGGCGATGGATGCAACCTTCGTGCTCACCGGCGCGAACGGTGAGCGCCTAGTGAAAGCGACCGAATTTTTTCATGGCATGTATGATACGGCACTCACTCCGGGCGAGGTGATGACCCAAATTCGCATTCCAATTCCGGCGGCAGGCACCGGTTCAAGCTACGCGAAACTCAAACGCAAAACGGGTGATTATGCCACGGCAGCAGCAGCCGTTGTGATCCGGCTGCAAGCAGGGTTGTGCACCCAAGCGCGCATTGCCTTGACCAATGTGGGGCCGACCGCCCTGTTTGCGGGTGACGCGGCAGCCTCGCTGATTGGCAAGCCGATTGATGATGTCACCATAACCCAAGCGGCGAACTTGGCCATGGCCATTTGCGAACCGGCACCGGATTTGCGTGGCGATGAAGCCTACAAGACGGCAATGGCAGGGCAGATGGTGGAGCGCGCTCTGCGCTTGGCCGTGGCCCATGTGAAATAAGGGGAACAAGTATGTCCAAAAAAACCATTGTTAGTTTTAAGTTAAATGGTGCTGCCATTGATGTGATGGTCGAACCGCGCGAGTTGCTGATTCACACATTGCGTGAAAAACTTTCCATCACAGGTCCGCATATTGGCTGCGAAACCTCGCATTGCGGTGCATGCACGGTTGATATTGACGGTGCCTCAGTGAAGTCCTGCACGGTGTTGACTGTGCAGTGCGAAGGCGCGGAACTGCTCACCATTGAGGGGTTTGCCAAAGGAGGGGTGCTGCATCCGTTGCAGGAAGGCTTCACCCAGGAGCACGGGTTGCAATGTGGCTTTTGCACGCCAGGCATGATCACCCGCGCTTACCGGCTATTGCAGGAAAACCCGAATCCCACGGAAGAGGAAATTCGCTTCTGGATGGCTGGGAATTTGTGCCGCTGCACCGGCTATCAGAATATCGTCAAGGCCATTCAGTATGCGGCGGCGAAAATGCGCGGCGAAACAGTGACGACCTCGCACCCTCTCATGGCTGAAATCAGCGCTTAAATAGGATTGACGAACATGGATCAAAATGTTGAAAATCATGAGCGGCTTGAGAAGCTTGAAGGTATTGGCTGCTCGCGTAAACGCCGTGAAGACCCGCGCTTCATTCAGGGCAAGGGTAATTATGTTGACGATATTAAGTTGCCGGGCATGTTGTTCGCCGTCATGGTGCGCAGCCCCTATGCCCATGCGAAAATTAAATCAATCGATACCACCAAAGCCAAGGCCCATCCGGGCGTACATGCCGTGCTCACCGCCGATGATTTGAAACCGCTGAAACTGCATTGGATGCCGACATTGGCGGGCGATGTGCAGGCGGTGTTGGCCGACGGCTATGTCAGCTTCCAGAATCAGGAAGTCGCATTTGTGGTGGCCGATGATCGTTATGTTGCCGCAGACGCTGCCGAATTGGTGGAGGTTGATTACGAGGAATTGCCCGTTGTTGTAGATCCGTTCAAGGCTTTATTGCCCGACGCGCCGGTGATTCGTCCCGATCTTGATGGCAAGAATGTTGGTGCGCATGGCGCGCGCAAACATCATAACCATATCTTCAACTGGCAGATTGGCGACAAGGACAAAACCGACCGAGCATTTAGCGACGCCGAGGTGACGGTGGCGCAGGATATGCATTATCCACGCGTGCATCCTTGCCCGTTGGAAACCTGCGGTTCGGTGGCCAGTTACGATGCGATCCGGGGTGATTTGACGGTGTGGATTACCAGTCAGGCTCCTCACGTGGTGCGCACGGTTGTTGGCTTGCTCTCCAGTATTCCTGAATCCAAAATCCGAATCATCTCGCCCGATATTGGCGGTGGCTTCGGCAACAAAGTTGGCGTCTATCCGGGTTATGTGTGCGCCATTGTCGCGTCGATCGTGCTGGGGCGACCGGTGAAATGGATCGAATCACGGTCGGAAAATCTCACCACCACGGCTTTTGCACGCGACTATTGGATGAGCGGCGAACTGGCCGCTGATAAGAGCGGCAAGATTAAAGCCCTGCGCGTAAATGTTACCGCGGACCACGGTGCGTTCGATGCCTGTGCCGACCCGACCAAATGGCCAGCAGGCATGTTCCATGTTTGCACCGGATCGTACGATATTCCGAATGCGCATGTTTCAGTGGATGGCGTATATACCAACAAATTCCCTGGCGGCGTGTCGTATCGCTGTTCGTTCCGGGTAACTGAGGCGGTGTATTTGGTTGAGCGGATGATCGATGTGCTAGCCCAAAAATTGAACATCGATAAGGCTGAGATCAGGAAACGCAATTTCATCAAATACGAACAATTCCCTTATCTCACGCCGCTCGGCCTGGAGTTCGACTCTGGTAACTATATGCCAGCGTTAGAAAAAGTGTTGGAAGCCGTTGATTATAACGCGCTGCGCGCCGAGCAGGCGCAAAAGCGTGCCGATCCGACCTGCCCGACGTTGATGGGCATTGGGATTACCACTTTCACAGAAATTGTTGGCGCCGGACCTTCAAAGTCGTGCGATATTCTTGGCATCGGCATGTTTGATAGCTGCGAGATCCGGGTGCATCCGGATGGTTCAGCGATTGCGCGCATGGGGACGATCAGCCAGGGGCAGGGTCACCAAACCACCTATGCACAAATTATCGCCTCGGAATCCGGTATCGCAGCATCGCAAATTGCGGTCGAGGAGGGAGACACTTCAACCGCCCCTTACGGTCTTGGCACATACGGGTCTCGGTCGACCCCGGTGGCAGGTGCTGCGGTGGCGCGGGCCAGCCGTAAAATTCGGGAAAAGGCCCGGAAAATTGCAGCGCATTTGCTCGAAGTTTCGCCCGACGACCTCGAGTTTGATCTCGATCAGTTTAAGGTCAAGGGTGATCCGGCCAAAGCCAAGACGATGAAGGAGATTGCCTGGGCGGCCTATAATAACGTGCCAGACGGCATGGAAATGGGGCTGGAGGCCGTGGATTATTACGACCCGCCAAACTTCACCTTTCCCTTTGGCGCCTATTTGTGTGTTGTTGATGTGCATAAAAAAACCGGTGAGACGAAAGTGCGCCGTTTTTACGCGCTCGATGACTGCGGCACGCGCATCAACCCGATGATTATTGAAGGTCAGATCCATGGCGGCCTAACCGAGGGGTTTGCCGTCGCCATGGGACAGGAATTACCCTATGACGAGCAAGGCAATGTGCTCGGCGGCACCTTGATGGATTACTTCCTGCCGACCTCGATGGAAACGCCGCATTGGGAAACTGATTTTACCGTCACGCCGTCGCCCCATCACCCGATTGGTGCGAAGGGCGTTGCAGAATCTCCGCATGTGGGCTCAATCCCTTGTTTCAGCAATGCAATGGTCGATGCCTTCGCGCATCTGGGAACCACACACTTCAACATGCCCTATAATAGCTATCGCGTTTGGCAGCACGCGAAATCGTTAGGACTCTAAGTTCATGAAAGTTGAGTTAGATAAGAGCCTAACGCTCCCGGTGGCGGCGTCCACCGGGTGGAGTTTGGTTGAGAATATCGAAGGCATGGCGTCATGCATGCCCGGCGCTAAAATCACCGAGCGGGTGGATGCAACGCATTATAAAGGAACGATTACCGTCAAACTTGGCCCGGCAACGGTTTCGTTCAAGGGTGAGTTGGAAGTGGTGGCCATCGACCCGGTGGCGCGGACCATTCACGTGATCGGCAAAGGCGCTGACACGGGCGGCGGATCCGGCGCTTCGCTTGATCTCAATGCGGTGGTCAAGGAAATTGGACCGGATACCTGCGAACTGTCCGGCGTTTCGGTTGTCAACGTCACCGGCAAGGTCGCCGCGTTCGGTTCACGTTTGATGGGCACTGTGACGGACCAGTTGTTGAAAATATTTTTTGATAATGTCTTGGCGAAGGCTCAAGAGTTACAAGCAAGCGCGCCAACCGCCGAGGTAACTCCCGCCCGCGCCGCAGCGCCCGTGGTTGAGGCAAAGTTCAATGGCTTGGCCTTTGTATGGACGATTGTGAAAGACTTTATCGCGAGCCTGTTCGGCCGCCCCAAAACAGGGTGATCGGCATATTTTCATGGATCCGTTCAGCATGATAGCCGGCCTGCAGACCCAACTCGCCCAGGTTGGGTATGTGGCGGATCGCAGCCTTACAGTGACGATGCTCATGATGGAAAGCATCGGCCGCCCGCTTTTGATTGAAGGCGATCCTGGCACCGGCAAAACCGAGGTGGCCAAGGCGTTAGCGAAACTGCGCAATACCAAGCTGATCCGCCTGCAATGTTACGAAGGGCTCGATACGTATAATTCGCTTTATGAGTGGAATTACCAACGGCAATTGCTGGCGATCAAGCGTGCCGAGGCCGCAGGGTCAACGGCACAGCTTGATGACGACGAATTATTTAGTGCGAAATATCTGCTGAAACGGCCGTTGCTCGAAGCGCTCAGTCAAGCCGTGGCACCGGTATTGCTGATTGACGAGATCGACCGGGCGGACGCCGCTTTTGAAGCTTTTTTGTTAGAATTGCTCTCCGATTATCAGGTGAGTATTCCCGAAATGGGCACGATCACGGCGCAGACGATTCCGTTTGTGGTGCTAACCTCTAACGGCACGCGCGATCTTTCGGACGCCCTTCGGCGGCGTTGCTTGTATCATTTTCTTGACTATCCCAGCTTCCAAAAGGAGTTGGCCATCGTGCAAACAAGGCTACCAAGCCTCAGCCGCAAATTGGCGGGTCAAATTGTGGAGTTCGCACAAAGTTTGCGGCGTTTCGATTTGAAGAAAAAGCCGGGTATCGCCGAGACTTTGGACTGGGCCGCATCCTTGTTGGGTATGGGCATTACCACGCTGGACGAAGCTGGGGCTGAACAAATCCAAGACTCACTCGCCACCTTACTGAAGACCCGCGAGGATGTTTTGGTGATGGACCGCACCACCATCAGCCGCTTGGTTGCCGCGGCAGGGTAGGCACCATGGAGCAAATCATTGCAGGAAAAATAACAGGTTTTGTCTCCACGCTCCGCGAAAATGGTTTCGCCGTTGGTGTTGACGAAGCGGGTGATACCATGAGGGTGGCTGAGTGCCTTGGTGTGCTCGCGCCACAATTGCTGCGTGATGGCTGGCGTGGCCTGTTGTGCGCGCGCGCGGATGAGTGGCATCGGTTTGATGATTTGTTCGACTCGTACTGGATGCCGCCCAACCGCCAAAAAATGGTCGAAACGCGCACGGGCGGTGCGGGTCAGTTGGAGCAGGCTACAGGCCAAAAGGCGGCGGGCGGCAAAGCGGGCCCGGTGCTGCAAACCGGTACGAACGACACGGGAGCCAGCGGGGATGATAGCACCACCAAGGAAGGTGCGAGTGGCGCGCAATCGCTGGAAACCGCAGATTTCAGCTCATTGATCCAGCCCGAACAGACACGCGAGATTGAGGCTGTTATTCGCCGTTTTGCGCGCCGCCTGCAACGGTTAAAAACGCGCCGTGCGATTGCTGACAAAGCCGGCCGCCGTTTAGATTTGCGCCGCACCATGCGTCGCAGCGTCGGCGCGGGTGGTGCTCCGGCACGATTGAGCTATATCGCCCCGCGCCGGGTGCGTCCGCGTTTGGTGCTGTTGTTGGATGTTAGTCGTAGCATGTCGCTTTATAGTTTTTTCTATTTGCGCGTGGCGCGTGCCTTGGCGGCGGAACTTTCCGATATTCATGTGTTTTTGTACCATACGCATCTAACCCATGTATCTGACGCACTCTCAGACCCGGACCCGTGGCGAGCGCAGGAGCGCCTGGCGATTCTCTCAGCCGGTTGGGCAGGTGGTACCCGCATCGGAGACTGCATTGCCGCTTTCAATCGTCAGCATGCTGGCCGGTTAGTGCATGGGCGCACGGCGGTGATCATCGCGAGTGATGGCTATGACACGGGTACAGCCGGTGTGCTCGGGCGCGAACTGGCGGTGCTGGCGCAACGGGCCAAGCGTATTGTCTGGTTGAATCCGTTGAAGAGCCAGCCAGGCTACTCGCCCACCGCCCGCGGCATGGCGGAGGCTTTGCCTTATCTGGGATTGTTTGCGGCGGGACATACGCTGGCGGCTTTGGACGACGCTCTTTCCGCGACGCTGGGTGTGCTTTGAGCGCGCCGTTGATCTCGGTGGTGGTGCTTGCGGCGGGCCAATCCACCCGCATGGAGGGCGCCTTTAAGCTCACGTTGGACGTGGCGGGCGAGCCGCTGGTGCGCCGGACGGTGCAGGCTGTTCTGGGGATTAGGCCCGTTGAAACGATTATCGTCACCGGCTTTGAAGCGGATGACGTGAAGGCTGCACTCGGCGGACTTGATGTGTGTTTCGTCCATAATGCTGATTATGCCCTTGGCCAGCCGGGCTCGGTGGCGGCGGGTGTTCGTGCGCTGCGGGATTATTGTCATGCGGTGATGATTGTGCCGGGCGACCAGGCGTTACTCACCGGCGCGAATGTGCAAGCGCTGATCACAGCCTATGCTGAATGTGATCGCGCGATTCTGGTGCCTTATCATCATGGCCAGCGCGGCAATCCGATCATTTTCGCGGCCCATTTCATTCCGTTGGTGGCGTCCGGTGGGATCAATGTCGGATGTCGTTACTTGATCGATACGCATGGCGCGGATGTCGCGCAGGTTGAATTTGCGACGGACGCCTTCATCGCTGATTGTGACACACCGGCTGATTACCAGGCGCTGGTCGCGCGTTTGACCGCCTGCCATGCTGAAGGTCTCGCTCGTGCTGCAGACTGAGAATATTCTGGAACTCGCGAATGGGCTGAAAGCCAAAGGTGAGTCTTTCGCGGTGGCGACGGTGGTGCGCACCGTTGCGGCAACGGCGGCAAAAGCTGGTGCAAAGGCGTTGATTGGGTCGAACGGTGCCATTTCCGGCGGTTGGATTGGTGGTGGCTGCGCCCGTTCTGCCGTGCTGCGGGCCGCTGCGGCCTGTCTTGCCGACGGCCAGCCACGATTACTCAGTGTGCAACCAGAAGACGTGCTGTTGGCGCAAGGGTTGCGGGCCGGTGAGGCTAAGGAAGGCGTGCAATTTGTCAAAAATGCCTGCCCCAGCAAAGGCACGATGGACATATTCATCGAACCCTATTTGCCGCGCCCGCATCTGGCCGTTTATGGGGCGTCGCCGGTAGCCTTGGCGGTGGCGGAATTGGCATCAAGGATGGGGTTTTGCGTTACGGTGGCGGCGCCCAAAGGCGAGCATGAAAAATTCATGCCCGTTGATCATATCACCGAAGATTTTAATCTTACTGATGGACCCAACCCCATTACGTATATCGTTGTGGCAACGCAGGGGTCGGGGGATTTTGTTGCGCTAACTGCGGCAATGAACACGGCTGCCACGTATATTGCCTTTGTCGCGTCGCAAAAAAAAGCGACAATCTTGAAGGAAAAACTGGTGGCGTCTGGTATTTCGGATAACCGCCTTACGAGCCTGCATGCTCCAGCCGGGTTAAATTTAGGCGCCATTACGCCCGATGAAATCGCGTTCTCAATTGTCGGCGAACTCATCAAATTGCGGCGTCAAGGACATCGAGGCGCTGTTGGCTGACGCCCAGAGGGTTTGCTCGGCGAACCGGTCAAGGATCGCGACCGGATTCCCCCGCCCGCCCTGCGCCGCGATCAAAGTGATCAAGCGCGGAGGCGCGTTGGTCGATTCATTTGGACGCCGCGCCATCGACTCAACGGCAATCGTTAATCAATGCTGAATGTCACCGGCATGCGCCGCCAGTTCGGTGGTCACGACATGCCAAAACGGTATCACCGCTAATCGCTCAGCCACTTTCGCCGCGCACAGACATTTGCTATGTGATATGTATCACACCCGTTTGTTGATATCGCTGGTAATCGTGCTTAGCGATCGAGCAACAGAACGGGACGGGAAAGCGATTTAGATGTCGTGGTTGAGAACGATATGCGTTAAGGTGCGGAAATGAGTGCGCAGATGATCAACACCGATTACAATATCGTCGAATTTCCGCGTGAATCAGGCTGTCTGGACCTGGACGCCTTGACGGAAATAGAGCCGGACGTGTTGCTGGCTGATAGTTTGTCGGAGCAGTTCGGCCTTGAGACCCTACCGTTCGATCTGATTGACCGCGCCGAGCGCGAGGCGCGGATCCGTATCGCGGAATTGGATCAAACCGATCCGCCATCGTTTCATGCGCAATTGCGGGCGATGAGCGAACAAGCCTTTGCGACAGCGATTGCCGCCTGTCGCCGAGCGCGCTTGGCCGATAACCGGGCCGCACGGCTTCGCGCCAACGCCACAACTGCAGCGGCCAAGCAATCACCCAATCAATACGCCCTCGACAGCATCGCCACCCAAGCCGAAACCCATGCCGCGATCGCCACCCTGGACGCGCTCGCCGAATCCCACCGGGCGCGCGGGATCGATGCCGCCGTGTCTCTGAAACTAATCGGCGTTGACCATAGCTTCATCTTCGGATTGGTGGAGATATTCTAAGCCCGAGCCCTCCTATCCGGCCAAAGCCCTATAGGCAAAACGTCACCCTGTTCGATATGATCATCGGCATAACGATTTGGGTAGAACAGGCTTATGACCGACTTATCGCCATCACCCGGCGCCGAACCCGGGCAACAGTCAGCCTTGCGGCCCCAACGCGGCCGATGGGTCTCCGGCCTCGCGTGGCGGCTGGTCTATGGCGTCTATGAGCGCCAGCTTGAGCGGCAAGTCCGAGCCCAGCCGATGCCCGGCCACATCGGCATCATTCTTGACGGCAACCGCCGCCATGCCCGCGAAACTGGCTTGAATGACCCCGACCTGATTTATCAGCGCGGCGCGGCCAAACTTGATGACATATTGGCGTGGAGCGTGGACCTTGGCGTGCGAAGGGTTACCCTCTGGGTGTTTTCGCCCGATAATCTGCGCCGATCCGACGCCGAGATCGGCGGCATTTTTGGTGCAGTGGAAACCAAGATGCGCGCTCTCGCGGCGGACCCGCATATCCATCGTCGGGGCGTTCACATTGCTGCGATGGGCCGGCGCGACCTGCTGCCATCCGCACTGCTCGACGCCATCGACAGTGCCGAGGCTGCCACGCGCGGCAACGATCAAATCACCGTCACACTCGCGATCGGCTATGGCGGACGTGAGGAAATCGCCGATGCCGGTCGCGCATTCCTGCTCGATTGTGCCAATCGCGGATTATCAACCGCCGAGGCTGCTGCGCAATTTAGCCCCGATGCGATCCAGCGGCATTTGTACCTCGCCGATATGCCCGACCCGGATTTGATCATCCGAACCAGCGGCGAGGTCCGGCTCTCCGGCTTTATGCTTTGGCAAAGTGTGCATAGCGAACTTTATTTCTGCGACATCAACTGGCCGATGCTGCGCCGCATCGATTATCTGCGCGCCATCCGCTCATTCCAACGCCGCGATCGCCGCTTTGGTAGCTAAGGCTTGGCGGCGACGGTTGCGCCCATACCAGAAGGACCAGAGGCCGAGTGCGCCAAAGGTGCCATAGCTGAGAAACGGGCTCACCAGCAGATAATGGCGGATCGACAGGCGATAGACCAGAATGATCGAGAGTGCGGCGGAGGCGAGTAGGCCGAAACCCCAAACAAGCGTCATCAGTCGCATGGTGGCGCGGAATCCAGCATGGACCTGCAAGGCGGCGAATTCATCGGCTTGCGCTTGCGAGCGGCGGGCCATGGTGGCGCGGGCGAAGGTGAAAATGAGTGGCTTGTCGATCACGACGGAACCCAGAAAAACGATGGCGACCAAGCCCGAGACGAGATTTTCGCGCAGCTGCAGGAATCGCACCGAACCACCGCCGATAAAGGCGAGGAGCGAGAGAATGATGCCGGTAATGACCATGATGGAGATGGCATCGACGCGACGTTTGCGGGCAAACTCGATCATGCTCCACAGGATTGGCGGCAGAGAGGAGGCCATCAATGCATGCACATCACCGAGCGACGGTTTGGTTTCAACATAAATAAGGTAAGGGAGCAGTATATTGACCAAGATCTCGATCAATAGACTCACGCCGCGCAGGCGAGCGGATTGCTTCAGCATGGCGCCTCACTTGCCGGTTGGTCGGGAGTTGGTTCATCGATGGCCGTGCCATCAAGGATGGCGCGCAAATAGCCGGTATGGCGCCGGAGGGCGGCGCGGCCGGTTGGGGTGATGCTGATGCGGGTGCGGGGTTTTTTGCCGTTGAAGTCTTTGCTGATGGCGATGTAACCAGCAATTTCCAGCGTGTTCAGATGGGTGGCCAGATTGCCATCGCTCGCTTGGACGATGGCACGCAGGCGGGTGAATTCGAGCATTTCTGGCTGGGGCAAGGCGGCCAAGGCAGCCATGATTTTCAGGCGAGTGATTTGGTGGATGGTTTCATCCGGCGGTCCCACAAAATCGGCCATGGATCAGGCGCGCCGGAACCAGAAGCCTGCTAACAGCAGGCAGGCCGCATCGATAAAGAAAATGTAGATGTTTAGCGCGGATGGGAGCAGCCAGAGTCCGACCGCTGTGAGGCTCGCGAGCCCGACGCCGAGTTGGCCATAGCGGCGGCCGAATTTCAGCCCGCTGATCGCATAGGCTGCGGCGACGATGAAAATGAACAGCGCGTAAATATCGATTGAGCTCCGGATATTGAACCCGTTGGCGATGAGATTAACCAGAATGATCAACGTAACACTGGGCACAACGGTGTAGAGAGCGATTCGGCCCCAGCCGAGTTTATGCGCAGATTGCCGACGCATGATTACGGCGCTGAAACCCGACATCGCGATGATCAGTGCCAGCCAGACGATATTGGCGGGCTCGTGGGGCAAGATTGCTGAGCCGGTATAGCCGATCGCCCAAACGATACCCCAGCCAATGATATAGGGGGCCGCGTGGCGATAGGCCCGGCGCGATCGGCTTTCCTGGCTCGCGGTTTCGATCGCGGCAAGGGATTGTTCGGCTTCACGGGGCGAGATGTTCATGAGGTGCTCCTGATCACATGATCATATGAGCACAAACTACTTTGTAACGCAAAGTATTATTTTAGGAGAGAAAATCGACCCGCAGCCTTTCCCGCTGATCCGTGAGACGGGCCATCGCGAAATAGGCGGCGCTGACGGCAGCGATGCCGTTGGCCCCGGCGAGCAGGAACATCAATAAAATCTGATATTTTACCGCTTCAATCGGCGAGAGTCCGGCCAGAATTTGACCGGTCATGATGCCGGGGAGCGTGACGATGCCAGCTGCGGACATCACGTTGATAACGGGCAGAATGCCACGGCGCACGGCAGTGCGAATGAGTGGTTTGGTCGCGTCGCGAAACCGCACGCCAAGCGCCAATTGCGCCTCGATCGCGGCACGCTCACGCAGAACCCCCGAGAGCAAGGCATCAAGCGAGAGTGAGGCGGCGTTCAGCGCGTTGCCGAGCATGATGCCGGCGAGAGGGATCGCATAGCGCGCCGAGAACCAGGGATGCGGGCGCAATGCCGTCGCGAGCGCGAAAGTCGCGGTGACAAAGGTGGCCAGCGCAACGGCGGACAGGCCCGCGATTTGGTTGCCATAGCGGGCGAGTTTTTTCTCCGGCCGCGCAGCGACTTCGCGCCCGGCAATGAGGATCATAATCAGGATCAGGCCGAGGGTGAGGAGCGGCGTATCAACGCGAAACACAAAGCGGAGCAAATAACCGACCAGCAGTAATTGCACGGTGCAGCGAATAGCCGCGACCACCAATTGCTTGTGTAGCCGCAGGCCAAGCCAGATCGATACCAGCGCGTCGATCAGCACCAGTGAGGCGGCGATAAGCAAATCGAGTGGCGTGAGCAAAATCGGGTTCATTGCGGGTCCCCGTTGATGGCGATGTCATCCTGGGCCGAGAGCATCCCGGCTTCGAGATGCCAGCGTGTTGCGCCGAGGCGGGCGGATTGCGCCATGTCATGGGTGACCAGAATCAACGAGCTGCCTTGGCGCAGCCGATCAGCGAGCAGGGTTTCGACCAGCAGCGTGGCATGTGGGTCGAGCGCGCCGGTGGGTTCATCGAGCAGCAGCACGGCGGGATTGTTCAGCAAAGTCCGGATCAGAGCGAGGCGCATGCGCTCGCCCGTCGAGAGGCGATGGACCGGCTGGTCGAGCAGATTGGGGTTCAACGCCAAGGTAGGCATCAGCGCTTCGGCTAGCGTGCGATTGGTGAAATGGGCGCTCGCTTGATCATGCCACCAGCCCGGTTCGGCGGCGAGATAGCCGACGCGCTGGCGCCAGAGCGGCGCGGGTTGGCTGGCGCGGTCAGTGCCGTTGAGCAGCACCTTGCCCTCATGCGGATCAAGATCGGCGATCATGCGGAGCAATACCGATTTGCCCGCGCCGGAAGGGCCAGTAATCGCCATCGCAGCGCCAGGCGCCAGTGAAAAATTGAACGGGCCGCCGGCAGCGCCGGTGAGGTTGATCGCCTGCAACCCACCTGATGGTAACCCGTTAGTCAAGGTTGGGCCGGTTGGTCAGGGGCAAAACACGACCGCACGCCCGATATTGTGGCAGAGTCACGTTGCGAAGGCTGCCAGCATACGGGCTTCGGCGCGCATACCCCGGTGGAAGCAGCGCATCTCGAATTTTTCGTTGGGAGAGTGAATGCAATCATCATCAAGCCCGAACCCAACCAGCAGGGTGCGCAAGCCGAGTTGGCGCTCAAAGGCTTCAACCACCGGAATTGAAGCGCCGCAGCCAGCGAGCACCGGCGGGACGCCGAATTCGGCTTCCAGCGCGTTGCGGGCGGCGCGAACATAGGGGGCATCGATGGGCACCATCAGCCCCGCCGAGGTGCCGAACACGGTGAATTCGGCGCGGGCATCGGGCAGCAGGCGGGTATTGACGAATTGTTTGAAGCCTTCAATCACCCGTGCCGGGTCTTGGCCGGGCACCAGCCGGAAGGTGAGTTTTGCACCGGCTTGCGCGGGGATCACGGTTTTACTGCCCGCCCCCTGATAGCCACCGAAAATGCCGTTGATTTCCGCTGTGGGGCGCGCCCAATTTTGCTCGAGGACCGACAAGCCACGTTCGCCGCTGGGCTGGGTGAGGCCGATGGCGTTGAGCCAGGCGGCATCGTCAAAGCCGGTGCGGCGCCAAGATTCCAGCATATCGGCCGGAATTTCGGTGATGTTGTCATAAAAGCCGGGGATGCGAATACTGCCATGCTCATCGAACAAATCGCCGAGCACACGGGTTAGTGCGCGAATGGGGTTGAGCGCCGGGCCGCCGAATAGGCCGGAATGTAGATCGCGGTTGGGGCCATGCAGCGTAAGCTCGATGGCGGCGAGACCGCGCAGCGAGGTGGTGATGGCCGGGGTGTCGATGTTCCACATATTCGTGTCAGCCACCAAGACGAAATCGGCGGCGAGGGTTTGTCGCTCTGCCTCGAGCATCGCCTCCAATGATGGGCTGCCGCATTCTTCCTCGCCTTCGAGCAGGACGGTGAGGTTGACCGGCAGCTTGCCGGTGGCGGCCAAAGAGGCGCGGATCGCTTCGAGCACCATCATCACCTGGCCTTTATCATCGACGGCGCCACGCGCGACCACGCGCTTGCCGTGCGGGCCATCAACCAGTTGCGGATCGAACGGATCGGCGTGCCAGAGTTCGAACGGGTCCGCGGGCTGCACGTCATAATGGCCATACCAAAGCACGCGCGGGGCGTTGGCGCCGGCATGGTGATGGGTTGCGATCACGCCGGGCAGGCCTGCCGTGGGTGATAGCCGGGCCTCGAAACCAAGGTCGGTGAGCTGATCGCACAAAAATTGCGCGGCGCGCAGGCAATCGGCCTTATGGGCGGGTTGCGCACTGATTGATGGGATGCGAAGCAAATCGAACCAACGGGCTCGTGCGCCATCGAGAGTCGCATCGATCGTCGCGAGAACATCCTCGATTGATGAGTCGCTCATTTTTTCGCTCCTTGCTATGTCAAACATGCGATAACAAGCTCATCGATGTCAGGGAAGGTCTTATGGTTGAATTGGTGCTCCGCGCCCGTGAAAAGAGTGATGCCGCCGCGATCGCGGCATTGATGAATTTGCCTGGTGTGCGGTTTGGAACGCTGCGAATCCCTTTTATCAGCATCGCATTCGCTGAAAGCTGGGGAATGGGGCCGGACCAAAAGACGATCCTGGCGGTGCGCAGCGAAGCCGTCATTGGCATCACCATGCTCATGCCAGGCCGCGAGCGAACCGCGCACGCGGCCTCCATGTTGATATTCGTGCATGATGACCATGTCGGGTCTGGCGTTGGCACGGCGCTGATGACGGCACTGCTTGACGTGGCGGATAACTGGCTTGGGCTAAAGCGCGTTGCCCTTACGGTAAATGCCGATAATGAGCGGGCGATTCGGCTTTATCGAAAATTTGGCTTTGAGGTGGAGGGCACGTTGCGCGGCGACGTGCTCAGAGATTGTCACTTTATCGATAATCTGGCGATGGCGCGGCTCCGTTTTGGGCGGCGCTGAGCCATGTTACATGCGCGGTTGGTGGGCGTTGATTTCCAGGAGGGCGAGCAGAACTTCGGCACGGGCGTTGATGTCCTCGGCTTCGAGGAGGGCTTGTTTTTCGGGCGGGCTGAAGGGGCAGGCCATCGCGAGGGTGATGAGCAAATCATCGTCCGACATGGCGTGGATCGCTTCCCAATTCGCATCGATATCGACGGCGGCGAAATAGGGCTGGAGGGCCGCGATGATCGGCGCGCGATCGATCAGGTCTTGGCGGTCTGCGGACGGGAGCAGATCATCGGCGAAGCTGCCGAATTCGGCACGAATCCGCCGATAGCCGTTTTTTAGGGGCAGTTCATCAATCACGGTGAAGCGGATCATGCCGGTGAGGGTGATTAGATAGCGGCCATCATCGGTTTCGCTGAAGGCGGACAGGCGACCGAGGCAACCGATGCGATAGAGGCCAGGACCGTTGCCGACGGCGGGTTTTTTCGGGTCTGACTGGATCATGCCGAACATGCGCCCAGCACCCAGCGCATCATCGACCATCGCGAGGTAGCGCGGCTCGAAAATATTCAGCGGCAAGCGCCCGCGCGGCAGCAGCAAGGCACCGTTCAGCGGGAACACTGGGAAAATTTCGGGTAGTTCGATTGCGACAGCCTCATCATCGGTCATGCAAAATACGATCAGCTAAACAGCAAAGTCGAAAGTTTTCGCCGCGCGGCGATGGTTGCCGGGTCTTCAAGGCCCCAGCTCTCGAAAAGTTTGAGCAGTTGCAGCCTTGCGGCATCGTCATTCCAGCCGCGCTGTTTGCGCAAGATGGTGAGTAGGGCCTCGGCTGCGGCTTCGCGCTCGCCGGCGGCGTTCAGGGCGGTGGCGAGTTCGTAGCGCGCTTCATGATCATTCGGGTCGGCTTGCAAGCGTTGTTCGAGTGCCTGACGCGCACCAATGGCTGCATGACCCTCGCGCGCGAGGGCTAGAGCGGAGCGTGCACCGGCGATTTCAGCGTGATCGGCTAGTTTGGCGGGAACCCGGCCTAGCGCGTGTTCGGCGGCTTCTTCATCGCCCAGCCCCAGGAAACTGCGGGCGAGACCGGCCCAGGCTTCTGGCTTTTCGGAATCTTCTTCAAGGGCCGCTTCGAACAGACCGGCGGCTTGCTCAAAATCACCGGAATCGAGAGCGGTTCGGGCTTCGGTGATCAGATCGGCCGCCGGGGCCACGGTGCCAGCGAGTTTCATCAACGCCTCGATAAAGCGCCGAATTTCGCTCTCGGGCAGGGCACCTTGGAACAGATCGGCGATTTGGCCTTGCCAGAAGGCGGCGACGGTGGGGATGGATTGCATCGGCAGGCCGAGCCCGGCGAGCTGTTCGACCAAAGCGCGATTGCGATCAACATCGATTTTAACCAGCCGCACCTTCCCGCCAGCGGCGCGGACGATTTTTTCGAGCGTCGGAGTGAGGGTTTTGCAGGGGCCGCACCAGCTGGCCCAGAAATCGACCAGGACTGGCATGCGCCGCGATGCTTCGATCACATCCTTGATGAAGGTGGTTTGATCGCCATCCATAATGACGCCGGTATCGGCGGGGGCGCTATTGGTATCGAGTAGTTCCATGAGAAAAATCCAATCTCGTTGACCGGGAGATGATGCGGAAACCCGAGAACGCAAGGGCGCACCCGCGCACACGACCCCCGGCGGTGGGCTGGCAGTGTTGGGCCTGGAATAAGCGATGATCCCCCCGCTTGCAATCGCACGCCGGTCGCAGTATCTCCCTCACACGCACCGAGCGGGCGTAGCTCAGGGGTAGAGCACAACCTTGCCAAGGTTGGGGTCGTGGGTTCGAATCCCATCGCCCGCTCCAG
>NCBV01000065.1 GCA_002279355.1 Acidiphilium sp. 37-60-79
GAATAATTGATTGTATCGCGTGACAACATCGGTTGCTCTTTCCAGGAAGTGATGTCCAGCGGAGGTCAGTGTCGGCGGTCGGGTTGTGCGATCAAACAGCTTGGTGCCGATACGATCCTCCAACCCTTGAATCTGTGCGGTGATCGCCGATTGGGTTCGATACATCGTTCGGGCCGCACCAACAAAAGAACCCGTCTCAACTATGGCAAGAAAAGTTTGGAGGTCTCGGATGGACATCCACACACCATCATGCCACTCGCAACTAAAGTCTAGCCGAAATTAAGCAGAAGAATGTTCATATTGCCAGAAATGGGATACCCTTCCCCCCGCCTCCCGGTGGCCAGCTTGTGTGAATCAACGGGCGCAGCGGCCGAACCCAATAAAGGATCCGGCGGAGATCAATTTACGATCGCGCAAATCATACAACTGCGACGCAGCATTTCCTTCTCAGCGCGTACCCGAGGGCAATGACGCCGCCCAGCATCTGAAACCATGACTTCCGCTACACTACGGAGTGGACAGCAGTCTTAGATACGGGCGCTCGGCACTGGGATCGAGTTCGACCATCGCGCCTGAAGGAATGACGGACGTGATATCACAATTGAAATCAGACAGGAGCGTCAGGCCAGCGTGCGCAGCGCCTTGAGCCATGATAGGATTTGCACGATTCAAAACGAGCGCTAGTGGAATCATGTCGCGGGATGCCATTTCGAACAACATCCACGCGGTTGCCACTCCGCCTTTTGCGGCGTCCAGAATCAGGATCCGTCCCTGATAGGACTGACCGGTCAAGGCATGCTCTGGGCGCGAAAAGACACCTTTGATTCGATCAAGATCATAGCGTGCGGAGAAACCGTCCTTCGCCACCAATGCGCAGCCTTGCAATTTATAACCCATCGCACAGCCGGCGTAAAAGACCCCGTCTTGCATCATGCCAACCCCCCTTGGCAGGCGACCTCAATACATTGCTCCATCGACAGCAAGGTCGGTGTATATCCGTAGCCACCGATAATATTCACCAGCTTAGCAGAGTTGCTAGCAAGTGACTTCCACCCGTTGGCTTCAGCCATTTCACGTGCATAGCTGTTGTAAAAACACATGCCCGCCAGCACAGTTCCTCCGGCTGCCTCAATACGCGCGGTTAACCCCATGCGATCCGCATCCGGTTTGACTTGCGGGCTAGTAACGGCCAGCAACGGAATTTTTACATGTCGGCCATCAAGAAAATCTGCGACTTGTTGCATCTCCACAATACTCAATTGCGGTGCCGAAAATACGATCAAATCAATTTTGTTTCCTGAGCGACCAAAATGCTTGCGAAATGCGTCGAACTCAGATCGACCAATGTTGAATTGTGGTAGCGTGGGACTCAAATCGTGAAAGTCTTGATATAATTTGGCTTCGGGCGTAATGCCCGCCAAATGGAACAAGGCCACCGAGCCAAAACTTGCCGCTGCCGCACCAAAATGTTTCATCTCGTCGGACGTCGGAACCTGGCTCAAACCGCTAACCAATGGAACACCCCAGTAATCACCTGATAATTGGCCGACCATTGCTCCTAACGCGCCCCATTCATCTAGCAATTTTGGGGTGAATGTCGTGCGAATATGTATCGTTGGTCGTCGCCGCGTCTCGAGGTGATAACCGTAACGGGGCGTGCGGCCGGTGAGAGCAGCTGCAAAAGCGGATGGACCGCCCTCGAAATTAGATCGAGCCCCGAGCACACTATTTGTATAAATAACAACGCCCGTATCGCCATAAGCGACATGCTCACCCAGCAGTGGCGGCATAATCGTTTGATAGTTGATGCACGTATTAGTCATCAATATCCCGCAAGCTTCGAGCGCTGCGGTGGTGCGCCGTTCTCGTTCGACCATCCAATGAGCTTGGTTGAGCTTATCGGCTGCAAAAAAATCAGTGCCGCGCGGATCAGTTATCGTGGGCACTTTAACCCGTCGTTGAGCGTCGGGCAGGTCCACCCAATGCTCGAGCCACTCGACACCGGCATCTCCGAGCGATTCCGTGTCGCACATAATATGTGCTTGGTCGACTTGAACCAAGTCAGTTGCCTGGAAATAACGTCCAACTTGGATCTGGTGCGTCACGGCCCATTTCCGCAGAGGGCCATAGTCGCCAGCTAACATCGCGTGGTCTTCATCGGTCAATTTCATTACGTATCTCCGATCATCACAGTTTCCATATTCCTTCGCTCGGTCATGGCATGCGCATATGGCCAGGAAGAAAAAGCGTCAATTGTGGAAAAAAATAAAGTGCGTAGACCATGACAATCTCGATGGCGATGAATGGCAAAATACTCTTCATCATCCGCGTCAGTGGTATGTCCGAAATCGAGGCTACGGTGACGAGGTTGAGGCCGGCCGGCGGATGGATTTGGGCAATTTCCTGGTTCACGGCAATGATCACGCCGAACTGCACCGGATTGATGCCAATTGCATGAGCAATGGGAAAGAAAATTGGAATCGTCAGGATTGTTAAGGCTCCCGATTCCAGAAACGTCCCTAGCAATAGATCGGTGACGATGATGCCGGTAAAAACAACCAATGGCCCGCCTGGAAGCTTAGAGACGCCAGAAGCAATTGATTGAGGCAATTGCAATAAGGCACTGTAACGCGCAAAGACCGAACCGGCTCCGAAGATCAGCAATAACATCGAGGCAGTGAGTGCGGCATTCATCGCCGCGGTCAGGATCAATTTGCCGTTTAAGCGGCCTCGGATGAACCCAACCAACAGAACATATATTGCAGCCACGGCGCCTGTCTCCGTCGGAGTGACGACGCCAAAATAGATTGAGACGATGATGAAGATCGGTAGGGCAACGATCGGCGCACCTTTCAGTAGAATCAGCCGACGTTCGCGCCATTCATAGGGCAGAACCTTGACCGCCGGTCGATTGAAAATCACGACATAGAGCGAAAATAGCAGCGCCAGCAACAAACCGGGAATCACCGTAGCCATAAATAGGCTGCCGATCGAAGTCTCAGTTAATACACCATAAATGATCAATGGCAGGCTAGGAGGAAGTAGAATACCCAAAGTACCGCCACCAGCAATCAATGCGCCGCGAACACGATCCGAATATCCTTCGCGGGCCAACGCCGGCAGAGCAATTAGGCCAACGGTCACCGCAGTTACCGGGCTAGACCCCGTAATCCCTGCGAAGATTGCGCAGGTGAGGATCACCGCTACGCCAAGTCCATTTGGCACAGAGCCAATGCAAACTTTGGCAAATTCAAAGAGCTCATCGCCTAAACGCGCCGCCTGCACCAACATCGCGGCGAACACAAACAAAGGAATAGTTACGAGTTCGAATTTATTTAGGCTTTGCCAAAGGAATGATGCGAAATCGACGCTAGCCTGATTGACGCCGAAGACTAAAACCAGACCTGTAAAGGCTGTTAACCCGATTGAGATAAAGATTGGTACTCCGAGCGCCATCAGGCCGAACATGCCAAAAACGAGGACGATCAACGTGATGTCGCCACCGACCAGCATACTCACTGGCCCAACACCCTTGGTGCAAGGATATGCGCCAATCCTTGCGTAGCGATGGCGATGCCACCAACAGGCAACGCCAATTCGGGCCAAAATTGTGGCACCTGTAATAGGGTGTTGGAGAGAAGATTCTGCGCGAATGCGGCGTGCGCTTGGTTCCACCCGGATGCTAGTAAAATCATCCCGAAGATCAGCTCAAAGCACCCGGACAATCTCGCAAGCGGCGATTCAAGACGCGGATGCATTTGTGCAAGAATTCGGAGTCGAAAATGATGCCCGGTGTTCAGACCATAACCCGAGGCGCAAAAACCAATCATGATGATTGCATAACCTGAGATCTCAAATACCCAAATGGGTGGTTGTTGCAACTGATCCATCACGATTTCGTATAAAATAGGCAAGGGTAAAACTAGCGCCAACACCATGGATATTCCTGCAATCGCCCGCGATATCATGGTGAGACGAGAAGCTAGCCATACGCACCGTTCCACAGCGCCCGTCGTCACCGGTAACGTCCCCCGATCATCGCAGCGAATCTAAAACAGTCTTTACCAAAACTGGGCTGAAGCCCGATTTTTCTTTGCGCGCCAACGGCTCTAACGCCGCCTTGAAGGCATGGTAGCTTGGTGTCTTGGGTTTGAGCACGGTAACCGTCGCGTGATGCTTGCGCATTTCCTCAAGCTCGCTAGCGTAGGCGGCGACCATCGCTTGATTGGCCGTTTTGCCAACTTGATAAGCCGCATCCAAAATTATTTTTTGTAGATCGGAAGGCAAGGCTTGGAAACTTGCCAAGTTCATGACGTAGCCGGTTATCAGCAAACCGAATAGGCCGTTAGTCGCCAACACATATTTGGCAACTTCATATTCCTTAAGTCCAACCGCCCCCTCCAATCCCCCAATCGCTCCTTGGACGGTCCCGCGTTCTAGGGCCGGATAGACATCGGCTACGCCAATCGTAGAAGGCGCACCTCCTAATGTTTGAACGATTTGCGCTGTTAATCTGTCGAAAACGCGGATGGTCTTGCCACGAATAGACGCTGGGCTGTCGAGCCGCTCACGAGAAACCAGAACGACTGGACCGTTGTAAAGAGCGCACAACATCTTTGCGCCGTGTCCCATCATTCCGGTGTCTAGGGTTTCAAATAATTTCGTTCCGGAACCAATGGCCTTCTCGAACCCTTGTCCCGTTGGTGAGAAAAATACAGTGTTAAGGACTCCGGCCTCGGGCAGAATCGATGCCCAACTACCCAGCGTGGTCAGCGAGATATCGACCACCTTCGATTGTATCGCCGTTGGCACATTCTGCTCGCTCACCAGTGCGCCATCGGGGAAATTTTGGATCTTGATTCGCCCATTAGAGGCTTGTTCGACTTGTTTAATGAATGGACCAACAAAACTGTCAACTTGCGGTGCTTTTGAGGCCCCCCAAGTTGACAGTCTGAGGGTTATGGGCGCTGGAGCCGCCTGCGCCATATCCATTGCCATCAGCGCCCCCGCGCATCCCGTAACCTGTAGCGCAGCGCGGCGGCCGATTTTCCGCCCCAATCGTTGAGCAATGTGAGAATTTGGATTTAATCCCAATGGAGGAAATTTGGTTGTTTTCACGGCCCTCTCCCAGATTTATCAGAGCCTTACAGCTCAAGTTGATATTTGTTGGACGAATCAATTAAGAAGATGATATAATACATCTTAAATTATCGCAATACATTTTTGTGGATCGCTTAAGGGTTTTGCTGAATGGCCAACGCTAAAATGCACCAGAACGAGAGCCTAAGGCGCCAGGATCCTGTGGCCTTACATAAGCAACTCAGCGCCCAACTCCGCATTGAAGTTTTTGCGTCGTATCAGCCGGGAGACCAAATTCCGACCGAAGGCGAGATTGGCGCTCGCTATGGATTGAGTCGCGTGACGGTGCGGCGTGCGGTTCAAACTTTGGTTGATCAAGGTGTGCTGGTTCGTCGACAAGGTAAGGGAACTTTTTTAGCGCAATACGTGCCGAAGGTGACATACGAAATCGACAAATTCGGTCCGTTCATCGACGCTTTTCTGGTTGCCGGCGAGACAGTCGAAATCACGGTGGTGGATTTCAATTGGAAAAATGACGATATTCCGGAAGTTTTTCAGTCTACGGCGGACAGAGTGCTATGCTATAGCCGACTTTATGAGACTGGCGGCACCCATCATGCGGTAATACAGGTGACCCTGCCGCCCGAATTAGGAGAACGTATATCGCGCGCCGATACCGCATCAATGGGTATTTACGAGCTATTGAGCACCAAGGTGGGCGTCGAGCCTTTCCGCGCGGACTTTGAAATTAGTAGCCAACTGCCGAACGATGCCCTGTGTCATTGGTTGAAGATATCGAGTAACACACCGATACTCGCCCTGGAGCGAACATCTTATGATCGCAACAATAAGGCAATAGAACAAACGGTTCACTATCTAATACCGGCAGCCTACCGGATCAAAAC
>NCBV01000035.1 GCA_002279355.1 Acidiphilium sp. 37-60-79
AAAGGCATCGGAAACCTCCTCAACGCCTTCTCACCACAGGAATGCAGAAATTACTTCAGAAACTCCGGGTATGCGTCAATTTGACAATATCAAACTCTAAATCAATGAAGGCCCATGACGGCGCTGATACGCAGGGGTTGCGTTGCCGTAACGCCTGACGCGGAATTGTCTGCGCCAGTGAGCTATTTGGGATCACGCCAATGATCAATCCGACTGTGGTTGACCTCTCGCGCATGCAGTTTGCGCTGACAGCTTTATATCATTTCTTGTTTGTGCCGATGACTTTGGGCATGACATTCATTTTGGCGGCGATGGAGACGGTTTACGTTGTCACCGGCAAGCAGGTTTATAAGGATATGACCCAGTTCTGGGGCAAGCTGTTTGGCATTAATTTTGCCATTGGCGTTGCCACTGGCCTGACCATGGAATTTGAGTTTGGCACCAACTGGTCGATGTATTCGCACTTTGTCGGCGACGTGTTCGGCACACCCTTGGCGATTGAAGGGTTGATGGCTTTCTTTATGGAATCGACCTTTGTTGGCCTGATGTTTTTCGGCTGGGACCGGTTGAGCCGACCGGCGCATTTGGCGGTGACGTATATTGTGGCGCTGGGCTCGAACCTGTCGGCGCTGTGGATTTTGATTGCGAACGGGTTCATGCAGGATCCGGCCGGTGCGAAGTTTGATCCGACCACGATGCGCATGCAGTTCAAGAGCTTTGGCGCCTTGGTGTTCAGCCCGGATGCGCAGGCGAAATTTGTGCATACCTCGATCGCCGGATATGTGACCGGGGCGATGTTTGTGATGGGGGTTAGTTCCTATTACCTACTGCGCAAGCAACATCGCGAGTTTGCCGCACGGAGTTTTCGGATTGCGGCATTATTTGGGCTGATTTCGACGCTGGCGGTGGTAACGCTGGGCGATGCGCTGGGGCGGATGGATTATTTGGTGCAACCAACCAAGCTCGCGGCGATGGAGGGGCTTTGGCATAGTGCGAAGGGACCGTCAGCGCCGTGGAAAGTGATTGCGCTGCCCAATGATGCGAAGCAACGGGACGCATTTTCGCTCGGCATACCGTATGTGCTCACGCCGCTGGTGGCGCATGGCTGGAACACGACGATTCCGGGCGTGTATGCGCTGGAGCGTGATGCCAAGGCGAAGACCATCAATGGGATTAAGGCGATTATTGCGCTGAAAGCCTATGGTGCGACCAAAGACCCAACGGCGTTGGCCGCGTTTCGTAAGTATGAAGATGATATGGGTTACGGATTTTTGGCGCAACAATTTGCGCCGGGGCAAAATCTGGCGGCGATCACGCCAGCCGAGATGCCAGCCGTGCTCGATCAGACAGCGCGGGCGACCATTCCGAATGTTTTCGTCGAATTTTGGTCATTTCGGCTTATGGTGGCGTTAGGGCTTGCGTTTCTCGTGGTGTTTGCCTTTGGCGCTTATTACAGCCTGAAGAATGAGCTTGAAAAACATCCGATGGTGATGCGGGCCTCGATGTGGGCGATTCCGTTGCCGATCCTGGCGTGCGAGTTTGGTTGGATCACTGCGGAAAATGGCCGCCAGCCTTGGACGGTTTATGGCTGGTTGCCAACGTTTCAATCGGCGTCGTCGCATGATGTTGGTTATATGATTTTCTCGCTGGTTGGGTTTGTGCTGCTGTATAGCTTGTTCATCGCGGCGGAGCTTTACTTAATGTTCAAGTTCGCGCGGTTAGGGCCGGGTGTGCACGCAGCACCTGCTAAGCCGGCGGCGATGCCGGTACAGTCGATTTACGGGCAGCCCGGCTTTGCTGACAAACAATGGCAATAGGATCATCGTTATGGAAATCTATATCGCGTTAAAAGTGATCTGGGCGGTCTTGCTCGGGGTGTTGCTCTCCGGACTGGGGGTGATGGTGGGCATGGATATGGGGGTTGGTGCGCTATTGCGCTTCGTTGGGCGCAATGATGGTGAACGGCGCACGGCACTTGCGATTATTGGCCCGCATTGGGATGGGAATCAGGTTTGGTTTATTTTGGGTGGTGGCGCGATTTTTGCGGCGTTCCCGACGCTCTATGCCACCTCGTTTTCGACTTTTTATGTCGTGATGATTCTGCTGTTATTTAGCATGATTTTACGACCCGTCGCGTTTGAGTATCGGTCGAAAGTCGATGCGGTGCGGTGGCGCGGCAGTTGGGATTGGGCGTTCCTGGTTTCGGGCGCGGTGCCGATGATTATTTTTGGCGCGGCGTTTGGCAATGTGATGCAGGGTGTTGGCTTTCACTTTAGCTGGGATGGTCAATATTATCAGGATGAGAGTTTCATTTGGTATTTGCTCAATCCGTTTGCCTTGCTGTGTGGCGTGATGTCCTTGGCGCTCGCGGTGTATCAGGGTGGGGCGATGCTGATGATCCGGGGCGAGGGCGTGATTGCGGCGCGGGCGCGGCGCTTTGCCATGGCGGGTGGTTTGCTCGCTGGGGCGTTGTTTGCGATTGGCGGGGTGTGGATCCAGTTTATTCCTGGATTTGCCTTCACCGGGGCGGTTAATCCGGCGATGCCCGCGACACCGCTCGGTGGTCCGGCGGTGGTGATGCGTGCTGGGGCGTGGATGGATAATTTCCAGCATTATCCGGTGCTGTGGCTGTTGCCGGTGCTGGGCTTGGTGGGGATGTTTGGCGGGGCGTTTGCGGTGATGCTGCGCAAGCCAATTATCGGCTGGTGGCTTGGGGCGGTGGCTTGGATTTGCACCATTTTCACCGCTGGGGCGGCAATGTTTCCGTTCCTGATGCCATCGACCACCGCACCGGCACAGAGCCTGACCGTGTGGAACGCGTCAGGCAGCGCCTATAATCTCGGCTGGATGCTGGCCTTTGCGCTGGTGTTTGTGCCGATCATTCTGTCCTATACCGGCTGGGCATTTCGGGTGATGCGCGGCACCGTGCATACCGAGATTGTTATTGCCGACGACCATTCATATTGAGGGGGGTTGGGGTATGAAAAATTTCATCAAACTCGGCGGACTGGCGGTCGTTGTGATTGCGGCCTTGCTGCTGGCGGTGATCGCCGGGGATTACGGGCCGTGGTATTTCGCTTGGCTGGTGGGCACCACGATGATTGTGCTGATTGCGGCGAGCGGGGCCGTGTTGTTTGAAACCCAGGAAGCGGCGCGCGCTGCGAACACTGACTCGTAAGGAGAGTATGTGATGCTTGGTGGACTTGAGGGGCTAATTATTTTTATTCCGATTGTGTATCTCGGCCTGTATGTGGTGGCTTGGCGTTATACCAAGAAGCGGTTTCCTTGAGAGGCGGCGCTGGGATCAGGCGTTGCTGATCCCAGGTCGTTAACATTGCGGTCATGATCAATGATCAAAGAACGCTCAGCGACCGTTCGCGCCGGGGTTCACGGTATGGGGTTTGCGCGCGCCGGTCGCGTTGGTTGATGGCTGGGGGCTGCGGACGGCCAATGCCGTAATAGGCGATGCCCGCGGCCTGCATGGCGGTTGGGTCGAAGATATTGCGCAGATCGATCACGGTTCGCCCGCGCAGTGCGGCGCATAAATCCGCTGGCGTGAGGGCGCGGAACTCGGCCCATTCGGTGATCAGCACCGCCGCATCGGCGCCACGCAGCGCGCTTTGGGCATCGGCGCAGAAAGTGACGCGCGCGGGGAGTTGGAAGCGCGCATGGTCCATCCCCATCGGGTCATAGGCGGTGATGATGGCACCCTCATCGACCAAGCGGTGAATGATGCCGATGGCGGGGGCATCACGCATATCATCGGTATCGGGTTTGAAGGTCAGGCCGAGCACCGCGATCCGTCGGCCACGCACCGAGCCGCCGCATGCAGCGATCACTCGGCCGGTCATGGCGGCCTTGCGGGCCTCATTGACCGCGACGACGGTTTCCACGAGGCGCGTCGGCGCCCCGGCATCTTGGGCGATGCGCACTAGCGCCTGGGTATCTTTGGGGAAGCATGAGCCACCAAAGCCAGGCCCGGCGTGCAGAAATTGTGCGCCGATGCGATGGTCGAGCCCCATGCCGTGCGCGAGCTGGGTGACATCCGCGCCGAGTTTTTCGCAAAGATCCGCCATTTCGTTGATGAAGCTGATTTTCATCGCGAGGAAACTATTCGCCGCATATTTGATCAGTTCGGCGGTTTCGAGCCCGGTGAAAAGCAGTGTCACGCCCTGCTGGGTGAGCGGTTGATATAACGCGCTGAGCACGGCGCGGGCGCACGCGCCGTTTGCCCCGATGACGACCCGGTCAGGGCGCATGAAATCGCTGATGGCGCTGCCTTCGCGCAGGAACTCGGGGTTTGAGGCGACTTCGATCGCGAGATCAGGGCGCAGACTGGCCATCATTGTCGCGATTCGCGCCCCGGTGCCGACCGGGACGGTCGATTTGGTGACTAGGATGGCCGGTCCGGTGAGCGCGCCGGCAAGCTGATCCACCGCATCGAACACATACGACAAATCCGCATGACCATCACCCCGGCGCGAGGGGGTGCCGACGGCTAGAAACACCGCATCCACACCATCGACCGCCTCATCGATGGTATTTACGAAATGCAACCGCCCTGCGGCGCGATGGATTGATACTAATTCCTCAAGTCCGGGCTCATAGATGGGGATGCGGCCATCGCGCAGGGCGTTGAAGCGATGCTCATCGGCTTCGACAATGACCACAGTCGCGCCGAGTGCTGCGAAGCATGCACCTGACACCAACCCGACATAACCGCCGCCGATCATTGCGATACGCATGAAATTTGCTCCTTGGGTTGGGGACAGGGGTGAACGAAACCGGTGCGCAGCGCGTGCAACGAGCCGGTTGGGATCGGCAGGCGACGGAAATCTGACGGCGGCAAGACGCGACTTTCGATCAAGGCAAGCCTGATCCAGATTGAATGGGTGATCAGCAGAACCGGGGTGCGGGCCGCGCGGGCGGTGTAGATCGGGAGGCATCGGCGGATCCGGCTTTGCATATCGCTCAAGGCTTCGCCGCCGGGGAAATGCACCGTTTCGGGCGCGCGTTTCCACGCCCGCAATAGATCTGGCCAATAACGTTTGACCACTGGCTGCGTGAGCCCTTCCCATGCGCCGTAGGAAATTTCGGTCAAATCGGGGTCGATCTCGGCTTCGGTTAGTCCGAGCATGCGCACCAAAATGGCCGCCGTTTGCCGGGCGCGCTGCAACGGGCTGCTGACGATCACGCCGAGCGATACGCGGCGCAAGGATGCTGCCAGTGCTTCGGCATCTAACATGCCTGCTGCCGATAAAGGCGGGTCGCTCTGACCTTGATAGCGTCCATCATGGCTCCAGGCAGTTTGGCCGTGGCGGGCTAGCATGATGGGATGATGACCATGAGGGGGCGTCATGACGATCAATACCGGATGTCGACGCCGACCACGATGCGACGGCCGGCGTGAATTCCCTGGCCTGCGACGGTGGTTTCATATTCCACAAAGGGCCGCCACAGATGCGTTAGTTCGTATTGCACGCCCGCACCGACGCGGACGATGTTATAAATTTCGCTTTGATCGGTGAGCGGTAGCGCCTTGGGCTGCTGCACCGTTCGGCTGACAAAGCCGGTGGCGAGCAGCGTGATATGCGGCGAAACACGCAGCCCGGCATAGGCGGTCGCGCGGAGTTGGGCGACGCCGCTATCGGTGAAAATGCGCCCGCCGCTCTGCATAGTGACGCTGAGCGGACCTTGGGCGATGCCGAATTGCACATCCGGTTCGATGGCGAAATGGCCGACGCCGAGGGCTGGAGCGGTGTTTGATGCGCCGGTGGGGATGACGAGGTTGACGGTGAGTGAATCGGCGAAGCGGGCGGTTTGGGTTAGGCCATAATTGAGACCGATGATTTGATCTTCCAGGCCCGTGCTTGATTGGGTCAGGCGCCGATGATGTTTGAGGCGGCTGGTGCTGAGATGGCCGGCGCGTAGGTCATATTCGATGGAAAAACCATGGCCGATACCCGCAACCCCGGTGACGCGCAGCTGGGTTTCTTGCTCCATCGAGGCCGGCTGCGTTGCTGTGGTGAAGCCGTTGGCGGAATAGGCGCCATTGCTATCGAACCAGCGCATCATCGGCTTGACCACGCCGGTGCCTGCGGCGGGAATCCACGGATCGGCTTGAGCGGGTTCGGCGATGGCCAACGCTCCGCCGAGCAGCCCGACCGCGATGGCGGCGCGTAACCCGATGGCAGAGCGGGTCATCGGCTGACGAGCCGCAATTTTGGCGTCTCGTCACGATCGTGCGATGCCTGCCATAATGTGGCGTAGTGGCCGTTTGCGCTCAGTAAATCCATATGGGTTCCCCGTTCGACGATCCGGCCCTGGTCCAGCACCAAGATGAGATCGGCATTCATCACCGTTGCTAATCGGTGCGCGATTACCAACGCTGAGCGTTGGGCCGCCAAGCGATCGAGGGCGGCCATCAGCCGTTGCTCGGTCGCCGCATCGAGACTGCTGCTTGGCTCATCAAGAATGACGATTGGGGCGCGACAAAGCATAGCCCGCGCGATGGCCACGCATTGACGCTGGCCGCCGGACAAATTGAGCCCGCGCTCATTCACCTGGGCGTCAAAGCCGCCGGGCAGGCGCTCGATAATATCATCGACCCCGACCGCGCGGGCTGCGGCGATGGCCTCGCTGCGCCCTGCGCCCTCCAGCCCGTAGGCAATATTTTCCCAGATGCTGGCTTGGAATAACAACGGTTCCTGCAAGACCAGCCCGATTTGGCGGCGCAGCCAATGGATCGGCAACTGGGTGATCGGGCGGTCATCGAGCAAGATACGACCGGCTACGACGTCATAAAAGCGGGGGATCAGGCTGGCGATGGTGCTTTTGCCGGAGCCGGTGGCGCCGACCAGCGCGACGGTGCGGCCCGGCTCAAGGGTGAAGGAAATATCATCGAGAATGGTTTGCCCTGGCGTGTAGCCGAACTGAACGTGGCTGAGCTCGACCCGTCCGATGCAGGTGGTGGGGGCGATGGCGCCGGGGGGCTCGGTGATGCTGGGTTGCTCGGCGCGATAGGCGCCGATCCGCTCGAGCGCGACCGAGGCCCGGCCGAAAATTCGGCCAGTCTTGGCGAATTGGCGGGCTGGCGTGGCGATGCCGCGCAGATAGGCAAGAAAGACCAGCAATTCGCCGGGCGTTAGGCTTCCCCGGATCACCGAGGCGGCGCCATACCAAGCGATGGCGCCGGTTGCGGCGGCGATGATAAAATTCATCATTGGGCCAAATTGGGCTTGCACCGTGTTGGCTTGCAGGCTGGCGGCGAGGCTGTGGCTTGCTTGTTTGCCAAACCGCGCATCCTCATGGGTTTCACGGGCGAAGGCTTGCACGACTTGCACGCCGCCGAGAATTTCCTGGGTTAGTCCGGAGAGCGTGCTTTCTTGGCGGCGCACCAGGCGCAGTGTTTTGCGCAGCCGATTGGCATAAAACCGGGCCATCAGAAATAGCACGGGTGCCACCGACAGGGCGATAAGGGCGTAGCGCCAATCGATCAGGAGCATAACGGTTGCCATGCCGAGAATGGTGAGTGCGTGGGGCAGCAAATCGATGCCGATGGCTGCGATGAAATCCTGCAACTGCCGCACATCGCCCGATAAGCGGGCCATCAATTCGCCGCCGCGCTGACGGCGATGAAAATCGAGTGAGAGGCGTTGCACATGCGCGAACAGATCCGAGCGCACTTTGAACACCACGCGCTGGCCGACATCGAGAAAGAGCCGGTTGCCGATGAACACCAAGAGCGCATCAAACGCGCCGAGCCCCAGCATGGCGAGGCCCAACAGATCGAGCAGGGCCAGGCGATGGGTTAGCGGGTCTGGCAGGATATTGAGCAGAGTGGGTGTGAGGGGGCGTTGGTAAATAACATTGTCGATGATGAATTTTAACGGCCAAGGCAGTGCGAGCAATACGCCAGCGCGTGCCGCCATGATGGCCGATCCGGCGCAGAGGGTGCGCCATTCCGCGAGAAGATAGCCGCGGAGCCAGTGCTTTTCCGCTCCGGAGGCCGCGATCATCGCACCACCTCGAGCGCGGGCGAAGATGCCAGAGCGAGGGCGCGACGGACGATGCAGGTCCAATCCCAGTTGGCGGTGGCGCGGCGCCCGGCATCGCCCATGGCGTGGCGGCGGGGTGGATCATCGATCAGGGTAATGAGCGCGTCGCGGCAATCCGCGCCGTTGCCGGGTGGATAGAGCATGCCGGTGACCGAGGGAGCGATCAAGCTTGGGATTTGGCCGAGTGCGGGCGCAACGACGGGCCGTGCGGCGGCGAGAGATTCCACGATTTTCAGCGGCGAGAAATAAAAATCGGGTTGATCGTGATAGGGCGCGACGGTGATGTCCATGGCGGCCAGCCAATCAGGGATGTCATCATGCGCAACCCGCCCCGGCAGGATGATCCGCCCGGCAAAATCGGGGTCAGCCGCGCGCACGCGCAGGTCTGCGAGATCTGGCCCGTCACCGACGGCAACCAGACGCGTATTGGGGCGGACGCGCAACAGGTCAGCAAATACATCGAACAGAAAATCAACCCCGTGCCAGGGTTTGAAACTGCCGATGAAGCCAATCACCGTGGTATCACCAAGGCCCATCTGGGCGCGCAGGGCAGCGCCATTGCCATTGCCTTGATATCGCGCGAGATCCACCCCGTTTGCGATGACATGGACGTGCGGGCCTTTGGCGGGTGCTGCATGGCCGAGCACGCGGCGCACATGCTGGGCCACGCCATCAGATACCGCGATGATTGCATCGGCACCGTGATAGGAGGCGCGTTCGGCAGCTTGTGCGGGCTCGACCAAATGCAGACCGCGAAACCGGGCCTGTTCCTCGATCAGCGGTGCATTGACCTCCAAGAGCCGCTTTACCCCGCATTGTGCAGCGATGGCAGCCCCCGCCTGGCTGAACAAAGCATGGCGCTCATAGACCAGATCGGGCTGAAAGCCGATGCGCTGCAAGACGCTGAGCAGCTTTACGTTGATCGTGCGGTCATGAGCGAGACGCGCCAGTTCGCGCCTGGTTATCGGGTCGGCGAGGTTTGCCGCCGACATGCCGTGGGCGGCGGCTTCAGCGGAGAGGGTCGCTGGATCGGTGGTCACGGGGAGTTCGATGATCCGCGCGGGCGGCGGTGTGTTGCCAGCCCCCCTTGTTGCGCACGCAATTACCACCTCGTGGCCTAGCCGGGCTGCGGCGGTCACGAAGGATCGCACATGGACCGAGGCGCCTTTATCGCCCAGCACGGGCACGCCGCGATCGGGGTTGAAATAGAGGATTTTCACGGCACGAGCTCGGCTTCGGGGGTCGTGCAACGGCGCTCGGTGGTGGCCGGTGCGCATCCGGCGCAGCCCATCAAGCCGTGCAGTGTGGCGGTTGTGGTCCAGAGATCGAAATCATGCTCTAACAGCGTGCGCGCCGCTGAGGCGAGAGCGGCGGCATAGGGGCGATGATCCAGCAATTGAGCGATGGCCTGGGCAAGCGCTGAGGGGTCACGGGGCGGCACTAACAGGCCGGTCTCGCCATTACGCACGACTTCGGGGATGCCCGAGACATCGGTGGAGACGACGGGCACGCCAATGGCCATGGCTTCGGCGATCACATTGGGGATGCCATCGCGATCACCATCCTCGGCGATGCGCGGCGCCAAGGCGAATACGCTGGCCCGGCGATAGAGATCGATCAAATTGGCATGGGTCATTGCGCCTTCGAGCGTGACCAGCGCGGCCAAATTATGCTGAGCAATTTGAGCGGCTAGCTCATCGCGCAGCGGCCCTGCGCCCACGATCATGCAGCGAAACGCATGGCCGGCGTCGCGCAGCTTGGCACAGGCCTCGATCAGATCGTCATGACCTTTTTTCGGCACCAGTCGGCCGACCGAGAGGATCAAGGGCGGTGTGGTCAAGCTTGCCTCAGAGCGCATGGAGAAATGCGCGAGATCGATGCCGTGATAGACGAGATTGATTTTATGCGCTTGGTCAGGGCCGAGCAGGTCGCGCAAATATTGCGCATTATAGGAGGTGCAGGTTGCAACGAAGCTGGCCGCTCGCGCCCGGCGCCAGATCACTCGTTTTGGGGTTAGATATAGATCCTTGGCATGGGCGGTGAAGCTGAAGGGAATGCCCGACATTAGGCTGGCAAACCGGGCGACTGCGGCTGGGGCATTGGCGAAATGGGCATGGATGTGGCGGATGCCCGCACGCCGAGACGTTGCGGCGACGAAGCCGGCGCGGGTGAATTGTTTCCAGACCGAAAGCGGGGTGGGCGACTGGATTGACCACCATGCAGCGCAGGCGAGGGCGCCGAGATAGCGCAACGGGGCTGCGGCAAAAGTGCGACCGTGGGCACGGGCCAGCGCGCCCCATGCGCTGGTGGCGAGGCCCACCACGGGCACGGCGAGCACGGGGGCTTTGACCTCTGCCACCATTGGGTGATGCGGGGGCGGCTCGGGCGGCAGGAGCGAGAAAATATGGAGCGGCGCGCCGAGCCGCTCCATCGCGCGGATTTCATTCAGAATGAAGGTTTCGGTGAGGCGCGGGTAGCGCTTCATGATATAAGCGACAGGGCCGGCGGGAGGATTATTCATAGCGTGCGCCCGAGCAGGCTTGGGATCATTGCGGTCAGGTGGGCTGCCACCCGTTCCGCGCCGTTCAGATCGAGCGACGCCCATAACGATGGATCGGGGGGTGGGGTGGTGAGGTTTTTTGGCAGCGCACGGGCCAAATTATCGGCGAGGTCGGGGCCAGGGACGATCATGTCCACAACGCCGAGCCCGGCGAGCAAGGAGGCGCGGATTAATTGTTCGGCGCGCGGCGCCGCGCGCGGCACCAAGATCGCACGGGTGCGGGTGGCGATAATTTCGGCGCTGGTATTATAGCCGGCCATCGCGACGACCAGATCCGCTGCGCGCAGGCTTGGCATCAAATTGGTGGTATGGTCGATCAGCTCAATATCGGGGTGGTTTTCGGCGGCGGCGCGGAGAGCGGCTTTGTGTTCAGCATCCATCAGCGGGCCGGTGACGATGGCGGAATAGAAACTGCGGAGCGGTAACTGGCTTAAGGCTTGGAGGTAAGCATCCATCAAGAAAAACCCGTCGCCCCCGCCACCTGCGGTGACCAGCACCACCTTGCGTCCTGCCGCGCGTTCTGCGCTCCAGCAGCGATCCGCGGCTGACGCTTTGATGGTGCGGCACGGTGCATCGGGGGCGGCGACGACATGGCCACAATAACGAACCGCATCGGCGATGCGGCCGGTCAAGCCATAGCCTGCCGAAACATCGAACAAAGCTTGGCTACCATAGACGAAAATTTCGTCATAGGCTTGATCGAGCAGGGTTGGAATTTCTTGTTCGGCCCAGACCGCCTTGACGATGTGGGGCGCGTCGAGAATGTCGCGAAGCCCTAAAATCGTTCGCGTGCCGGGCAGTTCGCGCCGGATTAATGATAGGGCCGCGAGCAATTCGCCATTCATGCCGGCGGGGGCGTGATCAACCAAGACGATGTCAGGGCGGTAGTTCAAAACCGATTTCACGATCAGCGCCTCACGATACCCTTTGGTGAGCGCAAACATTGATCGTGGATCGCGTGATCGATAACGCTCGGCACCATCCTTCACGACGGGCGGCATCGGGTGAACCTGCAAACCGCGTGGCAGGCTCCAGGTCGAGATGACCGGCGAGCCGGTGAGCAGGCGCACCGAGAATTGGTTCTGTTGAGCGAGCAAGCGGTCCGCGATCGCAAGGTTACGGCGCAAATGCCCCAAACCAAACGTATCGTGCGAGTAGAGCAAAACCTTGATTTTGCGCGGCGATGAGCGACTGAGGCGGCCGATATGGCCTGGCATTCCGTGAGGCGCGGCAATGGTGAAGCTTGGTGCCGCCGCGATTGGGCCGGTGAGGAAAGAGTTATTCATCGCTGCGCCATCCATCAATTAACTTGGCCCATTTTATTGTGGAAGAAAGTCCCACGGTCAAGCAATTTCAGGTTACGGGCGGGTTACATTATGCTTAGTGATGCTGACCGGCCCGCTGTGGCGGGTCGTGTGTCATCGCTATCGATGGATGGGGGTATGAGGGTTAGAAACCGGCCGTGATGCCGAGCCCGACGCCGATGGCTGGGCTATTGGGCGAGAGTCCGCGATCAAAATAGGTCTCGAAGCCCCAGACCGGGGTTAGTGAGACATTATAGGCCAAGACAACGGAATTGGTCGGCCCGACGTGACGTTGAAACGCGCTATGGCCGATAAAGACGGCGGTCACATATTGTTGGTGTGCGAGAACCACACTCGCGCCGACCTGATAGGTGACCGCGTTACGAAGTTTTAATCTGTGTGCCCGCCCATTGATCCGATAGCCCAGAGCCAGATAGGGAAAGATGTGGTTGGCGATCCGCCATTCAAACCGCCCGCCGAATTCGGCATCGGCCTTTCCGGTGCCCAACCCCTGATGGCGCGATGCGAGGGGAATCTTGATTTTGATCAAGGGGCTGATCGACGGGCGCATGCCCGCCGCCGGGCATAGCCGATATTGCGCGCTGACCCAAAGATCGCCCACACCGCTGCGAAAGTGAGGGTGATGGCCGCCGCGCAGTACCGTGCCGCCGCTGATCCGCCCGGCTCCGGCAATCGCGACATAGGGCAGCTCGACACGCACCCGCAGCCTTGATTTTCGGTAAATGACCGATAGCGGCAGGTCATAGACCCGAAAAACATGAGCCGAGCCAAAATGCCCTGAGAAATAGGACGGCTCCAAGCTGATCCGGAACGGCTCCGGCGCGCTGGCTCCGGCGGCCATACCCGTTGACGCTGCCACCGCCGTACTTATTGCAATAGCCCTTGCAAGATATACAGATGCGCAACGATTCATCGAGATATTTGTCTCCCTGTTTTCGATCATTGGCATCATACACACATTCCATCGACGCGATACGATCGCAAATCGCTCAATTAAAGCGTTGCTGTTTTGCGCAAAAGGTGTATGTGGGTAAAAGTCACACGGTGGAGTATGCACTTGAGTTTCTGGTCGCGGCGGCGCAATCCCGCGCTGTAAGGATAATTAGAGTTTTGATTGATGGAATCTGACCTTGAAAGCATGCTGCGGCGGATACTCCGCCCTCTGATCGCGTATTTGATGCGCCGGGGGATCGGCTATATTGCCGTGCGTGATTTGATCAAGCGTGTGTTTATTGACGAAGCGCTGCGCGGGCACATCGCTGAACCACCGCCCACCGATAGTCAGATCAGCCTTGTGACCGGCATTAATCGGCGTGAGGTCAAGCGGTTGCGCGAGGAGACGGGTCAGGCCGCGCCTGCCGAGCGCGATCCGATGGCTGGCATCAACATGGCCGCCCGGGTCGTCGCGACTTGGGTCTCGGCGCCCGCCTTTCGCGATCAATCCGGTGAACCACGGCGGCTTGCGGTTCATGGTGATAGCGTGGCGCCGCGCTTTGATGATCTACTCCGCACCGCCAAGATCGATGTGCGGGCGCGCACCGTGATCGAGGAATTGCTGCGTGCCGGCGTGGTGGTTTATGAGCCGGATGATCAGCTTCGGCTCGTGCGGTCGAGCTTTACCCCCGCCGCCTCGCGCGAAAAAATGCTGTTTCTTGCCTCGAATGTCGGCGATCATTTGCGCAGCGCCCTGCATAATCTTGGAGGGCCGAGCACGCCCTTCATCGAACGCGCTTTGTTCCACAACGCAATCCGCACTGACCGGCTTGATGCCGCGCGCCCAATTTTGACCGACATGGCGGATCGGCTGCTGCGGCAAGCGAACGAGCGGCTGCTGGATGGCAACCTCGCCCATACCGACGCTGAAACCCCCGCCGATCATGGAAACATGCGGCGTTTGCGGCTTGGGGTTTATTATTACGAAACTGATTCTGAGGATCGCCCCTGATGACCGGACCATCGGTGAAACACCCTCGCTTTTCTCTTGCGGGCCGCAGCACGGCGCTGGTTCTGGCGCTGTGTGGGGGGTGGGCCGTGCTACCTTCATGGGCGCATGCTCATCGTGCCGATGCAACCGGTGGGATTGGGGGCACAGGCATCGGGCCGGGGCGCGCGCCGGTGATGACGCCTGCCGGCGGGGAAACCGGCGGCATTGGCGGCACCGGCATAGGGCCGGCAAACGCGCGAATTGTTGGGTATGGCCCAATCCAGCGTTTTGGCAGCGTGTTTGTGAACGGGCGTGAATACGCCCTCACGGGACAGACGCTGGTGACGATTGATGGTTCTGCGGCCACGGTCGCGGCCTTACGTATTGGCGATATCGCCCAGGTGCGTGGCTTTACCACCGGGCCGCATCGGGGCTTGGCGCTGAGTATATCGGTGCGAGACGCAATCATCGGCCCGGTGAGTGCGGTCGCACATCACGGCACGGCCTTCACGGTGCTGGGGCAAAGGGTTGTCGCCGCGACGGCCGGCAAACCCTTTATGGCGCTCAAGCCGGGGGAAATGGTCGCGGTGTCGGCGCAGCGTCAGGCGGATGGAAACTGGGCCGCCCAACGCGTCTCGGTGCATCCGGCGGATAACAGGTTCCGACTTGAAGCCAAAGTCTCGGCGGTGGAGCCGGGTGTCATTGTGGTGGCTGGCACAACGATTGCGGCGCCCAAGGCGCTGATCGCCGGGGTACAGCCGGGGGACCGTGTTGCGGTCAGTGGAACCATCAAGGGCGCCCACTTGCAGGCGACTGACGTGATCCGACGGCCGATTGCGCTGGGCGCGCCGGGAACCCGGATTGAGGTGCAAAACTATTTTCGCAGCGCTGGGGCCGGGCGCATTGTCGCGGCGGATGGTATGGTGGCGACCGGCGCGTTACCCAAAGCGCCGTTGAGCGGGCTGAAATCGGTTATGATCGATGGCCAGATTACCGCCCCCAACACGATAGCGATCCAGCATATCGACATTGATGAGGCTGTGGCGCCTGACCTTGCGGGCGTTGGCGCACAGCGTGCCGATAGCGTTGGAGCGCTCGAAACTCAGGAGCCGGGCGGTGATGTCGCTGAGCCGCAAACGAATTCCGACGGCGAAGTTGCGCCGCCAGACGATGTCGGCGCGCCCGTCGATATCGAACCCCCCGAAGTCAATGAACCGAGCGCGCCGACCCCCGATGTCGAGCCACCCGAGATCACACCGCCGCATGTTGAGGATCCGACCTCGCAAGTGGAGCCGCCCGAGATCGATACGCCATCCGACAAATAGACCGAAACGTGGCACGTGACGGTTCGCTGCACGCGGCGCTGGAAATGCACCGCGTGCGCCCCATCTGACCCAGGTGTCGGGCTGGTGGTTGGCCCGCGCCTTACCAGGATGATGGCGCCAAATGAAGCTTTCACTCGATGCGAAAAATGTCCTGATCACGGGCGGGTCCAAGGGAATTGGGCTGGCTTGCGCGATGGGATTTGTGGCTGAAGGGGCCCGTGTGGCGATTTGCTCGCGCAGCTTGGTTAATCTTGACGCGGCGCGGGCGGGCGTTCCGTCGGCGCTTGGGTTTGCTGCGGATTTGACCGATGCTGATGCGGCGGGTGCGATGATTGATGCGGTTGAGGCGCAGCTCGGGCCGATTGATATTTTGGTCAATAGTGCTGGTGCCGCCAAGCGCACGCCGCCTGATGAGCTGACCCCCGCGATCTGGCGGGCGGCGATGGATGCGAAATATTTCACCTATATCAATGTGATTGACCCGGTGATTAAGCGCATGGCCGCGCGCGGACGGGGCGTGATTGTCAATGTGATTGGTGCGGGCGGCAAGGTTGCCTCGCCGATCCATCTTGCCGGTGGCGCGGCCAATGCGGCGCTGATGCTGGCGACGGCTGGCCTCGCCACCGCCTATGCGCCGCGGGGCATTCGCGTTGTTGGGGTTAATCCGGGGCTAACCGAGACGGATCGGGTTAATGAGGGTTTGGCCTCGGATGCGCGGCTGGCGGGGATTAGCCTTGATGAGGCGCGGGCACGCGCGATTGCGCGGATTCCGCTGGGGCGCATGGCTTCGCCTGCGGAAGTTGCGGACGCGGTATTGTTTCTGGCCTCGGACCGGGCGAGTTACTTGACCGGGGTCAATATCACGATGGATGGCGCGACCAGCCCGATTGTTATTTGATCGGCGGGTGATGGAGATAAGAGCATGACAGTGGCAACGCCTGTTGGGTTTCGCCGTGCGCTGATTGTGGGCGCGGGCTCGGGGCTGAGTGCGGCGCTGGCGCGGCTATTGGCCCGGCACGGGATCAGCGTGGCGCTGGCAGCGCGCTCAATCGAAAAATTGGACGAGATTTGCGCGGAGACCGGTGCGCGCGCCTTTGCCTGCGATGCAAGCAAGGCTGACCAGGTCGCGGACTTGTTTGCGGCAATGGATGCGGCGATCGGGTCGCCCGATATTGTGGTGTATAACGCATCAGGCCGGGTGCGTGGGCCGATTGAAACGCTGGACCCGGCGGGCGTCGCCGCCGCCCTGAACATCTCGGCATTTGGTGGATTTTTAGTCGGGCAGCAGGCTGCGCGGCGGATGCTACCGCAGCATCATGGGGCAATTTTATTTACCGGCGCCTCGGCCAGTATCAAGGGCTATCCGCAATCGGCGTCGTTCGCGATGGGTAAATTTGCACTGCGCGGCTTGGCGCAAAGCATGGCGCGCGAATTAGCGCCGCAAGGCATTCATGTGGCCCATATCGTGATTGATGGCGGCATTGCCTCGGCGGCGCGCCCGGTGCCGCCGGACGCGCCGGACAGTCTGCTCGACCCGGATGCAATCGCGGAGGCTTATTGGCAGGTGCTGGAACAGGGGCGCAGTGCTTGGAGCTGGGAAATTGAGCTGCGGCCCTGGGTTGAGCGGTTCTGAGGCACGGGGGCTGCTGGACCTTGAGTTGGCGTGCCGGGATGCTGATATGCCGGTCATCGACGAATGCTCGAAAAGGATATTTTGATGAGTGACCCCACGAAGGTTTGGCTGATTACCGGTTGTTCGACGGGTTTTGGGCGCGAATTGGTCAAGGCACTGCTTGAGCGCGGTGAGCGCGTGATTGCGACGGCGCGCAACCCGAAAAGCCTTGATGGTCTTGGCGGACAGCAGCACCAGGACGACTTTCTCAAACTACAGCTCGATGTGACCACGCAGGTCGATATTGATGCGGTGGTGCAAGCGAGTGAGGCCCGATTCGGGCGCATCGATGTGTTGGTCAATAATGCTGGTTATGGCTATCTCGCGGCGATTGAAGAGGGCGAGGACGAAGCGGTGCGCGCGATGTTCGAGACCAATTTATTCGGGCTGGTGGCGATGACCAAGGCGGTGTTGCCGGGCATGCGCAAGCAGAAATCGGGACATATTGTAAATATTTCTTCGATTGGCGGCCTCGTGAGCTTCGGTGCGACCGGCTATTATCACGCGACCAAATTTGCGGTGGAGGGATTGTCGCAATCGCTGGCGATTGAGGGCAAGCCGTTGGGGATCAAGGTGACTATTGTTGAACCGGGCCCGTTCCGCACCGATTGGGCCGGGCGTTCGATTGTGCAATCGGCCACGATTATCGCTGATTACGCCGAAACAGCGGGCGTGCGCCGACGCGAAACAGCGGCACGGAGCGGCAAGCAGCCGGGAGACCCGCGCCGGGGCGCTGAGGCAATTATTACCGCCGTTGATGCGCCGGAGCCGCCGCTGCATTTGGTGCTTGGCCGCCCGGCGCTTGATCTGGCGCGCAAGCATGTGGCGGCGCTTGGCGCGGAGCTAGAGTTTGATATTGTCAAATTGACGCATACCCGGAGTTTCTGAAGTAATTTCTGCATTCCTGTGGTGAGAAGGCGTTGAGGAGGTTTCCGATGCCT
>NCBV01000036.1 GCA_002279355.1 Acidiphilium sp. 37-60-79
TTAGATGAATTTCAGGGATAAGCAGGCCACTAAATCATTGAATTTTCTAGTGTCCACTCTGATTCCGAAATCCAACGGATTTCAGAATCGGGACACTAGGCTGGGACGCTCCTCCACCAGAGCCTACCGACCATGCCCATTTCGGTGAGATCACGGTATCGCCCATGCGAAGCGCACTCGCGCCCATTCGGCGGCACGATCCCGGCTGCTTCCCCCATGCTTCCCCGGCATCGCCCCCATGGGCGGGGAAGCAAAAAACGGCCCCGAAGGACCGTTCCAACCTACTGAATTCCTTAAGAAAACCTGGAGCGGGCGACGGGACTCGCACCCACGACCCCAACCTTGGCAAGGTAGTAAACGGCCCGACCATATTATGTGCACAACGTTGGACCATCGCCGATGCGAGCCCTCCGCGTGATTGCTATGTGATGGCTGGAATGATTTTTTAGCGGCATAAGTTCGCGTAACCTATTGATTTTATTGGCGTCCCCGGCGGGATTCGAACCCACGGCCCCAGGATTAGGAATCCTGTGCTCTATCCGACTGAGCTACGGAGACGTTGTCGTTGCATATCCCGACTGGCGCGGCGCGTCACGGGGGTGTGGTTAGATATTGAGGCGATAGCCGCCGCCTGCGGTGAGGAGCAGGCTCATGTCGGCGGGGTCGGCTTCGATTTTTTGGCGCAGGCGATAAACGTGGGTTTCCAGCGTATGGGTGGTGACCGTGGCGTTGTAGCCCCACACTTCGTTCAGCAGAATATCGCGGCCCACGGGTTTGCCGCCGGCGCGATAGAGGAATTTGAGGATCGCGGCCTCTTTGTCGGTCAGGCGGATCCGGCGGTTGGCGGCGGGGTCGACCAGTTGTTTTTGTGCAGGGCGGAAGGTGTAGGGTCCGATTTGCAGCACCGCGTCGGCGCTGTTCTCGAAATCGCGCATATGGGCGCGCACCCGTGCAAGTAATTCGTTGAGGCGAAACGGTTTGGCAACGTAGTCATTGGCGCCAGAATCCAGGCCGCGCACCACATCGGCTTCATCGGTTGCGCCGGTGAGCATGATGATCGGCATTTTAAGGCCGCGTTCGCGCAGGCGCGCGCAAAGGGTTCGACCATCCCCGTCCGGCAGGCCGACATCGAGGATCACCGCGTCATAGCGTGTATCGCCGCGATCGAATGCCGCCTCAGCTTCGGCGATGCTGCCCGCTTCGCTCGGGGTAAAACTACCATCGGCGCGTAAATGCTCGACAAGCATGCCGCGCAGCACGGTGTCATCGTCAATGATCAGGATTGCTTGCTGAGAGGTCATGTTCCGTATCCTTCGGTTCGTGAAGCGGTCGATTCGGATTAATTTGCTCTTGCTATATATAATATTTTACACGCGTTTGCGCAGAGTCCCCCTACACATGCGCGTGAGCCGGCCCTACCAGCAACAAGACGCGTCGCGGCGCATCCCTTTCAAGCTTGGCATTTGCACGCCATATCTGCGTCATGAGGTCAGGATTTCACCGATGAAGACGCCGATTACCCCGCGGGCCAACGCCCCAACGCTGGCTGATACGCCGGTATTGGATAATGCTCGCACCCGGGCGGTGCATCGTTGCATCGCCGAGGCGCGGCGCGGCGTGCCGGTGGTTTTAGCGACACGCGCGCCATTGATTGTGGTGCCAGCCGAAACCGTTGGGGCTGAGGGATTGCGCTTGGTTGACCGGCTTGGGGTGGGGCCAGCGCGACTGCTGTTGGCGCCATCGCGCGCGGCAGCGATTTTGGGCCAGGATTTGCCGGACACCGAGCAGGTGGTGGCGCTCGCCTTGGCGCAGCCCTTGATCGATGTCGACACGTTGCGCCGTGCTGCGGACCCGACCTTGGAACAGATTTTGCCGCATTTCGAGCGGGTTGCCCCGCCCGCCGCATCGGTCGCGGCCTTGGCGTTGGGCAAGTTGGCGCGGCTGCTGCCGGCGATGATTGTGGCGCCGGTGCAGCCAGGTTGGGCCGGACGGCCGGATGGGGCGGGGTTACTCGCGGTGCCCGCTGCTGATTTGCTAGCCTATCCGACCGAACTGGCCGCGACATTGACGCGGGTTGCTGAGGTCCAGATCCCGCTGGAAGACGCGCCAGATGCCCGGTTGGTGGCGTTTCGGGCGCTGGATCAAGGCATCGAACATATGGCGATTTTGGTCGGTGATCCTGCAGCACAGCCAAATCCGCTGGTGCGCATCCATTCGGAATGTTTCACCGGTGACTTGCTCGGCTCGTTGCGGTGTGATTGTGGCCCGCAGCTCAAATATGCAATCAGGCGCATGAGTGCGGAGGGCGGTGGTGCGTTGCTCTATTTAGCGCAGGAAGGCCGGGGCATTGGGCTGATCAACAAATTGCGCGCCTATAAATTGCAGGATCGCGGGCTTGATACGCTGGACGCCAATCGAGCGTTGGGCTGGCAGGCGGATGAGCGCAATTTCCACATTGCCGCCTCAATGCTGCGTTCACTGGGGCTCGATCAAATCCGCTTACTGACCAATAATCCGGACAAGATCGCCGGGCTTGAGGCCTGCGGCATAGTGGTCGCCGCTCGCGTTCCGCATATCATGCAATCGAACGGGGTGAATGACGGCTATTTGGATACCAAACAAAAACGGTTCGGTCATTTGATGGGATGACCGAACCGGCTTGACTCTATAGTTAACGATCATCCCCGCCCAACGGCACATTGATGCCGAATGAGAGCACGGGCGGCGTGTAATAGACCGGCGGCGGCGGCGGCGGGGCGTAATAGACCGGCGGCGGGGGTGGCGGGGCGTAATAGACTGGCGGCGGCGCGTAATAGCCTGGTGGCGGCGGCGGGACATAACCACCGCGCCAACCATGATCTTCATCCTCGTGATGCCAGTCGCGGTGCCAACCACCATGAGCCCAAGGCGGCGGGTCCGCTTTGGCGGTGCCGGTGGCGACCGAGATTCCGAGACCAACGAGGCCAATCGTCAAAATTCGTGCGAGATTGCGTGAGCGAGACATGATGTCCTCCTTCGCTATGATTTGATTTTTCACCCGCGATGGTGGCAACCCTGTGGCAAGTTGACGCAGGTTTTGTGGCTGAACAATTTGTCATCTGGCCGACGTTAGCGCTTAAGCATTTAGGGGCTTGCGAAACGGGGCAAGAAAAACGCATAACAGCAATATCTTGCGGGACAATATTGTGATCAGGATAAAAAAATTTCTGCGCGCGATGATTTGGCCGACCCTGCTGGTCGGGCTGATCGTCTATTTCGGGGTCAATGCGATGCGTGGATCGCGCGGTCTGCGCGCGCAGGCGGCGGATCATGCGCTTTATATGCAGGCGCTCGCCTTGCAGACGCGCATCAATGCCAAGCGAGATCTTTGGCAAAGCCGTGTCGATGCGATGCGTGATGATAATATCCAAGCCGATATGCTGAACCAGCGCACCCGTGCGGTGCTGAATTTGGCCAATCCGGATGATTTGGTCGTGCCGCTGCATTCTGGGCCCACCGCGAGCAGCGGGCAATAAATCAATCGGTCAGAACTCGTAACTATCGTGATCCGCGCTGAAACGTGACCCTCGATTTCAGGTCGCGACGCGCCGATCAGGTTTGCATGGCAGATAAGCCAAGATGGTTGAATGGTCGGTAGCAGATTACCCATTACGTTACGATTTAAATAATTGATTTTATTCACTATTCTTCCAAGGTGATCAAAATGGTGAACTGGTGGGCTGGCGCGGTCGCCGGAGGCGTGGAGGTTGCGCACTGGACCGGGTCTGCCAGCCCGCCTTGCCAATTTTGTTCGAGCGTATAGACGGGACTAAGCGCCGCACGGATCTGCGGCAGCAACCAGCGGATGGAGGAATTCATGGTCAAGCGTCAGCCGAAACCGGTGGCGAGCTCCGCACCCTCAGCCAAAACCAAGGCGGCCTCGCGCACGGCGCGAAAGCCGGTGAGCGATGCGGTGATGGATCGCGATGAGTTGTTGCAAGCCTATGAAACCATGCTCTTGATCCGCCGGTTTGAGGAAAAAGCGGGCCAGCTTTATGGCATGGGGCTGATTGGCGGATTTTGCCATCTTTATATCGGCCAAGAAGCGGTGGTCACCGGCATGCAGCATGCGATTGGCGCGGGCGATCAGGTGATTACATCCTACCGCGATCACGGCCACATGCTGGCGTGCGGGATGGACCCGCGAGGGGTGATGGCGGAATTGACCGGCCGATCCGGCGGCTATTCGCACGGTAAAGGCGGCTCGATGCATATGTTTTCCAAGGAAAAAGGCTTTTATGGCGGGCATGGCATTGTCGGCGCGCAAGTCTCGCTCGGCACCGGCCTTGCTTTCGCCAATCATTATCGTGGCAATAATCATGTCTGCTTGACCTATTTCGGCGAGGGCGCTTCCAATCAGGGCCAAGTGTTCGAGAGTTTCAATTTGGCATCGCTGATGAAATTGCCGGTGATTTTCATTATCGAGAATAACCGCTACGGCATGGGCACCAGCGTTGAGCGCGCATCCGCCTCGCGCGATTTGAGCCAGAACGGTGCGCCCTGGCATATTCCGGGTTTGCAAGTGGATGGCATGGATGTGCTGGCGGTAAAGCGCGCCGGCACTCAGGCCGTGGCGCATTGCCGCGCGGGCAACGGGCCGTTTTTGCTGGAAATGATGACCTATCGCTATCGCGGGCATTCAATGTCCGATCCGGCGAAATATCGCACCCGCGAAGAGGTCGAAAAAATGCGAACCCAGCATGATTGTATTGATTTGGCACGGCATGAATTGGAGGCGCTGGGGGTTGATGCCGAGGCGCTGAAATCGATTGATGCCGCGATCAAAGCCCGCATCGCCGCGGCAGCCGATTTTGCTCAAGCGAGCCCGGAGCCAGCAGACTCTGAGCTTTGGACTGATATTTTGGTGGAGGTCTAACGCATGAGCACCGAAATTTTGATGCCAGCTTTGTCGCCGACGATGACCGAGGGCAAGCTCGCCAAATGGCTCAAACAGGTGGGCGATATGGTGAAATCCGGCGACGTATTAGCCGAGATCGAGACCGATAAAGCCACCATGGAGGTCGAGGCCGTCGATGAGGGCGAATTGCTGAAAATCCTGGTGCCAGCCGGAACCGATAATGTCGCGGTGAATGCACCGATTGCCGTGCTGGGCCGCAAAGGCGAAACAGCCGAGGTTGCAACCAACCGCCCGGCACCAGCACCCAAGCTCGAGGCACCAAAAGCGGAGGCCAAGGCCGCAGCGCCATTGGCACCGGCGCTGGAGGATGAGAAAGATTGGGGGCCAACCACCGAGATCACCGTGCGCGAAGCGTTGCGCGATGCGATGGCCGCCGAAATGCGGCGCGATCCGGACGTGTTTCTGATGGGTGAGGAAGTGGCTCAATATCAGGGGGCCTACAAGATCAGCCAAGGTCTGCTCGATGAGTTTGGCGCGAAGCGGGTGATCGACACGCCGATCACCGAGCACGGTTTTACCGGCATGGCGGTGGGAGCAGCGATGTCCGGCCTCAAGCCGATTGTCGAGTTCATGACTTTCAATTTCGCGATGCAGGCGATCGACCAAATTATCAATTCGGCGGCGAAAACGCTCTATATGTCCGGCGGTCAGATGGGCTGCCCGATTGTGTTTCGCGGGCCGAACGGTGCTGCGGCGCGCGTGGCCGCCCAGCATAGCCAATGCTATGCCTCATGGTATGCGCATTGCCCGGGCTTGAAGGTGGTGGCGCCGTATTCGGCGGCGGATGCCAAAGGTCTGCTGCGCGCCGCCATTCGTGACCCCAATCCGGTGATTTTCCTCGAAAATGAAATTCTCTACGGTCATAAATTTGCCGTGCCGACCGATGAGGATTTTGTGCTGCCGATTGGCAAAGCCAAAATCGAGCGGGTTGGCGAGGATGTCACGATCGTGGCGTTTTCGCTGATGGTCGATGTGGCGTTGAAAGCCGCTGATTTGCTCGATCAACAGGGTATTTCGGCCGAGGTGATCAATCTGCGCACGATCCGCCCGCTCGATATCGAAACGATTGTGGCGTCGGTGAAAAAGACCAGCCGGGTGGTTTGTGTGGAGGAGGGCTGGCCATTTGCCGGGATTGGCGCCGAAATTGCCATGCAAATCACCGAGCATGCGTTTGATTGGCTGGATGCACCGCCATCGCGCGTCGCGGGGCTTGATGTGCCAATGCCTTATGCCGCCAATCTCGAAAAATTGGCGCTTCCCCAGCCAAGCTGGGTCGTTAATGCCGTCAAGAAGCTGTTCTGAGGAGGAGCGACCATGGCCACCAATATTCTGATGCCAGCTTTATCGCCGACCATGACCGAGGGCACGTTGGCGAAATGGCTCAAAAAGGAAGGTGATCGCATCAAATCGGGCGATGTGATTGCAGAAATCGAGACGGATAAAGCGACGATGGAAGTCGAAGCGGTCGATGAAGGCGTGCTCGGTAAAATTTTGGTGGCGGCTGGCACCGAGGGCGTCGCCGTGAATGCGCCGATCGCGGTGCTGATCGACGCGGGTGAGGCCGTGCCGTCTGCGCCCAGCAAAACCGAGCCGACCGAGCCAGCCCCCGCAGCGGCGCCCACGCCCACGCCCACGCCGATTGCAGCGAACGCCAATGGTCATGCGGTGGCCGAGCCTGGCGAGCGTATTTTCGCCTCCCCCCTTGCCCGCCGGATGGCCGAGCAGGCGGGGATTGATCTCGCGCGCCTCACCGGCTCCGGACCGAATGGCCGCATCGTCAAAGCGGATATCGATGCGGCGCTGGGCAGACAAGCGCCCACCCTAGCGACGGCTCCGCAACCAGCGCCGATCTCGGCGGCGCCCGCGCCAAAATCAGCCGATATCACCGCTCCGCATGATGCGATCCCCCATTCCTCGATGCGAAAAGTCATCGCCCGCCGCTTGCAAGCGGCCAAACAGACCATTCCGCATTTTTATCTGGCGATGGATATCGAGCTTGATGCGCTGCTCAAATTGCGCGCCGATCTTAACGCGCAATCGCCGAAAGAGGGTGCGGGCGCCTTCAAACTTTCGGTCAATGATCTGATCATCAAAGCCTGCGCGGTCGCCCTGCGCCGGGTGCCGACTGCCAATGCGAGCTTCACCGATGAGGCGATGATCCGCTATCACGACGTTGATATTTCTGTCGCAGTGGCAATCCCTGACGGGCTGATCACGCCGATCATCCGCAAGGCCGACCAAAAAGGTCTAACCGCCATCAGTAACGAAATGAAAGACCTCGCGTCGCGGGCCAAAACCGGCAAGCTCAAGCCCGAGGAGTTTCAAGGCGGCTCCTTCTCAATCTCCAATCTCGGCATGTATGGCATCACCAGCTTCTCCGCCATCATCAACCCGCCGCAAGGGGCGATTATCGCTATCGGGGCCGGTGAAAAACGCCCCGTGGTGCGCGGTGCTGAGCTTGCGATTGCAACCGTCATGACGGTTACGCTGTCGTGCGATCATCGGGTTGTGGATGGGGCGACCGGTGCGGAATTTCTTGCGGCGCTCAAAGGATTGATTGAGGCGCCGTTAAGTTTGATGCTTTAGGGGGCGGAGGGGATGTTCTTTTTTGAAAAAAAGAACCAAAAAACATTTGCGCGATGGGCTGATGCCTGACTTTGCGCTCCGCCCTGCCGCGTTGCACGACGTTACGGCGTTGCTGGGCCTCGTCCATGACCTTGCGATTTATGAACGTGCGCCCAACGCCGTCGAGATGACCGCGCCGATGCTGCAACATGCCTTGTTCGGCGAGCGGAAACTGGCCCAAGCCGTCCTGGCGGAACGCGTTCCGGCCGAAGGCGAAGCGATCCTCGGCTTCGCGCTTTATTTCACCAGCTTCTCAACCTGGACCGGCAAAGCCGGCCTTTATCTTGAGGATCTGTTCGTCAAACCGGCGGCGCGTGGCCAAGGTATTGGTAAAGCACTGCTGCGCTATCTCGCCGCCGAGGCGGTTGATCGCAACTGCGCGCGCCTCGAGTGGCAGGTGCTCGACTGGAACCAGCCAGCGATCGATTTCTACAAATCTCTCGGTGCCGAGCCACTCGATGACTGGACGCGCTACCGCGTCAACGGTGCTGCCCTCAATGCTCTCGCGTCTCAGGAGACCAACCATGGCTGATCAGAAATTTGACGTTATCATTGTCGGTGGCGGACCCGGCGGCTATGTCACGGCGATTCGAGCGGCGCAATTGAAAATGAGCGTGGCGCTGGTCGAGCGGGAAAATCTGGGCGGGATTTGCCTGAATTGGGGCTGTATTCCAACGAAGGCCCTGCTGCGCTCATCGGAAATCAACCATTTGCTGCATAATTTGGGCGAATTCGGCTTCTCGGCCGATCATATCAGCTTTGATTTGGCCAAGGTGGTGAAACGCTCGCGCACCGTCGCCAAGCAACTCTCATCGGGCGTCGCCCATCTGATGAAAAAGCATAAAATCACCGTGCTCGATGGTGTGGGCAAACTCGCCGGCCCCCACACACTGGCGGTGACCAAGGACCAAAAACACGTGGCAACCCTGACCGCGCCGCATATTATTTTCGCGACCGGCGCACGCGCGCGGATCTTGCCCGGATTTGAGCCAGATGGCGCAAAAATCTGGTCTTATCGCGAGGCGATGGTGCCCGACATCATGCCGAAATCGCTGGTGGTGATTGGCTCCGGGGCGATTGGCATCGAATTTGCCAGTTTCTATCGCTCGATGGGGGCGGAAGTGACGGTGATCGAAGCCCTGCCCCGCATCTTGCCGGTCGAGGATGAAGAAATCTCGGCGTTCATGCACAAGCAGTTCGAAAAGCAAGGCATGAAACTGCTCACCAACGTAACGGTTCAAAAAGCCGAAAAATCGCCGACGGCGGTTACGGTAACGGTCGAGCTGGGCGGCAAGACGCAAGCGATCACCGCTGAGCGGGTGATTTCGGCGGTGGGCATCGTCGGTAATGTCGAAAATCTCGGCCTGGAAGCGGCGGGGGTCAAAATCGAGCGCACCCATGTGGTGGTCGATGGGTTTGGCCGCACCGGCGTGCCGGGTATTTATGCGATCGGCGATCTGACCGGCCCGCCATGGCTTGCCCATAAGGCCAGCCATGAAGGCGTGGTCTGCATCGAGAAAATCGCGGGTCTCAATCCGCACGCGTTCGAGACCGGCAATATCCCCGGTTGCACCTATTGCCGCCCGCAAGTGGCCTCGGTGGGCATGACCGAAGCCAAGGCGAAGGAGGGCGGTCGGGCGATCAAGGTTGGTCGTTTCCCGTTCATCGGCAACGGCAAAGCCATCGCCATGGGTGAGCCTGAAGGGATGATCAAGACCATTTTCGATGCGAAAACCGGCGAATTGCTCGGCGCGCATATGGCTGGCGCGGAAGTGACGGAAATGATTCAGGGCTATGTGATCGCCCGGCAACTCGAAACCACCGAGGCGGATTTGATGCATACGGTATTTCCGCATCCCACCATCAGCGAAGCAATGCATGAATCGGTCCTTGACGCCTACGGTCAGGTCATCCACTTCTGAGCCATCATGCGCATAGAAATTGATCATCGTCGGGCTGAGAGTGATCGGGTACGCCACCCCGAAAAGCAGCATCGCAGTGACAACCCGATCCAGCGCAAACCGGACTGGATCAGGGTCAAGGCGCCGACGCATCCGGTCTATGTCGAAACCCGCGACCTGATGCGCGCAAGCGGGTTGGTCACGGTCTGCGAAGAGGCTGCCTGCCCGAATATCGGCGAATGCTGGTCCCAGCGCCATGCGACCATGATGATTATGGGCGAGATTTGCACCCGCGCCTGCGCCTTTTGCAATGTCTCGACCGGCCAGCCCCATCCGCTCGCCGCCGATGAACCCGTCCGCGTGGCAGCCGCCGTGCAAAAGCTGGCACTGCGCCATGTGGTGATCACCTCGGTCGATCGGGATGATTTGGCCGATGGCGGGGCCGCGCATTTTGCCGCTGTGATCAGCGCAATTCGCATCGGCGCACCCAACACGACCATCGAAATTCTCACCCCGGATTTCCTGCGCAAACCCGGCGCTGTCGATATTGTGGTGGCTGCACAACCCGATGTTTTCAATCATAATCTGGAAACGGTGCCGCGCCTCTATCCAAGCATTCGCCCCGGTGCGCGCTATTTCCAATCGCTGCGCCTGCTCGATCAAGCCAAGCAGCGCGATCCAAAAATTTTTACCAAATCGGGCCTGATGGTCGGGCTTGGCGAAACCAAAGCCGAGATTGGCCAGGTCATGGATGATTTGCGCATCGCCGATGTCGATTTCCTGACCATCGGCCAATATTTGCAGCCAACGGTGAAACACGCTGCAGTCGAACGGTTCGTGCCGCCCGATGAGTTCGCGGAGCTTGCGGCAATGGCGCGCGCCAAAGGCTTTCTGATGGTCTCGGCTACACCGCTGACCCGCTCATCCTATCATGCCGATGCGGATTTTGCCGCGCTGCGTGCAGCCCGTTTGGCGCGACAGGCGGCCTGACCATGCCGAAATACGCCGAACGCAAATTGGTGCCGTACCGCCCCGATCAAATGTTCGATCTGGTGGCCGATGTCGGCAAATATCCGCAATTTTTGCCCTGGTGCATCGGCGCACGGATCCGCTCGCATGAGGGTGATGAGCTGGTCGCCGATTTGACCATCGGCTTTGGCCCGTTTCGCGAAAGCTTCACCTCGCGGGTCACGCTCGATGCGCCAGAGCGAATTGCCGTGCGCTACGAAAACGGGCCATTCAAATATCTGCGCAATCAATGGCGCTTCATCCCCGATCCGCGCGGCACCCTGATCGATTTCTATGTCGATTTTGAATTTCGCAATCTGATCCTGCAAAAAGCCATCGGCCCGGTGTTCGGCGAAGCTGTGCGCCTGATGGTCGCCGCGTTTTTGCGCCGTGCGCGTGACCGCTATGGCGCGCCGCAACCGGCCACTATTTCCCTCTCAGCGAAAGCATAAATCATGTACACCCCGATCATGCCCAATCCGGCCGTGCCGGTGCGAATCAATCTTTATTCGGATACCCAAACAAAACCAACGCGGGCGATGCGCGAAACCATGCTCGATGCCGAGGTGGGTGACGAGCAGCGCGGCATGGACCCAACTATCGATGCGTTGTGCGCGCGCGTTGCGGCCCTGTTCGGCAAGGAGGCCGCGATGTTTTTGCCCTCCGGCACCATGTGCAACGAAATCGCCATTTTGACCCATTGCCGTCCGGGCGATGAAATTCTGGCTCATGAAACCGCCCATATCATCACCGCCGAGGGCGGTGCGCCCGGCGCGTTGGCTGGGGCGCGGGTGCTGCCGCTCGCCGGGGCGAAGGGCATGTTCAGCCCTGATACGCTCCGCGCAGCCTTGACTGATCGCTCGCGCTACGCGGCGCCGCAGACATTGATGGTCGCCGAGCAAACCGCCAATTTGGGCGGTGGGACGATTTGGCCGCTGGCAACGTTAAACGAGGTCGCTGACATCGCTCACGCGGCGGGTATGGCGACGCATATGGACGGGGCGCGGTTGATGAACGCGGTGGTCGCCTCTGGCATTTCGGCTGCTGATTATGCGGCCGCGTTCGACACGGTCTGGCTTGATTTCACCAAGGGGCTTGGTGCGCCGCTCGGCGCCGTGCTGGCTGGATCACGCAGCCTGATCGACCGGGCTTGGTTGTGGAAGCAGCGTATTGGCGGTGCGCTGCGCCAAGGCGGGGTGTGCGCGGCGGCTTGCCTTTATGCGCTCGATCATCATGTCGCGCGGCTCGCCGATGATCATACCAACGCCAAGCGCCTTGCCGAGGGTTTGCGCGAGATTGAGGGGCTGGCGGTGCAGGCGCCGGAGACCAACCTGGTTTATCTTGACGTGACCAACGATAAGCGCACCCCGGGTGATTGGGCGGCGTCGCTGCTCGGCCAAGGGATCATGGTCTCGGTGATGAGCTCCAAGCGCCTGCGGCTTTGCACCCATCTCGATATTTCTGCAGCCGATATTGATGAAACCATCGCCGCGTTTCGTGCGGTGAATTGATCAATCAGGCCGATTACGACGGATCAACACTCGGATCGCGCCGGGATTGTTCGGGTGGGGATGGCTCAGCGCCAAAATCCGCTCGCGCACTCCCGGCTCATTGAGCCATAGCGGCACATCGCGGCGCAACACGCCTTGAAACCCGTCCGCGCCGCGTGACCCGCTGCCGGTGACAATTTCCACACAGCGTTCCCCGCGTGCGGCAGCGTCCTCGATCAGCGCAATCACCGCCGGATGCGCCCGGGCGACGGTCATGCCATGCAGATCGAGAATGCGGGTGGGTGCGATGCGCCCGGTGCGAAATCGTTGCCAACTGCCCCGATCAAGCCCGGCGGGCACTGCGCCAACGCTGATTTTATGCAAAGCCTCCCTTCGCTTGGGCGCGGGCAGTGACGCGGGCGCCACCGGCGCCGCCGCGATGGGCTGTGGGCTAGGCGGCGCGGGCGGGAGGGGCGGTGCGGCGCGGCCGGGCAAGGGCCGCACCTTGGTGAGGTAGTTGGCCCAAATGGCCTGATCGATCGCCCGATCCGCCGCTGACTTAACCCGTCGCGGCGGCCGCATCGTCACCAATCAGCACGATATGCAAGCGCCGTGGCCCATGCGCGCCGAGTTCGAGCGTGCGTTCGATATCCGCCGAGCGCGATGGTCCGGTAACCAGCATGACGTTGCGGGGCATGGCCCCCGCAGCCCGCAACGCATCAAACGCATCCTCATAAGGGCCGACCAAGCGCGCAACATCCAGCGCCACAATCGCGGTATCAGGAAGCAGATTAAGCGTGGTTGGCGTCGTCGCGCCGGATGACAACAACAATGTGCCGGTCTCGGCGATCCCGGCAAAGCCTTCTTGGATGGAAATCAGATCGCTCGGCTCGGCCCGGCCAAACCGCATCTCCAACATAGCGTGCGCCCAATCAATCGCCTGGAGCGCCGGATGCGGTGCGACAACCGCGCGCATGGGCAAATTCTGCGCCCGCGCGTAATCCGCCACCGCGCCGGGCAGGTCGGCGCGCGTGGCAATGCGCGCCACGGTACAAAATTCCCGGATCGCGTTTTCCGTGAATAGTGCGATCAAGCCAGCATGATCCAGCGCAGTGCGCGCCGGGATGATTTGTCGTGGATGCGCAATCATCCGCCCGCGCAGCATCGCCGCTTGATCGGCGGGCAGAGCGCCGCGCCGCAATCCGTGGCGAATCGCGCCCAAAATCGCCTCACGTTGATTGGATTGGCGTGGCTCCATCGCGCTCATGCCCCGCGCTCCTGTCGTGCCAAGCGGGCAAAAAATGTCTCACCCTCAGGTGCGGGCATGTCGCGATCACGCGTCCAGCCGCCTGCCAGCGGCAGCCAGCGGAAGCGCCCGGATTTGCGCCCTAAAATCCCCAGCCCCCAGGCGCCAAGGCGCGTCGCACGCCGATAAAGTGCCGGGCGGCGCGCCATGAAGGCCCAAAGCCCCAAACCGTAGCGCATCGGCGTTGGCGTCAAATGCCGCTCAAATTCCCGCTCGCGCCAATGCCGCATCAAGCCGGTCAGCGGGATTTTCACCGGGCATACCGTCTCGCACTTGCCACAAAAGGTCGAGGCATTGGGGAGAAGATGTCCTTGATCCAGCCCAAAAATCGCCGGGGTCAGTACCGAGCCCATCGGCCCTGAATACATCGAGCCATAAGCATGCCCGCCGACGGAGAGATAAACCGGGCAGTGATTCATGCAGGCCGAGCAGCGAATGCAGCGCAGCATATCTTGAAATTCACCGCCAATCATGTTGGACCGGCCATTATCGAGCAGCACAACATGATATTCGCTCGGCCCATCCAAGTCCGTGGCCCGCGCCGGGCCGGTGGAGAAGGTGGTATAGACCGAAAATTCCTGCCCGGTGGCCGAGCGGGCGAGCACGCGCAGCAGCGAAAGCGTATCCTCGATGGTTGGCACCACTTTTTCGATACTTGCCAGCACGATATGCACGCGCGGCATGGTTTGGGTCAGATCGCCATTGCCCTCATTCGTGACGATCACCGAGGAGCCGGTTTCGGCGATCAGAAAATTTGCGCCAGTAATACCGACATCGGCAGCCAGAAATTTCTCGCGCAGCACCGCGCGCGCCTCGGCTTGGATATCGCGTTTCTCAGCAAATACCCGATCCGGGTCCAAATGGGTGTGCGCTTTGCGAAAACTCGCCTCCCAATCCTCGCGGTTGAGGTGAAACGCGGGGCCGATGATGTGGCTCGGCGCCTCATCGCGCAGTTGCAAAATATATTCGCCTAAATCGGTCTCAATTGGCACCACGCCATGCTCGGCGAGATAGTCATTGAGGGCGATTTCCTCGGAAATCATCGATTTGCCTTTGGTCACGGTTTTTGCACCGGCGGCTTGGCAAATCGCGAGAATTTGCGCCCGCGCATCCGCCGCCGTGCGGGCCCAATGCACCACACCCCCCTGCGCCTCGACCACCGCCGCATAATGCTCCAGATAGAAATCGAGATTGGCGAGGCTGTGATCCTTGATCGCTTTGGCGGTGTCGCGCAGCGCCTCAAATTCCGGCAATTTCGCGACCGCATTGGCACGCACCTGCGCGAACGGCTTTTTCGCCCGCCCCAACGCACGTTGCAGCCCCGGATCATGCAGGGCGGTGGCGACATTTTCGCTAAAAGCTGGGCTGGTATTTTGCATTTGATGCTCCTGGGCTGAGACTACGCCACAAGCGGGTTTTGCAAAAGTGGGCATCGTTGCATTGCGGGGTCAAATCGGCTAACTAACGATTATTCGATAAATATCGAATAATCGTTAATTCATCAAACCCGGGTCACCATGAACGAAATCGTCCTGCCCGATCCACCCTGGACCGTCGCCGCTTTGTCGGCGCTCGCCCATGAGCACCGGCTCGCCGCCTTTCGTCTTCTAATCGAAGCCGGGCCAGCAGGGCTGAATGCGGGTGAGCTTGCCAATTCCATCGCGCTCGCGCCTTCCAGCCTGACTTTTCACCTGCAAGCTTTGCTGCATGCAGGGCTCATCACCCAGCGCCGCGCCAGCCGCCATGTGATTTACGCCGCCGATTTCGCCGCGATGAACGGTTTGATCGGCTATTTGGTGCAAAATTGCTGCGGGCGTGACGTTGGCTGCACGCCTGCCTGCAATCCTATTCCTGATACACGCCGATGGGAGCAAAAATCAGCATGACCGTGACCATCTATCACAATCCCGCCTGCGGCACTTCGCGCAATGTGTTGGCATTAATCCGCAATGCGGGCATCGAACCCGCGATCATCGAATATTTGATCACCCCGCCCAGCCGCGCCGAGCTGCGCGATTTAATTAGCCGAATGAACATCCCGGTCCGCGCCGTGTTGCGCGAGAAAGGCACGCCCTATGGCGAACTCGGCTTGGCTCATCCTGATCTTTCCGACGATGATCTGCTCGATGCGATGATGGCGCATCCGATTTTGATCAATCGCCCGATCGTGGTCACCAAGCTCGGGGTCAAACTATGCCGACCTTCGGAAACGGTGCTTTCGCTCCTCTCCGCGCCGCAGCGCGGCCCGTTTGCCAAGGAAGATGGCGAAGCCTTGGTCGATGACGCTGGTCGCATCCTGAAATAGCGCCGCGAATTTCCTTTTCTCTCCTCCTCATTTTCCCCAGGAGCGAAACAATGCTGGCTCTTGCGATTTTTGTCGCCACTTTGGTGCTGGTGATCTGGCAGCCGCGCGGACTTGGCATCGGCTGGAGCGCGATGGGCGGTGCCATCCTCGATCTCGCCCTCGGCGTCATTCATTGGCGCAATATCCCGGTGGTCTGGCACATTGTTTGGAACGCGACCTTCACCTTCGTGGCCCTGATCATTATTTCGCTCTTGCTCGATGAAGCGGGGCTGTTCCGCTGGGCGGCCTTGCATGTCGCCCGCTGGGGGCGGGGCAGGGGGCGGTTGTTGCTCCCGCTGATCGTGATGCTTGGCGCGGTGATCGCCACTTTTTTCGCCAATGACGGTGCGGCCTTGCTGCTCACGCCGATTGTCATGGCAATCCTGGTCAGTTTAGAATTCCCCCCTAAAGCCGCCTTGGCCTTCATCATTGCCACCGGCTTTGTCGCCGATACCACCAGCCTGCCGCTGGTCATTTCCAATCTGGTCAATATCGTCAGCGCCAATTTCTTTGGCATCGGCTTTAATCGTTATGCCGAGGTGATGGTGCCGATCGATCTGGTGTCGCTCCTGGCCACACTTGCGGTGCTCGGCCTGCTCTACGCCCGCACGGTTGACCGACGTTATGATGCTGCGGCCCTCGACCTCCCCGAAACTGCGATCCTGGATCGGCTGGTCTTTCAGGCGGCGGGGCCGGTGCTGCTGCTGCTATTGCTGGCTTATTTTGTCTCAGCACCCTTGGGCGTGCCCGTCTCGTTCATCACCATTATCGGGGCGATCAGTCTGCTCGCCGTCGCGGCCCGGCTGATTGGGCGCGGCTCGCCGGTCATTTCAATACAGCATGTGCTGCGCGGCGCGCCATGGCAGGTGGTGATTTTCAGCCTGGGCATGTATTTGGTGGTCTATGGTCTGCGCAATGCCGGGCTGACCCTTTATATCGCCGATGCGCTGCGCTTATTTGCCCGGCACGGCATCTGGGCCGCCTCAATCGGCACCGGCTTTTTGGCGGCGTTGCTCTCCTCGATCATGAATAATATGCCGAGTGTGCTAGTGGGCGCGCTCGCTATACATCAATTGCCGCATGTCACACCGCGCATTCACGATGCCATGGTCTATGCCAATGTGATTGGCTGCGATCTGGGGCCGAAATTCACCCCCATCGGCAGTTTGGCGACCTTATTGTGGTTGCATGTGCTCGCCCAAAAGGGCACTAGCATCAGTTGGGGCCAATATATGCGCATTGGCTTGCTGATCACCCCGCCAGTTCTCCTCATCACCCTCGCAGCTCTCGCAATTTGGCTGCCTATTCTTGGCGGATCGCCCCATGGATGAATTTCCTGCCCTCTCGCGCCCTCTGTTGCACGCGCCAGACCCGGCACGTTTGGAACCCCTCGAGCGGCTAAGCCACCCGCCGCGAATATTGCTGCTCTATGGCTCATTGCGCGAACGCTCTTATTCGCGGCTGCTCATCGAGGAGGCCGCCCGGCTGCTCACCTTGATGGGCGCGGAGGTCAAAATATTCGATCCACGCGACCTGCCGGTGGTCAATTCCGTGCCGCAAGACCATGCGAAAGTGCAGGAATTGCGCGCATTATCGCTCTGGTCGGAGGCTCAGGTCTGGTGCAGCCCTGAGCTGCATGGCGCCATTACCGGCGTGATCAAAAATCAGATCGATTGGATTCCATTGGAAATCGGCGCGGTGCGCCCAACCCAAGGCCGGGTGCTCGCGGTCATGCAGGTCTCCGGCGGTTCGCAAAGTTTCAACGCAGTCAATACATTGCGCTTGCTGGGCCGCTGGATGCGGATGGTGGTCATCCCTAATCAATCCAGCGTCGCCAAAGCCTATGAGCAATTCGATGCGGCCGGGCGCATGCTGCCCTCACCTTATTATGATCGCCTGGTCGATGTGATGGAGGAATTGCTCCGCTTTACCTGGCTGTTGCGTGATCGCGCCGATTATCTGATCGATCGCTATAGCGAGCGCAAAGCCGCCGCCCCCGATATCGCCCGCCTTTAGAGTCTGATATTTTCTGATTGATTCATTTTCGGGATTCCGGCGCGGGCTGATTTCTGATTCAAGATGCTGGCTGGGTTGGAGGCCAGCATCTATG
>NCBV01000004.1 GCA_002279355.1 Acidiphilium sp. 37-60-79
AGTCGCCGGTGCGCGCTCCCAATTGATGCACCTCCTCGACGACCCCGACCTCATTTCGCTCCTGAGCGAGAATCCCAGCCTAGGCCGCGTCCTGCGCCCGATCTGCCACATGCTCCGCATTTCTCTCCCCACCCACCTCAAATTGGCGCGAAAACCGGAAAAACCCCGCAAACCGCGCCCCCCGCGTCCGCGTCGGCCAAAACCGGAGCGAAAACCACCACTCACGCTCCTCGAACACCTCCTCCAAAAATATCCTCCCGCCCCGCCCCGCCCCACACTCCCCGGCCACCGCTACGCTTTCACTCCGCCCTTCAAAAATCGCCCCTAACCGCACAGCGCAAAGGTGCAAAATAATTGTTACGATATCGTATTAAATAGTCGGCAACCCTCAGCCGGTTGATTTAAATCAACGACAGCAAAGCCAAGCCGCCCTGATGCTGTCCTGGTGAACCCGATCAACACCAGCCCAGGCCCTTTGATGCGAACTGCAGCACCCGCTCCCGCCATGGCCGCCCCAATCGCCGCACGCGCGTTGCCGATCTTGCTGCCCAACGCCGAATTATCACCGCAACAGACCAAAAAAATCGCCGATATCGCTGGGATCGAACACTACGCCCCCGGCGATTATCTATTTCACGCCGGTGAACCGGTGCAAGCCCTGTTCACCATCGTCACCGGCGTCGCCAAATTAATCGCCCACCCCGTCCATCACCGGCCGGTCGTGTTCGGTTTCGCCTTCAGCAACGATATGCTCGGCCAATTCAGCCCGCCCTTGCACAGCAAAACCGCCCAAGCCATCACCCCGCTCACCGCCTATCGCCTACCCTATGATCGGCTCAACCATCTGCTCCACGCAGATCATCGCCTGCATCAACGGCTGCTGAACCAATTCTGCGCGGATATCCGCTTGACCCAAGCCCATCTCATCGCCCGCCGCGCCCCCGCCCCCCAACGCATCGCCGCCTTTCTGCTCTGCCTGCACCAACGCGCCAACCCGGACCCGCACGACCCCACAATAATCCTGATCCCCATGCGTCGGATCGACATCGCGGATTGTCTCGCCCTCAGCACCGCTTCCCTGCGCCGAATTCTGCACTGGTTCCAGACCAGCGAATTGATCGACCATCTCAGCGCCAGCCGCCTTCGTATCCTCAACCCCCAAGCCCTAAACCGGCTCGCTGTGGGATCACCGCCCGACCCTCACCCCTTTCAAGGACCACCAACATGATCAATGACTGGCCCGCCATGATCGCCGCGATGGATGAAGGCGTCCGCCGCCTGCGCGACGCCCATCCGGACATGATGAAAGCCTTCGCCACCCTAGCCAAATCAGCCCATGGCGGTGCGGCCCTTGATGGCAAAACCAAAGAACTCATCGCGCTGGCCATCGGCGTCGCCACACGCTGCGAACCCTGCATCGCCTATCATGCCCGCGACGCCCAACGCGCCGGCGCCAGCCGCGATGAAATCGCCGAAACCCTGGCCATGGCGGTTTATATGGGTGCGGGCCCCTCTGCGATGTACGCCGCCAAGGCATTGGAGGCCTTCGATCAACTCCAACCTTGACCCCACCATCAGGCCAGCATAAATCTTTATGAACATATCCGCCATTATTTCAACACCCGTGGCGGATACGTTTGTAGAGGTTTTGTGATGCCCGATGATCTGAGCATCGTTCGGCGCGGACCGATCAACGTCGCTGCCGAGCTGAGCGCCACTCTCTGTGCCAAATGCGAAGCCCGCCATGTTGGGCTTTGCGATGCGCTGGATGATGCCGATCTGCATTTCCTCGCCGGCGTCGCCCGCCGATCCACTGCAAATCGCGGTCAAGTCTTCATCACCGAGGGTGATCCCGCCCGCCAGTTCTTCAACATCAATCACGGCACCGCAAAACTCTATAAAGACCTGCCCGATGGCCGCCGCCAAATTATCGGCTTCGTCAGCACCGGCGATTTCGTCGGCCTCGCCGCCGACAAAACCTATGGCTTCAGCGCCGAAGCCCTCGAACCCATCCAATATTGCCGGTTTGATCGCACCGAACTGCGCGGCGTCTTTGGCCGCTTCCCGATCATCGAGCGCCGCCTCCTCGATGTCGCCTCCCATGAGCTGGTCATCGCCCAGGAACAAATGCTCCTACTCGGCCGCAAAACCGCCGTGGAGCGCGTCGCCTCCTTCCTCGATGGCTGGCGCAACCGCGCCGCTCCTTGCGCGAACCCCACCGCCGCGCTCGACCTACCCATGTCGCGCAGCGAGCTCGCCGATTTTCTTGGCCTGACCATCGAAACCGTCTCGCGCGCCCTTGCCGCCCTACGCAAACAAAATATCGTGAGCATTGGCAGCGACCACCGCATCGCCATCCTCAAACCCACCCGCCTCACCGCCATCAGCCAAGCCGCCGAGTAATCAGCCCGGCCCCGAGGCCGCTCGACCCCATTGATATGAATCAATGACTGCCCGTTAGGTCCCGCTCTATACGAGCCGCACGGAACACCCCAAACACCCAGTTCCTATCAAGGCGACTATGCACGGGCCTGTCGCCCGCATTGCGCGCCCGATTCCCTCAAACATCGGTGTGACATATGAAAGCGCTAACCTATCACGGGCCAGGGCAAAAATCGCTTGATGACCATACCAAACCGGTCATCGTCGCGCCCACCGATGCAATCGTCAAAATCACCAAAACCACGATCTGCGGCACCGACCTGCATATCATGAAAGGCGACGTTCCAACCTGTACCCCAGGCCGTATCCTCGGCCATGAAGGGGTTGGCGTCATCGAAACCGTCGGCGCAGCCGTATCAGCCTTCAAACCCGGCGATCATGTGCTGATCTCCTGCATCAGCGCCTGCGGAAAATGCATCTATTGCCGAAAAAACATGTATTCGCATTGCACCACCGGCGGTTGGATTCTCGGCAACAGCATCGATGGCACCCAGGCAGAATTCGTCCGCATCCCCTATGCCGACAACAGCCTCTACCCCATTCCCGCCGGAGCCGATGAAGAGGCTTTGGTCATGCTGAGCGATATCCTCCCCACCGGCTTTGAGTGTGGCGTACTCAACGGACGGGTGCAGCCAGGCAGCATCGTCGCAATCGTCGGCGCAGGCCCTATCGGCCTTGCAGCGTTGCTGACCGCGCAGTTTTTCTCCCCGGCCGAACTCATCATGATCGATCTGGATGATAATCGCCTCGATATCGCCAAACGATTTGGCGCAACCGCAACCGTCAATAGTCGCGACGGCAAAGCCGTCGCGACAATCATGGCCATGACCGAGGGGCGTGGCGTCGATACCGTGATCGAAGCGGTCGGCATTCCAGCGACGTTCGAGCTATGCGAGGCCTTGGTAGGCCCAGGGGGAGTGATCGCCAATATCGGCGTGCATGGCACCAAGGTTGATTTGCATCTCGAGCATCTATGGGATCGCAACATCACGATCACCACCCGGTTGGTGGATACAGTCAGCACACCGATGCTGCTCAACGTGCTGCGCTCGAACAAAATCGACCCCAAACTGCTCATCACGCATCATTTCACCCTCGATAAAATCATTGATGCGTATGAAACATTTGGCCACGCCGCAAAGTCCCACGCCTTGAAAGTCATCATCTCGGCATAGGCCAAACATTTATCGATCAAATCACAACCACAAAGGACCAACCCCATGGGTTATCAAAGCATCAATCCCTTTAACGGCAAGCTCCTGCAAACTTTCACGGAACTTTCCGACGCACAGCTCGAAGAAAAAATTGCCACCGCAACGGCTTGCTTCGCCAGTTGGAAGCAAAAATCCTATGCCGAGCGCGCTATCATTATCAACAAAGCCGCTGTGATCATGCATGAACGGGCGGACGCACTGGCCCATATCATGACGCTCGAAATGGGCAAGCGCATCAACGAAGCGCGAGGCGAGGTTGAATTCAGCTCGAACATTCTGGCCTATTACGCCAAAAACGCCGCCAAATTTCTGGCCCCCCAGGAGCTCCACCCCACAATCGGTGATGCCCATATGGAAAGCACACCCATCGGCGTGATCTTCGGGGTCGAACCATGGAACTTCCCCTATTATCAACTCGCCCGCGTCGCCGGGCCGCATCTGATGGCCGGAAACGTGCTAATGGTCAAACATGCTGGCTGCGTGCCGCAATGTGCGATCGCGTTTGAGAAAATCTGGATCGAAGCCGGCGGACCTGCTGGACTTTATACCAATTTACTAATCTCGCATGAACAAACCGAGACCGTGATTGATGATCCCCGCATCAAAGGCGTCGCCCTCACCGGCAGCGTTGCGGCCGGACGCGCGATTGCCGCCCGCGCAGGGCAAAATTTGAAGCCATCATCCATGGAACTCGGCGGCAGCGATGCCTTCATCGTGCTTGATGATGCCGATCTCGACCATACGGTAAAATGGGCTGTTTGGGGCCGTATGTATAATGGCGGCCAAACATGCTGTGCAGCCAAGCGTTTCATTGTCGTTGAGAAAATCGCCGATAATTTCCTTGAGAAATTCAAAACAGCCCTCAGCGCATTGAAAGCCGGAGACCCGCTCGATGCCGCGACCACCCTTGGTCCGTTATCAACCGAAGCGGCGTTAGTTCAACTGCTCGAACAAGTCAAAATCGCCGTTTCTCATGGTGCCAAGCTGGTGCTCGGCGGCAAACGGATTGATCGTCCAGGTTCATTCATGGAGCCAACCATCCTGACCGATGTCAAACCCGGCAATCCGGCGTTTCGTGACGAGTTTTTCGGGCCAGTCGCGATGTTCTTCCGGGTCAAAGACGAGGACGAAGCAATCGCTCTCGCCAACGATTCTGATTTCGGATTGGGGGGATCGGTATTCACCAAGGACATTGCCCGTGGCAAGCGCGTGGCGAGCCGGGTTGAAACAGGCATGATGTTCATTAACAATATCTCCTGGTCCGATGCCGAATTGCCGTTTGGTGGTATCAAAGATTCCGGCTATGGCCGCGAGCTGGGTGATATGGGTATTCAGGAATTCGTCAATAAAAAACTGGTCCGCTATGCGGCAATCGAAGCGCCCGTCTGACGTTCAGTTATCATCAATCCAAATTATCTCCATCGAGGAAAAGCTATGTATGTCAACGTCGCCGTCCTAAAGGAAACACAACCCCATGAACGACGCGTTGCCCTGGTCCCTGGCCTGATTTCCAAACTAACGTTGCTCGGCGCTAGGCTGCATATGCAGTCTGGCGCCGGTGTTGCCGGTGGCCTGCTGGACGGTGATTTTCACGATGTCGTTATTCAAACTGACCGAGCCGCCATGGTCAGCGTCGCTGATGTCGTCCTCGCAGTGCAGGCGCCGGCAATTGCGGTCATTGAGGCGATGCAGGAGGGCGCGGTGCTCATCTGCTTTGTTAATCCAATCCATGATGCCGAACTGATCAAACATTTGCTGGCACGGCGAATTACCTGCTTCGCCATGGCCTCGATTCCACGCGTAACGCGGGCGCAGTCAATGGACGCGCTATCGAGCCAAGCAGCCCTTTCGGGTTATTATGCGGTTCTACTCGGTGCGACCCATCTACCCCGGGTATTGCCGAAAGTGACGACAGCGGCTGGCACAATCGGCCCCGCAAAGGTTTTGGTCATGGGGCTCGGTGTTGCCGGCCTTGAAGCGGTCGCTACCGCGCATCGCCTCGGCGCGCTGGTCGAGGGGTACGATGTGAGGCCAGATACCGCCGAGCAAATTGCCTCGCTCGGCGCCAGCTTTGTCTCCACCGGCGTCGATGCCACCGGTAAGGGCGGCTATGCACGTGCGCTGACGGCTGCAGAGAGCGCTAAAATCGACAAGGTATTGACCAGCCATATCCAGGATGCCGATTTGATTATCACCACAGCAGCAATCCCTGGCCACCGCTCACCGCAATTGATTAGTAAGGCTCAAGTAACCGCTATGAAATCCGGCTCTGTTATTGTCGATTTAGCAGCCGAGGGCGGCGGTAATTGCGCCAATAGCGTGCCCGGTGAATTCATCCACGTTGGTGCGGTGACAATTATAGCGCCGCTGAATTTGCCGTCATCCCTGCCCGCCGACGCGAGCGCGCTCTATGCCCGAAATGTTGCTAATCTCCTGTCATTGATGCTGAAAGACAACGTGATAACGATCGACTGGCAGGACACAATTTTGGCCCAAACGGCCATCACCCATGCGGGTAAACTGGTTGCACCAGACCCTAAAACCAATCCGAAAGCGGCTTGAACAGGACGTTATCATGATTCATATCGATAGCTTCATCGGGCTATATATTTTTATGCTAGCGGGGTTTGCCGGTTGGATTATCATCGGCCGCGTTCCAGCGATTTTGCATACGCCCCTGATGTCCGGCTCTAATTTCGTCCACGGCATCGTGGTCATCGGTGGCATTATCGTGCTGCTTGACGCGACAACGCTAACCGAACGCGTTATCGGCTTCATCGCCGTGCTGCTAGGCGCTGGTAATGCCGCTGGCGGTTATGCAGTGACGGACCGGATGCTGGCGATGTTTCAAACCAGCGACGATGTTCGTCATGGCAAAAAGACACGGCGCAAACGCGCCACGCACCATAAGAAAGTCTGAGACATGATTGATCAGATTTCACAACTCGTGGTCGGCGCCGTTGATCTGATTGCAGCCTTTCTGCTGCTCTATGGTTTGCATCGTATGGCGTCGCCAGTCACCGCGCCGTCGGGTATTTTTGTCGCGGGTATCGGCATGGCGGTCGCTATTCTCGTTACATTTCTGGATATCTTTGGAGTTAATGCTGCGGCACGCCCGTTTCTACCGGTGAATATCGGTCTGGCCGTGATTGCCCTTACCATTGGTGGCGGCGTGTCGTGGTGGGGTGGCCGCAAAGTCGCGATGACCGCCATGCCACAAATGGTAGCGATCTATAATGGCATGGGGGGCGGTGCCGCTGGTTCTATCGCGGCCGTTGAGTTGTTCGGCCATCACACATCCGGCCTTGTGCCCCTTTCGGTAACATTATTGGGTGCGCTGATCGGGGCGGTCTCGTTTGCTGGATCAATCATCGCCTGGGCAAAGCTTCAGAGTATTCTCAACAAGCCGCTGCGAGTTCCTTATCTCCGATTTTTTAACCTAGCCCTTTTTGTAACCACCGTTGCCGTTGGTTGTGTTATTGCATTTCTCAGCCTGAGCAGCGCACTATCGCCGGAACTCATCTTTGGATTTTTTGTTTTGGCGATGCTGTTCGGCATCATGATGACCTTGCCAATCGGTGGCGCCGATATGCCCGTGGTGATCTCGATCTATAATGCGTTCACCGGCCTTGCTGTGGGTCTCGAAGGCTTCGTGTTGCAAAATCCCGCGCTGATGATCGCCGGTATGGTTGTCGGCGCAGCTGGTCTAATGCTAACAATGCTCATGGCGCGGGCGATGAACCGCTCAATCAGCAATGTGTTATTTTCGAATTTCGGCGATGCACCGGCAAAAGCGCATGGAGCCATCAAAGGTGAAATGAAGCCGACCGAACCGGCCGATGCCGGCACATTCATGCGCTATGCCAAAAGCGTGATTATTGTGCCGGGTTACGGCCTCGCTGCAGCCCAGGGTCAGCAGAAATTATATGAATTCGTCAAGCTTCTTCAAGGCGCCGGTGTCTCGGTCAAATTTGCGATCCATCCGGTCGCAGGTCGTATGCCAGGCCAGATGGATGTGCTGCTCGCAGAAGCGGGCGTGCCTTATAACATGATTTTCCAACTTGATGACATTAATGCTGAATTTGCTGACACCGATGTGGCACTGGTCATCGGCGCGAACGATGTGGTCAATCCAGCCGCACGCAACGACAAATCTTCGCCAATTTATGGTATGCCAATCCTGAATGCCGATCAGGCTAAGCAAGTTTATGTTATCAAGCGCGGTCAAGGTAAAGGCTATGCTGGCATCCAAAACGCCCTGTTCTACGGAGATAATTGCAACATGGTCTATGGCGACGCCACTTCGGTGCTCGCCACCATGATCGAAGCCGTCCGCGGCCTTGGCACCAAAGCGGCGGCGTAATCGTATCATAACAGGAGTTAACTATGACAACCACAATGCATTCAGCAATGGTCGAAGCGTTTGGCAAGCCTCTGGTTTTGCGCGAATGGTCGATTCCTACGCCCGGGCCAGGACAAATCGTGGTGAAAACCGAGGCGTGTGGGGTGTGCCACACTGATTTGCACGCGGCCAATGGCGATTGGCCGCTAAAGCCAAAACTGCCCTTCATCCCTGGTCATGAGGGGATTGGTATTGTTTCTGCTGTCGGTCCAGGCGTAACAATTGTCAAAGAAGGTGATCGTGTTGGCGTGCCGTGGCTCTATTCTGCCTGTGGTCACTGCGAATACTGCCTGAAGGCATGGGAGCCGGTTTGTGCGCAAGCCGAATTCGGCGGCTACACAAGAAATGGTGGTTTTGCCGAATATATACTGGCTGATCCCGATTATGTGGCGCATATCCCGAAAGATCTTGATGCACGGGCCGCGGCACCCATGATCTGTGCCGGTATCACAACTTATAAGGGTCTGAAGGAAACCGGCGCCCGTCCGGGCGAATGGGTCGCCATTTCCGGTGCTGGTGGACTTGGGCATTTAGCCATCCAATATGCCAAAGTGATGGGACTTATGGTCTGCGCCATCGATATTGATGATGGAAAATTGGCTCACGCCACCAAGCTCGGTGCCGATTTTGTGGTCAACGCGAAATCGGGAAACCCTGCAGAAGCCGTGAAAAAATTCACGAATGGCGGTGCCCATGGCGTGCTGATCACTGCGCCATCCTTGATCGCGTTCAAACAAGGTGTCGCGATGACGCGCAAGCACGGCATATGCGTGTTGGTCGGTTTGCCGCCGGGTGAATTTCCGGTGCCGTTGTTCGATGTGGTCGCGAATTGCATTACCATTCGCGGCTCTTTTGTGGGCACGCGCGCGGACATGGCGGAGGCGCTGGGATTTGCGGCGGACGGGCGCGTTAAAGCGGATATCGAGTTGCAACCGCTCTCGGCGGTTAACCACGTGCTTGAGCGATTGGCCCATGGCGATGTTCCGGCGCGGGTGGTGATCGATTTCGCCGCGACTTAAGTGCAGCCATGGTGAGCGGTTATTCATCTTTCGATCAATTTTCTGTGATCGAAAATGCGACTATATGGAATATTGCGCAGATACTCGCCGCGGCAAAATTAGTTGCAGAGTTCTGATCAGATCGTAGCAATTTTTCACGGACGTTGCCGCCGCAGGGCTGGATAGCGCATCTTGATCTCACCGATCAATCCGGTCATGTCTAATCGGTCGGAGTTGCCGACAAGAACAATTTCGACATGAGGCGTCGTCGCGATCGGCGCTTCTTGGCGGCAAAACCGGGGCTTTACGATGAAAGTAAAATTTTTCGTCCGCGCGATTGGTGCTGCTCTCTCGATTCTGTGGTTTTCGCAATTTGCTGCTGCCGATGGTGCGCCCGGGCCCGTTCAGGCCCTCCTCCGCTATCCCAGCATTCATGGCAACATGATTGTGTTCGAGGCGGCAGGCGCCGTTTGGAAAGTCCCCGCGCAAGGAGGCGTGGCGACGCGCCTCACGTCCGATACCGGCTACGAATCTCATCCGATCATTTCGCCGGACGGCAAATGGGTGGCGTTCACCGGATGGTATAACGGCAATACCGACGTTTTCATTGTCTCGATTGATGGCGGTCCGGTCAAGCAATTAACCTGGCGATCGGTCAACGCGCCGGTCAAGGGTAAAATCGTCACGGTGCCGGATAACGTTGTTGTCGGCTGGACCCCTGACAGCAAAAATGTCGTGTTTTTGTCCCGCCGCGCAAGTTTTAACCCGCAAATCGAACGCGCATTCGAAGTGCCGATCACCGGTGGTTTGGCAACGAGCGTGCCCATGCCGTGGACGGGCCCGTTATCATTCAATCAGACCGGCACGACCATTGCCTATAACAAGATGTCGCGAATGATGCGGGCCTTTCACCGCAAGCATTATTTCGGCGGACAAGCCGACAATATTTACACCTATACGCTTGCGACGGGTGCGAGCACCCAAGTGACCCATTGGAAGGGCGAAGACGCTTTTCCGATGTGGGTGGGTGATAAGCTTTATTTTGCCTCAGATCGTGGCAAGAGCGGTGTGCTTAATCTCTGGGTGAAAAACCTTAAAACTGGCGCGACGCGTCAGATTTCACATTTTCCGACTTATGATGTCGATTGGCCGAACGCTGGCAATTCGGGCATTGCCCTATCGGATGGTGGCAAGCTCTATCTCTATTCATTCGCTACGCATAAATTGCAACCCGTGCCGGTTACGGTGCCGTTGAGTGGTAAACACACGCTGCCGTTTGAATATTCAGCGGCAAAAATGATCCGGGCCGCAGGAATTTCGCCGAATGGCAAGGTCGCGGTGTTTAGTGCGCGCGGCGCATTATTCACAGTTCCACTCGATTACGGCCACACGACTGATTTGAGCACGCATGCGGCGAGCAATGATAAGGACCCCGAATGGTCCCCCCATGGCCATTGGATCGCCTATATCCGCGATCACGGCGTGGATAGCCAAATCATGATCCGCGCGGCGGACGGCGATGGTGCGCCGCGCAGCCTGACCAAGATCGGCAACGTGACTGTGACAGGGCCGTTAGTGTGGAGCCCGAATGGGCATTGGCTGGCTTATTCGGACTCGCACCAGCAATTATGGTTGGTGAATATCAAAACTGGCGCCGCGAAAAAAATGGCGTCCGATCCGCAAATGATTGTTGGTGCGTTCCAGGATGTCGCGTTTTCGCCTGACAGCCATTGGCTCGCTTATTCCAAACATTTGCCCAATCAGCTCCGTGCGCTGTTCATCGATAACGTCCAGACCGGCGCGGTGCATCAAGTGAGCCGTGGTAATTTCAGCGACAAAGAGCCGGTATTTTCCCATAACGGCAAATATTTGTTCTTCGTATCAGCACGCCTGGTGAATCCGGTGTTATCGAGCTATGATTTTGGTGCGTCGGGCGTGGTGCCGGATGGGCTCTATGCCACCACATTGCAGGCCGACACGCCCTCGCTGATTGGACCGCGCACCCAGCGCGCGGTGCCTAAACCTCACAAGGCGAAGAAAGGCAACGATAAGAAAGGTAACGATAAGAAATCAACTAAGGCTAAGAAGCCCGTGGTGAAAATTGATTTCACCGGCCTGATTAATCGCGCAGTCCAGCTTCCGGTGCCGGCGGCTAACATCAACGAGATCGCTGAGTTCAAGAAAATTATCTACTACGCGACCGCCCCTGTGCCGGTGCTCGGTGGCGGTATTCCCGGCCAGATGCCACAACTACGCGCCTATGATTTGAAAAAGCGCAAGTCGATTACGCTGGCAAAAGGGATTGGTGATAATTTCGCTCTATCCTCGGATGGCTCAACATTGTTATATGAGCTGAAGGGCAAATGGGTTGTCTTGCCCGCTTCGTTTAAGCCGCATCCGAAGTCAAAGCCGCTCGATACGGCGCATATGCAAATGCAGGTCGACCCACGGGCGGAATGGGACGAAATCTACAACGAAGCTTGGCGCAATGTGCGTGACTATTTTGTTAATCCCGACTTGATTAAGCGCAAATGGACAAATATCGGCGACAATTATCGTGCCCTGCTGCCGATGGTGCAGGACCGCGAGGATTTAAACTATATCATGGGCAACATGATCGGTTCGCTCGGTGAGAGTCACATGTATATATTCGGTGGCGATGTGGGATGGAAATCCCCACCGCAACCGACAGCCAGCCTTGGTGCTGAGTTCAGCCTGGATCGTGCGGCGGGCATTTACCAAATTAAGCGCATCTTTCATGGTGACAACACGGTGCCCGGCTATTACGCGCCGCTCGCGCAGCCTGGCCTCAAGGTCAAGGCCGGCGATTATATCCTCTCCATCAATGGCCGGACGCTGCACGCCCCCAACAGCCCTTACGCTCTGCTGCAAGGCACTCTAGGCCAAACGATCCGTTTGACCCTCTCGAAAACACCAACCGGCAAACCTTGGACAATTTTGGTCAAGCCGGTCGTTAGTAGTTCCAAATTGCATTTGCTACACTGGATTAACAATAATCGGCGCGAGGTGAGCCAATTATCCGGTGGCAAAATTGGCTATATTTATCTCGATGACATGGAGGCGACGGGTTTGCATGAATTCGTCCGTCAATATTACAGTCAGGTCAATAAACCTGGTCTGATTATCGACGATCGTTGGAATCTTGGCGGTTTCATCGATACGATTTTGTTCAACCAACTCACGCAAAAAATGGCTGCGGCTTGGGTTAATCGTCACGGCTTTTATAATCAGAGCCCGAGCAATGCCTATATCGGTCATATGGCCGCTCTGATTAATCGTGGCTCGGCGTCGGATGGCGATATTTTCGCCTATCGGTTCCAGCAATATCACCTTGGTCCAACCATCGGGTCACGCACTTGGGGTGGTGTGCGGGGATATGATAACCAGTTCACCCTTCTCGATGGCGGGCAGCAAGTTGTTTCCGAAATCGCCATGTATGGGAAGGATTCGAAGTGGGCGGTGGAAAATATCGGCGTGTTGCCGTCAATGCCGGTAACGGTCGATCCGGGTTTGCTCGCACGACATAACAAGGACACCCAAATTCAAGCAGCGGTTACTGTGTTGATGAAGCAGATCGCTGCGAAAAAAGTGGCCCTGCCCCCGCCGCCGCCCTGGCACCCGGCATTTCCGCAACAGCCAGACTATCCGCCCTGCCCAGTTGGCAAAGGGACATGCCAATAGGATTGCTCCCTGCAAGACGAGGTAGCCGCAATGATCGCTGCCTCGTCTCACGACGTTAGTGAGCCATCCCTCGCGTCAAACCTATGGCAGCGAAATCGTTGGGTTGACGCGATGGATGGTCTGCAATTTCCAAAGCTTTATCGATACGGTGACGCGAGGACTAACCTGCTTGGTTTACTTAGACGATGCCCTTGGCCCCTGCCGTCGCCCGATACTGGATGCCATACCAGACGGCGCGCATAACGCGGATCGACAGCCGCCTTACCATGCTGTAGCGCGCCAGCAACGGCCCAATCGAGGGGCCGCGCGGTGGAGGCCCGAGATCCGCCGTTAGTGAGCCTCGAACATGGCGATCAGATCGTGCGCCGCCGACACGGCTGCTGGGTGACCGATTGCCGCGATGGTCGTTAGAAAGAACTCCGTCCAAGCCTCCAACGTCCCAGCTTGGCGGACCTCCTGGAGCAGCCGACTATCCTCGCCGTGCCGGGATATCAGAACAGGCTACGACAGAGGACTGGCTCGCGTATCTGGCCCCGCCTCACACGGGATCAGCATGATGAGACGTAGGCCCACGCCACCATTTGCCAGCAGCATCTTGGGCCGCTAACTGGTAGGCTCGACCACGAAGGCCACGCGGGTTGACGGATAGACCGCAAAGCATAGTTCGAGCGGCGTGCCATCCGCAGTCACATTGACGTTTTCCGATTGCAATAAAGGAGACTCTGGCTCTGACGCCAATAATGTCACTTCGCGCGATGTTGGCATGCGGCACGATATTCTTGACCTGAGCCTCACGTAATCTGCAATGCCTATTCGCGCCAAAGCTTCAGTGATTGTGGTGCAATTCAACAGCGCGGCCTCCAACCCCGGTAGCCGATCAACCGGAAAAATATGGCGCGATAAGGCAATCCGCCTCGAGTCCGCCGTGCCAAGCCGCTCAAGTTCGAGGATTCGCTCGCCGGGGAGGAGCGTAAAGATGTCACGTGCGATATCGGCCTCGGGGAGACCAGCGTGGTCGAGCACACGTAATCCGAGCTTTTCGCCGGCGGGTTCGAGGTTATGGCGTCGAACCCATTCTGAAAATCGCGGTCGCAAGCTGATTTGGTAATCCATCAGCGGTTCGGCGACGAAAGACCCTTTGCCGTGCTCAACATAAATAAGCCGGGTGCGCGATAATTCCTCTAAGGCCCGACGTATCGTATGGCGATTGACGCCAAACTGCGCTGCAAGTTCAACCTCCGAGGGGAGGCGGCCACCGGGCGGTATGCCAGCTTCTTCGATCTCGGAGCGCAATCGTGCGGCGATCTGCATCCATATCGCGACCCCTTTGCCGCGTTCGATCATGCAATGAGCCATTGGATGAGTAGCCACGCCGCACCCACACTATGAGCATTCTTGATAATGACCGCCTCGGCGGTGATCACGGCGCCGGAGCGCTGAATGCGGGTGACGAGGTTTGCACCGATTTCCGGGCCACGCTGCGCCATCCGTGCGGCGCGACTGTCGATATTGGCGTCAATGGCGATTAACATTGTGCGATAATACGCAGCGCCGCTGGGATCACGCTGCGCGAGACATTCGTGACGATGCTCTTGGGGTTACGCAACACGCTCACCCGCGCGCCAGACGGCGCGAATGATTGGCAAATCGCCGTGCAGGCGGATACGCACAAGATCGGCTCGCAACCCAACCGCGATTCGGCCTCGATCGGTCAGGCCGACCATGGCCGCCGGTTGCCCGCTCACGCGCTGTATCGCCGTCGGCAAGGTCAGCACGCCATGCGCAACGCAGCCAAAAGCCGCTTCGACCATTGAAGCGGGCACATAATCGGACGCCAGCGCATCAACCAGCCCAGCGCGAACCAGGTCCAGCGCCGCGACATTGCCCGAATGTGAGCCGCCGCGGACGATATTCGGGGCACCCGCGATAATGGCCATGCCCAACGGGCGCGCAGCCTGCGCGGCTTCTAACGTCACCGGAAACTCGGCAATGGCGTCATGCGAGGCAACCGGCACCGCCCGCGCCCGCGCCAGCTCTAACACCAATGCGCGGTTGGGTTTGGCGAAGCGTTCCTGTTCTTCAACGTTTCGGGCAATCATCGCATCAATCGCCGGTGGCGAATGTCCTTCTTGACGTCGCATACGACGATATTTTTCGATATCGGCGTATTGGCCGACCCCGGGACTGTGATCCATCACGCTCACCAGCTTGACACGCGGATCATCAATTGCGCTGTCTAACAATTCGGGCAAATCGCTGACCGGCAACTCACAGCGCAGATGTACATGATGGTCTGATTTCAATAAGTCGGCGCTCACCAGCGCCCGTAAATCACGCATGCCGTTGCGAAACGTTTCATTGCGTGTCTGTTCAAAGCCAATATCCCCAACGCAGAGCGCATCAAGCACGGTGGTTACACCGGCCGCCACACATTGTGCATCATGGGCCAGCAGCGCCGAGCGCGACGGCCACCGCGCATTGCTGCGTGGCAATACTTGGCGCTCCAAATTATCGGTATGCAGATCGACAATGCCGGGTGCGAGATAATCCCCTTCGCAATCGATTCCCGTTCGCGAATTGCTCTCATCAATGCGGGTGATAATCCCCGCCTCAAGCGCAAGGCAGCCGGTCATCACCCGATCATCAAGAATCAGCCGGGCGTTTTTGAGGATCGTCATACGGACTCCAAAGACGTTGACGGATTAGTCAAAGGCGTAAGCGTCATGGTGCGATCAGCGATACGCTCGCGGCTGCTGATATCGTGCAATATGCCAATCACCGCAGCGCCCGCGTCTTTGACCTCGTTGATCAACCGAACCACCTCGTCGCGGTTGGCCGCATCAAGCGAGGCGGTCGGCTCATCCAGCAATAATACCGGCCATGGCGCAACAAACGTTCGGGCAAGATTAACCCGCTGTTGCTCGCCGCCCGAAAATGTTGCCGGTGGCAACGAATGTAACCTCGGCCCGATGCCAAGCCGCTCTAACATCGCCGCCGCCTGCCGCCGTGCTTGCGCCAGATCGACACCACGACGCAACAAGGTCTCGGCAACAATATCGAGCGAGGGCACTCGCGGGATTGCCCGCAAAAACTGCGAAACATACCCAAGACTATAATGGCGAACAGCGATGATTTGTTCGGTGGTCGCTTGCGTCAAATCAACCATCGTCTCGTTGTGGCGGATCAAGATGCGCCCGTCATCAGCCCGATAATTGCCATAAAGCATGCGCAGTAATGTCGATTTTCCAGCGCCCGACCGGCCAGCTAGCACAACGCATTCACCCGCCATCACCGTCAAGCCAACATCGCGCAGCACATCGAGCCGCACACCGCCTTGCAGATGCAGCACAAAGCTCTTCGCCAACCCATCGGCCGCGACCATCACGCGCATCATACCGGCAGCACCGATGCGACCAGCAATTGGGTATAAGGATGCTGCGGATCATCAAGCACCTGATCAGTCAGCCCATGCTCAACGATGCAGCCCCGCCGCATCACAATCAGCCGATCCGCGAGAAGCCGAGCGACACCGATATCATGCGTCACGATCACGACGGCAAGGCCGAGACGGCGCACCAACGAACGGATCAGATCGAGAATCCGCGCTTGCACCGAAACATCAAGCCCACCTGTGGGTTCATCCATGAACACCAATTCAGGGTCAGTGACCAACGTCGCCGCAATTTGCAGCCTTTGCAGCATGCCGCCGGAGAAGGTGCGCGGCCAATCATCCAGCCGGTCCACATCGATTTCGACCGCCTCAAGCCAGCGAGCCGCCATGGCGCGAATATCGTCATAATTGCGCGCACCCGAGGCCATCAGCCGGGCGCCGATATTGCCACCGGCGGAGATATCAAGGCGCAGCGCGGCGCGTGGGTCTTGCGCCACATAACCCCAGCGCGCCCGTTGCAGCGTGCGCACTGCCCGCTCACCGCGCACCCTCAGGCTCGTCGCCGCATGCCCATCATAATAGAGAATGTCGCCCGATTGCGGCGTTAGTCGGCCAGAAAGCATATTTAGCAAAGTGGTTTTCCCCGAACCACTTTCCCCAACAATAGCCAAAATTTCATGCCGACGCAGCGTTAGCGAAACATCATCAAGCGCCAAGGTCCGTCCGAACCGGTGGGAGATGTGGCGCGCCTCGAGTAACACGCTCATGCCTCCCTCGCCTGATAGGAAGCGCAATAATCGGTGTCCGAGCAGGCAAACATCCGGCCGCCCCGATCATCAATAACCATTTCATCGAGATAGCTATGCTCTGCACCGCACAGCGCGCAGCGATGCGGCGCGCGGATTGGGTTGAATGGCCGGTCCTCAAAATCAAGCGAAACCACATCCGTATGCGGTGGCACCGCGTAAATCCGCTTCTCCCGCCCGGCGCCGAATAATTGCAAAGCCGGCATCCTGTGCAGCTTCGGATTGTCAAAAGCAGGGATCGGTGAGGGCGACATCAGATAACGCCGATTAACCACGACCGGATGATCATAGGATACCGCAACGCGGCCAAACCGCGTGATATCCTCATAGAGTTTAACATGCATCGGTCCGTAATCAGCCATCGCATGCATGCGCCTGCTGACTGCCCGGCTTGGTTCGAGCCGATAGAGCGGCTCGGGCATCGGCACCTGATACACGATAATCTGATCATCGCGCAGCGGTATTTCGGGAATCCGATGGCGGGTTTGGATCAGCGTGGCCGCATCAGTGTGGGTGGTGGTGCGCACGCCAGCGGTGCGTGCAAAAAAACTGCGGATCGAAATCGCGTTCGTGGTATCATCAGCGCCTTGATCAATGACTTTCAAAACATCATCGGCACCGATCAACGACGCGGTGAGCTGAATACCCCCGGTGCCCCAGCCATAAGGCAGCGGCATCTCGCGGCTGGCAAAGGGCACCTGATGGCCCGGGATCGCCACCGCCTTCAAAATCGCCCGACGGATCATCCGTTTCGTCGTCTCATCGAGATACGCGAAATTATAGCCCTGCATTGTCAGCCTCGTCTGGTGCGGCGCCCTTTGTGGCTTGGGCCTCGCGGCGCATCGCCCGGATCGTTTCCAGTTCGCTTTGAAAATCGACATGGTGCGGCAGTTTCAAATGTTCAACGAAGCCGGTTGCCTCGATATTGTCGCAATGCGACAGCACGAACTCTACATTTTGGGCTGGCGCACTGACATCTTCGCCTAATTCTTCGGCGCGCATCGCACGATCGACCAGCGCCATCGACATCGCGCGCCGGTCGGCATGGCCAAAACTCAGGCCATAGCCACGGGTAAATTGCGGTGGTGTTGTCTTCGAGCCGGCGAACTGATTGACCATCTGACATTCCGTGAGAATAATGTCACCGATATCGATGGCAAAACCAAGCTCCGGCGGTGTGATTCTCAGCCCGACAGCACCCATGCGCAATTCGCCAACGAAAGGATGGGTATGGCCATAGCCGCGTTGGGTTGAATAGCCGAGAGCTAACAAGAACCCTTCATCGCCTCGCGCCAAAGCTTGCAAACGCTCATCGCGGCTGGCGGGAAACGCGAGCGGGCTCATGGTCAAATCGATAGGCTCGTTCAAAGAGGGCACCTCGCCCTCAATCAGTGATTCAGCGCCGAGTAAATCGGTCGCGCGTGGCAGGGTGGCGGCGATGGCAGGATCAGGGTCAGCCTTGGGGGCATCGGGCTTGATGGCGGCGACCGCCGATATGTCAAACTCCAGCAAACGATGGGTATAGTCCGTCGTCGGGCCAAGCCGCTGCCCGCCGGGCAAATCCTTGAAAATTGCCGAAATCCGCCGCTGCGTTCGCATGGCGGCGGTATCGACAGGGTCGCTATCGATCAGGCGCGGCAACGTGGTGCGATAAGCGCGCACCAGAAAGGCCGCCTCAATCAGATCGCCTTGCGCCTGCAAGATCGCCATGGCCGCGAGTTGCGGATCATACAGCGCCCCTTCGGCCATCACCCGGTCAACCGCGCGGCCGAGTTGTGCTACAATTTGCGCGGCGGCGATGGCCGATAAACGGGTGTCACCGCGCCGTACCCGCGCTAACCACGCATGAGCCGCCGCAATCGCGGCCTCGCCCCCCTTGACCGCGACATAAGCCATGTTAGATCGCCTCCATCATGACGCTGCGCGGCATGGCCAGCAGCGAGCGACCCGCACAGAGAATAACATCAATGCCGCATGGGGCACGATCATGCTGATCGCGCCATTGCCGAATGAAATCAGTCGTTAGCGGAAGCGAGATCGTTATCGATCCGGCAATGCCCGGCCCGCTCAAGCGAACCCGGATACCCGTGTCGAGCGCTGGAACGTCGAGCAGCAATGTCGCCCCGCGCTCAGGCTCTTCATCCGTGCCGCCGGAAAAATTTGTTATTGCAATGGGCGCGCGGGCGACGATAAAATCAGCGCGAGAGGGCGGCGCGAGGCCTGCCCCGGTGTGAAAAACCAGCCAATTGGCCGCATCATCGGGCAGGGCAACCAAAACCGTGGCATCGGTTAATGCGAGCAAGCAGCATGCGGCGGCGACCGATAGCGATGGCGGCGGGTCAAGCGCCTCGTCGAGCGTGCGGGTCCGTCCCGGGTGGCTCATCGCGTCCAGAATCGCCCGAAAGCAACGCTGGGACGCATGAATATCGTTAAAGCCGGGGCTTAATTCGTCGCTCATGAGCGCATCGACGCCAAGGTGAAAAACTTGACTTCGGTGGCTTGTGCCTGTGCCTCAATCGCCGCACGGCGAGCCGCGATCTCAGCGGCCAGCGGAGCGACCACCGCGTCAATCAGCCGGTCCTGCAGCACAGGGTTCTGCAAGGCAGCGTCGATCCGGGCCACCAATTCCGCATGCACAAGGTCGCGCCCGGTTGCATAACCATGACCAATCCGCCCGGTCACATCGCGGATCGTGCAGCGCGCGATCGTTATTTCGCCGACATTGAACGCCGCGCCGCTGCCGCCCATCCGGGCACGGATCATCGCCATTCCGGTTTCCGGCCCGCGCAAGCGGGTGAAATCCGGCAATGCGGGCGCGTCAGTGAGACAATGGGCGATCCGATCCGCATCAGCACGCGCCAAGATACCGAGCCAAGTCGGTCGTGCGCGCAAATCGGTAGCGGGATCAAGTAACATATCTAGATGTCTATACCACTAAACGCCGAGGTCAAGTGTGCCTGGATGCAGTTCAGGATCATATTTCGCGCAAAATGCCTCAATCGGTAGGGCGCGAAAATCGTCCAGGGCCGCCCGCAACGCGACTGCGCTCCAGTTCCACCAAGCAATCCGCAGCAACGCAGCGCGCGTGGGCGAATCGAACCGATAGCGCAAAACCCGCGCCGGCACGCCGATCACGATTGCAAACTCATCCACATCATGCGTCACCACCGCGCCAGCGCCGATCACAGCACCGGTTCCAATCTGCACGCCAGGCAGAATAATTGCGCCATGCCCCACCCACACATCGTGCCCGAGCGTGACCGCGTGGCTGCGGCGCCATTCAAAAAAGGCGGGTTCATCGTCCCCGAAGCCATATTTACTGGCCCGATAGGTGAAATGATGCAGCGCCGCTCGCTCAAGCGGATGATTGCCGGGATTAATCCGCGTCATCGCGGCGATCGAGCAAAATTTGCCAATCCTCGCATATATAATTTCTGAATCGTTGCCGACATAGGTATAGTCGCCAAATCGGCAGTCCGAAACCCGACAGCGCGGGCCAATTTCGCAAAAGGCACCAAGGCTCACCTCATGCAGCGATGCGCTCGGATCGACATGCGCATCGCGCCTCAACTGGCCACCGCGACTGCCTGGATCGATGAAAGCAGCGGGGGCGACCGACGGGCCGCCCCCAGAGGACTCAACGCTCACTGACCCGCCACCGCAACAGTATCGGCCATATCGTCATCATTCAACGCTTCGAGCGATTTGCCAGCCGTCTCCGGCACCAGCAGATACGTTGCCCCCGCCCCCAGCAGCGCCACGCCAGCCAGTAGCGCAATCACGCCAACCTCGCCGATTGAGGTAAATAGCAGTGGAAACAGGAACGCGCTGATCGAGGCTCCGATCCGCCCGCCAACCACCGTGATGCTTTGACCCACCGTGCGGATGCGCGTTGGGCTGAGTTCAACGCCCAGAATGCCCGCGCCGCTGACGATTGACGGGCCGTTAATCGCCACCGTGTAGAGCCCAAACACGAACAGGCCGAGCAAAGGCAGCGCCGCCAAATTTTGCTTCAGCACCGCGAACAACAGCAGCATCGCCGCTGCGCCGACAAAGCCCCAAACTTGGATTGGCTTGCGGCCAAATCGGTCAAGTCCGAAATTAGCGAAAGCAAAGGCGCTCGGCAGGCTGAATATGATCGACATCAGCAAGCTAAATTCAACAGGGCCAAGACCCAGGCTTTTCGCAATCAGCGACGGGCCAAATAAAATGCCCGAATACACAACGATATCAAATAACAGCCACAACAGCGCCGCTGAGAAAATCATCCGCGCATGGGCCGCAAAAACGGCGCCAAACGGGCGCGCATCCGCTGCCGGATGAGCCACATTTTGACCACTGATCGTGTGAATTACCTTAACCGCTTCACCAGGCTCGTCCGCGAGCCGGGCCAGGAACCGCGCCGTTTCCGGCATGGTCCGCCGCAGATAAAGCACCGCAAATGCCGGGATCGCACCCGCCGCTAACACCAGGCGCCATTGCAGATCGGCCGAAACGCCAAGCCCGGCCAAGGCAAAATTCAGCAACGCCGCGCCAAGCGCGCCCAACGGCCACATCAAGCCAAACCCAAGACCGATGATTTTTCCCCGATCCGCACGGTTCGCATGCTCAGCCATGATGGTGGGCGACAGCACATAATCAGCACCGATGCCAATGCCGAGCACAAAGCGAATGGCAATCAACCATTCGAGATTGGGCGCAAAAGCTTGGGCAATCGCCATAACGCCCATCAACAGCACATCCAAACCATAGAAGCGTTTGCGCCCGCGCTGGCCAAGCACGCCAAAAATCAAAGCACCCAAAGCCGCGCCAACCAGGGCCGAACCCGCCAACAAGCCCGCCTCGATACCGCCGATTTTCGCAATCCCAAAGGACGCCAAAACCAACGGCAAAACAATTCCAATCGATGACAAGTCAAACCCGTCACAAAACACGCCAAGACCCGTGGTGATCAAAGCGCGCCAGTGAAAGCGTTTGAGCTTCTGCTCATCCATTACGGCAAAACTACCTGTCGCCATCTCCGTGCCCTCCAAAAAATTGAGACTACGAGATGTCTAGACGACTGACCGGGTCACTATGATGACAGGGTTATGATTAATTTATGAAAACCACTATTGGTCCAATTCAAATTTAATCAGATCAAAATTTTCTATCGATTTTGCACGACCATGAAAATCGTGAATGATCACAAAATGTGACGAATGAGGCGGGGTCAAACGCCGGTTACGGTCGTGCCCCGGTTGCGAGCTGGGCGTCCAAAATCTGGATCGCGGCAGGCAGATCGGCGATTGTATTGATCACCAAATGCGCCCCCGCCGCACTTAATGCCGCATCAGCTTTGTGACGGCGCGAAGCCGCCTCATCGGGCGCGAGGGCTTCCCAGGCGTCGCGTGCAAGGCCAATCTCATTGCCACTATCGGTAATACCGATGCTCCACATGCCCGCATTAACCCCTTCGGCGATGCCCACCGGCGTGTCATCCACCTTGACGCAAAAGCGCGCCGCCGCCGCGCCAAGCGTAGTGGCCACATGCCAAGCGATATCCGGAAACGGACGGCTGCGGGCAACCTCATCGCTCGCGGTAATCGCATCCGGAATGAACCCAGCCTTGGCGGCAGCGCTCGCAACGATATCGATCATCGAGCGATCATAACCGGAATTGCTGCCAATCCGAATGCCGCCAGCGCGCAACGCCGCAATCGCGGGCAGCAGGCCGGGGATCAGATCGGCATGGTCGGCAAGCCCATCGCGTTGCACCACGCGGAATCGCTCAAACAAGCGATCAAGGGCCGCGTCATCGGGCGGCGTGCCGTGACGGCGGGTCCATTGCGCGGCAATATCCGGCAAGGCCAGCAGTTCGCGCAGATGCGCCCGCTTCTCAAGCCCCATCGGCCCGCGCGCGGCGGCTTCACCGATCATAATGCCTGCCTCGCTCAGCGTGGTGATGAACGCAGAAACCGGCGCACGGCAGCCAAAATCGACAATCGTGCCCGCCCAATCGAGGATGACGCAGGTGATCCGGTCACGCGCTGTGGTGCGATTCATGGGCGCAAAATCCTCGGCTTTTGGCGATTGAGAAGCAGCAGCACCAGAAAGGTGCAGGCGAGTAGTGCCACGCCGAGCGCGGCACCGGCGTAAATATCACCGCGATCGGTCAAGGCGAACACCTGCACCGGCGCGGTAACCCATTGCGGCGGGTAGAGCATGATGGTCGCCCCCAACTCGCCCATCGATAGCGCAAAGCCGAGCGCAAAGGCTGCTAGCAAATACGGCGCCAGGAGCGGCAAGGTAATGCTGCGCAAAGCCAGCCACTGTGAGGCGCCGAGCGAACCCGCCACGTCTTCTAACTCGGCCGGAAGTGTCTCGATCCCCGCCCGGGTATTGGCATAGGCATAAGCGGTAATCAGCACGACATGCGCCATCACCACGAGCGCTACCGTGCCGTTCAACAGGATCGGTGGTTGGCTGAATGTTATCAACAGCGCGAGCCCGATCGAGGCCGAAGGCAGAGCGATTGGCAGAAAATACAGCGCATCAAGCCCCCGGCGGAACCCGGCAGGCAGGTCGCGGGCGGCCAGCGCCCCGCCGCCGCCGAGCAGCACGGCGATCAATGAGGCGGCGAGCCCGGTCGCTATGCTATGCCAGAGTGACGCGCCTTGGTCCCCGCCAAGGAGCGCGCGCACATGGCGCAGGGTGAGAATTGTCGGCAGCACCCCGTTCCACTGGCCCGTCACCGCCGCGAGTAAAAGAATAGCAAGCGGAAGGCCAAAGATGAGGCCGAACAAGCCAAGCGCCGCAAGGCGTGCCACTTGGCGTGTGCAGGGTCGATAAACCAGCATGCTCATCGGGCAAGCCCCGCACTCAGGCCCGTCAAGCTGGTCCGATACAAGGCAAACAAGCCGAATGAAAGCATCGCATTGCCGAGCGCGATCACGCTGGCCCCTGAATAGTCAAATTGCTGAACCGCCTCGCTATAGATCAAAACCGGCAGCGTAATAACGTTCTTGGCGCCCATCACCAGCATAATGCCAAATTCATTGATCGTGAGCAGAAGGCATAGGCTACCGCCAGCCAGCAAAGCGGGCAGCAAAGCGGGCAGCACAATGCGGCGCAGCACGCCCCATGGCTTTTCGCCCAAGCTGCTCGCCATCTCGATCTGGGCCGGGTCGAGCGATTGAAACCCCGCCAGCAGCGGGCGCAACACGAACGGCGTGTAAAAAGTAACTTCTGCTAACACCACGCCCCAAAACCCATATAAAAAACTCGCGGCATGAGGATCGGCGCCGAACAACCGAGCGAATAGTGCGGTTACCAAACCGGCATTGCCATAGAGAAATGTGAGCGACAGGGCGATCAGAAAAGACGGGAACGCCAGATATGTATCAACCACGCGGCCCAACACCTGCACGCCACGAAACGGCGCTAAATTGAACAGCACCGCGAGCGCCAAACCGAGCAGCAGGCATAATATCGTGGCGGTCGCCGCAATTTCGAACGTATGCAGCAAGGCGCGCAAAAAAAGCGGACTGCCCAACATGCGCGTGGCTGGGCCAAGGCTGAACTCTCCCGCCGCACCCTTGAACGCCGCGGCGGCCATATGGGCGAGCGGATAAAGCAGCAAGACACTGAGCACGCACACCGGCAACGCCAGTCGCAGCACTCGGTTGAGTATTGATGATCGCGGCACGCCACGCACGATCGGCGTGATCAGCAAACGGTTCATAGGTCTGCAACCAGACAGGCCTGATCAGGTTCAAAACCAATCGTCACCACGCTGCCCGGCGCAGGCGGCGTGGTGCTGCCCGGCACGTCAATGCGCAGCCGATGCGGGCCAATCGCCGCCTCGATGCGATTGACCGCCCCCATCCAGTGCGTCGCCAGAATCCGCGCCTCGATCCGGTTGAGACCCGTCGCATTGAGGGTGATCGCATGGGGACGCAGGCAAAGCAGCGGTCGCGCGCCTAGCGCCCGATCATCGCTAGCGTGCCAAGCAGGGGCACGCACCGTGAGGCGCTGGCCTTCCAGTGTGACAATGGCTAGCTCAGCATCGCACGCGTCGAGTTGCACCGGCAACAGATTGGCTTGGCCGAAAAATTCGGCAGCGTAACGATGTGGTGGCGTATCATGCAGTGCCCGCGGCGTGCCTTCGGCGGCGATGCGCCCATCGCGCATCAACAGGATCCGGTCGCCCAGCGCGATAGCCTCGTTCTGGTCATGCGTAACATAAACAATCACGAGGTCGGGTAAGCGCGCATGCAGCGCACGGATTTCCTCGAGCAAGCCAGCGCGCAAGGGCGCATCGAGTGCCGAGAGCGGTTCATCGAGCAGCAGCACCGGCGGATCAATCGCGAGGGCGCGGGCAATGGCCACGCGTTGCTGCTGGCCGCCAGAAAGTTCGCGCGGCAAGCGATCAGCAAAGCGGCCCATCCCCACCATATCCAAACAAGCAGCAACCCGCTCAGTGATGTCAGCTACAGGCCGGCGACGGGCGCGCAAGCCAAAACCCACATTCTCCGCCACGCGCAAATGCGGAAACAGCGCATAATTTTGCACCACCATGCCAACACCCCGCGCATGAGGGGGCAGATCCGTCACGTCGCGGCCAGCAAGCGAGATGCGCCCCTGGCTTGGCGTCAGAAAACCAGCAATGGCCCGCAAAATGGTGGACTTACCCGACCCTGACGGGCCGAGCAGTACCACCACCTCACCCGGCGCGACCGCCAGATTGATCGAGTCGAGCGCGAGGGCACCGTGATACCGAACCGAGACCCCCTCAAGCGCAATCCGGGGCGTGACCGCCACGGGAGCCGCGCCGCCCGCGCCGCCGATCAGCTCAGCGCCGGATGCCGTGCGGGTTAGCGCGACAGGTGAGGCGTCGGTCACGCGGCGTTAGCTGGCCGTCACTTGATGCCAGCGCGCAATATTCGCATCGAGGCTGGCCAGCACCTTGGCCCAATGCGGCACCCAAATATCGACCCCTTGCATAATCTCTTTCAGGGCCGTCGCGGTCTTGCCGGTGGCGGGCACATCGCTGCGCACCGGAAAACCTCGAGCAATGTCATAAACCGAATCTTGTGCTTCACGGCTGAGCATGAAATCGATCAACTTCGCACCATTGCCCCCATGCGGCGCATTCTTGACCAGCGCCACATCGTAGGGGAGCGGCATGCTGATGCGCCGACCATTCGCTCCGGCGGGGAAAAAGATGCCGATATTCGGATATTGACGCATTTGGGCAAAATTCATCTGAACATCGCCATTCGCGACCAAAATCTCGCTCTTATCCACAAGCCCGGCGAGGCGGCCGGTCGAGGAGGAGGGGCCAAGATTATTAGTTTGGAGCTTGTGCAAATAGCCAAAACCCTGATCGGCACCGCCCATAACATGGATGGCCTCCAACATGACCGCCGTGCCATCACCGGCTTGGCCCGGCGTGGAATATTGCAGCCGATTCTTGAATTTTGCTGATAGCAGATCCGCATAATGCGCCGGCGGTGCTGTCAATCGTTTGGTGTTATAAATCCAGCACGCATAATTATTGACCAGCGGGAACCAAAGATCATGCGCGCTGCGGGTCGCCGCTGGGATCGCCGTCAATGCGGCCGGGCGCATCGGTGCGAGCACCCCTTTAGCGGCGGCTTGCTGCATGAAGGGCGGCAGCGTCACCAGAATATCGGCTTGCGGATTGGCCCGCTCGGCCAACACGCGATTGACCACCACGCCTGAGCCACCCTCAATATAATTGACGGCAATGCCGGTTTTTTTGGTGAAGGCGGTGAACACCGTGTCGAACCAATTCGGTTTGCCATCCTTCAACCCGTCAGCCGAATAGACAGTAACAACCCCCGCCGCCCGGGCCATGCCGGTCGCCGCGACGGTCGCGAGCGCCGTGCCATATCCAATTGTGGCGCGACGCGTCAAAGAAGCTTTGGGCAAATGAGGCATTGTGAGCTCCCGGAATTTCAGTGTCATTGGTCCGGGCGTTGTCGACGGAGGGCGCGTTGCAATCAAGCCGTTCTTCATGATCGTTTCGTGATAAATACCGCCCCGCCGCAACCCTGGTTCGGCTCAAAGCGCGTTGTCGCAAAATTGTCATCGGAAATCGGTTCCGATTGCGACGGTTCTGGTCTAGTCTAACACTCCAAAACGGGCATGAGGGCATTATGACCAAACAAAAACATGGCCACCACGCGCAGCCCAATCGGCATCAATTCGCAACGCCGATGGCCGAACATCAAGGTTTGCACTCGCAAATAGCGCCATTGAGTGTTGGGGCGGGGTTTCAACCCTTGCCAGCACCGACCGGTCAAGCCCCATTTCGCCTGAATTTGACTGACATCATTCCCGATCAAGTCGCGGCGACGCAATCGGCCGACGGTATGTGCATGCATCTGATCGCCGATACCGGCGGCGTGCTCAACCCCACACCCCAAGAGCTGGTCGCGGCCGGGATGATCACCGATGCCTCCATTGTCGGCCCGTACGGCAAGCCAGCCTTTGCGTATCATTGCGGCGACGTTATTTATTTTGACGGCCAAGCCAGCCGGTATTATGAACAATTTTACCTGCCTTACGAATATTATCCGCTCCCGATCCTCGGTATCCCCGGCAATCATGATGGTGATATATACGATAATGGCACCTTGGTGGACACCGTCCCCTCGCTGACGGCGTTCGTGCAGAATTTCTGCGCGCCACAAGCAGGCACCCGCACTGCCGAAGCGATGGATATTCCCCGCACCGCCATGATCCAACCCAACGTTTATTTCACCCTGCAAACACCCTTCGCAACGGTGATTGGTCTCTATACCAATGTGCCAGAAGGCGGCGAGGTCAGGCAGGATCAGCGCGACTGGTTTGCAGGTGAACTTGCTGCCGCGCCCACGGATAAACCAATCATCGTTGCCATGCACCATCCGATCCACTCGCTCGATGCATATCATTCAGGCAGCAAAACGATGGCGGGCGTGCTGGCCGAAGCAGAATCAGCCTCCGGCGTCGCGGCCCATATCGTGTTCGCCGGACATGTGCATAATTATCAGCGTTTCACGGAGACCGACGCATCAGGAAATCAAAAACCATTTATCGTCGCAGGTTTTGGCGGCTATCATAATTTGCACCGAATGGCGCGGGTCAATGGGGCTGACATCGTTGCGCCATTCACCCCGCCCGATGAACCCAGTTTGACCCTGGAAAATTTCGTGGATGACCGGTTCGGCTTCCTGCGCTTGGATATCGATCGTAATATCATCCGTATCCAAACCTACACCGTGCCGCGGCCCCAAGAACAATATCGCACCGCCCCGCGATTGCGCGATGTCATGACGCTGAACTGGAAGACCCGCCGACTAGGCCCGTGAGCGTCACCGCAAAGGCGATGGTCCATCGGCGTCAACCACCCTTAGCAAAGGCCATCGTGCCTGATATGAACGCGCTTTCGCCGCAAACCGCGCAAGGCTCGGCGCGCGCGGATTAGGGCGCAGAATACCGTGCCATAAATCATCATACCCATCGGGCGCGATCATGTCGCCCGTCGCCGAGAGGCCCATGCAGGTGCAGGCCACCAAATAGCGGGAAATGCCATCAGCACAGCTGGTCAGGCGCGGATATGGCGCGCCAAAACGGGCCGGATACCAAAGATGCACCCGGGCTTGATTGCGAATCTCAATCCGCGCCGCGATATCCGCGAACAACGCAGCACCGCGCCGAATAACCTCGTCTTCCGCAGCATAAGACAGGTCAGGATCGAAATAAGCGATGTCATAATCATTAATCCCGTACTCAACAGGCAGCCTTGCGCGAAAGTTCCAAACCGGTTGGAATACAGCGCCCGCCGCGAGATACGCTTGCTCGAGTTTGAGTTTGGGCAGGCGGTCAAGAATGATCCGGGCAACCGCGTTGCTCGTGACAATCGCACAGATTTCTGGGGCGCTGAGGCTCATGCATCCTTCATAGCGGAGCGCCGGGCAGCATAAAACATCGAGCCTCATTGCGAGAGCAAGCGACCGATCGGCGCTGGACATGGACTCCCGACCATCCAACCCTGATCCAAGGCTGGCACAACCCCAGTCTGATAGGTGAGGCGATCCAGCAACGCAGTCTGGCGTCACCGAACTGAACAAGTAATCGTCCAAAACAGATTTGCGGCTCAAACGTCTCTACGATGCTATCGAGTTCGGTGTCGCTGACCTCGACGACCCGCCCTTGAAGAAGATTGTGTCCCTGCAAGCGATCCGCGATCAGGCAAAAGCCGATGGCGACCATGCCCAAGTGCTGGCAGAAAGTGTGGGACAGCGGGCCATCACCCCCGCCATGGTCGAGAAGGTCGCCAGAACGGCGCGCGAGAGTCCGCGGATCGCAGTTGTGTTCCGCAATGGCGGATGGGGTGTCTGCCGATGACTTGTATCACACTATGTCAGAATGATCGGAAATCCATAGGATAGGCTGATGTTTTTTTAATTGGCTATATCCCATTGCGTCATTGTGTCTCATCCTATCTCATGTTATCTTGTGGTCAGTTTTGAGGGCAGATGACATGAGCAAGCTGACGGATCGGACAATCAAGGCGATCAAAACCGATGGACGCTATGGCGATGGGCGCGGCCTATGGTTCATCCGGCGCGGTGGCTCGACCACATGGGCGTTGCGATGGATGCGCGCGGGCAAGGCCCGTGAAATGAGTTTCGGCCCCTATCCTGAAATCGGGCTGGCAGAGGCACGGCAGGCCGCCCTAGACGCCCGCCGCCTAATTCTGGCGGGTGCTGATCCGATCGAGGCGCGCAAGGCTAGCAGGGGCGCAGATGGGCGCACATTCGAGGCAACCGCCCTGGAATATATCGAGGCGCACAAGGCCGGTTGGCGCAACGCCAAACATGGCGCGCAATGGCAAGCCACCCTGGCGGCCTATGCCTTCCCCCTGATCGGCCCGAAGCCGGTGCAGGCGATCGGCACCGATGACGTTCTAGCCATCCTGAAACCGCTCTGGCAGGCCAAACCAGAGACGGCAACCCGGTTGCGCGGGCGGATCGAGAGCGTGCTCGACTACGCCAAAAGCCGAGGGTGGCGCTCTGGTGAAAATCCGGCGGCGTGGCGCGGGCATCTCGACAATCTTTTGCCCGCCCGATCCAAGGTTGCGGCGGTGGTGCATCATGCGGCGGTGCCGTGGCGTGAACTGCCCAGCCTTTATGAGCGGATCGCGACCAGTAGCAGCATATCCAGCCAATGCCTCGCCTTCGCCATTCTGACTGCCAGCCGATCGGGTGAGGCGCGGGGCGCGCGGTGGAATGAAATCGACCCTGCCGCCCGCACCTGGACGATACCGGGCAGCCGCATGAAGGCGGGCAACCCCCATCGGGTGCCGCTGAGTGCCGCCGCCGTGGCGATCCTGCATGCCATGCAGCCACACCAGAGGGCCGCTGACGGCGTTGTCTTTCCGGGTGGCGTTGTCGGCAAGCCCATGAGCGACGTTGCCTTGAACAAGGCTCTGGCGGCTGCTGGTGGCGATGCGTTCACGGTTCACGGGATGCGCTCGACATTTCGCGACTGGGCAGCTGAGGCGACTGGCACCCCGCGCGAAATTGCCGAGGCCGCGCTCGCTCATACCAACAAGGACAAGGTTGAAGCCGCCTATTTGCGCGGTGATCACTTTGACCGGCGACGGGTGCTCATGGATGCATGGGCAGCCCATTGCCAGCGGGTGCCATCGGCAAACGTGGTGCCAATCGGGCAGGTCCGGGCATGAGCGAGAACAATGACGATCGCCTTCCAACATCACCAGAGAGCGTTGATAGTGGCACCCCCGCTGCTCACGAAGCCCTAAATCAAGCAATTGGTGCATTTGACATATTGGTTGCCGAGTTAGGTGAGACAATCGCGTTAGATATTTGGCGGAATATCACTTCGCTAGCTCCATCAAAATTGAAAAACACGAAATCGAGATCAGGACGCTCACGGGGCCGCCCGAAAGGCTCACGAACAAAACCATCAATTCAAGAAGACCTAGCGTTATTAGAAATTATAGCAGAATTGCATCGTAAAATTGCACTTATTCCATCAAAAACGAATCTTAAGACCCTTGATCGAGATGTGCCAAAAATAAGAATGAAACAGAAAGGAATAAAAGACGGGCCATCTGCAACAAACGCCGACATTCAGGCGGCTGACACAATCCGACGGCGATATCAGCGATTAAAAAAAGAATTCGCCACAATTCACGACAAAAATACCAAAACCTCCCGCCAGAAATAATTTCCCTCTCCCCGCTCCCGACAGGCGGTTATCTGTTCCTGCATCAACCCGCGCGCCATCCGGTGCCTGATGCAAAGGACCAAGCCGCTATGCCAAAACTATCCCGCGAAATGCTGGACATCACCGCCCCGAACGCCCCTGCCCTGCTCACCATCCCTGAGGTTTGCGCCGCGTTCCGCGTGAGCCGTGCGACCGTCAACCGCTGGATCGCCTTGAAGCGGATCGAGGCCGTCAAGATTGGTTTCGGAACCCGGATCAGAACGGCAAGCGCCTTGGCGCTCTTGGCCAACCTGCCAGCGGCAACATTCCGCCCCGCCGCGTGATCGCCATGAGCGATTTTACGGTTGATTTTCTCGACGCATTGCGCGCGGGGGGCATCTTTCCGAAGGCCGGAAACCGAATCATTGCGGACGGGCGGCTTCATCGCGCACCCGCCGCCGATGACAAGCATGGCGCCCGATCGATTTGGTATAATTTGCACCCCGATGCACCCGCATCCGGCGCGGGCGGAAATTGGCGCACCGGCGCGCGGGTGAAATGGTGCAGCAAAAGCGGTTGCACCCTGACGCCAGCCGAGCGCGAGACATTGAAACGCCGGATCGAGATTGACCGGCAACAAGCGCAAGCCGAGCGCGATTGCCGCCATAAGGAAGCAGCGCGGCGAGCCGCCTGCATTTGGGCATCCGCTCCGCCAGCTACCGCCGGTCATCCCTATCTCATGCGCAAGGGCCTCACGCCCGGCATCGCACGCGCAAACGGCGGCGCCCTGATCCTGCCGATTATCGATTTTGGCGGTGCGTTGCATGGGCTTCAATTCATCGATGAGCACGGCGCAAAACGGTTTATCAGCGGCATGGCGAAGGCTGGGCATTTTGTACCGGTTGGCCCGATGCCGGACGGATCGCGCCCATTATGGATTGCTGAGGGCTGGGCAACCGCCTGCACATTGGCAACCATGCGCCCGACCGCTTGCGTCATCGCCGGGCTCGACGCCGGAAACCTTGGCGCCGTCGCCATAGAAGCCCGCAGGCAGTGGCCTGGGGCCGCCCTGGTTATCGCGCCTGACTTCGACGCGGTAGGGCGCAAGAAGGGCTTAGAAGCCGCCCAAAACGCCCGCGCGCGTATTCTGCCGCCGCCGCTCGTGGTCCCACCCGGTGCGACAGATTGGAATGATGTTGCGATCGCTCATCGGGAGGCGCGGCATGGTTGATTTTGCTGGCGTTGATCTTGATCCGCCGCCCGCATGGGTTGAGGAACAAATCCCGGATTTTGGCGATTTTGAACCGCATCAGGAAATCCCCGCTGCGCCGGATGAATTGCCAGAACCGCAACCGGCCTTCGATTTTCCACGCGTGAGCGTGGCAGATATTTATGACAATCCCAGCCCGCAACCGGCTTTTGTTTGGACGGGGCGCATCCCGCGAGGCCACGTCACGTTACTAGGCGCGCACGGCGGCGCGGGCAAAAGCATGCTGGCGCTTCAACTTGCCGTCGCAACCTGCTTGGGGCGCGATTTTCTTGGCGACGCAACCGAGCGGGGCCGCGTGGTGTTTTTCTCTGGCGAGGATGGCGCACCCGTGATCCGCAACCGGCTGGCTTCGATCGCCGGGGCAGAGCATGCAAACCCACGCCATCTGGCTGATAGTTTGGTCATTCTCGACGCCACCAATGAGCCCGCCCTTTACCGGGAAATCTCAACATTCACCATCAAAACCGGCGAGCCAACACCGGGCTTTCATCGGTTGGCGGAAATCGTCAGTGAAATACAGCCCGCAATCGTCATCATCGATAACGCTTCCGATACTTTTGAGGGGTCGGAGAATGACCGCGCGAGCGTGCGGGGCTTCATGCGCCAACTGCGCCAACTCGCCACCGGGGATGATGCGCCTGCCATTTTGCTGCTCGCGCATATCCAAAAGCAGGCGGTAGGAAACAGGGGCGCGGAAAGCTATTCGGGCTCGACCGCTTGGCATAATTCCGCCCGGTCCCGTCTTGCGCTCACGCCCGATAAAGACGATCCGGCCCGCCTGATTCTCACGCATGAAAAATTGAACCTTGGGCCGAGAACCGCCAAGCCGCTGCATCTGGTGCGCGGCGACCGTGGACAGCTTGAGCTTGATCAGCCCGCGCCCGGCGTCTGCACGCCGGACGGCACGCCGGAGCCGCCAGAGGATGCGCTCTTGCGCTTGCTGGCCGAGTTTAATGCGCGCGGTGAGCATGTTTCACCGGAAACATCCGCCCGAAATAATGCGTGGCAAAAATTCCGCGCGGAATCTCACTTTCCGAAGCACGCTTTCCGCACCGGGGCCGATTTATTCTCTGCCCTCCGCCAGATGGAGCGGGACAGGTTGATCGCCAAAGGCGACTACACCGCCAATCGAAAGACGCGCGCCAATTGGATCGTCACGGTCAACGGTTATGAACGCATCGGCCAATCTGCGCCCACCGCGCCCACCGCGCCCACCGCGCCCACGTCTGGGGATGGCGCACCTGATGCAGAGCAGGAAGGGGGCGCGCCCACCGCGCCCACCTATTGCGCAGGGGGTATGGGGGAGAGCGGCGCGCAAAATGACGGCGCAGAATTGCACCCGGCCCCTTTGGCGGTGGCTGGCCCCGATGAGGGCGATTGAGACGTGGGCGCAAATCGCGAAGCCTCACGTGTGGCGGAGCGATGGCACTCAACCCAAAATGCTGCTGGTGGTGGCTCTGCTACCCTGGCGATCACTCGCGAGCCGCCGCGAATAGGGAGTGCAGAACATGACAAATCTTGCTGACAATTCAGGCCGGAAACAGCGCGGCAAGCCATTCAAGCCCGGCCAATCTGGTAACCCAGCCGGACGGCCTGCCGGATCGCGCAATGCCGCTCTGGTGGCTCTGGATCAAATTGCAGAGGGCGCCGCGCCCGCCTTGCTCGACGTGTTGGTAAAGGCTGGCATGGCTGGCGATACCCAAGCGGCCCGGTTGGTGCTGGAGCGCGCATGGCCTATCCGAAAAGGCCGCGCCATCACGCTTGATCTGCCCCCCGTGATTGACGCCGCTGGCGTGCGTGCAGCCATGGCACGGATCACTAAAGCAGCGGCATCAGCGGAAATCACACCAGATGAGGCGCAAGCCCTGGCCGCGCTTGTGGAAGGACAACGCCGGGCGATTGAGACGCAAGAGTTAGAGCAGCGAATTTCAGCCATAGAGACGAAACTCGGAAAGGACAAAACAGATGAAAGCGATTGATAAGCGGGTGGCGAATCTTGAGCGCGCGACTGGGGCAGACCAGAAAGGCACGACCGTCATTCTGAAATGGTTCGGATCGCCTGTTACGGGGGCCGTTGCCTACGGAGAGTCATGGGCCCGGCTGGAAAATGAAACGGTGGAGCGGTTCATGGCGCGCCTGGTCCGGGAAGCGCCTTGGCCTAGAGGTGTCGGCTGTCGGATTATTAAACTGATAGGAGAATCGGGTAGCGGGGGGGACGCTCCGCGCCCATGAACGCGAAGCCATCATAACCGAGGGCGTGGCGAGGTGTGTTTTGCCTTGACAGGACAATCCGCATCAAACACTTTCCGCATAGGAAAACGCTATAATTTTTAGACAGGCGATTAACGGTGTGGGAGGGACTGCACCGCAATCAGAACGGACAACGAAATTGATCGAGGAAGAGGAATAAGAGCATGCGCTATGAAAGCCCTTTCAAACACAAGAAAGCCCTTGGCCTCGCCCTTATCGCCTGCATCTGGATCAACACAACAGGCGCAGCATTCGCACAATCAATCCAGACACTGCGCGCCGAAGCCATCAAGGGTGACGTAGCGGCAGAAACCAATCTCGCAGCTCGTTACGGGCTTGGCCGGGACTTGCCGCAGAATTACGCCAAGGCCATTTACTGGTTCCGCCTCGCAGCCCATCAGAGATATGCAGCGGCAGAATATTTTCTCGGCTCTTTCTACAATCTTGGCCGGGGCGTGCCACAGAATTATGCCAAGGCCGCTTACTGGTGGCGGCTTGCTGCTCATCAAGGATACGCGGACGCAGAATACGATCTCGGCTATGTCTACGATCTTGGCCGGGGCGTGCCGCAGAATTATGCCAAGGCCGCTTACTGGTATCGCCTCGACGCAAAACAGGGTGATGCATTTGCAGAGAATAATCTCGGCCTTCTCTATGAGCACGGCCACGGCGTGCCGCAGAATTATGCCAAGGCAGCTTACTGGTATCGCCTCGCCGCAAAACAGGGTGATGCAGAGTCGCAATACAATCTCGGCCTTCTCTACGATCATGGCGAAGGGGTGCCGCAGAACTATGCAAAGTCTTATTTTTGGTTCGATCTAGCAGCCGCAAATGGCGATAAGCACGCCGCTCATGATCGAGATATTGTTGCGAACTTAATGACGCCTGCTGAACTCGCGGAGGCACAAAATCAAGCGAGCCAATACGTAGCTGCCCATAAATAATCTTCGCTGATCGCCTGAAATTACTCGCGCGCGCAAGCGCATGTGGACGGGAAATAGACAATGAACAGACCGAGGGGGACACTCAATCACCCACCGCGCGTGGTAATCGTTCAGATAAGGGGAAAGCGACAATGCATCGCGATCCCCAACCGCCGCGCGCGTGTCACCCCATATCGCGCGAAATCATGCACGATTGGTGGCAATTTTGAGGGCATAAAAAACAATTACGCCCATTTCTCTTTGAATTACAGGGGGTTGTGTGAGAATGGTGGCGGATGGGGTGAGATTCGAACTCACGGTACGCTTTCACGTACGGCGGTTTTCAAGACCGCTGCCTTAAACCGCTCGGCCACCCATCCGTGATTTGGTGCGGTTTCGATTTCGGATGTCGAGTATCACTGGTTGGGCGTTTGCGCCAGAGTGATCAGTGTGGTTTGCGGCGGCATTTGCGGTTGCAGGCTAGGCCAGCGGGTTGCGGGGTTGGAAAAGCTTGCGTTTGGGGTGGCGCCGGGATGGCGGATCGCGGCGAAAAGGTGATTTTTGATCGGGTCGAGCGCACTGCCGCCGAGCGCGGCGCCGATCGGGGCGCGGTAGATTTGTGACAGCGCATCGGGCTCGGAATCGGCGTGGCTGAGCCGGTACAGCCCGTCAGCGATGGTGGTGCTGTTGCCGCCTTGATTGGTGCCGATCAGCAGATCGCCGTTGCGGTCGATCGAGAGGGTGGCGGGCTTGCGCAAAAAGGCGGTGGAGCCGGGCGCGTCGATTGCGGTGGGATCGGTTTGCGGGTCACCGCCGAGCAGCAAAACCGTGCCGGTGAACCGGTTGGCACCGAGATCGTTATTGTCGGGATCAAAGCGAATCACATGGCCGCCATCATGGCCCGCGCGCGGGTTGAGCGGGTTGGTTTGATCGACCCCACGCGCCCGATTACCAGCGCAAGCGAGGTAGAGCCGCCCGGCGCGGTCGATGGTGAGGCCTCGCGGATCATCGAACCGGCTCCCTTGCCCTGCGGCGGACAGGGTTGCGGTCAGGCTGGTCGGTTCGGCTGCTAAATCGTGCCAGACGATATCGCTCCCCTCGATCACCGCGACCGCGATGGTGCCGCTATCGAGCGGGCTGGTTTGGGTTGCCGCGCTGGTTGGCGGATTTTGGGGCGCGGCGCCCTTGAAGCGAAAGAGCCGCCCGCCGGGCGAGGCCTCGGTCATGAACACCACAGGCGTGCCATCGCCAGATAGCGCGCAAGCCAGACCGGCGCGGGGAAACCGGCCGAGGGCCGTGTGCTTTTTTGGGAAACTCAGTGGCCGGAGCGCATCGATTTCGACCACCCAGCCAAAGCCAAAGCCGATATCGGGCTTGGCGAAGGCTTGATCGTGATGGGCGAGGCGGCGCAGCCAAGGCGCGGTATCGCCTTCGGGCACCAGCACGCTGTTCCAGGGCGTCACGCAGCCCAATTGCGGGGCGAGCACGCCCTGCACCGCCGCCCCGATACTGGCGGCGGCTGGGCCGGTGATTTGGCACAAGGTGCCATCGGTGATTCGCCGCGATTGATAGCCGCCATCCACGGTAACCCATTGCCCGCCGCGATAAGACAGGTTGAGCACCGAGATCCCCTGCATCAGCCCGGCGATACCCGGATGATCGCGCTCATCGGCAAAGGCCATGCGCGCCTCGACATCCGGATGCGCGACCACGAGCACTAGCCGGTCCACGCCATCCTGGGCTTGGGGCGGGGTGATGATGCCCGCTATCAGCGCGTCCCAGCCGAATTGGCGGGCGGCGGCGGCAGCATTGATTTGCGCCGGGTGAAAGGGCGGCGCGCTGGGCACCACCGGATCGCCCCAGCGGATCAGCACGCGCCGGTCCCAGCCCGGTGCGCGCTGATCATCGAGGGTTGGCGCTTGGAGGTTGGTGGATGGCAGGCCGAGGGCGGATTGCGCCCGGGCCAGCCCAGCCATTGAGCAGAATAAGGCACTGCTGATCAGCCATTCACGCCGCCGCATGGCTCAGAACCCGGACAAGCCACCGCCGCCACCGCCGCCGCCACTGCCCGCACCGGGATTGACGCCGCCGCCCAGACTATTGCCTGCCCCGGCGCCGAGCGGGTTATAGGAGCCGACACCGCCGACCAATTCCTGGAAAAAGGAAGCACTGCCGCCCGGCGCCTTCGTCGCGCCGCTCGCCATGGCGACTTTCACGCTGGCTTTGCGGTTATATTGCTGAATGCTTTGCAACACGCCTTGATCGTTGAACCGGAGCGACACCACATGCTGATGTAGCACGCCCTGGGTACGCCCGATCCGGCGCTTGGTGATCTGGCTGACATAGAGCCAGTCATGATCGTTAAAGGTCTCGCGCAAAGTGGGTGAGCCGAGCAAGGCGCGGGCATCGGCCTCGGTCGCGACATGCGGCACCAATTGCTTGAGGTTGTTTTGCGACACCGCATTGCCGCGATAATGCGGCTGCGCGGCAAAAACGGCACAGCCGGATAGGGCTGTCATCAGCAGCAAAGGTGCGGTGGTGCGGCGGATTAGGCGCAGAAAATTCGGCATTACGTGGCGCGTCCCTAGCAATGACCGGTCTGCGCAGGGCGGAGTGCGCAGGCGCAACCGGTCCGTCTCAGCATCGTATGCGGGAGCTTCCCTTGGCGCGCAAGATGGGGGAGATAGGAAGCATGACGCAAAATACCGATCGCCCGTTTTCCCATCTGCTCGAGCGTAAGGCGCTTGATGGGCCGTTGACCCTCACCGTGACGGCAGATGCCCAAGCGCGCGCAGCGATTGTCGCCGCGTTTGGGCTTGTTGGCCTTGCCAAATTGAGCGGACGATTCGCCTTCACGCCGCAACCGGATGGCCAGATTTTAACCAGGCTCGATTTGACCGCACGGGTCACACAGAGCTGTATCGTGACGCTGGAGCCGGTTGAGCAGGCAATTGCCGAGCGTGCGGCGCTGATTCTCGCCGATGCGAGTATAGAGGAGCCGGAGGATTGGCTGGATCCGGATCAACCCGATTGGGTGCCGATCAGCGGCCCCACGATTGATCTCGGCGCTTTACTGACCGATCAGCTCGCTTTGGCGCTCGATCCTTACCCGCGCAAGCCGGACGCCGAACTGCCCGATGCCGCGCGCGCCGCCCGGGAAAATCCGTTTACCCGGCTCAAGCGCGATTAATCCGCGAGACCAATGAAATTGATCGGCAAACAAACGTTAGGCGGTAGGGCGCTTGGTGAAGCCGGGCTCGGTGGGCGGGTCGGCGAAATGTTCGGTGATCGATTGCACCTCGGCGCCGGGCGGGCCACGCCTGCAGGCGCGGAGCAATTCCTCCACCGCATCGGCCTCGCCCGCGATCAGGGCTTCGAGCGTGCCATCGCGCCGGTTGCGCACCCAGCCGACAATGCCCTGCCGACGGGCGCGGCGGATGATCCAATCGCGAAATCCGACACCTTGGACATGGCCGGCGATGATCAGGGATTTGCTGATCATGGGCGGGTCAGGCGGAAAAACAACGAAGCCGCCTCGATATCGGCGGCGATTTCGGCTTCGCGCGCGGCGATCGCTGGATCGACACCCCATTTTTCCGCCTGAAACCGCGTCTCCAGCGTGGCGAGTTGGTGGGCCTCTTGCGGGCTGAGCGCGCCGCGCAGCACGGCGAGAGCGAGGATTAGCGAGCTGAGGCTGCGGGTGAGTTGATCAAGAGCGGCGAGCGCCCAGGGATCATAATCAGCCAGATGGCGCTCAAGACTAGCCAAGGTGGCCGGGGCGGGATCATGCGCGATGAGCTGGTGGGTGGCGCTGAGCGGGGCGGCCAGATCGCACGCGGCCCAATCGAGCCAAGGTTGCCACGCTTGCTGCTGTTGGGACGCGAGTTCGGGCGGTTCATCGGCGCGATAGACCAGCAAATCGCCACGCAGCCGGGCGAGCAAAGTGCTGATGAGGGCAGCGCTATCGGGCGCGACTACCAGCTGAGTTTGGCCGGTCAAGCTGGTCAGGCGCAGCGTGGTCGCCTCGATCGAACCGCCAAGCGTCGCGACTTGCCATTCGGTCGCGATAGCCTCAGCCAAGGCGCGCTGCGGCACGGCGAGCGGTGTGCCGTTGGGAAGGCGCAACGGTTTCGCATCGAGCAAGACGATGAAAAAACCATCACGCTCGGCAACCGAAGTCTCAGTCCAGAAACGTCGCATCGGCGATCAACCTTGTCCCAATATTATTTCAGCAGCGAGTTCAGCAGATTTTGCGGACCTTGCAAGAGGCGGGGTGTTTTGTTCGCCGGTTGGGTCTGGTTGGAGCCGGGGCTCGCGAAGGCGGCTGCGGGCGCTGGCCCCGGATGTCCCATGCGCGCCTGCGCGAGCGCCATACGGCATCCTTGCGCGTTGGGTGGGCTGGTGATGCCGAGGGCTTGGGTAACGTTGCCGAGCAACGACCCGCCTTGATTGGCGCCGAACCGTTGCGCGAGCGCCGCCGCAGCACCGCGATAGGCTCCGGCCGGGGCTAGGCCGAAATGCGGATGGGCCAACGGGCCGGAGAGACCAACCGCAACGGGCAAGCTACTCCCCCCGACCCGCACGGTTGGCAAAAATACCAAATGGAGCCGCTCGGCCCCCAGATCGACATTGCCCGTGCCGGTGAGCGCCAGCTTGCTCGAATCAAGGGTAAAAGCGCTCAGCCCGGCGATACCGTGACGGGCATTGAGCCGGGCCGCGAAGCAGCGCAGCGCCACCGGGCCGGGCTGCGCAAGAGCGCCGGACGGCAACCCGACACTGGTCAGCATGGGCGCCACCACGCGGCCGAGCGCCGCGCCATCGATACTGCCATTCACGGCGGAAACCCCCACCGCCCCATTGAGCCGCGCGGCAATGCCATGCGCGGTCTCGCCGCTGCCCGACAGGTCGGCATAGAGCTGCGCGGTGCCGTTGCTGCCGCCGGAACCCGGTAAGCCGAGTAGCCTGAGCAATGATTGCACGCGAAAGGCCGGAGCTTGGGCGGTGAATGTCAGAAACGGCGGGGTTGCATTGGCACTGACGCTGAGCTGGGCGGAGATTGCCCCGCCAGGGAGTTGCGCGTCGAGCGGGCGGATGGTGAGCTGGCCCTGATTGAGCAGCGCGTGCACCACAATCGCCTGATAATCGGCTTTGCCATCGGTCAAATGCCCGATGGAGAGTTCGATATTGAAATTGGCTTGATGCAGCAGGCCAAACGGCAAGGCGGTATCGGGGATCACCGTGGCGGTGCCGGAGGGTGGCGCGGCTTGCTGGGGGGCCGCATTGGGCTTGGGCGGCGTTGGCGGCTGCTTGGGCCAAGCGGCGCGGAGCGCAGCCAGATCGACCCGGGGGGCGTTGATCACCGCCTGGATATCGGGGGTGGCGGCGAAATCGATGGTCGCGGCGCCGCCGATCTGGGCTTGGTCGGCGCTGATCGCGACTTGATCGAGTGCGATCGCGTGGCGCAGCCCGTGCTGGTTCGGGTCGGTCAGTACGGCGGCGGCGGCGAGGTTGGTCAATTTGGGCAAACCCACACCCATCAGCGTGCCGAGCGGTGCGAGGTTCGGTGTTTGGAGGTGCAGCGCAAGATCGACACCGGAGAGGGTTTGCGGTTGGCTGATGGCTCCTTGGATCGTGGCGGTGGCATTGGCGATGGTGGCGTGCAGATCGATATTGAGCGGCGGCGGCGCGCGGTTTGATGCGGGTTTAGCCGATGATGGTGCGATCAAGCCGGCGAGAACCGGGCCGAGCGGGCCGATGGTGCCGTTGAGCTGCACGGGCTGGCCGGATTGAGTGCCGGCGAGGCCGATGGTTAGGGGTTGATCGAGCGATGGCATGGCCGCGGTGAAGGCGGTGAGGCGCAATCCGGGCCGCCATGGGGTGAGATCAGACGCGCCGATGGCGAGCCGCGCATCGGTGATGCTGGGGAGCGCGCCGGGCTGGCTGAGACCGATATTGGCGGTGAGGCTGATATTTTGCGCGGGCGGAAGGTGCGTGCCGGGGAGATAGGGGTTTACCGAGGCTAAATCCGGTAATTGGCCGCTGAATTTTGCGGTAATCCCTTGGATTCTGGCCGGATCGGCGATCCTGCCGCGCAGCGAGAACTGCCCGCCAGCGGCATGCAGCGTCAGATCGACCGGCCAAGGGTGCGCGCTGCTGCCCGGTGCCTGGCTTAGCAAGCGGGCGATGGGGCCGATTTGGCCGGCGAGGGAGAGCGTTTGGCCGTTGAGCTGTGCGGTCATCGCCACATGCAGGGGCGCATTAAGGCTGGTTGCGTGGCCGGTGAAATGGCGAATTTTGATGGTTTCTGGCGCGATGGCCGGCTGGGCGGCGGCGATCGGGGCTGGGCGATGATTGATGATGATGCTGGCGTTGACGATACTGACCGATTGCAGGCCGATTTGGCGATGGTGGGTGACTGTGGCGTGCGGATGCGCCAGCGCCGCCGAAAGCCCGCCCCCGCTCGCGGGTTGAGCAAAAACCCAATCGCCGATGCCCGCTTCGTTGCGCTCGAGCGTCAGCACCGGATTGATCAGGCGGAGCGAGACGATATCGACCGAACCGCGCAGCAATGGCAGCAGCGATACGCGCGCTTGCAAACGCGGCAGGCTCAGCAAGGTGGGATCGGGAAAGCCCGCAGGATTGGCGACGGTGATGCCCGAGGCGGTGATGGTCGGGGTCAGGGAGACCCCCATATGCAGCGGTCCCGCAATGGTGACCGGACGATGGGTGGCATGCTCCATCGCTGTGATGATTTGCGGCTTGTAGCGGTTGGGATTGAAGCGCGCGACGATGATCAGGATCGCAGCAATCGGCACGATGACGATTAGGCCGATGATGATGAGAACAATCCGTCGCAACCGCATGCGGGGTCTCCTTCTAAACGATGCCCATTTACGCTATTGCGCGGCTCACGTCACCGCTACGCCGTGGCGCGGCTCACGTCACCGCTACGCCGTGGCGCGGCTCGCGTCACCGCGACGGCGCTCAGAAGCCAAACATATGATCGAGCGAAAACGCGCCATCGCGCCGCCTTTTGCCATGATAGCCGAACAGGCGGCAGGTGGTATCGCGGATCAGCACATAGCCGTCCTCGGCCGATTTGAGGGCATCCGGCGCAAAAATTTGGTGCGGGGCGACCATGCGCGAACCGGAACAGGGGATATGCACGGGCATCTCTGCGACGATGTTGCCGGTTTTATCATGCAAAATCAGAGTGGTATCGGATTGTGGATGCCAAGGCGCCGATGCCGGATAAATCAACACCGCGAAGCTTTCCTGCTCTTTGGTGCCGAGATCCAGAAACAGCCTGGTCGACAGGCCGGGCGGCGGGCCGGCATAGGATTGCGGTTCGTTTTTCCAGGTCATTAATGTGTTGAAAATATGCGCGCCGAAGCTGGTTTCGGCGGCATGGCTCTGATCGCGGCGTTCATAGCGAAACAACCCATGCAACCAGCCATCGGCGTCACCGCCTTGCGAAAAATCATACACGAGCTCGCCATGCCCGCCATCATGCAGCATATCGGGGGGCAAAACCGTATCCAGATCGACTGCCACGGCGTGATCGCGCGCGAGCAGCCCGAGCGGATGGCGGGTGACCAGGGTGCCATCCGGCGCAAAAATATCAAGCCGGAGCGGCAGCGTGTCCTGGCGATGCGCCATCGGGGTGGGTAAGCCGATGGTGGAGAAATCGCGCCGGGGCAGGATGGGGAATGGCAGCAAAAATCCGCGCCCGAGCAGCGGCGACAGCGTTTTGATCGACGGATCTGGCGCCAGATCGGCGCGTTCGACATTGATATGGGCGATGCGGGTGCGCTGGTTACGCACCACCTCATAACGCGGGCGAACCAGATGGCGTCCGGCGCGTAGCTCGGTTTGTGCGGGCCAATGCAGGCCGGGCAGCAGGGTCGCGACGTCAATCGCGCGGGTTGCGAAGGGCGGGATCGGCTCATCAATGGGCGCTGGCTGTTCCGCGCCCATCCGATCAAGGCTGATGGCACCGCTGGGGATGGTTACGGCGTGGCTATTTTGCACCCAGAGGATGACCTGCTCATCCGGGCGCGGGGCCGGTAGTCCGGCGAAACGCTCGGATGGCCAGGCATTGGCGTCATGGGTGCACGACAGGCTGCCGCTCCCATCGGTCGCGTAGGTATCCAGCGCATATTTCACCACATCATGGCCAGCGACGCCGATGGCGTGGATGAATAATTGGCCGGTGAACGGGCCGAGCTGATGCGCCGCCCGCACGGCCTGGCTATCGAGGGTGATGCTGGCTGCGCCGGGCGGGATTGGCTGCTCGAATTCGGCGCGGATCACGCCGTCGCCATCATAGAGCCGGAGCCAAAATTTTACGCTGGTCGCGCCATAGCCCGACCAGTAATTGGCGGTGATCAGGCGGGTGGCCAAATGATCGTCATCGCGAAACAGCACGAAATTGGTGGCAAAATTCAGCGGGTCGAGATAGCGGCGGCGATTGGTCAGCATCGCGTCCGGCAGGCGCACCGCATCGAGGCTGATGATGGTGGTGCTGGCGGGCAAAATTGCGCGCAGCCGTGCGACTAGACGCTGGGCATCGAAGGCGGCGATCAGCACCATATCCGCACCCGCCTGCGGCAAATCGGTCAACGGTTGGGTGCGATACCCCGCGCGGTCGGTGCCGAGGGCTAGCGTGTTATCGACATAAAGGCCGGCCACCGGAAAATCCGGCGCGAGGGCGCGCAGTGGGGCAAAAATTCCATCCGGATCAAACACCGCAAGGTGCCGCGCCTCGCGCAATTGCGCGGCGAGCAGGGCTAATTTTTCGGCGGCTAGCGGATGGGCGAGCGCTTTATAGACGCTATTGCCGCCGCGCACATTATCGAATGTTTCAATATCGAGCATCAGCTACCATCCCAGACAATGGCGCAGCGCGTCGGCCGCGGCCGGTGTATCGTTCAACGGATCGGTGGACCAGCTTTCCAGCCGCCCGGCAAACCAGCGGGCACGGCCGCGCACCACCATATCCTCCATAAAGGCGCCGATCCGCGCCGAGCGGCCCGGCAAGCGGGCGAGCATCACCGGCGCGCGGGTGGCGACCGCCTCGGACACCATCGAGACCGAATCGGCGGTAACGATGATCGCGTTGGCCAAAGCGAGCATGCCAAAATACGGATTGTCGCCCCGCATATCCCAGATATAGGCGCCGAGCGGAGCAAGCGCATCGGTCAGGATCGCTCGGGCCGAGGCCGAGGTGCGGCGCGACGGCGTGAGCATCAAGCCGACGCGATCACGCTGCATCATCGCGGCGAGGTCAGCGGCGAGGCTACGCGCAGTCTGATCATCGAGCCGGTAGCGACCATTCGAACCACCGATCAGCACGGCGACCAGCGGACGGGGCAACCCGGCGAGTCGGCCGGACCATTGCCGTGCTGCATCGGTGAGGCTGGCCTGCGTGACGCGGTGCAAGGCGGTGCGGGCGATGAATATGTTCGGCCCGCTGAGCCGGTCATGCGGGGCGGCGATAACCAGATCAAACCGTCTTGGATCGAGCCTGGGATTTTGGATGATCACCGCCGGACGATCAGGGCGGCGCAATTCGGCGAGCAGCCGTGCCGCAGCACCCCCGCAGCCGATCAGCACATCCCCCGCGGGTGGCGCCAACAGTGACGGTACCACCACTCGGCGGGCACCCGGCCATAATTTTGGCGATAGCAGCGACCAGGGCGCGCGCGGGCGCATGATCCGATAATCGGCATGCAATTCTGCCGCATCGACCAGACCTTGGGCTTGGGCGCGCAGCCCGGCCAGATCGGTGGTGTAGACCAAGGCCAGCTTGGTTGGGTCCGGCGACGCGGCTGGGAGCGGTTGGGGCGTGGTGACCATGCCGGGGTTTTGCGAGTGTGCTCGGGTTTCGTCAATCGAGGCGGGCGATACCGCAGGATTGCAACGCCGTCGCCAGCGGATCGAGCGTCAAGGACGAGCTGGCATAAGCCTTGCCCCGGGCCGCCAAGGACGCACGTTCAACCGGGTCATCGGCCAAGCGACGCAACCAATGCACGGCGGCGTCGTGATCAGGTTCGGCCCAGCGTGCGCCGGAGACCGCATAATCGCCGCGCTGCTCGATGACCGGCACCAGCCGATACGGCACCAAGGCGGCACTCTGCTCATTCATAAACTGCATCGAACCCGACCAGCCGGTGGCGATCACTGGAATACCGCGCAGCATCGCCTCGGCGGGCACCAGCCCGAACCCTTCGGCGCGATGGAGCGACAGCAAAATATCGGAACTAGCGAGCAAAGTGCGCATCTCAGCGCCGGTCCAGGTCGCGTCGATGAGCCGGATATTGGGACTGGCGCCGATGGCATCGCGAATTTGCGCGAGATCGCGCGGGAACAGGCTTGCGCCGACAAGCTTGAGCAGCAGCAGCCGGTCGGGCCGATCGCCGAAGGCGGCGCGAAAGGATGCAATCGCGCCGAGCGGGTTTTTGCGGGTGAAACTCGCACCGAGATTGGCAATCACGGTGACAACAACCGTCCCGTCCGGCAGGCCGAGCGCCGCCCGGTCGGCCATCGCGGGCACGAGGGTGGCGGCGAGCGGATAGGGTACCACGCGAACCCGGCCCGGCATGATCGCGTCCAACGCGGTTGCGGTAAAGCCCGTTGGCGCCCAGACTTCATGGACGAAATCAGTATTTTTGTGCCAGGCGGCGGGGACGGTTTCGATTTCCCAATTCCAAAAGCCAATCACCCGGCGACCGCGCAGAAAATCGTGCGGTGCGCGGGCGAGCAGCAGCGGCAATGACGGCGCATTGACATGCAGGATTAGCGCCGCACCCGCGACAGGGTGTGCTGGCGCTGGTCGATGACCGATAGCGAGCTCGATCGCGCCTGCATCGGCATGCAGGGCCGCGACACCGCTATGGAGCAGGCGCGCCGCTTCGCCTAGGCCGGAAATACGGCCCATTTCGCCGACAATCTGCACGCCCAGGCTTGTGGCTGGCGGGGGGCGATTGGGGCGCGGAGCGGCAATGCGCGAAGCGGTTTGCAACGCAGCGCGACGCAGGCGCTGCGGCACCAGACGCCACATGCGGTGCAGAAATGCCAGCCTCTCAGCCATTTTTACTCCTATCCAAGACGATCGTTGATGGAATCGCACGACCGAGAGTTGCGAAGCCGCGATCTGTTGTTAAAGTAACCGGCATGGCTGATGGAGACCAGGGGCTTTCAGAACCGGCCGCACCGATGACCGTGGCATCGGCGGCGCGGGTGGAAACCGGTTCGGTGACCACCGAATGGGTGAATGCGACGCCGGATCAGGACATGGCGACGCTGAGCGAGGCCCAAACGCTCCCGCATTTCACCGTCGCGCTCGATGCGCCCGATCTGTCGCCCTGGCGCGCCGGTAATTGCGGCGTGGAGGGGTTTTGGAGCTTCGATGCGCCAAACCCAGGCCCGCATGTGGTGCTGATTGCCTTGATCCATGGCAATGAAATTGCCGGCGCGATTGCGCTGGAGGCGATGCTGCGCGCAGGTATGCGCCCGGTGCGCGGCCGCTTGACCATCGGCTTTGCCAATCTCGACGCCTATGAGCGGTTCGACCCGGCACGGCCGATTGCCTCACGCTTTATCGATGAAGATATGAACCGGGTTTGGAGCCCGGCTTTGCTCGATGGGGCGCGCCGATCACGCGAGCTCGACCGCGCGCGGGCGATGCGCACCATCATCGAGAGTGCGGACATGGTGCTCGATTTGCACTCGATGCTCTGGCCGTCCGAACCGCTGATGCTGTGCGGCTCGGGCGCACGCGGCAAGGCGCTGGCGCTCGCACTCGGCACGCCCGATTTGGTGGTTGCCGATTCCGGCCATGCGGGCGGACGGCGCTTGATCGATTATCCGCGTTTCACCCATTCGATGAACGATGCAGCCTGTGTGCTGGTCGAAGCCGGTCAGCATTGGCTGGCGCCGACGGTTGCGCAAATGCAGGCAACCATTGCCGCCTTGCTGCGCCATAGCGGGCTGAGCGACGCGCCCCTCGCGCATCGTCCGCCGCCGCGCTTTGCCGAGGTGACCGAGCTGGTCACCGCGATGACCGACCGGTTTCAGTTCGCGCGCCGGTTTGCAGGGGGCGACATCATTGCCCGCCGGGGCACGCTGATCGGGTATGATGGCGGGCGGGAAATTCGCACCCCGCATGATGATTGTTTGCTGATCATGCCAAGCCTATGGACCTCGCGGCTGCATACGGCGGTGCGGCTGGCGCGGTTCATTCGCTAACCCAAAAGCGCCTGCGCGGTCGCCAGCGTGTCGGCGTCGGCGGCTGATTTGTCGGGGCGCAGGCGCAAAATGCGCGGAAAACGGAGCGCAATGCCGGATTTATGGCGGGTTGAGCGCTGCGCCGCGTCAAAGCCGATTTCCAGCACAATGCCCGGCTCGACCTCGCGCACCGGCCCGTAGCTCGCCACGGTATGAGTGCGAATCCAGTGATCGAGGCGGACAAGTTCGGCGTCGGTATAGCCGGAATAGGCTTTGCCCACCGGCACCAAACGGCGATCCTCGGTCCAGACGCCGAATGTATAGTCCGAATAAAACGAGCTGCGTTTGCCATGGCCGCGCTGGGCATACATCAACACGCAATCCAGGCTGAGCGGGTCGCGTTTCCATTTCCACCACAGGCCTTTGGGCCGCCCGCCAACATAGGGGCTGGCGCCGGCTTTGAGCATGAGCCCTTCGATGGCGTCGCGCCGCGCCTGATCGCGCAGCGCCGCGAGGTCGGCTGCGGCGCAAAACGGGATTTGCGGCGAGAGATCCATCATCGCGGGGTTGGTTGCAGCAAACCAGGCTTCCAGTCGCGCCCGGCGCGCATCGAAGGGCAGTGCGCGCAGATCCTCAGCACCATCGAATAATATGTCATACAGCCGCACCGCGACCGGATAGGCCGCGCGTTGGCGCGCAGAGACGGTTTTACGATTGAGCCGCTGCTGCAAATCCGCGAACGGCGCCACCACCCCGTCGCGGATCACCAGCAATTCGCCATCGAGCACCGCATGGAACGTCATTGCGCCGATAATCTCGGGGAAGCTCGCGGAAATATCATCGGCCCCGCGCGAATAAAGCCGCCGACCGCTGGGCGTGGCGGCGAGTTGCACGCGAATCCCGTCCCATTTCCATTCGGCGCGATAATCGGCCCAATTCAAGCTCGCTTGATCGGCTGCCTCCAGCGGGTGGGCCAACATTGGCGGGCGAAACATCGGGGTGGTGCCGGGTTCGGGCCGGGGCGCACGGCGCTCCAGCCAATCGAATAACGCCTGATAAGGTGGGGTCAGCCCATGCCAGATTTCCTCGATCGCATCGATCTCCACGGAAAATTGCTGCGCTAGCGCCAATTTCGCCAAACGCAACGAGGCGCCGACGCGCAAGCCCCCGGTGAGCAGCTTGATCAAAGCGATGCGGGTGGACAGATCACTCTGATCGAGCCAAGCGCCGATCACGGCGGGAACGTCACTGCGCGGCAGGCTGCGCAATTGGGCGACGACGTGATCCAGAGCGGGCGGCGCGACCTCCCCCTGCGTTGGCCAGATCAGCGCGATGGTTTCCGCGAGATCACCGACAAAATCATAGGAGAGTGCAAATAAAGTCGGATCGACGCGGGTGGCGACCAATGCGCGCAGCATGGCTGGCTTGGCCCCCGGAAAATCGAGCGCGCCAGCAATCGCGGCGAGCGCGAAGCCACGTTCAGGATCAGGCCGATGGGCGAAAAAATCGGCAAGGAGCGTCATTTTCGCGTGGCGTCCTGTGGTGTAGAGCAACCGCTCCAGCAAGGTGGCAAAATCCTTCATGCCACCTCGCCATCATCGCCATAGCCGATCAACGCCAACGCCCGGCCGCGCAGGCCGAGCAGGCCAAGCTGATGGATCAGCGCGGCTTCGGCGCCATGGGTGACCCAGATTTCCGGAGCCTCGGTTTGCGCGATGGTGTGCAATATCGCCGCCCAATCGGCATGATCGGAAATCACCAAGGGCAATTCCACCAAGCTGGCTTTGGCACGCTGGCGCACCCCCATCCAGCCGGAGGCGGCGGCAATCACCGGATCATCGAGCCGCCGCGCCCACCGATCCGCGATGGCCGAGGGCGGGGCGAGCACGATGGCGCCGTGCAGCGCCGATTTATCGGCAATAGTGGCCGGGCGCAGATCGCCCAGCCTCACACCGAAGTTTTCATAGAGCGCACATAATTTGACCAGCGCGCCATGGAGAAAAATCGGGGCATCATAGCCCGCCTGCCGCAAGAGCGCGATCAGCCTTTGGGTTTTGCCCAGGCCATAGGCGCCGATCAGATGCGGGCGCTGGGGAAATAACGCGACCGAGGCGAGCAGACGGGCCATTTCATCCGTGGCGTTGGGGTGACGAAAAATCGGCAAGCCGAATGTGGCCTCCGTCACGAAGACATCACAAATCATCGGCTCGAATGGCGCGCAGGTTGGGTCCGGCTGGCGCTTGTAATCGCCCGAGATCACGACACGGCTGCCCTGGTAATCGAGCACGATTTGGCACGACCCCAGCACATGCCCGGCTGGAACAAAGCGAATATCCACGTCATTGACGCGAATCCGTTCACCGGGGATTGCGGCTTGCTGGATGGTACCCGCTTTGCCCTCCGCCATGCGCACCTGCATGATTGCCAGCGTCTCGGCGCTCGCGAGCACATGGGCGTGACCGGGGCGGGCATGATCGGCATGACCATGGGTGATCAGCGCGCGGTCGACCGCGCGGGTCGGATCGATGAAAAATCCGCCGGGGAGACAAAATAGCCCCTCGGGGCGGGGTTGCAGCCAGGTCGAAGGGTGCGGCGCCATGCTGCTATCATGGGTTGGATTGCAGCTTTCGCAAAGCCTGCCATCTTAATTGGGTGATTGCCCTACCGCCCCGCTTTGCTGATTGGTTTGCCGAACGTGGCTGGCGCGTGCGCGACCATCAGCTTGCGGTCATGCAGGCGGTGCGAGCCGGGCAACATGCGTTGCTGATTGCGCCGACCGGCGGCGGCAAAACCCTGGCCGGGTTTTTGCCGAGCCTGACCGAGCTTGCGCATACGCCAACGGAGCATCTCCACACGCTCTATATCAGCCCGCTCAAGGCGCTGGCCACCGATATTGCCCGCAATTTGCAAGCGCCGATCCGCGAGATGGATCTGCCGATCCGGGTGGAAACCCGCAGCGGCGATACGCCAGCCAATCGCCGGGCGCGGCAGCGCGATCGCCCGCCGCATTTGTTATTGACCACGCCGGAAAGCTTGGCGCTTCTCCTTTATGCGCCGGGTGCCGCTGATTATTTTGCCGGGCTGCGGATGATCGTGATCGATGAGGTGCATGCATTGGCTGGCACTAAGCGGGGTGATCAGCTTGCGCTGTGTTTAGCGCGGCTCAGCATGCTGGCACCCGCCGCACGGCGGATCGGGCTATCGGCGACCATCGCGCATCCGGACGCGATGCAGCGCTGGCTCTCACCCGATGGGCGCGGGTCAGAAACCACGTTGATCACCGGGGCCGCCGGATCAGCGCCGGTGATCGAGATGCTGGTCGCACCGGTGCGGATGCCTTGGGCCGGGCATATGGGGCTGATGGCGGCGGGGGCGATTTTGGAGCGGATTAAGGCGGCGCGGATGAGTATTGTGTTCGTCAATACCCGTGCGCAGGCCGAGCTGATGTTCGAGGCGCTCTGGCGGCATAATGACGACACCATCCCGATTGCGCTGCATCATGGCAGCCTCGCGGTCGAGCAACGGCGGCGGGTCGAGGCGGCGATGGCGAATGGGGCGTTACGCGCCGTGGTGGCAACCTCCTCGCTTGATTTGGGGATCGATTGGGCAGCGGTTGATCAGGTGATCCAGGTCGCCGCACCGAAAGGCGTCTCGCGGCTGATGCAGCGTTTGGGCCGCGCCAATCACCGGCTGGATGAAGCCTCGCATGCGCTGCTGGTGCCGGCCAACCGCTTTGAGGTGCTCGAATGCGTGGCGGCGATGGCCAGTGCGGCGGCGGGGGAGTTGGACGGCGAGCCGCCGCGCCCTGGTGCACTTGATGTGTTGGCCCAGCATATTTTGGGCTGCGCGTGCGCGGGGCCGTTTCATCCGGATGCGCTATTTGCCGAGATTAGCCGTGCCGCCCCCTATGCAGACCTGGCGCGGACCGATTTTGACGATGTGCTGCGCTATGTCGAGGATGGTGGCTACGCACTCGCCGCCTATGAGCGCTACCGGAAATTATTTCGTGATGCGGCAGGCCTGGTGCACGTGATGAACCAAAAAGTGGTCCGGCAGTGCCGGATGAATCTCGGCACCATTGTTGAGGCGCCGACGCTGAAATTGCGGCTGGGGCATGAGCGCGGGCCGATGCTGGGCGAGGTTGAGGAATATTTCGCGGCCATGCTGCGCCCGGGCGATACGTTTTTATTTGCGGGGCGGCGGCTGAATTTTGTTGGCTTACGCGAGACCAGCCTGATCGCGGTGGACGGGGGCGTCGGCGAGCCGAAAATCCCCGCTTATATGGGCGGGCGCATGCCGCTTTCGACCCATTTGGCGGATCGCGTGCGGGCCCTGCTGCAGCGGCGGGCCGATTGGGATCAATTGCCCGCGCCGGTGCGCGAATGGCTGGAGATGCAGGCTTTGCGCTCGGAATTGCCTGGCGAGGCCAATTTATTGGTGGAAAGCTTTCCGCGTGGTGGGCGCTGGTATTTGGTCGCTTATTGCTTTGAAGGGCGGCAAGCGCATCAGGCGCTGGGCATGTTACTGACACGCCGGATGGAGCGGTTTGGCGATCAGCCTTTGGGCTTCGTTGCCACCGATTATGTGCTGGGCATTTGGAGCGCCCGCCCGCCGCAGGATATTGCGCGATTATTCGCACCCGACCTGCTGGGGGATGATTTGGAGGAATGGCTGGCGGAGAGTGCGATGCTCAAGCGCAGCTTTCGCGCCGTCGCGGTTATCGCAGGATTAATCGAGCGGCTGCATCCCGGCGGCGAACGCAACCGTAGACAGATCACGATCAATACCGATCTCATATACGATGTGCTGCGCAAACATGAACCTGACCATATTCTGCTCCGCGCCACCCGCGCCGATGCCGCGCACGGGCTGGTTGATCTTAGCCGGATCGCCGGGATGCTCAACCGCATCCAGGGCCGGATTACGCACCGGGCCCTTCCGCGCGTCTCGCCGCTCGCGGTGCCGGTGTTGCTGGAGATTGGCCGCGAGCCGATCAGCGGGCTCAGCGCCGAGGAAGCGCTGCTCAACGAGGCCGCCGCCTTGGTCGCGGAATGTTTCAATGATCCACAAGCCGACCCCGCACCCCTGGCGCTGCGGGCCGCGATGTGAAATTGACCAATCGATGAATGCTGCGCCCCTCCATCGTGCCGGTCACCGGTTTTTGTTCGACCCGGCGGGGGTAGTGTTTTGGCCCGCGCAAAAAACCCTGATCGTCGCCGATTTGCATTTGGAAAAAGCCTCTGCCGGGGCCGTGCGCGGTCAGCTCGTGCCGCCTTATGATAGCCGCACCACGCTCGACCGGCTGGCGCGCCTCGTGCGGCGTTACGCGCCGGAGACGATCATCGCACTCGGCGATTCGTTTCACGATACTGCCGGGCGCAGCCGGATGGCGGCTGAGGATGAAGCCCGGCTGGCACGGCTGGAGGCGGCGCATAAGGTGGTATGGATTGCCGGAAATCATGATCCGCAGGCATCGTCGCCGAGCGAATGGATGATCGACACCGTTACCCTCCGCCATCAAGCGGCGAGGGTAACGCCAGGTTCGATCGAGTTTTCCGGACATTTTCATCCCAAAGCGAGCATCATCACGCGTGCGGCGCGAATTACCCGCCCCTGCTTTGTGGTCGATCATCAGCGGGTGGTTCTGCCGAGTTTCGGCGCTTATACGGGCGGGCTTGATGTTACCGCCGCACCGATCCGCAGCCTATTTTCGCGGGGTGGTCAGGTATTGTTGCTCGGCGCGGACCGATTACATGGCTTTGCGCTGGCCGATGCCGCGCGTGCGGCGCGGGCGGCGTGATGGCGACATCGCTGGTCTGGCTGCGCAATGATTTGCGCCTTGCCGATAACCCCGCTCTGGCCGCCGGTTTGGCGGGCGGGCCGGTGGCGTTGGTTTATGTGCTGGACCCGGCTGCGCGCTGGGGTGGCGCGTCGCTATGGTGGCTGCATCAATCGCTCGACCGGCTGGGCGCGGATATCGCCGCGCGCGGCGGGCAGTTGGTGCTCCGGCGTGGCGATTCCCGGCAGATCATCCCGGCTTTGGCGCAGGAACTTGGCGCAACGACCGTGCAGGCTGGGCGGGCGCATGAGCCGTATTTGCGCGAGATTGATCGTGACGTCGCCGCCTCCTTGCACGCCATCGGGATTGAGTTTCAGCGCCATCGTTCCGCCTTGGCGCTGGCGCCGGAGGCGGTGCTGAACCAAGCGGGCGGCGTGTATGGGGTTTATACGCCGTTTTCACGGGCATGTTTCGAGAAATTCACGCCACGCCCGCCGATTCCAGCCCCTGCCCGCCTCGCTCAGCTCGGGCCGATCGCGAGCGATGATCTGGCCGATTGGGGTTTGCTGCCAAGCGCGCCGGATTGGGCGGGCGGGCTGCGCGCCGCTTGGCAGCCCGGTGAGGCGGGCGCGCAGGCGCAACTCGCCGCCTTTGGGGCCGGGCGGCTTGATCAATATGATTTGACCCGCAATCAGCCGGGCATTCCCGGCACCTCGATGCTGTCGCCGCATTTGCATTGGGGCGAAATCGCGATTGATGCGGTTTGGCGCACGGCGGACGCGCTGCCCACCCCCCGCCATGAGGGCAAACAGCATTATTTGAAGGAATTGCTGTGGCGCGAATTCGCCGCCTATTTGCTCTGGCATCACCCAAGCTTAGCGAGCGCGCCGATGCGCGCTGAATTCGAGCAGGTGGCTTGGCGCGATGCACCTTCAGAGCTGCGCGCCTGGCAGCGCGGTATGACTGGCGTGCCGATTATTGATGCGGGCATGCGCCAACTTTGGCAAACCGGCTGGCTGCACAATCGGGTGCGCATGATTGTTGCATCCTACCTGATCAAACATTTGCTCATTCCCTGGCAAACGGGGGCTGCGTGGTTTTGGGATACGCTGGTCGATGCCGATCACGCCTCTAACGCCGCGTCATGGCAATGGGTGGCGGGATCGGGCGCTGATGCCGCGCCATATTTCCGAATTTTCAATCCGGTGCTGCAAGGCGCCAAATTCGACCCTGATGGCGCCTATGTACGCCGCTTCGTGCCGGAGTTGGCGCGCCTGCCCGATGCGCATATCCATGCGCCGTGGGAGGCGCCCGCAATGGTGCTGCAGGCCGCCGGCGTGGTGCTGGGCGAAAATTACCCGCAACCGCTGGTGGATTTGAAATATGGCCGTGAGCGTGCGCTCGCCGCCTTCAAAATTTTGGGAAAAAATGCGGCATGATCAGTGAAAAACCCCGTCTCGCGGTGATTGGTGCGGGGATTGCTGGCCTATCGATGGCTTGGCTTGCGCGCAATGATTTTGACGTGACGCTCTTCGAAGCCGAGGGCCGGTTGGGTGGCCATGCGGACACCCAGCATGTGACACTCGATGGGCGCGAGATTGCCGTTGATACTGGCTTCATCGTGCTCAATGATCGGAATTACCCGAACCTCGAAGGGCTGTTTGCTGCGCTAGATGTCGCGACGCATGATAGCGATATGTCGTTTGGCGTCTCGATTGGCGACGGCGCGCTGGAATATGGCGGCGGCACGCTAGGTCAGCTTTTTGCGCAAAAGAGCAATATGCTGAAGCCGCGATTCTGGCGCATGATCCAGGATATTTTGCGGTTCAACCGCGAGGCGCCGGCCTTGATTACCAGCAACAGCACCGAGAGTTTGGGCGATTATATCGATCGTAACGGCTATGGCGTCGGTTTTGCTGAGGATCATATTCTGCCGATGGGGGCCGCGATCTGGTCAGCCTCGATCGAGGGGATGCGGGATTTTCCAGCGCGCAATTTCGTGCGGTTTTTTCACAATCACGGGCTGCTCACCGTCAATAATCGGCCGCAATGGCGCACCGTGACGGGCGGCTCGTGCTGCTATGTCGCAAAACTGCGCGCAGCACTGGGGGCGCGGATAAGTCTATCGAGCCCCGTGCGCGAAATCAGGCGCGACGCGCAGGGCATAATTGTTATCACCGATGGCGCACAAAGCCATTTTGATCAGGCGGTGCTGGCCTGCCATGCCGATGAAGCGCTGGCGATGATCGGGCAACCCAGCGCGCTCGAGCAAAACATATTGGGCGCCATTGGGTTTCAGGATAACCGGGCGGTGCTGCATACTGATGCGCGATTGATGCCCAAGCGGCGCGCTGTTTGGTCATCCTGGAATTATTTGGCACGCAACAGCGGCGATCACCAACATGGCGTTAGTTTGACCTATTGGATGAATATGCTCCAAGGCATGCAAACCGCCCAACCGCTCTTGGTGACCTTGAACCCGCTGATCGAGCCTGATCCGGCCTTGGTTTTACGGGAACGGCATTATCGCCATCCGCAATTCAATGCGCAGGCGATGGCCGCGCAAGAGCAATTACCGGCCATTCAAGGCAAAGCGGGCTTGTGGTTTGCCGGTGCTTGGACTGGCTGGGGCTTTCATGAGGATGGCATCGCCTCGGCGGTGCAGATTGCGCGGGCGCTGGGCATCACGATCCCATGGCGGGCCGCTGATCATCGCCCGGCAGCGCAGGCGGCGTGAATAATTTGGTTACCTCTGGGGTGCTGATTGAACCTCCGGCGATTTATGCTGGCAAGGTTAGCCATGTGCGGTTTGAGAAATTCATCCATCGATTCGTCTATCGCATTTGGATGTTGGCGGTGGATTTGGACGATCTTGATCAATTCGCCGCACGCAGCACGCTATTTCGCCATAATCGCCTCGGGCTGATCAGCCTGCATGATCGCGATCATGGCCCCCGGGATGGCTCAGCCTTGCGGCCATGGGCCGCGGCGATCTTGACTGACCATGGCTATGAAAACTTTGCCGCACGCATCCGTTTCATGGTGATCCCCCGTATCTTGGGGTATGGCTTTAACCCGATTGCATTTTACTTCTGCTATGCTGCTGATGGCACGCTTGGCGCGGTTTTGCACCAAGTGAAAAACACCTTTGGCGATCAAGTGATCTATGCCATCCCGGTGACACCGGGCACCGGCACGGTGCGTCAAACCGCGACCAAATCGATGCATGTATCACCGTTTTTTGATATGCACGGGCATTATGCGTTCGCCTTCACTCGCCCTGGCGCAGGATTTCGCTTGGGCATTCGCTATAGCGCTGCAGCGCCGCGACTGAATGTGGTGATGGCGCTCAACGCAACGCCTGCGACTGACCGCGCGTTAACCGCGCAATTACTGCGCATGCCGCTGATGGCCTTCAAGGTGATTGCCTCCATTCACTGGCATGCGCTGCGGCTTTTCATCCGCGGCGCGCATTTTCATCGTGAACCCTCGACCGGCCATCCGCCGATTGTCCCTGGAGAAACGTCATGACCGACGCCACCGCCGTTGCCCATACAAGCCTGCCACGCGACCGCCGATTGCGGTTGGGGCTCAGCATTGCCAAGCTGATCAAGGCTGGGACGATGGAAGTAATCTTGCCTGATGGCAGTGTGCATCATTTCGCCGGCACCGAGCCGGGACCGGCGGCAACACTGATTGTGCGCGACGCGCGGATGATTGCGAAGTTAGTATTCGGCGGCAGCCTTGGCTTGAGTGAGGCCTATCTCGATGGCGATTGGGACAGCCCCAATTTGATCGACGTGCTGCGGCTCGGCACGCTGAATGAGGCGGCGTGGGAAGATATGTTGCGCGGCAAATTATGGGCGCGGGTGGTGAGCACGATTGCGCATAAATTGCGCCCCAATACCCGCAAGGGTGCGCGGCGGAATATCGCCGAACATTATGATCTGGGCAACGATTTTTACGCATCATGGCTTGATGAAACCATGACCTATTCGGCCGCTTTGTTTGATCGTGATGCCAATAGTTTGGAAGTCGCTCAACGCTCCAAAATCCACCGGCTCTGCAAGGCGCTGGAGTTGCAGCCGGGCATGAGCGTGTTGGAAGTGGGCTGTGGCTGGGGCAGTTTCGCGGAAATCGCCGCGCGTGATTATGGCGCGAGGGTAACGGGCATCACGTTATCACGCGAGCAGTTAGAATTTGGTCAGGCGCGCATTGCGAAATCTGGATTGGTCGACCGCGTTTCGCTCGAGCTGCGCGATTATCGTGATGTATCCCAACAATTTGACCGGATTGCCTCAATCGAAATGTTCGAGGCAGTGGGCGAGTCTTATTGGCCAACCTATTTTAACTGCCTGCGTGATCGGTTGCGCCCTGGCGGGTTGGCTGGTCTGCAAATCATCACGATTGCTGATCGGTATTTCGATGATTATCGCTCCAGCGCCGATTTCATCCAACGCTATGTATTTCCGGGTGGCATGCTCCCCTCGCCGAGCCGACTGCATGCGGAAATTAGTCGGGCGGGGTTGCATCTGCGCGATAGTTTTTGGTTCGGCCCCGATTACGCCGATACGCTGGCCCGCTGGGGCAAGACATTTCAGGATTCTTGGCCACGGATCACCAAATTTTCGCGCCAATATGACACACGGTTCAAACGGCTTTGGGAATTTTATCTTGCCTATTGCGAAGCTGGTTTTCGCGCCGGCTGGACCGATGTTGGGCAGTTTGTGATCGCGCGGCCCTGATTGACCCGATCGGCCACGCCCGCTCAGGCGAAGCTGCCGCTTCGCTTATTGCTCATTTATGCGGGCCCCGCCTTGCCGTTGGCGATGCTTGGCCTGCCGCTCTTGGTCATTTTGCCGGATTTTTGGGCCCATGATATGGGGGTACACCTCGCAACGGTGGGCTATGTGCTCAGCGCCGTGCGGATTTTTGATGTGCTGATCGACCCCACGATTGGCCGATTATCCGACCTGTCACGGTCACGTTTTGGCCGACGAAGACCCTTCATCGCCTGTGCCATCCCGATCGCGGGGATTGGCACAATCGGGCTATTTTTCCCGCCGCACGGGGCCGGAGCGGTTTGGCTGTTCATCACCTACGCGTTAGTCACCTGGTCATGGACCGCCCTGTCCCTGCCTTATTGGGCCTGGGGTGCGGAACTTTCTGACAATTATGATGAGCGCCAACGCATAACCAGCCTGCGCGAAGGCGGCACGATCATCGGGATTTTAATTTCCGCCGCAGCGCCGGTGGCGTTAGGCGTAACCAGCAATACCGGCAAAGTGCATTTGCTTGCCATCATCACCCTCGCGATGAGCGTGCCGCTGATTATGTTAGCGCTCCGCTTCGTGCCGGATCGATTGCCGCGTAAGGGTATTGCACCGGCAGGCGTCAAAGCCACGTTGCAGGTCGTGTGGGCCAATCGGCCATTCCGGCGATTGATCCTAGCCTGGGCGGTCAATGGGTTGGCCAATGGACTGCCAGCTGCATTATTTCTGCTGGTCATTGCAAAGGTTTTGCACGCATCCGCTGCATCAGGCCCGATTTTGCTGGTCTATTTTGCCGCAGCCATTGTATCCGTACCGCTCTGGCAACGATTGGCGCGGGCGCGCAGCAAACATTTCGCCTGGACGATTGCCATGGCAATCTCTGGCGTGGCCTTCCTCTTCGTGCCGGTCATTCGGCATTTGCCCGATGCGCTGGTGTTGTTTGGCGTCATTAGCCTATTTACCGGCGCCGGATTGGGCGCCGATTTCACCATCCCCCCCGCCATTCAGGCCGATGTGGTTGACGTTGACGAAGCGGAATCCGGCGAACAGCGGGCGGGGCTCTATTTCGCCGCCGCCACTATGGCACAAAAAGCGGGTAATTCGCTGGCACCAGGAATTGGCTTTGCCGTGTTGCAGGCTTTTGGATTTTCCACCAATGGCCAAAATGGCGAAACAGCGATTGGGGCGTTGTTGGTAATGTATTGTGTCATACCGGCGGCGCTGAAAGTCATTGCCGCTGCGGTGATGTGGCATTTCCCGCTCGACCGGCAGCATCAGGCTGCGTTGCGTGCTGAAATCACCGCCCGTGGCTGAACCTTTCCGCAGCATCCCGCAGGACCGCGCTTTGCGGATTATCGGCGATGTGCATGGGGATCGGCGCGGCTTGGCCGCTGGCTGTGCCACCGATCGGTTCGTGATCCAGCTTGGCGATTTGGTCGATGATGGGCCAGATAGTGCTGGAGCATTGTCGCTGATGCTCGATCGGCAGGAGGCTGGCGATGGCATTTTTCTGCTGGGCAATCACGATTACAAGCTGGCGCGCGCTCTGCGCGGTGACCGGGTGGTGCGCGGGCCGGGCTTGGTTATGACGCTGGAGAGCCTGGACGTCGCGTTAGCGGAGCGTGCCTATCGCGCCATCATCGCCGCGCCCATTTGGATTGTTGCAAGAAAATTCCTATTCGTTCATGGCGGATTTCATCCGGCCATGTTATTTGCCCCCGCGCCTGCTTTTCCTGCAAAACAGCCCGATCCGCTGATGGCCCGCGCCTTATATGGCGAAACCACCGGACGCACCACCGGCGCTGGTCGGCCCGAACGTTTATTGCGGTGGGTCGAGGCGATCCCGCCTGACATCACGGTCTATTGTGGTCATGATCAGCGCAGCACCGATGGTCGACCCCTCACACTGACCAATCGCGCAGGTGGCCGGGCGGTGTTTACGGATACCGGTGCGGGCAAAGGCGGGCATTTATCCTGGGTGGATCTGCCCGCCCTTGATCAGCGTTAGATGTGAAGCGCGCGCCCATCAACGGCGAGGGCTGCTTCCTTGATCGCTTCGTTCAGGGTTGGATGCGCATGGCTGGTGCGCGCAACATCCTCGGCGGAGGCGCCGAACTCGATGGCGAGGACCAATTCCGCAATCATCGTTCCGGCATCTGGGCCAATAATATGCGCGCCGAGCAACCGATCGGTGGTTTTATCGGCGAGGAGCTTCACAAACCCGTCAGTATCCCCCATGGCGCGCGCGCGGCCATTGGCCATGAACGGAAATTTTCCGACTTTGTAGGCAATTCCCTCCGCTTTCAGCTCTTCCTCAGTTTTTCCAACTGACGCCACTTCCGGCCAAGTGTACACGACACCTGGAATGGCGCCGTAATTGACATGCCCTGCCTGGCCTGCAAATATTTCTGCCAGCGCAACCCCTTCTTCTTCGGCCTTATGGGCCAGCATCGGCCCTGCGATCACGTCGCCAATCGCATAAATGCCCGGCACGTTGGTGGCAAAATGACCATCCGTTTTCACGCGGCCCCGCTCATCAAGCGCAACACCAATTTTCTCTAAGCCCAATTGATCCGTGTTAGCGCGGCGCCCAATGGCAACCAGCACAATATCCGCCTCCAGCGTCTCCGCAGCACCGCCCTTGGCCGGTTCAAGCGTGAGTGACACGCCGTTATCGTGCTTTTTCGCTCCGGTGACTTTGGTGCCTAATTTGAACTTAAGCCCGAGTTTGGCGAGAATTTTCTGAAATGCCGTCGCAATCTCGCCATCCATGGTGGGGACCAGACGATCGAGATACTCAACCACCGTGACTTGGGCGCCTAAGCGGCGCCAAACGCTGCCAAGCTCAAGTCCGATATAGCCACCGCCAATCACCACGAGATGCCTGGGCACGTTGGCCAGGGCAATCGCGCCGGTTGAGGTAACAATATGGGTTTCATCCACCTCAACGCCGGGGAGCGCAACACTCTCGCTACCGGTGGCGATAACGATATGTTTGGCACTATAGGCGGTGCCAGCAACCTCAATTTGGTTGGCCGCGGTAAATTGCGCCGCACCCTTGAGCCAGGTTACTTTATTCTTTTTAAAGAGAAATTCGACACCTTTGACGTTAGCGCCAACCACCTCGTCCTTGCGGCTCATGATCGTTGGTAGATCAAAACCAATCTCTTTGGCGATGATGCCGTGCTGTGCGAAACTGTGCCCGAGTGCGTGAAAATTTTCAGAGGATTGCAGCAACGCTTTGGAGGGAATGCACCCAACATTTAGGCAGGTGCCCCCCAGCGTCGCGCGCTTTTCAACGCATGCCACCTTCATGCCGAGCTGTGCCGCGCGAATGGCGCAAACATAACCGCCCGGACCACTTCCGATCACGATAACATCGAATTGTTCGGCCATCACGCGCTCCTTAAATCTCGAGCATCAGACGGCGCGGATCTTCGATGCTTTCCTTAACACGCACCAGGAACGACACCGCCTCGCGACCATCAATGATGCGGTGGTCATACGACACCGCCAGATACATCATCGGGCGAATTTCGACCTTGCCCTCAACCGCAATCGGGCGATCCTGAATTTTATGCATGCCCATAATCGCTGATTGCGGCGGGTTGATAATCGGTGTGGACATCAGCGAACCAAACACCCCGCCATTGGTGATCGAGAAGCTGCCGCCGGAGAGATCATCAAGCTTGAGCGCGCCATCACGCGCCCGCTTGCCGAATTCAGCAATGGCCGCCTCAATTTGCGGGAAGCTCAGCGTTTCGGCATCACGCAACACCGGCACCACCAAGCCATTCGGGCTGCTCACCGCGATGCCCATGTTGACGAAGTTTTTATAGACAATGTCGTCGCCATCGATTTCGGCATTCACCGCCGGAAATTCACGCAGTGCCGCAACGCAGGCTTTAACAAAAAAGCTCATGAAGCCAAGGCGCACGCCCTTATGCTTCTTCTCGAACGCATCCTTATATTCAGCGCGTAGCGCCATCACAGCACTCATATCCACCTCGTTAAAAGTGGTTAGCATGGCCGCAGTGTTTTGCGCTTCTTTCAGGCGGGCCGCGATGGTGCGGCGCAGCCGGGTCATTTTCACCCGCTCTTCGCGCACATCAGGAGTTCGTGCAGCTTTGGGTGCGCTAGCAGCCGGGGCTGGCGTGGGTTTATCGAGGAAGGCGAGCACATCGCCTTTGGTAATCCGGCCATCCTTGCCAGAGCCTTCGCCGACGCGCTCCGCTGTGAGTTTTTGCTCCGTCATCATTTTTTGCGCAGCCGGAAGTGGCGCGTGATCACCGCGGGCCACCGGACCCGATGGCGGCGGTGGCGCGTTGACGCCGCTGGGCGGATTGGCGGCAGGGGGGGCGGCTGGCGTCGCCGCGCTTTTGCCCTCACCGGCCACGATGGTGCCGAGCAAGCTGCCAACCTCAACTTCGGCCCCCTCGTCCGCTGCAATCGCTTCGATGGTGCCCGCCTCAGGCGCATTGACCTCAACGGTCACCTTGTCGGTTTCCAACTCGACAATTGGCTCGTCGCGCTCAACCCGCTCGCCGGGCTTTTTCATCCAGCGTGCTACCGTCGCGGTGGTTACACTTTCGCCTAACGTCGGCACTTTGATTTCGGTGGACATGGTCTCTCCTATTCGTGCGCTATACGCCTAACGCTTGTTTCACCAGCGCGGCCTGTTCGGCGGCGTGGGTTTTGGCTAGTCCGGTCGCGGGGCTGGCCGCGCATCGACGCCCGACATAAACGGGTCGGGTTGCTGTCATTTTTTCGCCCATACAGCTTAATACCTGCTCAATCCGCCGATCAACAAAATGCCATCCCCCCATATTTTCCGGTTCTTCCTGACACCAAATGATCTCGGCGTGGCGATAAGGTTCGAGCGCCGCCTTGAGCACCTTTTTCGGAAACGGGTAGAATTGTTCAAGTCGAACGATAGCAACATCGTGGATATTGCGGTCGCGCCGCTCGGCAAGCAAATCATAATAAACCTTGCCCGAGCAAATCACCACGCGCTTGACTTTATCGGCCGGATCAATCGCATCGATCTCGGGGATCACCGTGCGGAACGCTGAGCCGTTGCTCATCTCATCGAGGTTAGAGACAGCAAGCTTGTGCCGCAGCAGCGATTTCGGCGTCATAATCACCAGCGGCTTGCGGAAATTGCGCTTAAGCTGACGGCGCAGGGCGTGGAAATAATTCGCGGGCGTGGTGATATTGCACACCGCCATGTTATTTTCAGCGCAAAGCTGCAAGAATCGCTCTGGCCGTGCGGAGGAGTGCTCAGGCCCCTGCCCTTCATAGCCATGCGGCAGCAGCAAGGTGAGGCCGGACATGCGCAGCCATTTGCTTTCGCCCGCCGCGATGAACTGATCAATAATCACTTGCGCGCCGTTCGCAAAATCGCCGAACTGGCCTTCCCACAGCACCAATGTGTGCGGGTCAGCCACCGAATAGCCATATTCAAAACCAAGCACCCCGGCTTCGGACAGCAGCGAATTAAAAATCTCGATTTTGGCTTGACCCTCACGAATATTGTTCATTGGCACATATTCATGCTGGTTGGTCTGGTCGATTAGCACCGCATGGCGTTGGCTGAACGTACCGCGCTGGCAATCCTCGCCCGACAGCCGCACGCGATGACCTTCAAGCAAAAGCGAGCCAAAACCCAGCGCCTCGCCCGTTGCCCAATCAATCCCCTCGCCCGTTTCAATCATCGCTCGCTTGGCCTCAAGCTGCCGGGCGATTTTCGGGTTCAGGTCCAAATCATCCGGTGCATGCGCCAGCGCATGGCCAATCTCCCGCAGCGCTTCAAGCGAAATCGCGGTCGGTTCCTCGGTTTCGCCATCTTCATCACGCGCCGAATTCAACCCGGCCCAATGACCTTCCAACCAATCGGCCTTGTTCGGCTTATAACCGGTTGCGTCCTTATAGGCCGCTTCGAGCGTGTTGGAAAAATCATGGTTCAATTTCTCTGCGTCCGCCGCACTCACGGAGCCTTCGGCGGCCAGCCGCTCGGCATATAGAGTGCGCGTGGTTTTGCGCGCACGGATCGCTTGATACATAATCGGCTGGGTGAACGCCGGTTCGTCGGTTTCGTTATGGCCGTGACGGCGATAACAAACCAGATCAATCACCACATCCACTGCGAATTGTTGACGAAATTCGGTCGCGAGCCGGGCGATGAACACCACCGCTTCAGGATCATCCCCATTCACATGGAAAATCGGCGATTGCACCGATTTAGCAACGTCTGTGCAATAAAGCCCTGAATAAGCATGGGCTGGCACCGTGGTAAAACCAATTTGGTTATTCACCACCACATGCACGGTGCCGCCGGTGCGATAGCCAATCAACTGGCTCATCGCCAGTGTTTCATAAACCAGCCCCTGCCCGGCAAACGCCGCATCGCCATGCATCAAAATAGCCATCACCGAACGCCGGCCCCGCGTGTCACCAGCCATATCCTGGCGCGCGCGCACTTTGCCCACCACCACCGGGTCCACCGCTTCGAGATGCGAAGGGTTCGGCTGCAACGAGAGATGCACCTGATTGCCGTCAACCGAAATATCGGTTGAGGTGCCCAGATGATATTTCACATCGCCCGAGCCTTGCACGGCATCGGGCTTAAAGCTCTCACCGCCAAATTCGGAAAACAACGCAGTGAACGGCTTTTTCACCACATTGGCCAAGGTGCTCAACCGGCCACGATGGGGCATGCCAATCGCCACTTCACGCACGCCGTCGCGCGCGCCGGTGGCGATAATTTCATGCAAAGCCGGGATCGTGCTCTCGCCGCCCTCAAGCCCGAACCGCTTGGTGCCGACATAGCGCCGCTGGCAAAAACTCTCGAACCCTTCGGCCTCGGTGAGATGCTGCAGAATTGTACGTTTTTGCTCAGGCGCAAAGGCGTTGCGCCAGGGTGCGCCTTCGATGCGGCGCTGGATCCAGGATTTTTGCTCCGGGTCCTGAATATGCATGAACTCAACGCCGATTTTGCCGCAATAGCTTTCGCGCAAAATGCCAATAATTTCCCGCATCGTCGCGGTTTCGCGGCCGAGCACCATGTCGATAAAAATCGGCCGGTCCATGTCAGCGTCGGTAAAGCCATAGCTGGCCGGATCAAGCTCAGGATGATGACCCGGTTGTTTCAGCCCCAGCGGATCAAGATCGGCTTCCAGATGCCCGCGCACCCGATAAGCGCGAATAAACATCAAGGCGCGAATAGAATCGATGGTGGTTTGCCGGGAGGCAGGGCCGCTGAACGCCACCGGTGCCGACTGGCCTGGCTTGGCCGGCGTTTCAAACGCGGTTGGGCGCGGTGCCCAAGACGCGCCCATGGCATCGGTCAGCACCGATTTTGCTTCATCGCCCAAGGAGGCGAATAACGAAGCAAAATCGCGATCAACCGTGTCTGGAGCCTCGACCCATTTGGCATAAAGATTGGCAATGAAAGCGGCATTACTGCCATTCATCGCTGTCGCCAAAATATCTACACCCGCCATGATTGTAATCCTTTGGGCCGATCTGACCCACCGATGCTATGGTCTCAAGATAGGGCGCCGCTAACGGATCATCGCATAACGGCGTGGAGCAAACAGCCAGCGTGCAAACGCGCCACGATGACGCGCTTGCACATAGTCCAACTTACAGTCACGTTGCACCGTCTCCGCAAGGTGCTGGGATGCTTTATTTGCATAAACCCCCTCCAGATAGGCACAAAACTTTACCAAGATCTTTACCCGCGCAAGGCTTTCACCATCGTCGAGCCGAGCGAGGCCGGGCTCTCCGCCACGTGAATGCCGGCAAGCTGCATCGCCTCGATTTTGGCGCCGGCGGTATCACGCCCGCCTGAAATCACCGCACCGGCATGGCCCATCCGCCGACCCGGCGGAGCGGTGACACCGGCGATGAAGCCAACCACCGGCTTTTTCACCTTGTGACGCGCCAGGAACTCCGCCGCATCAATCTCGCTCTGACCACCGATTTCGCCAATCATGATCATCGCCTCGGTCTCAGGATCGGCAAGAAACATTTCCAAAACCTCAATAAAGTCGAGGCCCTTCACCGGATCACCGCCAATCCCCACGCAGGTCGATTGGCCAAGTCCCGCCGCTGTCGTTTGCGCAACCGCTTCATAGGTGAGCGTGCCGGAGCGCGAAACAATACCGATTTTGCCCCGCCGATGAATATGGCCGGGCATAATGCCGATTTTACACGCATCCGGGGTAATCACGCCGGGGCAGTTCGGGCCGACCAGGATCGATTTCGAGCCGCTCAGCGCCCGATGCACCCGCACCATATCCAGCACCGGAATCCCCTCGGTGATGCAAACGATCAGCGGAATTTCCGCATCAATCGCCTCCAAAATCGCATCGGCGGCAAACGGCGGCGGCACATAAATCGCACTCGCATCCGCACCCGTCGCGGCGCGGGCTTCCGCCACCGTATCAAACACCGGCAAATCAAGATGCCGCGTTCCGCCCTTACCCGGCGTCACCCCGCCCATCACCTTGGTCCCGTAGGCAATCGCTTGCTCAGAGTGAAAAGTGCCTTGCGCCCCGGTAAAACCTTGAGTGATCACCCGGGTTTCAGCATTCACGAGAATAGCCATTATGCGGCCTCCTTCACAGCAGCGACAATTTTCTGTGCGGCATCCGCCAGATTATCGGCTGCAATGATCGGCAGCCCCGATTTCGAGAGAATATCCTTGCCGAGTTGCACGTTAGTGCCCTCCAGCCGGACCACCAACGGCACCGACAACGACACTTCGCGCGCCGCCGCCACCACACCCTCGGCAATCACATCGCAGCGCATGATGCCGCCGAAAATATTGACCAAAATTCCCTCAACATTCGCATCCGAGAGAATAATCTTGAACGCCGCGGTCACCCGCTCCTTGGTCGCCCCGCCACCCACATCAAGGAAGTTGGCCGGCGCTGCGCCATACAGCTTGATGATGTCCATGGTCGCCATGGCAAGGCCCGCGCCGTTAACCATGCAGCCAATCGAGCCTTCGAGCGCCACATAATTCAGACTATGCTTGGTTGCTTCAAGCTCTTTCGGATCTTCCTCAGACTCATCGCGCAATTTTTCTAAATCCGGATGCCGATAGAGCGCATTATCATCGAAACTGACCTTCGCATCGAGCGCCACCACATCACCCGCGCCGGTGACCACTAGCGGGTTGATTTCGACGATGGCACAATCGAGCGCGATGAACGCTTTATACATCGCATTGACGAATTTGCTGAAAGATTTCTGCTGAGCCGCATCCAGACCCAGCGCGAAAGCGAGTTTGCGGGCGTGAAAACCAGAAATCCCCGCCGCCGGATCGATGGCGACACGAATGATTTTTTCGGGGTGATGCTCGGCGACCTCTTCGATCTCCATACCCCCTTCGGTCGAGGCCATAATCACCACCTCGGAGACCGACCGGTCCACCAACAGCGACAAATACAATTCGCGCTTGATATCGCAGCCCGCCTCAACATAAACCCGCCGCACCATGCGCCCAGCCGGGCCGGTTTGCTTGGTGATCAATGTATGGCCCAGCATCGCGCCCGCCGCCGCCGCCGCCTCATCGGCCGAGCGGGTCAGGCGCACGCCACCTTTGCCCTGCGGGTCTTCCTTGAAATGCCCAGCCCCGCGGCCACCGGCGTGGATTTGCGACTTCACCACATAGACCGGACCGGGCAGCTTAGCCGCCGCCTGCGCCGCCTCTTCAGCGCTCCAGGCGACGTAGCCGTCAAGCACAGCGACGCCATAGGATTTGAGCAATTCCTTGGCTTGATATTCATGGATATTCATGGGTTCTCCGCACGGTTACGAGCCGCTGGTCAGGCTTAGGGTGATGGGGAATAATCGATAATCCGGCAGCACGATGGCGAATCCCGTCAAACATTGACGGGCTGATCGCGGCGCAAAAACCGGAATGGGGGCCAACGGCGAACAGCGCGCCGGTTGATTGTGCCGAATATATGCGTCAAAACGCATCAAAATTGGCCCTTTAACATGTTGATTGAGCGCCAAAAAGTGAAAGAGCTCACCATCATCAGCACCATCATTTCGAACGAGACCGCTCTAGACCATCGCCTAGCGCGGCGCAACCGCCCGAACCATTCATGGCAGATGTGCCAAGCCGCCATAGGTAACGCTGCGCATCTCCTCGAGGCGCGAGACGGTGCGCTCAAAAATCGCCACACCATCGCCCGCCACATAAAGTGCCGCCGGTTCCGCCGCCGCCGAGGCGTAGAGCTTGACCCGATGCTCATACAGCGCGTCGATCAAGGTGATGAACCGGCGGGCCTCGTCAAAATTGTCGGGTGAGAGAATCGGCACCGCATCGATCAACACGGTATGAAAATGGGTGGCGATGGCGAGATAATCGCCTGATCCCAGATTTTGCGCACACAAGGCCGAGAAATCGAACCGCGCCACGCCCGCCGCCGAGAGCGGGATCGGTAATTGGCGGCCAAACACGGTAATGGTTTTGGCGCGCGGCATCGTATCGCCGATCAAATCGGCAAATACCGCATCAAGGGCCCGTTCAGCTTGACCATCGGCGGGCACCAGCCAAGTTTTGACCGTGCTCAGCCGCTCGCGCCGATAATCACGCGCCGCATCCAGCACCAGCACGTCCAGGTGGCTTTTAAGCAACGCAATGAAGGGTTTAATCGTCTCAAAGCCCGGTTTGCCGCGAAATAAATCATCAGGCAGCGTGTTGGAGGTCGCGACCATCACCACCGCACGATCGAACAAAGCTTGAAACAGCCGCGCCAGGATCGTGCCATCGCCGATATCGTGGATTTGAAACTCATCAAAACACAGCAACGCCGATTCGGCGGCGATCAAATCGGCCAAAGCCGCCATCGGGTCCGCCTCGGGTGCGGCAATTTGGAGCTGATGCAGGCGGGCGTGGGTTTCCTGCATGAATTGATGAAAATGGACCCGTCGCTTGCGCGGCACGGCGGCAGCATCGAAAAACAAATCCATCAACATCGATTTGCCGCGCCCGACCTCACCGACCAAATAGAGGCCAGAGGGATAATCCACCGGCATTTCATCGACCCGGCGCTTATTGAGCAAGCGGCCAAGCCAGCCATTCGCCGGGGCTTTGGGGTGCGGATCATAATGGAACAAACGGCGCCAAAGCCGGTCGAGCTGTTCCGCCGCAAGGCGCTGGGCGGGATCAGCCGCGAGCTGACCGTCGCCGATCATCGCGCGATATCGACCAAGAACACTTTCGCTATTGGGTGCGGCGGCACCATCCACGATCATCACTCCTTGGAGCGTTGCGCATCCTCGGCAACACTCTCGGCGCGCGGCTTAGCGCGGCGATTGTCGCAGTGCAACATCGGCTGCCCCGGCAGTGTTGTTCACGCCGCGTTCGACGCTATTCGGCCCGATAAGGATGCGCTATGTCGAACGACCATCAGGGAGAGCCAGTTTGAGCGCGACAGAGTCAACAAAAGCACCGGGTTTTGACCGGAACGACATTGCCGCCGCCGAACGAGTATTGGGTGTGCGCTATAGCGAGGCCGAACGGGCCTTGATGCAAGTTGGATTGGCCGAACAAATCGCCCTCGCCCATACGAGGCGCGGCTACCGGCTCGATCCGGACCTCGCGCCCGCAACCTTGTTCGATCCTCGGCTGCGCCCTTTTACGCGGCGCGATCCCGGCAAGCTTGTCTTAGCGCCCAACGCGCCAACCGCCCTGCCCGCGCAGGATGACGCCATCGCCTTCGCGCCGATCACCGCGCAAATCGGCTGGATTCGCGCCGGGTTGCTCACCGCCCGGCGCTTGACCGAAATCTATCGCGCCCGCATTGCGGCCCATAATCCGCGACTGAACTGCTATGCTCGGCTGAATGATGAAGCCTTGGCGCGCGCCGATGCGCTCGACGCCATGGCCGCGCAAGGGCGCTGGGCCGGCCCGCTCCACGGCATCCCCTATGGCTGCAAAGACATTATCGATACCGCAGGATTGGTCACCGATTGGGGAGCCGAGCCCTATCGTGATCGGGTCCCCGAACAGGATGCGGTGGTGGTCCAGCGCTTGGCGGAGGCTGGCGCGATTTTGCTGGGCAAAACCAGCGTCGGTGCGCTGGCGTATGGCGATTTGTGGTTCGGCGGGCGCACGCGCAATCCGTGGAATCTCGACGAAGGATCGTCGGGCTCGTCAGCCGGGTCCGCCGCCGCGACGGCTGCGGGCTTATGCGGATTTTCGCTCGGCACCGAGACCTATGGCTCGATCGTCTCGCCCTCGACGCGCTGCGGCACCGTCGGGCTGCGCCCCAGCTTCGGGCGTATCGCGCGCACCGGCACCATGGCGCTCTGCCCGAGCCTTGATAAAATCGGCGCGATCTGTCGCAGCGTTGACGACACCGCGTTGATTTTGGCGGTGCTCAACGGCGCGGATGATGGCGATCCAGCAAGTTTGGCGATCAGCTTTGGCGGCGATTGCGCGGCGGATTGTCGCGGCCTGCGCGTTGGCTATATCGCGGCGGATTTCGCCGCCGAGGGCGCGCGCGCCGAAGACCGGATGATGCTGGAGCATTGTCGCACGTTGGGGGTGACCTTGGTCGAGCGAACCCGCGATGATCTGCCCTATGATAGTTTGGTATCGATCCTGATGGCCGAAGCCGCCGCCTCGTTCGAAGACCTCACCAGCAGCGATCGGGATGATTTGCTCACCTGGCAATCAGTGGATGCCTGGCCCAATCAATTCCGCATGGCGCGGTTTCTCTCCGCCGTCGATCATGTGCAGCTCGACCGGCTGCGGCGGCGGGCGATGATCGCGATTGATCAGGTGATGCGCGATATCGATGTGTTGATCGGCCCGAGCTTCGCCGGACCCATGCTCGCCGCGACCAATTTTACCGGCCATCCCTGCCTCTGCCTGCCCAGCTGCTTTATCGATGTACCCAGCCGGATCGAGGATCGTCTCGCCGGCACCATGAGCGAGCCAACGAGATCACACCGCGTTCCCGCCTCGATCAGCCTGTGGGGACGCCTATTCGAGGAATCGCCGATCCTCAGCCTCGGTCGTGCCCTGGCGCAGCTTTTATCGCTCGATTTGCAACCGCCAGGATTTTGATCATGCCCAAGGCCCCGATCAAGGATGGTGAGCCCACGCTGTTGTATGACTCTCCGCTATTCGATGTCGATTATTATCGCACCCATAATACCGACATCCCGCCGGAGGTTGATCCAGTCGCCCATTTTTGCGCATCCGGCTGGCGGTAGGGGCGATTCCCCAACCCGTATTTTGACCCGGCTTTCTACCACCGGACCAATCCCGATATCGCCCGCGCCGAAATTAACCCGCTGGTGCATTATTTGGAGTTCGGCGACCGTGAAGGGCGAAGGCCCTCCGCACGGTTCGATCCAGCCTGGTATCGCGATCAGTACGGGTTGGGGCCGGATGCCAATGCGCTGGCCGATTTTCTCGACCGCCGTCATTCCGGCAAAGTCAGCCCGGTGCCGCTCTTCGATCCGGCTTGGTATTTGGACCGCAACCCTGATGTCGCAGCCAGCCGAACCGATCCGTTTGAGCATTTTTGCGCGTTCGGGGTGATTGAGGGGCGCGACCCCTCACCTGATTTCGACGTGAAATTTTACCGCACGCGCTATGCAAACGAGCTCGGCACCGACAATCCGCTCCTGCATTATCTGGCGCATCGCCAACATGGCTTCCTGGCCACCCGCCCGCGCGCCGAACAACTCATCGCCGGGGCCGTGCGCGCCGCCACCCGTCCCGGACCCGATTTCGAGACCGTCCGACCAATCCCGGCGAGCGCGCCACGTCAGGCGATGCTCCTTGCCTATTATTTGCCGCAATTTCATCCAATTCCGGAAAATGATTCCTGGTGGGGCACCGGCTTTACCGATTGGACCAATTTGGCGCGGGCAACACCGCGCTTTGATGGCCATTACCAACCCCGCGTCCCACGCGATCTGGGCTTTTACACACTGGATGATGCACGCACGCTGCGTCGGCAAATTGCTCTTGCTCGCGGCGCCGGAATCGCCGGTTTGGTGTTCTATTATTACTGGTTCAACGGCCATCGCCTCTTGGAGCACCCGCTCGAGCAATTTCTGGCCGAGCCCGACCTTGATAGCCAATTTTGTCTGATGTGGGCCAATGAAAACTGGACCCGGCGCTGGGATGGCTTGTCACGCGAAGTGCTGATCGAGCAGGATTATCGCGACGAGGATGACATCGCCCTGATCGATGATTTCGCCCGCCATTTTGCAGATCCCCGCTATATCCGGCTGGACGGACGCCCGCTTCTGATGATCTATCGCGCCGCTTTGATCCCGGATGCCGCCGGCTCAATCGCCCGCTGGCGGGCCTTGTTCGCCGAGCGCCATGGCGAAAATCCGATCATGATGATGGCGCAGAGTTTTCATGATTACGACCCGCTGCCCTATGGTCTGGATGGTGCAGTTGAGTTTCCACCGCATAAATTGATTGTCGATATCCGCAAAATCAACGCCAATTTAGACCGGTTCGATCCAGAATTCGATGCCGATGTCTACGCCTATGAGGATGTAATCGCCGCGTCGCTTAATGCGCCCGCACCCGATTACCGGTTGATCCGCACGGTGGTGCCCGGCTGGGACAATGATCCGCGCCGCGAAGGGCATGGGGTGGTGCTGCACCAGGCGACCCCATCCGCCTACCAGCGCTGGCTGACCGCGTTGATCGAGCGCGCCCGCGCCGAACCGGTCTTTGGCCATGCTATCGTTTGTATCAATGCTTGGAATGAATGGGCGGAAGGCGCCTATTTAGAACCGGATTTACATTTTGGCGCCGCGTTTCTGAACGCAACGGGGCGCGCCGCCATCGGCGATACCGACCCCACCCAGGCGCGACAAATGCTGCTGATCGGCCATGATGCGCTGGTGCACGGCGCGCAGCTTTTGCTGCTGCATATCGCCCGCGCCTGGCGCAGCGCGCACGGCATCGCGCCCCGGATTATCCTGCTCGGTGGCGGCAAGCTGGTCGATGATTATGAGCGTGAAGGGCCGGTCGATCTGGTCAATAGCGAGGCTGGCTTGCAACAGCTGGTGGCGCGTTTTGCCGCCCAAGGCATCACCCATGCGCTGGTCAATTCGGCGGCGGCGGCGCGGGTTTGTCAGGTGCTTGCGCGCAACGGGATCGAATCGACATTGTTAATTCATGAAATGCCGCGCCTGATCCAGGAGAAATCGTTGCGCGGCGATTTGCGCATCGGGTTCGCCCAGGCGCAACGGGCGGTGTTTTCATCCGCCTATGTGCGCGACCTGCTGGATCAATCGATTGATGTGCAGCCACGCTCGAGCCATATTTTGCCGCAGGGCAATTATCAGCGCGTCGCGTTCTCGCCCGAGGCGCGCACGGCCTTTCGCACCAAGTTGGGCATTGGCGAAACTGATTACGTGGTGCTCGGCGTCGGTTTTGCCGATTTGCGCAAAGGGTTCGATCTATTTTTGCATATCGCTCGGCATTTGCTCGCCACGCGCGCGGATATCCAAATTGTTTGGATGGGCGAGATGCATCTCTGGACCCGTGATTATCTCAGTTCGGAAATCGCCGCCCTCGCCGCGACCGGGCGGTTTCACCGTCTGGAATTCGAGGATGCGGTGATGCCCGCTTATGCGGCAGCCGATATTTACGCGCTCACCTCGCGCGAAGATCCGCTCCCGAGCACGGTGATCGAGGCCATGGCGGCTGGCGTGCCGAGCGTCGCGTTTGACGGCGCTGGCGGCATCCCCGATCTGTTGCGCAGCACCGCGACCGGGCGGATCGTCACGGCCGGTGATATTACCGGCTTTGCCGCCGCGATCGCGCTGCTGTGCGATCACGCGATACTGGCAGCGGACCGGGCGCGCTTGGCCGATATCGCGGCCCAGCGGTTTGATTTCTCCCGCTATGCTCAGAATTTGCTCAGCTTGGCCCGCCCGGATTTGGTGTCGATTGGCTGCGTGGTGCCCAACTATAATTACGGTCACTATCTGCCCGAGCGGTTGAACGCGATTTTTGCGCAAACCTACCCGATTGCCCAGGTCATGATGCTCGATGACGGCTCAACAGATGACTCGATCGCGATTGCCGAACGGGTCGCCGCCGAGCGCGGGCGCTACCTGAGCATTCATCGCAATCAAACCAACTCCGGCTCGGTATTCGCGCAATGGCGCCGCGCGGCCCAGCTCTGCGAGGCCGAGTTCATCTGGATCGCCGAAGCCGATGACAGCGCGCAGCCCCAGTTCCTCGCCCGGCTCGCCGCCGCATTACGCCAAAACCAGGACGCGGTGATGGCGATCAGCGATGCCTGCGCGATCGATCAAGGCGGTGCTGTGATCATGCCCGATTATCAGCGCTATTTCATCGAGGCCGGCGCACCGGAATTATCGCGCTTTGGCCGGTTTGGCGCACGGGATTTCGCCCAGCGTTTCCTGGCTGAGCGCAACCTGATTCTCAATGTGAGCGGTGTGCTGATGCGCACCAAAGCGCTGGCAGCGGCGCTCGAGCGGCTGGGCGACACGCTCGGCCAATTCAAGCTCGCAGGTGATTGGTTGGTTTATCTTGAAATTCTCGCAGAGTCAGATGGTTGCGTTATTTTCTTGCCCGAAGCGCTCAACCGCCACCGGCGCCACCAATCCGGCGTGACCCAAAGCCTGGATGCTGCGCGCCACATCGCCGAAATTGCCGCTATGCAAGCGCTTGCACGCGAGCGGCTGGATTTGGATGCTCGTTTCGAGCAACGTCAGCTTGCCTATCTCCATCACGTTGCTACACAACTGGGCGTTGAAGAACGTGCCATCGACCATGCGCTGGATCAAGCACGGGATGGATTGCGGAAACCGCGATAGCCTGCTTAAAAGGCTGTTAATTTATAAGAGCGGTGCGGCACGGCATGACGCATTTCTCCCTCTCTGAACGAATGCGGGTCTGATCATGAAGTTTTTGATTACTGGCGGTTGTGGCTTTATCGGCTCGGCGGTGATCCGACATTTGATGTCTCAGCCCGATGTGTCGGTGGTGACCATCGATAAGCTGACTTATGCGGCCTCAGAAGCCGCGTTGGGGTCGGCCTTGGGCGATCCGCGCCATCACCTGATCCGAGCGGATATCGTTGATTATGCGGCCATGCGCGCGGCCTTCATCTCACATCAACCCGACGTGGTGATGCATCTCGCCGCAGAATCGCATGTCGATCGGTCGATCGATGGGCCACGGGACTTCATCGAAACCAATATCACCGGCACCTTCACGCTGCTTGAAGCCGCACGGGCTTATTGGCAGACATTGCCCGATGCAAACCGCGCCGCGTTCCGCTTTCACCATATCTCGACCGATGAAGTGTTCGGCGCCTTGGCCCCGCAAGACCCGCCTTTCACCGAAACCACACCCTACGATCCGCGTAGCCCCTATTCGGCATCGAAGGCGGCATCCGATCATTTGGTGCGCGCCTGGTTTCACACTTACCGGCTGCCTACCCTAGTCTCGAACACCACCAATAATTACGGCCCGTGGCAATTTCCGGAAAAACTCATCCCCCTCACCATTATCAACGCGCTCGAAGGCAAGGATTTGCCGGTCTATGGCGATGGCACCCAGTGCCGTGACTGGCTCTATGTCGACGATCACGCCAAAGCGTTAGTGCAAGTGGTTACCGCCGGATTGCCCGGTGAGACCTACGCAATCGGCGCGCGCCAGCCACGCCGCAATATCGATGTGGTGCACAGCATTTGCCGCCTGCTTGACGCCAGACGCCCTGACCCGGCCGGCCCGCGCGAGCGGCTCATTCGCTTCGTGACCGATCGCCCGGGCCATGATTTCCGCTACGAGATCGATCCATCACACGCCGAAGCCGCCTTGGGCTGGACCGCCGACCATGATTTTGAATCTGGCCTGGCTGCGACCATCGATTGGTATCTCGACCACGAAGCGTGGTGGCAAGCGATTCGTGCTAAAACCTATGCCGGTGACCGGTTAGGCACGGCGGCATGATTGTTTCGCAGCAACCGGCCACCATTGATTGTTTGAGGGTAAAAAATTGATACAAAAAGGCATTGTGCTCGCGGGCGGCTCGGGGACGCGACTGCATCCGATCACGGAGGCGGCGTCCAAGCAGCTTTTGCCGGTCTATGACAAACCGATGGTGTATTATCCGATTTCAACGCTGCTGCTCGCGGGCATTCGGGATATTTTATTGATTTCGACGCCGGCCGATTTACCGCAATTTCGCCGTTTGCTGGGTGATGGCTCGCAATTCGGTATCACCATCCGCTATGCCGAGCAAGCCAAGCCCGAGGGCATCGCCCAAGCGTTTCTGATCGGTGCCGATTGGCTCGCCGGGCAGCCTTGCGCGTTGGCACTGGGTGATAATTTGATCCATGGCGATCATTTATCCACCATGCTGCGGGCCGCAGCCGCCCGCCCCAAAGGGGCGACGGTGTTTGCCTATCAAGTGCGCGATCCTGAGCGATATGGCGTGGTCTCCTTCGATGCCGATGGGCGAGCCGTTGATATTGTTGAAAAACCCACCGTGCCAGCCTCAAACTGGGCGGTCACCGGGCTCTATTTCTATGATGAGCGGGTGACCGAGCTGGCGCGTTCAATTCAACCTTCAGGGCGTGGTGAATTGGAAATCACCGATCTTAATCACCGCTATCTTGAGGAAGGATCATTGCAGGTTGAACGGCTCGGACGCGGCACCGCCTGGCTCGATGCCGGCACGCCCGATTCATTGCTGCAAGCGGCAACTTTTGTGCAAACCATCCAATCGCGCCAAGGCCATCTGGTCGGCTGCCCCGAAGAGGTGGCGTTTCGCATGGGGTTCATCGATGCGGTGGCGCTGCGCCGGCGCGCCAGCCAACTCGGCAAAACCGAATTAGGCCGGATTATGGCGGAAATCGCGGATGGGCACCAATGAAGATCGAGCCGCAAATAATTCCCGATGTTTTGCTGATCACCCCTGCCCGGTTCGCCGATAGCCGGGGCTGGTTCAGCGAAAGCTGGAACCAAGCCAAGCTGCAGGCGCACGGATTCGATCATACCTTCGTGCAGGATAATCACTCCTACTCGCGCACCGTCGGCACCATCCGCGGCTTACATTGCCAAATCGCCCCGTTCGTGCAGGGCAAGCTGGTCCGCTGTGTGCGCGGCGTGATCTGGGATGTCGCGGTCGATTTACGGCGCGGCTCACCAACCTACGGCCAGTTCGCCGCCGCCGAATTGTCAGCGGATAACGGCGCGCAATTATGGATACCGGGCGGCTTCTTGCACGGATTTTGCACCTTGGCGCCGGACACCGAAGTGATTTACAAGGTAACCAGTGGCTATGATAAGGCCTCGGAGCGCGGGGTCATCTGGAACGACCCCGATCTTGCGCTCCCCTGGCCAGTCCAAGCGAATGCGGCGGTGTTGTCGGATAAGGACCTCGTGATGCCGACATTGGCAAACTGCGCTGATTGGTTCACCCTCGGATGATGACGGGGCCGATCCTGATCACCGGTGCCTCGGGCCAGCTTGGTGCGGCCTTAGTCAAAGGGGCGCAACGCGACGGTTTGGCCTATCGCGCCGTGCAGCGCCCGGCATTTGATTTCGACAGCCCAGCCTCAATTGCCCAAATCTGCGCCGAAACCACGCCCGGCTTGATTATCAACGCCGCCGCCTGGACCGCCGTTGACGCCGCAGAAACCAACCAAGCGGCCGCATGGCGCGCCAATCGCGATGGCCCGGCAGCCTTGGCAGCCTATGCCGCCGAAAACCACATCGCGCTGATCCATGTATCGACCGATTATGTGTTCGATGGCAGCAAAGGCGCTCCCTATCTGGAAACCGACGCGGTAGCGCCGCTTGGCGTGTATGGCGCGAGCAAAGAGGCTGGCGAGCGAGCGGTGCTGGACGCGGGCGCGCAGGCGATTGTGCTGCGCACTGCCTGGGTGTTTTCCGCCGGGCGCGCCAATTTTGCCCGCACCATGATCGAGGCCGGGCGCAAGCGGCCGCAATTGCGGGTGGTGGCCGATCAGCGCGGCACACCCACCGCCGCATCAGACCTCGCCGAGGCGATTTTGCGCATCACCGCGCAAATCCAACGCACCGGCTGGCAGCAAGCCTATGGCGGCATTTTCCACGCCACCAATCAGGGTGACACCACATGGCACGGCTTTGCCACTGAAATTTTTGCCCAAGCGGCCACCCTTGGCGAGACCGCGCCGGAGATCGTGCCGATCACCACGCAAGATTGGCCAACCCCGGTGCGCCGCCCCGCCGATTCACGCCTTGATGGGCAAAAGCTGAAAGCGACATTCGGGATATCGCTCGCCGATTGGCGCGATGCCACACGCCGCGTGATGGCCGAAATGCTGATCCCTGCGGTCGGTGCCCGATGAGCCCGGACGGAACTGGATTGGGATTGCCCGATCCGCGCATCGCGATTTTGCTATCGACCTATAATGGCGCCCGCTATCTGCCAGAACAGCTCGCCAGCTTTGAACATCAAACCTATGGCGGTTGGCAGTTAATCTGGCGCGACGATGGCTCCAAGGATGATACAATTGCGATTATGCGTAATTTCGCCGAACGGATCGGGGCCGATCGCGTGCGCGAAGCCGCTGGTTCCGGGCCGCATTTAGGCGCCGCACAGAGCTTTCTGGCGCTCCTGCCCGAAGCAATCAGTGCCGATGCGGTCGCGTTTGCCGATCAGGATGATGTCTGGTTACCTGAAAAACTAGCCCGCGCGGTGGCCGGGCTGCGCAGCGCCGGCAACAGCGCTTATTTATATTGCGCACGGCAATATCTGGTGGATGAGCATTTGCAGGGGCGCCGCTTATCGATCCTGCCCGGCGCACGCCCAGGCTTCCCAGCCAGCCTGACGCAGAATATCGTGCACGGCAACACGATGGTGATGAACCGGGCCGCGGCGGATTTGGTCACGCGCCTGCCCGGACCCGATGGCACCGTGCATGATTGGTGGAGCTATATCGTGGTCACCGCGTGCGGTGGCAAAGTCGAGATCGATCCAGAGCCGGTCGTGCTCTATCGCCAACATCAAGATAACCTAATCGGCTCACCGCCATCGACGTCAGCGCGCGCCATCAGCGCCATCCGCCGCGGTCCGGGCAGTTTCATGGCGATGATGCGCCGCCACGTGGTCCAGTTGGGGAAGTTTGGCGATCTGCTCTCCGAGGACGCCAAACGCGATGTCAAACGGATCGAACGAGGCCTGCGCGGCAACCTTCATCAACGCCTACGCGCCGTCACATGCCCCGGCCTGCAACGGCAAACCAGGATGGAGAATATCTTATTTCGCCTCTGGTTCATGATCGGGTGATCCTCCGCCCCACGTCACAACGCTGAAATCAAGTAAAGAACTTCATCGTCAATTTAATCATTTTCCGCACCCGCGCATTATACGGCGGAAACAGCATCGGGGATGCGGAAAACTGATCGGTCAACACGGCTCGCTCATGCGAAAAAGCGCGAAACCCGTAATAGCCATGAGCATTGCCGATGCCCGAATTATTGACCCCGCCAAACGGCAGCTTGGCATGCAGAAAATGCGTCATCGCCCCATTGATGCACGACCCACCCGCCGAAGTTTGCTCAATCACCGTATCCGCCTGGGCCTGATTTTTGGTGAATATATAGAGCGCCAGGGGCTTTGGTTTGGCATTAATCTCGCGGATCGGCTGGTTGATATCGCGATACGGGCGGATCGGCAGTACCGGGCCAAAAATCTCCTCCTGCATCAAGGCCGCATCATCAGGCACACCCGTCATCAAAGTTGGCGCGATATATCGCTGTGCCGCATCGGAGGTTCCCCCGGCCACCACCGTCGCGCCGTGGGTTTTGGCATCAGCAATCAACGCATTCACCCGCTGGAAATGCCGATCATTGACGATGCGGCAATAATCCGCGCTGGTCGCCGCGTCGCCGTACATCGCCGTAATCGCGGTGCGCGCCGCATCGACAAATTGCGGCATCACCGCCTCATGCACATAGGCATAATCCGGCGCGATGCAGGTTTGCCCGTTATTGGCGAATTTACCCCAAACGATGCTGCGCGCCGCCTTGGTCAGATTAGCCGTCTCGTCAACAATCACCGGCGATTTCCCGCCCAATTCAAGCGTGACCGATGACAGATGTCGCGCGGCAGCTCCCATCACAATCTTGCCCACCGCCGGACTGCCGGTGAAAAAAATATGATCGAACGGCAAATCGAGCAGCGCCGTGGCAACGCTGGCATCGCCTTCAAACGCCGCCACATCGGCAGAATCAAAGATGTCTGCAATGATTTTATCAATCAAACTGGAACAATGCGGGGTGAGTTCGGAGGGTTTGATAATCGCCGTGCACCCCGCCGCAATCGCCGACGCGAGCGGGCCAAAGGTCAGATTAATCGGGTAATTCCAAGGCGAGATAATCAACGCGACCCCCTTCGGCTCATGACGAATTTTCGCCTTGGTGCCGAACATGGCCGCCGTCGCGCTCACTTTTTGCGGAGCCATCCAGCGGCGCAAATGTCGGCATGTATGGCGAATTTCCGAGAGCACCGGCAAAATTTCCGACAAATCAGCCTCTGCCTCGGGCTTGTGCAAATCGGCCTGCAACGCGGCATAAATCTCGCCTTGATGCGCAATAATCGCCGCTTCGAGGCGCCGGAGCTGTGCGACCCGACTTTCATAGGTTGAACGCCGCAGCGCGATCGCGCGGACCTGTTGGGCCTTGAAAACGCTGTTATATTCGAGCGCCATATGCGGGCTATCGGGCATGATCCGAGGGTTAACGTTCACGGCATCCTCCATCGCTTACGGTTAATTTTATCCAGTAAGGCAGACATTAATAGCTTGGTCAATTTTGCGCGACACGCACGCGAAAAGCGTCAAGCGGTGGCGATTGATAGCGCGGCTGCGGTTTGGCCGCCCTGATCACCGCCCAATGCTGGTGCAACAAAGCAACCTTATCGAATATTGTGGCGAGATCAGCCATTTCCCGATCGATCCGCTTCTCGAACGACAGATGCCGCAAGGATGGTTCACCCGAAATCAACCGTGCCCCCGCCGACACCCGCAACCACCCCACCTGCCCGCCCGAGGCATCGGCCAACGCAACCGGCTGGCCAATATGGCAAATACGCTGCGCCAGCGCATGTTCCGCCGGATAGCGCATCCGGTCAAAGCATCCTGAGCAATCGGCGTTCAACCATTGATAAATCAGCCGCGCCTCCGTGGGCCCCAGCAACCGTTGGGCATCGGCCGGGTCGCGCACCGCAAAGGCAAATATCATCCGCCGGTCATCCCAAGCCCGCGCCGCCGCCCCATCGCGCTGGAGTGCTGGCAAAGGCAGCAATTCGAAGCAGCGATAGCGCGCCACCGCCTGGGTAACCGTCGCGGAAAAGCGATCCAGCACGAGGGCCTTGCGCGCATCCGCCACGACGCTAAAGGCCCGCAATTCGGCCAATGCCGCCCACCAGCGCAGCAACAATCCATAATTGGCGGTATCCGGCAAATTTTGCACCGCACGGCTTCGTCCCGGCCACTCCGCACGACCAAAATACGCATCAAGCCCGGCGGGCAAAACACCCTGCTCCACCCGCGCCGCAATCACGGGCGGCACCAGAGCCGCACCGGCGAAAGGCGGCCCGGTCAGAAATTTCGAACCCGTTACCAAGATAATCGCGTCCAAAGCTAAGTAATCACACAAGCGCCCCGGCGCAATGCGCAATTGGCACGCATCAACCACCAGATCGAACCCCCTGCCAAAGCGGGCGCGCAACGCCCGCAACCCCGCCACGCTTGGCGCCAGCAACCCGGTTTTCGATAAATCCAGCGCATGCAGCACCGGCCACCGCCCGGCCTCAATGGCGTGGCTGATCGCCTCGGCCACCGCCCGATCCACCAAGGATGGCGCCAACGCGACGCCTTCGGAATCGCGCAGTGCGATGGAGACCAACTCGGTATCAGCGCGGAACCCCTCGATGGGCGCGGCTTTCGCAACATCATGGCCATTCGCGGTATCGATCGCGAAATGCTGTCCCCGCGCGGCCATCGGCACGCCGCTGCCGGTCTCCTCCGGCGCCAGCAAAATCGCGGTAATCGGCCGATCCCCAGCGCCCAGATGGACAAAGCTGAGCGCCAGCAACTCGCTATCGGTGCCGGATGCGGCCAACACAATGAGCGTGCTGGTCGGCACCCCCAAGCTCGTGCGAATGCGCCGCCGCATCGAGCCGACCGCATGGGTGATGACGCGGCGATTGCCACTATTCAACAAGGCAGCGGTGATCCGCAGCCGCGCCCGATCCGCCGCCTGATAACCGCGCTCGGAAACCGATGACGCGGTCGAGGACGCAAAAGTAATCGCCCAAGGGCGGGGCCGATGGCTACAGCCATAGCCATTCAGCCCGGTTTGCGGATCACGCAGCAAGCGAACATCGCCGCCGGTCTCCATGATCGACTCAGACGTCCCCAGCAGCAGCCACACCATCCGCAAGCGCCCAAGCTCCATTGTGCTCGGCGCGATCACCGGCGACCGCGGCGCAAACGGCGCGAGTTGCTCCCAGATTTGCCGACACTCAAAAATCGATGGCGCTAAATCCGAGCCCAGCGTCGTCAGCCACGGCAACGGTGGCAAATTGGCCGTTTCAGCCTGCCAAGCAATCGCCGCAAACCGTCCCGCCGCAAAGCCAGCAAGCCCCATAGGCACGCCAAGCTTGACCAAGCGGCGCCACTCGGCTTGCATGGATTGCACGAGCCACGCGTCACGATGGGTGGTGCGGAGTTTATCAAGCGATGTCTTCATAACGTCGATATAAGCAAGCGGCGGCAGCATTGCCATGTGCGCAACGGCTTCGTTACCGGTTAGCGGGCGTTTCAATCGATTGCACGCGATAACCTGACGCAATCGGTCTGAATCTGGCCCTAAACAGCGTCATCGGCCCGAAAGGCAGCCGGCCAGTGGCTCAACGCCTCACCGGCCAGCACGATCACATCGAAGCGAATATCAGGCCGCTGCCATTCAGGATGCGCCGCGAGCAGGATGGTGGCCGCTGCAACCAACCGCTGTCGCTGCCGCGGCGAAATCGCATAAAGCCCCGCCGCCTCGCTGGCCCGCGCTTTGACCTCGACGAACGCCAGCACAGTCTCATTCTGCACAACCAGATCAATCTCACCAGACGCTGTGCGTAAGCGCTGTCCAAGAATTTGGTATCCGAGATCGCTCAGCCATTGCGCGGCCAACGCTTCGGATCGGCGCCCTTTGGTCTCAGCCTGTTGACGCGTTTGGCGCCGCAAAAGGCCGCGATCATCTATCTTGTTGGTTTTCATAACTTTCCGAAAGTTACATAACGCTTATGCAAAAAGATAGAGCGTCGTAAAGTTCATATGATATTGCAAAATTCGACATTGTCCGATAACAATTTTGCGGTATCGATACACACATAGAAAAAAATGGAGGATCAGATGGATTTTGCAATTATTTTTAAAATTTACGAAAATTTGAGATGCGAATAGTATCTTATGACGTAATTGAGTATGAAGGTCATTGAGGTATAAATTCACCATGATGCAATTTAATGAGATTGGCCATCAGATTCGCGCCTATCGGATGGAGTCCGGCCTCAAAGCCGAAGAGATCGCCGCGCGCCTCGGCGTTTCCCGTGCGGCGCTGTATCGCTATGAAAAAGGCGAGGTGATCAAGCTCGACACGGTCAAACGCCTCGCGGAATTGCTCAAAATCTCACCACTGACCCTGCTGGGCATCGGCGTCGAATATTTCAGCCGCCCCATCGGGTTTCTCGAGCGGATCCGTCAAATCGAGGAAAGCGCCGATCAAATCCTGGAAATTGCCGGCCCGGTATCGTTTCTGACCACGTCTGATCAGTATGAAGCCGTGATCGGACAGATTTTCGAAGAACTCGCGGACAATGCCGGGGCTGATCGGGTACTCTATCAAGCTGCGGCCGAGCAGGTGCTCGGTGCCCTTGCCTCGCGCAAGCGCATGTTTGCCGCCCGCCGCCCGTCCGTCATTTCCGTCCTAACGCCCCGATCGCTGCGCCGTTTTGTCTTTGAAGGCATTGGCGGCGCCCTGCCCTTGTCCGAAGCCTTGCGGACCCGCTGTCGCGACGTGGCACGGCGCGAGGTGGAGCGTGTGGCAGATCTGGTCGAGAGCGAACCGATGGGACTGCAATTTGGCCTCACTCAAGGCGCTGAACCGACCAGCCAATTTATCCTGCTGCGCGCCCGTGATCGCGCGACACTCGCGATCAATCCATTCCCCGCCGATGCAACCCCCAACGCCCAAACCGGCGTCGCCATGATCACCAGTGCGGAAGATGCATTGCAAACTCATCAGCGCATCGCCGAGCAAGCCTGGCGCGATGCCACCAAGGGCGGCGTTGCGGCTCGGCAAATTCGGGAAATTCTGGTCAGTATCAATCGTTAAGCCGTCGCCCGCGCATCAACATCCCATTAAAAAACCCGGCATTAAGCCGGGTTTTTCTTGGGTTTAACAACGCCGACTGACGCACCAAAGATGCGTCAGTGACCCCAAAATTAGTGGAGAATAATTTCCACGCGACGGTTCTTGCGTTTCACCAAAGCCCTTGATCACGATGTCCTGCTTCGGCACGCCATCGGAAACCAATTTGGCCGCAACCGCATCAGCGCGGCGGAACGACAGCTTTTCATTGTAAGCCGGCGTGCCCGACGTGTCGGTATAACCATTCACGTTCAGCGAGGTGACATGGGTGGTGCGCGATGCATCTGCCGCCTGCCCGATAATCTGAGTCGCACGCGGCGTCAGATTATATTTGTTCCAATCGAAGAACACGAGATAGGTGCGCGCCGGTGCTGGTGCCGGGGTCGCGACCGGTGCGGGCGCCGGAGCGGGCGGAGCAGGCGGTGCGGGCGGGAACAGCTGATAACGCAAGCCAACCAAGATCACATTATTACCTGAATGCCCAACATTAATCACCGTCGCGGCAGGCGCGTCGAGATATTTACGGGTATGCGTCAGCTCAGTGTATGAATATTGAGCGGTAAGCGCGAGGCCCGGAACCTGTGTGATATTATAAGCAACACCCGCGCCAACATCGAACGCGAAGCTGCCATAAGTGCCGCTATATATGTCGCCATAGCTCGCCGGCAACGACAGATGTTGCCATTTCTGGTAAGCATAGCCAACACCACCGCCAATGAACGGAACAAAATTGGTGCCGGTCTGAAAGTCATAAAACCCGTTCAGGAACACGCCATAGGTGTTCACACCGCCATGAACTGGGTTGGCGCCATTATAATTATCGACCGATTTGCTGGCATTGTTGCGAAAGAAATCGCCATCCACCTCAATGCGAATGCCGTTGCCCAGACCGTAGCCGATGCCAACTTGGCCAGCATAATCCGGACGGAATTGGAAGTGACCGGACTGGCCGAGGCTCGCTGGCGCGTAACTATAATGCTGGTTCATCATCAGATCGGTACCAAGACCGAGGCTGACATAAGGCCCGGTAACGGGTGGCACCTGCGCCAGGGCAAGACCCGGCAAGGCGACGACGGCGAGTAGGCTGGCTGCACCTAACAATTTGGCTCGAAGACGCATGGGAACACTCCAATTTTTGTATGTCGAAGATAACTAAGGATTCACAATCCAAATTCAAGTAAAACGACCAAATACGTCAACAAAATGGCCAAATCGGCTTTGACCACCCGCTATCCGGCTTTGCACCCGAGAACTTGGAACGAAACGATGCCGTTGGCAACCACCGCCGCACCCGGCTCGGACCGAACCAACCAACCATTAAACAATGTTTTCGCGTGGCTCTGCCCATCCGGCGCGGTGACGGTCAAAAAAACCGCCGCATCAGGAATCGCACCCTTCGGGCGCACCACGCAGGCTTTGACGGCAATTTGCAGCGAATCGCGACTGAATGTTGACCCGACTCTGACCTTCAATCGCCCCACCGCGCCATCTTCCTGATTTAATGCAGCAAGCACCGCAACATCGCGCGGATGCCAAACATTATCGGCGGGCGGCAACCCAGTTTGGTCGCCTCCAGCCGATGGTGCGGAAGAATTGTTCGATTGAGGACTCAAAGGCGGTTGCGCTGGAACGAGACCGGGTGGCGGCGCGGCCGGGGTGGCGACATTGGGCGGCGGTAGCGACGTGCTCGGCGCCGCGACCACCGGCGGCGCTGGCGGCACCACAATTTGATGAGGATCGCTCGATTGCGCCACCGCACTCGGCGACAGCGCAATGAGGTTCAGCATGATTGCCGCCGAGACCCCGGCGCGCAACGCGGCTGCCCTCACGGCTTCAATCCCGACGGTAGCGGGCTTTTCGGCGTCGCCGACGATGGCGCTGGGCCCGGCGATGCTGGCGAGCTACTTGTGCCCGCCGATCCGGCCAGATTGGCGGCGCTGAACACAAATTTGCCCAGCAGCGACTCGATGTTGATCGCCGACTGGGTTACCTTAATCGCTTGACCCGGCTTGAGCATGGTGTTGGACCCGCCGGGGGAGACCGACAAATAATCACTCCCCAGCAAAGACGCGCTTTCGATCGCGGCGGAGCTATCCCGCGGCAACTTCACGGTTGGGTCAACCGAGAATTTCACCATAGCGGCATAGGTCGCCGGGTTGAGCGTGATGGTGCTCACATGACCCACCGTGACGCCTGCGATTTTGACCGGCGAGCCAACTTCCAACGCGCCAACGCCGCCAAACTGCGCCGACAGGCTGTATCCTGACACGGTTGTGGAGCCGCTCCGGGTAAACGCAAAGATCAAGAACGCAACAGCGGCGGCAATGACCACGAGGCCGGCGATGATTTCGGTCGTACGACTACGCATGATTTTTATCGAGTTCCAGCATTAAAAATAGAGATGCGGTGCAAATGCCCCGCAATCATTCCGGTGTCCATGGCTGATACGCCGCCTTGGCCGATGCTTGACCGGCGGCCAGATAGTCATGTCCGGGCGGCCGATAGGCGCCCGGCGTGCCCGTCAAATTAGGCCGATAGGGCGCTTGCCAAGGCAGACGCGCGGCCATGGGCAAGGGCGCATCGGTCAGAAAATGCAGCCAAGCATGCCATTCCGGCGGGACCAGTGAGGCATCGCGTGCGCGGTTGGCGTAAACAACCCAACGGCGCTTCCGGCCATCTGGACGGGTCGGACGGCGCTCTTCGAAATAGCGGTTACCGAGCTCGTCCGACCCAACGCCCAACCCGTGGCGCAACGTACCAAGCACCAAGCCTGGGTTTATGAAGAGCGCCCCTAACCCGCCCAAATCGGCGAGGGAGGGTTTTTGGCCTGGTTCGGTGGGCGCGATAGACTTTGACATGTGAGCTTTATACAGCGCGGTGCGCATGCGGTCTATGCCGCACTGCACACACAAATGGGTGAGAAATTTCGGGTATTTTGTGGTAGCTGGATAAAATCACCACAATATGCAGTTTTCCCTCTGGCAGCGCGTTTCGAGTCGCGCTATCATCCAGTCATGCGACAGATGCCCAGATCATCCCGCCGTCAGGTTCCCGCGCCATGGCGCGGTGTTCGTCTGGCTACGCTGACGCTCGCATTGGGCGAGGATGGTCCCATGTCGGCGCGGGCGATGATCCCGGCGAGCTGGCCGGAGCGATGCGCGGCGGGGTTACTTGCAATGCGCCCCCCGGTGGGGTCGGCGCCGGTTCATTTGATTGATGCGGCGATGGGCTGGATTAGGCCATTGATGGATCGCGCCGCCCTGTTGGGGTTGGATTTGACGGTGCTGCATGCGGCGCTGCGCGATCGTTGTGCGGCGCCGAGTGCCGGGGTTTGGCGGGGTGAGGCTGAGCGCGTGCCGGGCTTTGTGCTGAATTTGCCGCAATTTATCGATGCCGATGGTGGGTTTGACCAAGAACGGTTCGGGGCGGTGGCTGAGGCGGCGGTGATTGCGTTGGCGTTGATCGCGCCGGAGGCCCCGGATGTGGCGGTGGGGGTGGCGGATTTGGCGCTGTTCCTTGCGCAGTTGGATTTGGATTACGGCTCTGAGGCGGCGCGGGAGCGGGCTTGTGCGGTTGCAGCGTTGCTCGCGGCGCATGCGGATTGGGCTTCAGCGCGGCTGGCGGCGTTGGGGCTGCGGCGGCATCGGCGGGTGTTGGGGATTTTGCCGGCGGGTGCGGTTGAATGTTTGTTGGGGGTTGAGACGATTGGGATTGCGGCGCCGATGAGTGCGCTCGATGACGAGGGTCATTTGGCGCGGTGGGCGCAAGCGCGGCTGGCGGCGCGGGGGCAGAGTGCGGCGGTGGCGCTGGCGCGGAGTTTGGCGGGGCATGATCCGTTCGGGGTTGCTGATGCGGCGGCGGTGCGGGCGATGGTTGAGGCGTTGACTCCTTATTTTGGCGCGATGCCGGATTTGCCGGTTTGGCAAGGTATGGCAGTGCCGCGTGGCGGGGAGGCGCGGCGCGCGGCGCTGCCGGCGCGGCGCGCCGGCTATACGCAGAAGGTGAGTATTGGCGGGCATAAATTTTTGCTCCGCACCGGTGAGTATCCGGACGGGCGGTTGGGCGAGGTTTTTATCGCGCTACCGAAAGAGAGTGCGGCGGTGCGGGGGTTTGCGGATAGTTTTGCGATCGCGCTGAGTGTGGGGTTGCAGCATGATGTGCCGCTGGCGGCGTATTTGGATGCGTTGGCGGATAGTAGTTTTGGGGCAGCGGGGGTGGTTGAGGGTGATCCGGCGATCAGTCATGCGGCCTCGCCGGTGGATTATGTTTGTAAGCATTTAGGCGCGAATTATTTGGGGCGGCAGGAAAGTGCTGATCCAATGGAGGCTGTTGAAGCAGAGGCGCCGTTATTACCGCTTGATTTGCCGGAGGATCGGCCTCCGGTGGAGCCGGCGCGGCCGCGCCGGGTTCGGGCCCATTTGAAATTGGTGAGTTGAACCATGTCGATCCATGCGCGTTTGGCTGAACTTGGAATTTTGCTCCCGACACCGGCGGCACCGGTCGCGACGTATGTGCCGGTGGTGGTGCATGGGGGGATGGCGGTGGTGAGCGGGCAGTTGCCGATGGAGGCTGGGGCGCTCGCGGTGACCGGCAAGCTGGGGGCTGGGGTTGAGTTGGCGGCGGGGCAGCGTGCGGCGCGGCTTTGTTTGATCAATGTGTTGGCGCAGTTAGAGGCGGCGTTGCCGGGCGGGCTCGATCAGGTGGTGCGGATTATTCGGCTGGGCGGGTTTATTGCGGCGACAGCGGATTTTACCGATCATGCCAAGGTGATGAACGGGGCTTCGGATTTGGCGGTGGAGATTTTTGGCGAGCGGGGGCGCCATGCCCGCTCGACCGTGGGTGTCCCTTCTCTCCCCCTCGATGCGGCCGTGGAGATCGAGGCGCTGATCGGGCTTTGATTACATACATCACAGCGCTCACATCGCAGCGCTGGGGCGCTCGTTGATGCGGTCACGCCAGGATTGGATATGGGGGTAGCCGGCTTCGCCGGGGCGGAATTTCATAAGTTTGGCAAATTCGATGCCGCAAAAGGCGGTGATGTCGGCGATGGTGAAATTTTCGCCGAAAATATAGGGTTGGCTGGCGAGGGTATTGTTCAGCCAGCCCATCACTTCGGCGAGTTTTTCTGATTGTTTTTGCCCGAATTCGGGGAATTGCGGCACTTCGAGGGTGGCGAGGCCGGGATGGCAGTGGCGGATCCAATTCGCGATGGGCGCGAGGAGGTGAAATTCGATGCGACGATCGGTCATTTCGATGAAAGCGCGCTCGGTGGCGTCACGGCCCATGAGATTGGGCTCGGGGACGAGCCCTTCGAGATAGGTGCAGATGGCGCGGGTTTCGCCGAGATTGCGGCCATCATCGAGTTCGAGGATGGGGACGCGTGCGAGGGGGCTGCGGGCGCGGAAATTCTCGGATTTATGTTCTAAGCTGTTGAGATCGATGGGGATTTCTTCGATACCGGTGATTTTTTTCTCGGCGATGAACATATGCACGCGGCGCGGGTTGGGGGCGCGGGGGGCGGTGTAGAGTTTCATTTTTTGCTCCGATGATGTGGCGGGCGGACGATTTTCCGCGCCAAATTCACCATGGTTTGCACGGTTGGGCAAATCTTGCTCCCGGCGGGGCTTTTTATTATGATATCGTAATGAATTGGTCGCAAATCGGTGCAGAAACTCAGCGCGCTTTGAAAAACGGGCTGTAGCGATGGCCGGGAAGCTGCGGGCGCTGGAGCGGGGGATATTTTTGCTGCAAATAATCGAACAATGTGAGCGGGGTTGGCGGTGGTTTTGGCGGGCGTTTGGGGCGCGGCGGGCGCGGTTTGGGGGTGGGGCGGGGGCGCGTTGGCAGGCGGAGATAGGCGGGGAGCGCAATGCCGAGTGTGTGGCAGAGTGGGCGCAGCACGCGGCCGAGTTGCGGGGTTTGGGTGACCAGGGCGGTCATATCGGCGGTTTCGATCAGATGGCGGAGCTGGGAGGCGGCGCCGGGAATTTGATGACCGGGGAGCAGCCGGACGAGCCAAAAGCGCGTGCGCGGCAGGGTGATGGGTGCGGGCGCCACACTTGGTTTGCACGCGGGGGCGCGGGTGCGGATGCGGGTGGCGCGGGTGGGTGGGGGGTTGGTGGCGAGGGTGCAAAAGCGGTGGAGCCAATAACCGATCCGGGTCCAAATGAGGCGAATGAGCACAGGGTTGATGCGGCGCAAAATGCCTTGGTCGGCGATGATTTTGCGCAGCATGGTGAGGATCACCGTGACGCTATCGGCAAGATCGGTCGCGCTGGCGATGTTATTCGATCCGGTCATATCGTTAATTTTGCACGACAGGGGGTTGCTGCGCAAGGGGATTTTGATGGGGGATAGGGTTTGGTGTTTTTTGTTCGGTCCGCGGCCTTGTTTATCAATCCATTTTTCGTTTGAGTTCATCGATAAACCGCCGTGCCCAGTCGGATGCGGCGGCGAGCTTTTGCGGATTGATCGCGGCGAGGAGCTTAAATGAATGATTGGCTTTATTGTAAGGGCTTTTGGCTTTGCAGTCGGCGGTGGCCTCGTGCAGGGCGCGGTAGAGGTCTGATTTAGCGATTGTTTCAATCGAGCGGTTTGCTGGTGGGAGTTTGTGTTCTTTGAAACCGGTCCCGAAAAATGTTTTTAGGGTGTCGCGGTCGGCTAGGAACCAGCTCTCCATGACTTGAACCATCAGGTGGCAATCATGATCGGCACTGTTGGCTGGTTTTTCCCAGCCATCGCCCTGGCGTTGGGCGAGATGTGACCAAGGCGCGTGATTGGCGGTATTTGCGTTGGGTTGCTGGTTGCTGGCGATTGGTGTTTCGCTATCGATTAGTAACATCGCGTTATCGCCTTTGGCGATTGCGGTGCAAAAGGATTCTTAGGCGTTGCGTCGGCTACCGCAGGCGACGATGCGGGGGCGATTTTGCACACCTGACTTCGTTATGAAAGTGGTAAAACCCTCTCGGCAGGCGGTTTTTAGTGAGGCGGTATCGCCGCCGCCTTCGACATAGAGTTTTACCGCTGATTTTACCATCGCGTGCCGCCGATTTCGCCCCGCGTCCAAAGCTGTCCCAGGCGATAATTCTCGAGCCATGGCTGTAATTTTTGTTTACTCAACCGCTCCAAAGTGGTGCCGTGCTCTGATCGTGTAGCAACCAGAACAGCCTCGGGCGTATCGGTGAGGGCATCGATCAACACATCGGAATGGGTTGTGACAATGAGTTGGGTTCGCTCGGATGCTTCTATGAGCAGTGTCGCGATGGTGGGCAATATATCGGGGTGAAGCCCTAATTCGGGTTCTTCGATGCAGATTAGTGGTCCGGGGTCGGGGTGGCACAGGATGGCGAGCAGGCAAAGATAGCGCAAGGTGCCATCGGAGAGGCGGGTTGCTGGCACGGTGTAGCGCCCTTCGTGGAAGAAGACTTGAACTGTTCCTCCTTCGATTTGGACATCAAAATCATCGATCCCGTCATAGAGCACGCGGAGTGCTTCAAGAAGTCGTTTTTTCACCAGCGGTTCGCGGCGCAACCGATTGAGCACCAATCCTAAATTACGGGCATCGGGCTCGAGATGATCGTTAGGTATATCGGCCTTCTGGGGCAGGTGTGGCACGGTATAGCGCCCAAAGCTCCATTCCCGATAAAGCCGTATCTTGGCAAAGCTATTGCCCAGATAGGTTAGTTCTGGGTATTAATCCGGATCCTTGCGCTGTGACAAGATTGAGGCGGCGGGGTCGATATCAACCGGATGCATCGTCGTGTTGTGGCCCTTGAGATTGAGCAGCCCGCGACCGTTTTTGAAACGGTAGAAGTAGAGCGATTGTGGTTGACCTTGATATGGCGCCTCATTCTCTATTCTTTCGTCGGTGATTTCAAAGCGTTGGCCAGTTTCAGTGAAACTTAGTAGGTACCGTATGGGCATTGTTTGTTTTGGATAAGCGATGACGGCATCAATGGTGGCGATGGCTAGCTTGGTTGCTCCTTTCCAAAGCCAATCGCGAACGCCACCTCCGTCACGAATCGGGGTCAGGAGGTCTTTCGGGGTGGCGCGCAGCAGTTCGATTGCCTCGATCAGGTTGGATTTGCCGGAACCGTTCGGCCCTATGATGACGTTCAAGGGGCCAAGCGCGATGGGCTCTGCGGCATGGCCATAGCTTAGAAAATTAGTAAGGGTGATGCTGTTCAGGAACATGATGCACTCCTTCGCGCCGCCAACCCGGTTCCACGGGCTGATATTTTGTGGGTTCTTAGAGGAAGATGACCGGCTGCGCCATGGCTTCGCGAGGCGTCATTGTCGCTCGTGTAGTTTGACGGAGCCTGCGCCTCCGCCGCTGGCGGCTTTCGACCCAAGGCGGGCCTGGGCCAGCCCGGGACGTGATCTCAGAAGCAGACATCCAGCGCCGCCTAGTGCCGACAGCAACGCGCCTCATTCCGGTCACTGTCGATGGCTCTAGCCGAGCGGGAAAGCGGACAATTCGCCGACAAGGCTACGTGAACGATCGTACCCCCAGTGCGATCAAAGTGGCGGCGGTCGCTGAGTGAAGTATAACGTGAAGCGTATTGGGAACAATGCCGTTGCGCTCTGGAAGGAACGCGCTAGTGCCACCGAACATACCGCGATAGCGTTCCGCCCTATCTGGTTCAGGCTGAATAAAGTAGGGCCACCACCACGCGCGCAGCTCCCCTATGAACAAAATACTGTAGCTAATCCAAAGCCAGTCCCAAAGCCAAGCAGGATGGCCCGTTCTAGCAAAAATCAAACTTGCAATCAGTCCAACGGAGAATGGAACCGACTGAATTACCGTTACGCGGATCAACCGGCTGCGGGTGTCGTGAGCCTGGACTGCTGCTACGTCGGTCAAATTGCCAAGTTGCACCCAGTCATGAAGCCACAAGATTGCAACTTGAAGCGCTTGCAAAAAGATGAGCGTGAAAAGCATAAGAACAGCCTACTATCGGCTGCCGCCGACCGCCAGTGGCCATTCGCAACAACTTGGCGGGTGCGGGTGGCTGATAAACGTCGCCTAGTTACCCAAAGCCGCCATTCCGCTCTCGGCCAATCCAAGCTATACGCGGAACATCCGATTCCGTTTCTAGCCGCCCAGAAGCGGACCGACTGCTCTCCACTCAACCCAGTCATTCGATGCCGTGTAATTGCCAAAACGTCAAACCTCGAATCGTTGCTGGATCAATATCGCTTTAGGTGGGTCGAGTGACACACCCTAAAGCTGTATTGATCGAGGGCGGAGCCCCGTCGGCGATTGGCGCGTTTAGCGGGCAATTCGGTAACATCAGTCGATCCGTGGGCTTTGGCTTGCCTCAGCACGCCAGCGCCGCCAGCGGGAGGAGAGATACCATGCGGCGAGGAGCAAAAGTGCGGCGGCGGTGAGGAGCGAAAGGGTGTGCATGGTGGATTGGAGGAGCGGCGAGGAATTCCAGGCGCGGCCGGCGCGCAGGCCGGCGTAGGCGAGAGCGAAGCACCAGGGGATGGAGCCGGCGAAGGTGTAGAGTTGGAATTTCCAGAAATTCATGCGGGCGATGCCGGCGGGGAGCGAGATGTAGGTTCGGACGATGGGGAGCAGGCGGCCGAGGAGGACGGTGATGGCGCCGTAGCGGGCGAAGGCGGCTTCGATCCGGGTGAGTTCGGTTTGGCTGATGAGGATGTAGCGTCCGTAGTGGTTGATGAAGCGTCGGCCGCCGGTGGCGCCGGCGAGGTAGGCGGCGGTTGAGCCGAGGCTGGAGCCGATGGTGCCGGCGAGGGTGACGCCGATGAGGGTGAGGTGGTGGGTGGAGACGAGGTAGCCGGCGAAGGGCATGATGATTTCGGAGGGGAGTGGCACGCAGGCGGATTCGAGGGCCATGAGGCCTGCGATGCCTGCGTAGCCGAGGGCGGCGATGATGGCGATGATGGTGTGGGCGAGGGAGGCGATCAATCGGTGAGGCCGGCGAAGAGGGCGGTGGAGAGGTAGCGTTCGCCGTAGGAGGGGATGATGGTGACGATGAGTTTGTCGAGGTTTTCGGGGCGTTTGGCGACTTCGAGGGCGGCCCAGAGGGCGGCGCCGGAGGAGATGCCGACGAGCAGGCCTTCTTCGCGGGCGGCGCGGCGGGCGGTGGCGAGGGCGTCATCGTTGGTGACGCGGATGATTTCGTCGATGAGTTTGGTGTCGAGCACGTCGGGGACGAAGCCGGCGCCGAGGCCTTGGATCATGTGGGAGCCTTTGGCGCCGCCGGAGAGGACGGGCGAGGCGTCGGGTTCGACGGCGACGCAGCGAAAGGAGGGTTTGCGGGATTTGATCAGGGTGCCGACGCCGGTGAGGGTGCCGCCGGTGCCGACGCCGGAGATGAGGATGTCGACTTTGCCATCGGTATCGGCCCAGATTTCTTCGGCGGTGGTGCGCTGGTGGATGGCGGGGTTGGCGAGGTTTTCGAATTGTTGGGGCATGAAATATTGGGAGCCGCGGGCGACGATTTCTTCGGCTTTGCGGATGGAGCCGCTGATGCCTTCGGCGCCGGGGGTGAGGATGACTTCGGCACCGTAGGCGCGGATGACGGCGCGGCGTTCGCGGCTGACGGAATCGGGCATGGTGATGATGCAGCCGTAGCCTTTGGCGGCGCAGACCATGGCGAGGGCGATGCCGGTGTTACCGGAGGTTGGCTCGACGATGATGCTGCGTTGGTCGATGAGGCCTTGGCGTTCGGCGGCTTCGATCATGGCCACGCCAATCCGGTCTTTGACCGAATTGGCGGGGTTGAAAAACTCCAATTTGGCCACGATCGAGCCGGGCAAGGCTGCGGCCATGCGGCGGATGCGCACGAGGGGGGTGCGGCCGACCAGTTCGGTGACGTTATTGGCGATTTTCATGGTGCGTTCCTTTATGGTTAGTCCCGAGTTTTCGGATTAATTGCGGGCTTTGTCCACGAGGGCGCGCTCGCGGATCCAGGGCATCATGGCGCGGAGCTTTTCGCCGACTTGTTCGATCGGGTGTTCGGCGTTGGCGCGGCGCATGGCTTTGAAGTTGGTTTGGTTGACGCGATTTTCCAGCATCCAATCGCGGGTGAAGCGGCCTTTTTGGATATCATCGAGCACGCGCTTCATTTCGGCTTTGGTTTCGGCGGTGACGATGCGGGGGCCGGTGACGTATTCGCCATATTCGGCGGTGTTGCTGATGGAGTAGTTCATGTTGGCGATGCCGCCTTCGTAGATGAGGTCGACGATGAGTTTGACCTCGTGGAGGCATTCGAAATAGGCCATTTCGGGGGCGTAGCCCGCTTCGACGAGGGTTTCGAAACCGGCTTTGATGAGTTCGACGAGGCCGCCGCAGAGGACGGATTGTTCGCCGAACAGGTCGGTTTCGCATTCTTCTTTGAAGCTGGTTTCGATGATGCCGGCGCGACCGCCGCCGATGGCGGAGGCGTAGGACAGGGCGATGTCGAGTGCGTTACCGGAGGGATTTTGGGCGACGGCGACGAGGCAGGGGACGCCGCCGCCGCGCTGATATTCGCTGCGCACGGTGTGGCCGGGGCCTTTGGGGGCGATCATGAACACGTCGATATCGGGGCGGGGTTCGATGAGGTTGAAATGGATGTTGAGGCCGTGGGCGAAGGCGATGGCGGCGCCGGGCTTGAGGTTGGCGGCGAGGTGGTCGCGGTAGAGTTCGCCTTGGCCTTCATCGGGGGTGAGGATCATGACGACGTCGGCCCAGCGGGCGGCTTCGGAGGGGTCCATGACTTTGAGGCCGGCGGCTTCGGCTTTGGCGATGGCGCTGGAGCCTTTGCGCAGGGCGACGACGAGGTCTTTGAGGCCGGATTCTTTGAGGTTGAGCGCATGGGCGTGACCCTGGCTGCCATAGCCGACGACGACGACTTTTTTGGCTTTGATCAGATTCACATCGGCATCGGTGTCATAGTAAACGCGCATTTTGGGTCTCCCTGTCGCGAATGGTGGATTGTTGCGGCTGCTCGCATGAGCGAATTTGGATGATTTGGCAATCGTGCCGGGACATAGTGAGCCATGCAAGCGGTGCGGTGCGCAATTTAATTTTAACGGATGTCGGGTGGTTAGCCCAGGGTATGGGAAAGCCAGGTGATTGGTGAGGGGATGTGCAAATCGTGCCAGGAGACGGCGAGGATCAGGGTGAGCAGGATCATGGCGCCGAAGCCGAGGCCGGCTTCTTGCACGGCGCGCGGCAGGGGGCGGCGGCGGACGGCTTCGTAGGCGTAATAGAGCAGGTGGCCGCCATCGAGGATGGGGATGGGGATGAGATTGAGCAGGCCGAGATTGACCGATAAAATGGCAATGAAGGTGAAAAAATCGCCAACGCCTTGCGATGCGGCTTGGCCGGAGAGTTCGGCGATTTTGACGGGGCCACCGAGGTCTTTGACGCCGCGCTGATAGGCGACCAGCTGCCAGAGGCCGTGCAGCGTGGCGGTGGTGAGGCCGTAGGTTTGTTTGGCGCCGATGACGACCGCCATGGGCAGGGAGACTGGCTGGCGGGCGAATGTGCCGCCGATGATGCCGATTTCGCCGATGTCGTGGCCGGCGACGATTTTGCGCATGGGGGTGAGCGCGACGCTGTGCGGTTGGCCGTGATTTTGCACGACGAAGGTGAGCGATTTTCCGGGGAATGGCGCGACCAATTTGTGGAGGGCGATAAAATTGCTGACTTTGACGCCGTTGACCGAGATGATCCGCTCGCCGGGCAGCAGGCCGGCTTTCGCGGCGGGGGATTGGGCAACGATGCCGGTGATAACTGGCAACACGGTCTCGCGGCCGAGCGTTGCGGTGACGGCGATGAGGATCAGGAGTGCGAGCATGAAATTGGCGAACGGGCCTGCGGCGATGATCATGGCGCGCGAGGCGAGGGATTTGGTGCGAAAGCTGCCTTGTGTGGTCTCGCCGGTGGTTTCGCCGCCGAGTTCGGCCCAGCCTTGCATGCGGACATAGCCGCCGAGGGGGATGATTGAGAGTTTCCAGACGGTGCCGCGTTTATCGGTGCGCGACAGCAGGGCCGGGCCGAAGCCGACCGAGAAGGTTTCGACATGCACGCCGCGCCAGCGGGCGACGGCGTAATGGCCGAATTCATGCACCGAGATGAGAATCCCGAGGACGATGACGAAGGCGAGCAACGTGTGGAGATCACCGAGCATGAAGGGCATATAGGTGCAAAAGGTGAAGTTGGAATAAAGATGGCTGCATTGTTATGCGAGGACCGCGAGCGAATCGGTGGCGACGCGGCGGGCTTGGGCGTCGAGGGCGAGGACGGCGGCGAGATCCGGCACGGGGGGTGCGCCGAGCCGGTCGAGCACGGTTTCGACCAGACGGGCAATGTCGAGGAAGCCGAGGCGGCGATCAAGAAAAGCGGCGACGGCGATTTCGTTGGCGGCGTTCAGCACGCAAGAGGCGCCGCGTCCGGCGATGAGCACCTCGCGGGCGAGGCGGAGGGCGGGAAATTTTTCAAGATCAGGGGGATAAAATTCGAGTTTACTGATTGAGGCGAGGTCGAGCCGGGGCGAGCGGGTGGTGAGGCGGGCGGGCCACGCCAGGGTATGGGCGATGGGGATGCGCATATCGGGGGCACCCATTTGGGCGAGGACGCTGCCATCGCGGTAGCAGACCATGCCATGAACCACCGATTGTGGATGGACCAGCACCTCGATTTCATCGGGCTGGAGAGAAAATAATCGTGCGGCTTCAATGACTTCCAGGCCTTTGTTGAACAAGGTGGCGGAATCGATGGAGATTTTGGCACCCATCGACCAGACCGGGTGGCGCAAGGCGCGTTCGGGGGTGGCTGCTTGCATGTCCGCGAGGCTGGCGAGGCGGAACGGGCCACCGGAGGCGGTGAGGATGATTTTTTCCAGGGCGGCGCGGTTACCATCGGCCAGGGATTGAAAAATCGCGTTATGTTCGGAATCGACCGGCAGCAAATTCGCTCCGGCGTCGCGCACGGCGCGCAGCATCACATCGCCCGCCGAGACCAGGGCTTCTTTATTGGCGAGTGCGATTGAGCCGCCATGGCTGATGGCGGCGAGGGTGGGTTCAAGGCCAATGGTGCCGGTGATCGCGGCCATGGTCCAATCGACTTTTTCGCCCGCAGCATCGATCACGGCGGCGCGGCCGCCCTCGGCTCGGATGCCAGTGCCCGCGAGGGCGGCGCGCAAGGCGGGAAGTTGCGCGGGATCGGCGATCACGGCGATGGCGGGGCGCAGCGCCAGCGCCTGCTCGGCCAAGCGGTTTGCGTTGCTGCCCGCGATCAGCGCGTGAACCCGGTAGCGATCCGGGTTGGCCATCAGCAAATCGATTGTTTGGGTGCCGATGCTGCCGGTGCAGCCCATGATGGTGACGGTTTTTACATCCATAGCGGTATCCCTATCCCATGGGTGAATGCGCTGCCAAGCTGGACGATCAGCACGGCGAGCGGGGCGGCGAACAGCAGGCCGTCCAGCCGGTCGAACGCGCCGCCATGACCGGGGATGCTGTGGCCGGAATCCTTGACGCCGAGCCAGCGTTTGATCGCGCTTTCGACGAGATCGCCGATCGCCGAGACGATGCTGAGCAGGGTGGCGATCAGGATGATGACCAGCAGCGATGCGGCGCTGGGCCATGCGGCGGCGGCGATCAAGGCGAATATGATGGCGGCGAGAATTGCGGCGAGCAGGCCGCCGATGGCGCCGCTGATGGTTTTGCCGGGGGAGATGCGCGGGGCAAGGCGCGGCCCGCCGATCCAGCGGCCGGTAAGATAGGCGCCGATATCGGTGGCCCAGACCACGATCAGCAGAAACAACATGTCATTGGGCCCACCAGGGGCCAGGATGCGCAACCAAAGCAGGGCAGCGGTGGGCAGGGCGATATAGGGGATGCCGAGGGCGAGAAAGCGGGTACGCGCCATCGGGCTTACAGGGCGGGCGAGCGTGATCCATTCGCGGGTCAGCATGGCGGCGAAGGCGAGCACCAATAACGCCCATAGCCAGCCGCCGACGAGCAAGGCGGTGAGCGCGAGGATGCCAAGCACCAGGGCCGAGACCGTGCGGCGCCAAAGATCGTTCCATTTTGCGCTGGCCGGTGCGGCCGCTTTCAATGATGCGCTCCGCCGGGTTCGGCTGTATCGGTGGTGGGGCGGACGCCGAAGCGGCGTTCGCGCCCGGCATAATCGGCGAGGGCGGCGGCGAAATGCGCAGCACCAAAATCGGGCCAGAGCGCTTCGACAAAAATCAGCTCGGCATAGGCGGCTTGCCAGAGCAGGAAGTTGGACAGGCGTTGTTCACCGCTGGTGCGAATGACCAAATCGGGATCGGGCATGCCGGACGTCGCCAAATACCCGGCGAAGCTCGCCTCATCGAGAGTGGCGGGGTCAAGCTGGCCTGCGCGTGCGGCCTCGGCCACCCGGCGGGCGGCGGTGACCAATTCGGCGCGTGAGCCGTAGGACAGGGCGATGACCAGATTGAATTTGGTGTTGTTACGGGTGCGCTCCTCGGCGGCGGCGAGTTCGGCGCGCAGGCGCGGGCCGAACCGATCACGCTCGCCGATCACGCGCAATTTGATCCCGCCTTGTTCGAGTTCCTTCAATTCGCTGCGCAAATAGCGCCGCAGCAGGCGGGTGAGGTCGGAGACTTCGGATTGCGGGCGATGCCAATTTTCCGAGGAAAAGGCGAACAAGGTGAGCCATTCCACGCCGTGCTCAATGGCGGCCTCGATGGTGCGGCGGACCGCTTTGCCGCCTTCGCGGTGACCGGCCGCGCGCGGCAAGCCCCGGCGTGCGGCCCAGCGGCCATTGCCGTCCATGATGATCGCGACATGGCGGGGCGGTGCGGCGGAGGTTTGGGGCGGTTTGTTCATCGGCTTGGTTTGCTCATCAGGGGGCGTCGGCTGACCGGGCTAGACCTGACGAATATCCTTTTCTTTTTCGAGCAAGAGTTCATCGATGCGCTTGATCATTGCATCGGTGAGTTTTTGCACCCGCTCGGACCAATCGCGGCCGACATCTTCGCCGATCGTGTGTTTTTTCTCCATCGCCTTGATTTGTTCCATCCCATCGCGCCGGACCGCGCGCACCGCGACGCGCGCACCTTCGGCATATTTGCCGGCGGTTTTGGCGAGGTCGTTGCGGCGTTCTTCGGTGAGGATGGGCAGTGGCACGCGGATCATTTGGCCATCGGGCTGCGGGTTGAGACCCAACCCGCAATCGCGGATGGCGGCGACCACCGCATTGACCATGGAGCGATCCCAGACCTGCACGCTGAGCAAGCGCGGCTCTGGCACCGCGATGGTGGCGACCTGGTTGAGCGGCATGGTTTGGCCATAGGCCTCGACCCGCACGGGTTCGAGCAAGGCGGGGTTGGCGCGGCCAGTGCGCAGACCGCTAAATTCGCGCTTGAGGGTTTCCATCGCGCCATCCATCCGGCGCGAAAGATCATCGGTGAGTAATTCCAGATCAGCGTCCATGGTTAAAAACTCCTCTTCTCAACGTTCCAGAATGCAGGTGAACAGACCCTCGCCGCGCACCACGCTGGCGAAGGCGCCCGGGGCGCGGATATTGAACACGATGATCGGCAGGGCATTTTCGCGGGCAATGCTGATCGCGGCGGCATCCATCACCGCCAAATCGCGGGCGAGCACATCATGATAGGTGAGTTCGTGGTAGCGTTCAGCACCGGCGACCTTGCGCGGATCGGCGGAATAGACGCCATCGACCTGGGTGCCTTTGAGCAGCGCATCGCATTTCATTTCGGTGGCGCGCAAGGCGGCGGCGGTATCGGTGGTGAAAAACGGGTTGCCGGTGCCGGCGGCGAAAATCACCACCCTGCCCTTTTCCATATGGCGCTCGGCGCGGCGGCGAATATAGGGCTCGCACACGGCGGACATTGGGATCGCTGATTGCACGCGGGTTTCCACGCCGCATTTTTCCAGCGCCGATTGCATGGCCAGCGCGTTCATCACGGTGGCGAGCATGCCCATATAATCGGCTTGGGCGCGATCCATCCCGGCGGCGGCGCCGGAGACGCCGCGAAAAATATTACCGCCACCAATGACGAGGCAGACCTGCGCGCCCATGGCCACCACGTCTTTGACGTCTTGGGCGATATTGCTGACTGTTTCGTTATCGAGCCCATAATCGCGGCTGCCCATCAGGGCCTCGCCCGAGACTTTCAACAATACTCGCCGATAGGGGATTGAACCGCTCATTATGCCGCCTCCTGCTCTGCTTGGGCGCGCGCGTGCGCTGCGAATAATCCGAATAATTGGGCGGTGATGGTGCCGACCGCGCCATTGCCGATCGGCTGGCCATCGATGGTGGTGATCGGCTTGACCAGGGATGTGGCGCTGGTGAGAAACACCTCGCGGGCGCGCTTCAGCGTGGCCAGATCGAACCCGTCTTCGCGGAACGAAATGGTGTTTTCGGCCAATAGGCCCGCAAGGGCGGCTCTGGTGCAGCCGGGCAGGATGTGATGATCGAGCCTGCGGGTGCGCAACACGCCGTCATGATCGACGATCCAAACATTGGTGCTGGAGCCTTCCATCACCTGATCGGCGGGGCCGATCAGAATCGCTTCATAGACCCCTGCCCTGCGCGCGGCTTGTTTGGCCAGCACGTTGGGGAGCAGATTGACCGATTTAATGTCGCAGCGGCCCCAGCGAATATCGGGCACGGTGATCGCGCCGCCAGCCCAACCATCGATATCGGTGGGCATCGGCGGGCCGGGACGGGCGGTGACCACCATCGAGGGGATGATGCGGGCCGGAAAAGCGTGATCACGCCTTGCCACGCCACGGGTGATTTGCAGATAGACGATCCCATCGCGCACCCGGTTGCGCCGGGCGACCATCATCAGCACGCTGCGCAAGGCGGCATCGCCCATCGGCGCGGGGATTTCCAATTCGCGCAGGCTGCGCGCGAGGCGGGCGAGATGGAGATCGGCATCGATGAAGGTGCTGCGATAGATCGGCACCACCTCATAGACGCCATCGCCAAATTGATAACCGCGATCCTCGATCGAGACCATGGCGGCATGATGCGCGACGTAACGACCATTGACGTAAGCGATTCGGCTCATGGCTGCATGATTTCCTGTTGATCATCATGAGGGGCAACGGGGGATGGGGGTGCGGCATCGCCGATGCCGAGGAGTGCCACCCCGAACAGAGCGGCGACGATTCCAATCACGATTATTTCCAAGCGTAGCCGGTAGGAAATGAGTTGGCTGCCCGCAGTGCTGTCATGCTCAAGCAGAATAGCGGCGGCCAAAGCGCCTTGCCGGGTTTGCGGCAAGGTGGCGAATTGTTTGAGTGACTGGATGCCGAGCATCGGTTTGGCTTGCTGCATCGCCTGCTGGATTTGTGCGGGGTTTTGGGCGGCAATCGCTTTGAGCAGGGCGGTTTCGGTGATCATCCCGCGCATCGCCGGGATTGGCGCGGCATAGGTGGCGAACACGCCGATGAGCCCCAGCATCAGGAAGGCGGTGAGCAACAGGCCAATTCGACCCGATGAAACCCGTATCCGCTTCGCCGTTTCATTTTTCGCCATCACGATGCCTGTGCCTATCTCGCTGAGGGTCGGGAGCAAAAACCCGGTCGCGACACTCCATGCGATTGCTTTTCGTGCGCGTCAATCCGCCATCAGCCGCCACGACCGGGCGGGCTGGCGAGGGGGCGAGGTTGACATCGGCGCGAAGGCTTTCCATACAGCGGCGAACTTCACCCGACCTCAACGAGACTGAACATCATGAAGATCCGTAATTCGCTCCGTTCTGCCAAGACCCGCGACAAGAATTGCCGCGTCGTGCGCCGTCATGGCCGGGTCTATGTGATTAATAAGAAGAATCCCCGGATGAAAGCCCGCCAAGGCTGATTTTTTGCGCGCAGTTTTGCGCGCCCAGTTTTGTCCAGCTCGTTTTGCCCAGCTCGTCTTGCACAGCTCGTCTTGCACAGCTCGTTTTGCGCACCTGATCCTTGTGGCTGATCGGTCCCGACGGTGGGCACTGGTTGCTGTTCGGCGTAAAATCGGTTTTGCGGCTTTCGGCGTGTTTGAGCGGCTTCACCTGCTGGTGATCATGCGCTAAAGCTGAAGGCAATTCGGGAGAATTGCCATGATTGCCTTGCCGGCTCCAAACCCTGCGACTTTAGCGCGGCGCGATGCGCTGGTTGCGGGGTTGCGCAAAATTTTGCCCGCTGCGGATGGGGTGATTGCCGATCCGGTGCGTCTTAAACCCTATGAGACCGATGGTTTGACCGCCTATCGGCAAATGCCGCTCGCGGTGGTGTTGCCGGAAACCACCGAGCAGGTGGCGGCGATTTTGGCATTTTGTCAGGCGCAGAATGTGCGGGTGATCCCGCGCGGGGCTGGAACCTCGCTCGCGGGCGGCGCTTTGCCACTGGCCGATGCGGTGGTGATCGGCATGATGCGGATGAACCGGATTTTGCAGATTGATTATGCCGATCGCTATGCGGTGGTGCAGGCGGGGGTGACCAATTTGGGGATTACCCGTGCGGTGGAGGCGGATGGGTTTTTTTATGCGCCTGATCCGTCGAGCCAGTTGGCTTGCATGATTGGCGGCAATATCGGGATGAATTCCGGAGGCGCGCATTGCCTGAAATATGGGGTGACCGCGAATAATGTGCTCGGCGTTAAGCTGGTCACGATCACTGGCGATATTATCGAGTTGGGCGGCACCCATTTGGACGCGGCGGGCTATGATTGGCTGGGGATTATTATCGGCAGCGAGGGTCAGCTTGGTATTGTGACGGAAATTACCGTGCGGATTTTGCGCGCGGCCGAAGGCACGCGGGCGATGTTGGCGGCGTTTTCCAGCAATGCGATTGCCGGGGCCTGCGTGGATGCGATTATTGGCTCGGGGATTATTCCGGTGGCGCTCGAATTTATGGATCGGCCGGCGATCCATGCCTGTGAGGCGTTTGCCCATGCGGGGTATCCGCTGGATGCCGAGGCGATGCTGATTATCGAGGTGGAAGGCAGCGCGGATGAGCAGACCGCGATGCTGGAGCGGATTAAGGAGATTTGCAGCGCATTTGCGCCGACCAGCTTGAAAATTTCGCAGAATGACGCGGAATCGGCGGCGATTTGGAAGGGGCGCAAGGGCGCATTTGGCGCGATTGGCCGGATTAGCCCGGATTATTTATGTATGGATGGCACGATCCCGACCAGCACATTGCCGCAGGTTCTGGCGCGGATTGAGGCGTTGAGCGCGGAATATGGGCTGAAGGTGGCGAATATTTTCCATGCGGGCGATGGGAATTTGCATCCGCTGATCATGTTCGATGCCAACCAGGCGGGGCAGATGCAAAAGGCCGAGGCGTTTGGGGCGGATATTTTGCGGCTTTGTGTTGAGGTTGGCGGTTGCTTGACCGGTGAGCATGGCGTGGGGGTGGAAAAGCGCGATTTGATGAAGGTGCAATTTACCGAGATCGAGCTTGACTTGCAGCGGGCGGTCAAATCGGCGTTTGATCCTGATTGGCTGCTCAATACCGCGAAAGTATTCCCGCTCGACCGGCTGCCCGCCCGCGCTTCGCTGCCGCACGCCGCATGATCGCCCCCGATAGCGAGGCTGGGTTTGCCGCCGCGATTGCGGCGGCGACGGCGGCGAAAACGGCGTTGAATTTAACCGGCTATGGCTCCAAGGCCGGGTTTTTGCGCCCGGTGGTGGCCGGAGAGACACTGAGCACGCGGGCATTTCGCGGGGTTTCGCTTTATGCGCCAAAGGAGTTGGTGCTGAGTGCGCGGGCGGGGACGCCTTTGGCGGAATTGGAGGCGGTTCTTGCGGAATCGGGCCAGCAAATGATTGCCGAGCCGCCGCGCTATGGGTTTTTGGGCGGTGATGGGGTGGTGCAAAGTCTGGGCGGGATTATTGCGTGTAATCTTTCCGGGCCACGGCGCATTGCGTGGGGGGCGATGCGCGATCATGTGCTGGGGGTGCGCGCCATTACTGGGCGGGGTGAAATTGTGCGCTCGGGTGGGCGGGTGTTGAAGAATGTCACCGGGTTGGATTTGGCGAAGTTGCTGACCGGCTCATATGGCACGCTGGCCTTGCTGACGGAGATTACCGTGAAAGTGTTGCCGATCCCCGAAGCGACCGGCACGTTGGTGCTGCATGATCTGACGCCGGCGCGGGCGGTGGCGGCGTTGTCGGCGGCGCTGGGGTCGCCATTTTCGGTGACCGGGGCGGCTTATTTGCCCGAGCGGGCGGCGGCGGCGATGGGGTATGATCGGCCGGTGGCGTTGATCCGGATTGAGGATGTCGCGGCGTCGGTGGCGTATCGGTTGCAGGCGCTGCGTCAGCAATTGGGACGTTATGGCGCGTCGGCGTTGCTGGATCAGGCGGGTTCATTGGCGATTTGGCAGGCGGTGCGCGATGCGACGCCGTTGGCGGTGGGCGCGGATACGATGATTTGGCGGGTTTCGGTGGCACCCTCACAGGGGCCAGGGATTTTGGAACGGGCGCAATCATTGGGGCTGGATGGGTATTTGGATTGGGGCGGCGGGCTGTTGCTGCTGGCCGGTCCGGCGACCCAGGCGGCGGCGGCGGCGTTGAGCGGCGCGGTTGCGGCGGTGCGCGGCGGATGGTGGTTATTGCGGGCGCCGGAATCGCTGCGGGCGAGCCTCGACGCCGTTCCCCCTGAACCGGCGGCCCTCGCGGCGATTCGCGGGCGGCTGCAATCGGCTTTTGATCCGGCCGGTGTTTTCACTCCTGGCAAGCTCCACGCGGCTTGAGGCACTGATGCAAACCAATTTCACCGAAGTTCAACTCCGCGATCCTGCCATTCAGGTTGCGGATTCGATTCTGCGATCCTGCGTGCATTGCGGGTTTTGCACCGCGACCTGCCCGAGTTTTATTACCGTGGGCGATGAGGATGATAGTCCGCGCGGGCGGATTTATTTGATCAAGGAGATGCTGGAGAGCGGTTCGGCGGCGAGTGCGCCGGTGGCGTTTCATTTGGATCGGTGTTTGTCGTGCTTGTCATGCATGACGACGTGCCCGTCCGGCGTTGATTATATGCATTTGATCGATCATGCGCGGACCCATGTGGAGCAGACGTTCCGGCGGCCTTGGCATGATCGGGGGCTGCGCGCTGTGCTGGCGGCGATTTTGCCGTATCCGGCGCGGATGCGATGGGCGTTGCGGGCGGCGGGGTTGGCGCGGCCGTTTGTCGGCTTGATTCCGCAGCGCGGGGTGTTGTTTGCGCGGATGCGGGCGATGCTGGCGCTGGCGGCCTCGGAGCGGGTGGTTGCCCAAGGGGTAGGGGATGTGACCGCGCAGACCGTGCATCCGGCGCAGGGGACGCGGCGCGGGCGGGTGTTGCTGCTGGCCGGGTGTGCCCAGCGCGTGCTTGATCCGGGGATTCATGCGGCGACGATCAGGCTGTTGAACCGAATGGGCGTGGAGGTGGTTATTCCGCAGGCGGCGGGCTGTTGCGGGGCGCTGACCCATCATATGGGCAAGCATGCGGCGTTCGTGGCGCAGGCTGGCGCGACGATCAGGGCCATGACCGATGCGCTGGATGAGGAAACCGACGCGATTATCATCAATGTGTCGGGCTGCGGCACGGTGGTGAAGGATTATGGGTTTGCGCTACGGGGTGAAGGCCCGGATTTGGCTGGTAAGGCCGCAAAGATTTCGGCGCTGGCGATGGATGTTTCCGCGTATTTGCTGAAAATTGGCTATCAGCGGACAAGGCCTGAATCGGGGCTGACGATTGCGTATCATGCGGCATGCTCGTTGCAGCATGGCCAGAAAATCACCGACGCGCCGAAGGCGCTGCTGCGCCAAGCGGGGTTTCGTGTGGTGGAGCCGCGCGATGCGCATTTATGCTGTGGCTCGGCGGGGACCTATAATATTTTGCAGCCGGAAATCGCGTCGTCGTTGCGCGCACGCAAACTCGATACGCTGACCGCTTTGTCACCCGATGCGATTGCGGCGGGTAATATTGGGTGCCTGACGCAATTGGCCGGGGCGGGGATTCCGACGATTCATACGGTTGAGCTGTTGGATTGGATGGCCGGCGGCCCCTGCCCTGCCGGGTTGAAAAGCTGAGGCGCGCCGGGTCGGCTTAGGGTCGCTTGTTAGAGGCCTTGGCCGATATCGGCGAGGCGGATGAAGAGGGCTTGGGTGTTGATCGCGTTTTGCGTCGCGCCATCGCGCCGATGGGCTGCCGCGGGATCGATGGATGGGGCGGCCGGTTCGGGGATCAGGCTGTGCATGAAGGCGATCAGACAGTCGCGCACTGTGGGGTCGGTGATTTGCTCGAGGATCATTGAGAATTCGGCGGATGCCGCCGCGTGGGGCGCAAGCGCGGCTTGGCGTGCGGCCCGGAAGGTGGCGATGTCGGCGACGGCGGTATGATCCCGGCTCAGGGTTGGACCTGCGTCGTTTTGATAAAAATAAGCAACGGAAACGTGCAAAAATTGTGAAATTTCATAGAGGACCACGGGCGTAATCCGGTTGGCGCCACTCTCGAAACGTTCGATTTGCCCCTCTGATTCGCCGATCGTTGTGCCGAGTTGCGCCGCTGTTATGCCCAATAATACCCGCCGATCCCGCAGGCGCGATCCGATATGCGCAAGGAGCGGGTCGGGTGCTTTTGCTTGTGCGCGTTGCATACTATTACTATAGGACGCCATCGGTAATTCCCCTTTCGATGCCAAACCAACCAAATGGCCAGTCTCCAGACGCAACAAGGTTTACCGTGAATAGGATGCCGTTGCGAAGAATCGGAAATTACTTAGGAGGTGGGCGGCAACGGTTGAATAACAGGCCGTGGCTGCGCCCAAATTTTTAACCGAGCGCCTCGTTGAGCGCGGATGCGCCGCGGCTGGCGGCCATCAGCACAAGGCCGAGCTTGGCGTCGCCACCCGTGACAATGCAGAGCAGCGCATCAACACCGACAAATTCGAGCACCACATAGCCGCCCTGACCCTTGATCACGACCTGGTCGAGCGGGCCGCGCGCGAGCTCCTTGGAGATCCGGGCGCCGAAATTGAGCATGGCTGTGGCCATCGCGCCGACGCGATCTTCGTCCAGATCGTTCGGCAGGGCCGACGCGATCACCAGCCCATCAGTTGAAATGACCGCCGAGGCCAGAATGTCCGGCGACAAGGCACGCAACCCCAATAATATCGCCCGTAATTGACTTTCGCTCATCGTCTCGGCTCCTCAAGGTCTTCACGATCTGGCTGCAAACCAATTTGACCGTTCCACTATAATGCTGGATAGCACGCGGCCTGCAACCCGTGAAGAGAACAAGACCACCCAACACAACCCAAGCCAGAATAAACACGCTGGAATAACATTTCAGGCTGCGCTAGAGACATAGTCCATGAACTCACTTGCCATACATCCCCGCTTGTCTGTTCTCGATCGGGTGCTCCATTCAATAGGCTTAGCCCAGAGTGGCGGCCTTGCAGGATGCAGGGGCTAACGCAATGGACGCAAGCGCGCGAATTCGGCGGATATTGTGGGGAACATTGCGCGGCTCGGTGCCGACCCCTCGTGCATTAGACATGATGGTGCGCTGGGAAGCCAACTTCGCACCGAGCTTTGAGCGTGATCCGACCGATACGGTGACTGATTTCTTGCAGCAGGAATTAGGGGCCAATCTGCAGCGCGAGGAGTGTTCGGCTTTAGCTGATCGCATCCTCGGGATCATGGATGATTTCAACGGGGTGCTGCCGCAAGATCCGATTGTCAGTATTCGCCGGCTGAGTGAGGCCCGGCTCAGCGCTCAACCCGCATCGCCTGTCGCTGCCTGGGTTGACGTGCCGCCACCGGCTTCTGCCGAGCCGCCAGTGGCTATTGATCCAGCACCCGCTGACGATTCGCAAAATGATCGACCACAGGCGGCGGAGCAATCCGGCGCAGAGCCTGGGCCGGTTGCGCCGGTCGAGAGCGATGAGCCCTTGTCCGAGACGATCGTTCAGCCGCAAGCGGCTGAACCGGCCATCCTGCTTGATGCTGACCATACCGAGCCGGAGAATATTGATTTTGTTGGATCGGAGCACCGTCAGGATGGTGCAACCGGGATGGATGACGGGCTACTCGATGACGCTGAACTTGCCCATTTGCCCGGTTCGATTTGGCCTGAGGCTCCAGACGCGGAGACGATTGCACCCACCGCGATCATCACCGCACCGAGTGTGCATGCGTTAACGTTGGACGATGTGCTGGACGTCGATTATTATGCCATTGCCCCAAAGGTGCCACGCGGCTTTGAATCCGCACGGACGCTCGAAATTTTGCCGCCGACGGACGAGCCAGACCTGCGGGATGATCACGACCATGATAGGGTCACCGATATCGATGCGGAACCCGATCCGGACGTGATTGAGCATTCGACGAACGACACTGAAATCCCCACCCCGCCGCAGCGGCCATCCTCGTCCGATCCATCGGCGCCTTATGGGATTGACCGGTCGGTATTCTCCAGAATATTCCTCGAGCACGATTGAAAAGAGGTATCTGCTCAACCCGGCAGGAGGTCGATCGGCATTGATGCTCCGGTGACGGCGTTTTTGATGGCGGTATAGGCATCAATTCCGTGCCGTGCGGCGGT